>NZ_CEEDCD010000018.1:0-228506 GCF_979253085.1 Dyadobacter sp. AC419 | reverse complement strand
TGTTCACCTGGTTCATCGAAGCCGCCGATCTGTCGGCACGACCTAACTTGTCCGTTCTCTAGTTTTTCGCATTTATCGTGAAACGCTTTCGCGTTTTTAGTACGCCGCTTCATCAGGTGATCGATAAATTCCTGATCATCGTTTTCGACATAAGCCTTTTTCTTGCCGCAAATGATCGGATAAGTGTTCGGAATAGGCCGGGTAATTTCGATCAGCTTCCTGACAATGTCCTGATCCATCGCCTGAACGTGAATTTCTTCATCCTGAAACACGACGTAACTGCCATTTTCCGCAGCGAAAATTACTTCGTCTTTAACCTTTTCAAGCGCTTTCGCGAGATTGAAATACTGGCGTCCGCTGGCTGCCACAAAAATGACGCCGTGATCTTTTAGTTTTCGGAAAACGGGATAGAAGGATTCATTAATCTCATGTTTGGAATTTAAAAGCGTCCCGTCCATGTCCGTCGCCACCAGCCTGATATCGGAAAAAGTCATAAATTTTTTAAAATGTTCTTGCCTTAATCAAGCGAAATATATCTGCTTAAGGTTCCGATAATTTGCATTATTAAAGCATAAAAAGCTGAAAATCCAACGAATTACAATGTCTTCGAACCTGACAAAAGATTTTGCTGTTCCTTAAAAACATCATATTCACGCCTGATAGAAATACTATACCAGCTCCATGAAATTTTCGAAATACTATTTAGCAGCGTTCATTTCTTTTGTAATCTGGGGTTTTTTTAGTCTGGCTTTGAAGCCTTTGAAAGACTATGCTTCACTGGACATTCTGTTTTACCGCGTCTTCCTGTGTGCCGTGATCATGGCCGTGATCAGTCTTTTTGTCCGCATTAACGTGTTAAAAGACAACATTCGCCGCTTCCGCCAATTGCCAGCAAAAGAGAAAAGACGGGTTGGTAACGCTCACCATTTCGGGTGGTTTTTTACTGACGGCTAACTGGTTTTTCTTCATTTACGTCATGAATCACATCAGTGTGAAAGCGGCATCATTCGCATATCTGGTTTGCCCGATCATGACCACGGTGATTGCTTATTTCGTACTCGATGAGAAGTTGAGCAAATGGCAATGGGCCGCAGTTCTTTTGAGTGTATTAAGTTGTATGTTGCTGTCGTTCAGTAACATTGCGGACATTGCTTACAGTTTGATCGTAGCAGCTTCCTATGCATTCTATTTGGTTAGCCAGCGAAAAAATACGGGTTTCGACAAATTCGTCGTGCTTACTGTTCAAATCCTCTTTTCTGCACTGCTGCTGGCTCCGTTCTATCCGGTTTACAGCGAAGCGATCCCTACCGAATTTTCCTTTTACGCATTGATTTTCCTGATTGCCGTGCTGTTCACCATTGTGCCGCTTTACATGAATTTGTATGCATTGCAAGGCGTCACGTCGTCGACGATGGGAATTCTGTTGTATATCAATCCGCTGATGAATTTCGCGATTGCACTGCTCTATTTTCACGAGCCCATTAATGCGATTCAGGCGATTGCTTATTCCCTGATTTTGCTCTCAATCGTGATTTTTAATGAGCGTTTCATTTTCAGGAAGCGCGCCGCAATGGTATGATTTTCCGATAACCAAAAGACTGGATAAACCCGTGAAAGTGGAGGCTCCGTTAATAATGGAGCGTATCCGGCATTTTGAAAAAGCGGCCCCATATCCGGCAGTTTTCTGGCTTCAACATTGCATAGTGTTGCGAAAAACCAATACATGCTTTTTAACAGCATTTTCTGCCAAACGCCTTTCAGTTTCTTTTCAATGTGAAAGTCTACGAAAAGCCAGTTTCCGCCGGGCATAAGCATTGTGTCAAGTTTTGAGAAAACCGCTTCCGCTCTTTCCTGATTAAAGTTGTCAAACAAAAACGGTGTCATTATCGCATCAAATTGCTCATCAGACACGAAGTCTTCAATCGCTGAATGAACAAAAGAAACGCGATTTTTGCCGGTGTCCCGGTTCCTGGCCAGTGCGATCATTTTCTCCGAAATCTCGACATAAGTAATGCGTAATCCCATCGGATGAGCCTGGGCAAGCTCTTCCAGTATCCAGCCCGTGCCGCCGCCCACAATAAGGAGTTTGCAAGGCACTCGAAGCAACGGAAGCAAAGCTTTTTGGGAACGGACAATGGACTTTTGAAACACCAGCCGGCTGAGCACATCATAATTTCCTGCAATCCGGTCGTAGTTGTTTTTCATAAGAAAAGTTAAGCATGATGCGACTGCTCAAAAAGGATGCCCGTGATCCCGCAAATCGCTTTGACCAACAATAATCCATCAATTACAATGAGATAATAAAGGATTTTGCGGGGCTTATGCAATGAAAAAGCCACGACAAGCAGACAAATAAACGGGATCAGATTCAGCAAAACGGTAACCGGACTGAAATTGCGGTAAACAGCAAAAGTCAAAAAGGATAAAAGGCCGATCAGCAGCAGCGGAACAAGCACGTAATAAATTGTGCGCTGCAATCCGAACCGCACTGCAAATGTTTTAAGCTCAATGTTGGCGTCATCCTCATAATCTTTCATGTCAAACATGATCGCGTTTACCGTGCAAAACATCCAGTTTTTGATAAAAAGCCAAAGCATTAAGATAGGCTCAGTAACGGTAATCCCATGCTCGATCCGCAGCATCGTGATAGGGAAAAGATTAACACAACCCGCCCATACAAAGCCGATTACGAACGCTTTAAACCAACCCGTGCGCCTTAAATTGAATGAAATGATGGACTTGGGCAGCAGGCCATAATATAAAACAGCAGCCAAAGGAACGCTGGAAAGTGCAAGCCAGTAATAAAGCGGCAATTGCAGGATTTTGGAAAAATCTTTTACCAAAAACCACGATTCCAATGCAACACAAATGGCAAGAAAAAACCACTGACTGCCTTGTTCAAAGCGATAATGCTGCCTATACCACTCTGTGCGCGGATTTGGCGACGCAACATTGCTTACCGGGACGGAATATGCCTTGGTGTAGTAAAAGACAGTTGCGCTGAAAAGCAAAATATAATATGCTGGCGAATTGAGTGGCAAGTTGAGTTGAAATGCAGTTTCCAACGACAACGCAACGGCCAGCAGGCCCACGAAGTAATTGGCAAAAAACACAAATGACACCACCTTATTTACCATAAAACGCTTCGAAATCAGCTATCCTGCCTCAGATTACGTGCAATGAGACAATTGAAATATCAATTTAGAATTTTTCAAGACCGTATTTAAAGCCTCGTGGCTATTTCCTACATTAGGAAACAGATCAATTTCTAAACCGAACACTTACATGAAAAGAATCTCCTCACTTTTACTATTGTTATTTGCTATACAAATTCAAATAGCATTTGGCCAAAGCAAAGATCCGGTTGTTGAAAACATTGTTAAAGAAGCAACGGAAAACTCACAACTGGAAAAACTGGCGCATGAATTAATGGATGTCATCGGTCCAAGACTGGTTGGCTCGCCACAAATGATGCAGGCGCATGAATGGGCCGTTACAAAATACAAAGGCTGGAATATCACGGCCAAAAATGAAAAATGGGGTGAGTGGCGCGGATGGGAACGCGGCGTTTCACACATTGATATGGTCGCGCCGAGGGTGAAATCTTTGGAAGGAATGCAGCTTGCGTGGAGCCCGGGAACTGGCGGAAAAACTGTTACAGCTGACGTAATTATCCTTCCTGATGTTGCAGATTCTGTCGCTTTTCAAAAGTGGCTTCCGAGTGCAAAAGGCAAATTTGTAATGATCAGCATGAACCAGCCAACGGGCCGCCCGGATTATAACTGGCAGGAGTTTGGTACGAAAAGAGTCTTTTGAGAAAATGAAAAAAGACCGCGATGCACAGACCGAAGCATGGACTAACCGCGTGAAAAAAACAGGTTATACAGCACGAACGTTGCCTGTTGCATTGGAAAAAGCGGGCGCGGCAGGTGTGGTAATGTCTTATTGGTCAAAAGGTTTTGGAGCAAATAAGATTTTTGGCGCTTACACGAAAACCGTTCCCACAGTCGATATTTCGTTGGAAGATTACGGCTTGCTATATCGCTTGTCAGAATCAGGGCACACGCCGAAAATCAGCGTGCGTGCGGATGCGAAGGAAACGGGCATTAGCCAGACATTCAACACAATAGGTGAGATCAAAGGCTCGGAAAAGCCTAATGAATATGTGATTCTTTCAGCGCATTTTGATTCCTGGGACGGCGGAACCGGTGCAACAGATAACGGAACGGGGACCATTGTGATGATGGAAGCCATGCGGATCCTCAAAAAAGTTTATCCAAATCCGAAAAGAACGATTCTTGTCGGACATTGGGGAAGCGAGGAGCAAGGACTGAACGGTTCACGCTCATTTGTAGAAGACCATCCTGAAATCGTGCAGAAACATTCAGGCCCTTTTTAATCAGGATAATGGAACGGGAAGGGTGATCAATCTCTCAGGACAAGGCTTTTTGAATTCTTACGAATATCTGAGCCGCTGGCTTTCCAAAGTGCCGGAAACAATCAAAGCGCCTATCGAATCCAAATTTCCGGGAACGCCGGGTGCAGGCGGTTCTGATTTCGCTTCGTTTGTGGCGGCAGGTGCGCCGGCCTTTTCACTAAGCTCGCTGAACTGGTCTTACGGAACATATACGTGGCACACCAATCGCGACACTTATGACAATAATTGTCTTCGACGATGTGCGCAGCAATGCCATTCTCGCAGCAATTATGGCTTATCAGGCCAGTGAAGACCCCGACAAAACTTCCCGCGAAAAAAGCATCTTGCCGCTTAATGCAAAAGGCGAACCGACAGCCTGGCCGGAACCCAGAAAGGCAACGCGACGCGGCGGGCTGGACTGATTTTTATCATCGCATTTTTATTCAAAGCAAAGACCTATATTGTCTTTGCTTTTTTATTTTACTCTAAAAAACAATGTTAGTAAAACAAATCTGGGAGCCACAGAAAGATGTTTTGACCATCCGTCCATTTGAGGATGGCGCACAACCCGATAGCGAAGGAATGTTCGATGCGGAAAAGGGCGAAATGTGGTGGCCAACAACGAAAGAGCTTTGGATCGGCTTGGGTAAATCACCTAAACTGCCGTCGATTATCAAGATTTTTCGCTCGGTTTTTTTTAAACGTAAACACCGTTGGCCTAATGACATTGTCCTGGACGCGAGAGGCCGGGGAAACGAATGGATTGAGAATGCTGTAAATGGTATCATTCTGGGTGGTTATAACATTCAGCTTTACAAAACCGAATCACAGCCTTTCAGCACATTCTTTGAGAACGGAACGCTGTCGGTTTTAACAGAAAAGCATTCACCGGAAACAGACCGGTCGCTGGAAGTTGCGCAGAAAACTGCATGGGTGCAGATCCGTGTCATGAACCTCATGAATGCGCCTGCCAACTTTAAAAATCCGGCAATGCTGGGCGAATGGGCAAAGGATTCGGGAGCAGAAAACGGCTATAAGGTCACAACATTTGATAAAAACGATCTGGAAACGATGGGCATGCATGCTTTGCTGGCTGTCAGCAAGGGAAGTGAAGCGCCTCCGGTTATGATCGTGACAGAATATGTGCCGGAGCATTATACCAAAACGGTTGCGCTGGTCGGCAAAGGTGTAACATTCGATACGGGCGGAATTTCGATCAAAACTTCCGCGAATATGCATTTGATGAAGAGTGATATGGGCGGCGCTGCTGCGGTTTTGGGTGCTGTGGAGCTTGCAGCGCAATTGAAACTGCCGGTCCGGGTCATCGGTGTAATTCCTTCAACTGAAAATAGCGTCGACGGACTTTCCATGAAGCCCGGCGATGTGATTGGTTCGTATTCCGGTAAGAACATTGAGGTGATCGATACGGATGCGGAAGGAAGGCTTATTCTCGCGGACGGGCTCAGTTATGCGGTTCGGGAATTTAAGCCCGATGTGGTCGTTGACCTCGCGACGCTCACCGGCAGCATTATCCAGACGCTCGGCTACGACGCCGCAGGCCTTTTTACACCCAATGACGAGCTGGCCGCTGCTTTGGCGCAAGCTGGCGAACAAACAGGTGAGAGGTTATGGCGCCTGCCGATCTGGGATTCATACAAAGAGGAGATCGCTTCCGACATTGCGGACCTGAAAAATTACCACGGAAAGCCCTTAGCCGGTGCCATTGTAGCAGCAAAATTCCTTGAAGTGTTTACGGACGAGCATCAGGCTTGGGCGCATCTGGACATTGCTGGAACGGCATTCGGGGACACGGAATTTGCGCCCGGAAGGGCCGGCACAGCTTATGGCGTCCGCCTTTTACGCAATTATTTGACAACGTTAATTTAAATAGTCCTTCCCTTGCCAAATTGGTTCTTTTTGCTAGATTTGGAAAAGCAAGTTTTGTGGTTATCGTTCAAAATTTGTGTCAGCTAGTTCCCACAAAAAGCAAAAATTATGGCCCAAACGCTTACATTTCTTTGCATCTCAACGTATTTCAAGGGTAACGATTTTCTTAGGGCCTGCAAAGACGCTGGTAACACGGTGTTTTTGATCACAGCCAAAAAATTGGAATACAAGCCGTGGGCCAGGGAAGCTGTGGATGAGTCTTTCTACATTCAGGAAGGAGAGGATGGGACATACAACATGAACGAAATCATCAACGGCCTCGCGTATGTGATGCGCAGCCGTCCAATCGACCGCGTGGTGGCACTGGATGATTTTGATGTGGAAAAGGCGGCTCATATCCGCGAATATTTCCGGATTCCGGGCATGGGACAAACGACGGGCAGATATTTCCGTGATAAACTCGCCATGCGAACGAAAGCCGCTGAATCGGGCATTTTGGTTCCAGGGTTTTCGTCCTTGTTCAATGATGAAGCAATAAATCAGTTTATAGACAAATATCCTGGTCCCTGGATGATCAAACCGAGGTCGGAGGCTTCAGCGACGGGCATTAAAGAAGATGCATGATGCTGCCGAGTTATGGGAAACCATTCACCAGCTCGGCGACAAGCGCCATGCTTATCTTGTGGAGCAGTACAAGCCCGGGAATGTCTATCACGTGGATTCGATTTCATACAATGGTCGTGTGATATTTTCCTGGAACAGCAAATATCTCGCGCCGCCATTTGATGTAGCGCACGGCGGAGGCATTTTCAGATCGGTTACTGTGCCATTTGACTCAGCCGAGGAACATGCTTTGGAAACATTGGCAATCGATCTTTTGAAAGCATTTGGCTTGAAACACAGTGCTTCACATACGGAAGTGATCCGTTGTCACGACGATGGGAAATATTATTTCCTTGAAACTTCTTCCCGGGTCGGGGGCGCAAACCTGTCCGAAATGGTGGAGGCGGCTTCGGGAATCAATCTTTGGAAGGAATGGGCGCGGATGGAGACTGCGGAGGCAAAAGGTGATAATTACAAGTTGCCGCCGGTGCGTCAGGATTATTCGGGCATTATTATTTCACTGGCGCGCTTCGAGTGGCCTGATTTATCTGTTTTCAATGATCCGGAAATCGTCTGGCGGATGGAGGAGCCTTATCACGTGGGGCTCGTGGTGCGTTCCAAATCCAGGGATCGCGTCATAGAATTACTGAATAAATATGCTGAAATTATTCAGTCAGAATATCACGCGTCGGCGCCTGCGCAGGACAAGCCTACGCATTGAAAAGTAATCTAACCAGCTCACATTATGCACAATTTTACAAAGTCACTATGCATCGTTCTTTTGCTTATCCTGGCATTTGCCGGTTGTAAAGATGACAAGGAAATTGAGCCCAAAAATGCATTAATGCATAATGGAAGAGAGTTTGAGCTTTCAAAAGGGCTGCTGATCGATTTTGGTAAATATCCGAGTGGCGAAAGCAGTCAGACATTGTTTTTATCATCGGAAGGCGTTATAGTCCGCGAAGCGGCCGGTCACATTGATTCAATCTATGGCGTTGGAACAGGCATTTATTTCAAGCTTGTAAGTGCAACGGAAAACGGAATGGACGTAGGCCAATACACATTCGATAATGACTTCACAATAGAAGCAACCACTTTTTTCGATTCCTACGTAGTCTTCAACGGCGACTTCGCCACGGAAGAAGGCGAATATTACGAGCTGAAAGAAGGCAAGCTCACAGCCAAAAAGGAGGGCTCCAACTACATTATCAACATCGACTGCATCGAGCGCAACGGCAAACACGTCACGTGTTACTACAAAGGTCCGCTGACTTTTTACAATGAAAAATAATTTGAAGTTTTTTTGAAAAACCTGTGACCTGATTCTGATCGGGACGTCTAAATGAGAAATGTCAGCTTTATAACCTCATTTTCATTTAGACCTATCATGACAAAACAATCAGAAAGTGCACAGTTATTCTCGTCCGTAAAGCAACTTATTGAACAAAGTAAGCAACAGATTGCTATTTCTGTCAACGCAACGATGAGCACGCTTTATTGGCAAATCGGTAAAAAGATTAATGAAGAGATCCTCCAAAACAGCCGCGCTGAATATGGCAAACAAATTGTCGCTACACTGTCGCGACAATTAACCATTGACTATGGCGATTCGTTTTCAGAAAAGAATTTGAGAAGAATGGTGCAGTTCGCAGAATCGTTTCCAGATCAGGCAAAGGTTGTTAATTTAACGAGGCAGCTGAGTTGGTCTCATATAAAAGAACTAATCCCGATATCAGATCACTTAAAGCGTGAGTTTTATATCCGACTTTGTATCCATGAGCATTGGACTGTCAGAACTTTCCGCGAACGCATCAAATCCATGCTCTACGAGCGGACTGCCATCAGCAAGAAACCTGAGCAAACGATCATTAACGATCTGAATCTGCTTAAAAATGAACAAAAGCTGAATCCCGACCTCGTTTTTCGCGATCCATATTTTCTTGATTTCCTGGGTTTGAAAGATGCTTATTCAGAGAAAGATCTGGAAACATCCATCATTGTTGAGCTGCAAAAATTCATTACAGAAATGGGCACCGACTTCGCTTTTCTAGCCCGGCAGAAAAGGATTACTGTTGATAACAGCGACTACTTCATAGACTTGTTATTCTATCACAGAAGGTTGAAATGTCTTGTCGCCATTGATTTGAAAATGGGCGCTTTTCAGGCGGCATATAAAGGTCAAATGGAGCTGTATTTGCGTTTCCTTCGAAAAATATGAACAAGTGGAAGGCGAGAATGCACCGATTGGCTTGATCCTTTGCACGGGTAAAAATGCCGAGCACGTTGAGCTGATGCAGCTGGATAAGAGCAACATTCGCGTTGCCGATTATCTTACGGAGTTGCCTTCGCAGGCTATTTTGCAAGATAAATTACACCGTGCTGTAGAGATCGCCAAGCAAAAACTTACATCAGCTTAAATGCCTGACGGCCCAGCAAAAGCCATTCTCCTTTAATTTTTTGCCAAACCATGAAGACACCGAGCCTGACAGGAGCGGGGTCTTTACCCTTGTTATGCGTATCGCCGATCAGCTTGTGCCGAACGACTGCCACGTCGCCGGAAATTGTAATGGTTTGTTCGGAAAGATCGATTTTAGTGAAATTCGACTCGTCACTTACCAGCGCGCGTATAAACTCTTTCCTATCTTCAAGCAGGCCGTTTGAATGTCCGTAAGTGAGTGACGGCGAAGTTAGTTTTGTAAGATTTTCTTCGGTAGGCTCCAAGATCGCGGAACGAAGCTTTTCAACGGCAGCCGCCACGGCTTTTTCATCGTTGCTTTGAGCAAATGCGAGCACATTACCAAGCAAAAGGAATGCAGCCAATAAAAGTGTCTTTTTCATTTGTAAAAATTACTGTGTTAAAAGAATGTTGTTACAGCTTTGGCTAAATATCCACCCGATTCATTTTTGGTGCAAACAAGTGCATTACACCCCAGGCAAGCAGATAAGCAAAGCCGCAAATTGTAAAAATGAGATTGTAACCACCGCCAATATTGCCTGCTGCTTTGTAATTATCAAGGATTATCCCAACCAAAAGCGGAAAAAGAATGCCGCCTACTGATCCCGCCATGCCGCCGATCCCCACAACCGAGCTCACCGCTTTCTTAGGAAACATATCGGAAGCAGTTGTGAAAATGTTGGCGCTCCAAGCCTGGTGCGCGGCTGCTGCAAGACTGATCAGGATAACCGCTTGCCAGATATTGGTCGTGTATTGCGCCAGCATAATGGGCGTGACAAGGAATGCGAAAATGAGCATTGATGTTTTACGCGCACGGAAAACGGGCCAGCCTTTTTTGATAAAATAACCTGAAAGATAACCGCCTCCAATGCTTCCAATAGTCGTTGCGGTGTAAACGATCACAAGCTCGGGACTTGGTTTGGAAAGATTCAGTTTGAATGCTTCGGCGAAGTAGGAGGGAAGCCAGTAGAGGAAAAACCACCAAATGGGATCGGTTAGCATTTTGCCAAAAACGAAGGCCCACGTTTGTCTTACCTTGAACAAATCGAGCCATTTAACAGGCGCTTCCTTGCTCGTATCCGGCTCATTATCACTATGAATGTAGTCAAATTCCGACTGGCTGATGCGTTGCTGCTTTGCTGGCACTTCATAATAGCGAAACCAGAAAAACAGCCAGATAAAACCAATTGCTCCGGTGATCAGAAACGCTTCCTGCCAGCCATATGCACCTAAAATCCACGGAACCATGATCGGAGCGACAACCGCGCCAATGTTAGCGCCGGAGTTGAAAATGCCAGTCGCCAATGCACGCTCTTTTTTGGGAAACCACTCAGCCGTTGCCTTGATAGCAACCGGAAAGTTACCCGCTTCGCCCAGGCCGAGCAATGCGCGCATAAGACCAAAACTGAATGTGCCCGTCGCGACGGCATGCAGCATGGCCGCAATGCTCCATACGACAACCGAAATGGTGTAACCCATTTTCGTTCCGATCTTGTCAATGATAGCCCCGAAACCGATCAGCGAAATTGCATAAGCCGTTTGAAAGGCCATTACAATGTGGCTGAAATCAGATTCCGACCATCCAAAATCGGCCTCCAATGTGGGCTTCAAGAGACCCAGGACCTGCCTGTCCAGATAGTTGATCGTTGTTGCGCAAAAAAGCAGGGCGACAACCCGCCACCTGTACTTGGTCATTTGGTTCTCCATGGGAGGATTTTAGATTTAATTTGGCTGCTTTAACGAGATTTTTTAACCATTTAAGCGTATTCCAATTTGCCCAAAAACGCTTTGAGTGTCTCAGACGCGCCGTTTTCTTTCAATGATTCAAGATAGCTGACGACGTTTTTATGGACTTCCTCTGATTTTGAAAGATCTTTTTGCCAGATCGACTGATCTTTGAGTATGGATTTCACCATTTCGGACAAAGAACCCATTTGCCATTTTTGATAGAAATAGGCTGCTTTCTGATCCTGAATGTGATAATGCTGCCCATTTGCGAAGCCATAATATTGATCGCCGTCTTTTCTAACTGCTTTCATGAAAAATACGTAAGCTGCAATGCCAAAAGTGATGCGATCGGGAAATGTCCCTTGCGTTTGCTGATATTTCATAAAAACCGGCATGACTCGGGAAAGCATTTTCGCAGAATAATTTTGACTGATATTGAGCCACTTGTGCTTAATATGCGGATTTTGGAACCGTTCAATAACGTTCTGGCTGAACTTCAAAGCTTTGTCGGACGACACGGGATAGGGAATGGCCGCTGCGATCTCCACTTCCATCAAATTGGTCAGATAAGCATTGAAAAGCTGATTTTGCATGGCTTCAAAAACGGTGCTGAAACCGCACAAATGTGCTAGCCCGCAACCTAATGTATGTGCGCCATTCAGCAGCCTTAGCTTCAATTCCCTGTAAATTTCAATGTCCGGCTCAATGATCAAACCTTTGTCAATTCCATAAAAAGTCAGCTTTTTACGAATGTTCGCGTCGCCTTCAATTGCCCAAAGATGATAATGTTCGGTGGTGATTAGCAGATCGTCCTGGTAACCGAGTTCGGCATTCAATAATTTTAAAGCTGACTCATCCGGTTTTCCGGGCACGATTCTGTCCACCAGTGAGTTACAAAACGAATTGTGGTTTTCCAGCCAATCTATAAATGCTGCTTCCAGGCCATTCCTGTGCGCGAGTTCGAGCACGATTGCTTCCAGTTTTTTCCCATTATCGGTGATCAGCTCGGTCGGGATGACGACCACGCCGTAGTCGGGATTTCCTGCAAATGCAACATAACGGGCATATAAGAACGCAAGTAATTTTCCGGGAAACGAGACGGGCGGCCATTGGTAAATATCATCGACAACCAACTGAATGCCAACCTCCGTTGTGTTTGAAATAACAATGCTGATCGCAGGATTTTTGGCGAGATCAGAGCACGAGCGACCATTGTGTTTTGGCAGACAAAACCCTGCTGATTCCAGAAGAAATGATGTTTTCTTCTGCCACTTTCCCATTCTTACTGCCACGGACGCAGATCGTGTAAAGGTTGTCCTGCCGCTCAAATGCTTTTAAATCGCCGTCTTCCGTAGATTTCACGACTACAATGCGACCGTTGAAAACGCCTTCCCGGTTGGCTTTATCAATAAAATAATCAGCAAGTCCTCTCAAAAAAGCCCCAGTGCCAAATTGCAGCACTTTTTCGGGTAATTGAAAAATGGTATCGTCGGGCACAACCAGCCCCGGCTGATTTCTTAGCTGACCAAGATTTTCACGAAAAAGACGCCCCATAGCATTCGGTTTTACTTTTTGACAACCTGTTTTAACAACCACTCGGCAAGATCTTTTCCGGCTTCAAAATTCTCAAAGCTCGTGTTAATCCTGCGTCCATCCACATATTCATTATAAAGCCACGGATCGCCGACGGCGAACACGGTCCCTTTTCCATATTTGGTTATTCCAAAAATAATGTCTCCCTGATCGGTGAGTGCAGATTTAGCCGAACCCGACAGTAGGAGCGGTGACAGTTCTTTGATATAAATCTTGTTAGCAGTCTTGAAAATGCTTTTGCTTTCTGCGGGAATCATCAATTTGCCTTGCTCGAATTGCGTTCCCTGCACCATATTGCGGTTTTTATTGCTAAACTCTATGCCGAATTTGGCAGCAAGCTCATTGAAATGCTTGATCTCACAGTTCGCAGTGTCATTGGCCATCATGACCAGCACGCCGCCCGCCTTCACCCAACGCTCGATCGCATTAATGTCATTTGGCTGAATAAAATCAGGAGTTGGCGTCTCTTTTTTCGTATCTGGATCAACGATAATGTAGACGTCGATTCCCTTGAGGCTTTCCGCGGTTGGCGCACCATTGATAGCAACCGTCTGAGCGCCCAGTTCGCGAAATGTATTGCCCCAAAGCCAGAATCCTGAATGCAGTTTGTCTTCCCAGGTGTAATGAAAGGGCTCATTGGTGCCGTCCGGCTGCTTTTTGAACTCGTGATTGAAATGATAATCGAGTCCGACTTTCTTATTTTTGCCAACCGCATTCTCCGCCGCAATCTCCATTTCAATGCTCGCAAAAATAAACGGCCCGACTCCTTTCAAGTCATTTTTCCGGATGGGTTCGCTCGAGATAATACGCATAACTTCCGTCCCGGTAAGGTGTTCCGCCCAGCCCGCCAACGCTGACAGTTTTGTTCAGGCTAAGCAGTCCATCGGATTCTTTTTCGACAAATTGCTTCAAGGCTCCTGCATAACCGCGTTTCGCATTGGATGCAAATGATTCGTTAATGTAACCCATTCTGGACGCTTTCGCGAGCGCATATATGAACATGCACGAGGCCGAAGATTCAAAATAATTTCCTTCCCTATTTCCCTGGTCGATCACCTGATACCAAAGCCCGGATTCCTTGTCCTGATATTTGGCCAGCACCGGCGCTAATCTTTGCAGATATTGGATTAGTTCAATTCGTTTAGGATGGTCTTTTGGGAAATACTCAAGCACATCGACCAAAGCAATGGCATACCAGCCAATCGCGCGTGCCCAAAAATTGGGTGAGCGACCTGTTTTCTTGTCCGCCCATTTTTGCTCACGGCTTTCATCATACGCATGATAAATAAGCCCCGTTTTTTCATCAACTGCATACTTTTCAATCAAAGCAAATTGATTAGCGATGTCGTCAAAATGTTCGGGGTGTTTAAAGAGTAAGCTGTATTCCGCAGCGAAAGGTTCGCCCATGAAAAGGCCATCCAGCCACATTTGATATGGATAGCGTTTTTTGTGCCAGTAACCACCTTCTTTGGTGCGTGGCTGCTCAGATAATTGCTTCCAGAGCAGATCTGCCGCCTTTTTGTATTTTTCCTTATCTGGTAATGTTTGTTGATGAAGTGTAAGAAGTGCTCTTCCGGGTGGAATGTTGTCAATGTTGAAATCTTCAAATTTGTAAGTTCTGATGTTGCCGTCTTTGTCAACATACTGATCAATGTCTTTTTTGATATAGTCAAAATACTTTCCTTCGCCCGTCCTTAGCCAGACTTTTTCAATGGCTTTCAGCATGAGTCCCTGCTCATAATCCCAGCGTGTAAATTTGTTTTTACCAACTAAAATAGAGTCCTTATGTCGTGCCATAAAGGAATCCGTCATCTGCCGGGAAAGGGGAATGTCTTGTGCCAGCGCGCGCACGCCAGCAAGCAGCGCGACGAAGAAAAATACAATGTGTTTAATACGCATCAGCGATCTTTGATCAGTAGAAATAAAGCATTGCAACGTCGGTCATTTCACGAAATCCGCCCGCATAGGATTGAAAATATCAACCAAAAGACCAGCTTCCAGGCATAATGCGCCATGCACTACATCCGGCGGAATGTAGTACGCGTCGCCGCCTTTCAAAATCCCCTTCTTTTCACCAATTGTAATTTCAAATTCCCCGCTTTCGACATAACTCATTTGGGTATGAAAATGGCTGTGCAATGCACCAATGCCGCCTTTTTCGAAAGCGACTTTCACCATCATCAGCTTATCATCATAAGCCATGATCTTGCGTTTCAGCCCGCCGCCAAGCTCCTCCCAAGGAATTTCCGCATCGTCGATAAACTGCTTTTCTTTTACGTCTGTCATGGTTGCTATTTTAAGTCGCTGATCGCAACGGGGTCCATATCTGTGTAATCGCTGTTTTCACCGGCCATGCCCCAGATGAATGAATAACTCGAAGTGCCGCAGCCGGAGTGGATCGACCAGGGCGGTGAAATGATCGCCTGTCGGTTCGAAAGCCAGAGGTGACGTGTTTCTGATGGCTCGCCCATTAAATGCAAAACACGCTGATTTTCAGGAACGTCGAAGTAGCAATAAGCCTCCATTCGTCTGTCGTGAACGTGTGCGGGCATCGTGTTCCACACGCTTCCTGTGTTCAAAACAGTGAGTCCCATGACGAGTTGCGCACTTTGGATTCCGCTTGCGTGAATGTATTTGTAAATCGTCCTGTGATTAGAAGTTTCCATGCTGCCCATGGTTGTTGGTGCAGCGTCTTCTTTTGTAAACAGCCTGGCAGGAAATGAGGCGTGTGCGGGAGAAGATAAAAGGTAAAGAACGGCCGGATCAGCGGCATTATTACTCGCGAAAGTGACTTCTTTCGTTCCTTTGCCAATGTAAACGCAGCCCAGCTTGCTGATTTCAAAGCTGTCATTTTCTGTTTTGACCACGCCTTTTCCACCAATATTAATGATGCCGATTTCCCTTCTTTCCAAAAAGTAGGACGCTTTCAGCGAATCATATGTTTCCAGTTTCAGCTCATTATTCACCGGAATTGCCCCGCCTATCATCACACGGTCGTAATGCGAGTAGACGAAGCTTACTTTATCGTTTTCAAAAATATTTTCAATCAAAAAATTAGCTCGCAAATCTGCTGTATTCATTTGCGACACTTCCTTGCGGCTACTTTCAAATCTTATTTCCATGAATTGATTATTAGCTTGTTAATGACGATTTTGGATGGCCTATCTGCCCATCCATCCGCCGTCGACTGTTAAAATTGTGCCATTTACATAGCTCGAAGCGTCCGAAGCGAGGAACACGGCCGGGCCTTTAAAATCTTCGGGCATGCCCCATCTTCCTGCCGGAATTCGGTCTAAAATGGACTTGCTTCTGACAGGGTCATTACGCAACGCCTCCGTGTTGTCCGTGTTGATGTAACCTGGCGCAGATTCCGTTTACATTGACGCCTTTTCCAGCCCATTCGTTTGCCAATGCTTTTACCAGACCGCCTATGGCACTTTTGGAAGCCGTGTAACCGGGCACATTGATGCCGCCTTGGAAAGTGAGGAGCGAAGCCGTGAAAATGATCTTGCCATATCCTCTTTCAATCATTTCTTTACCAAATTCCCTTGATAAAATATATGGGGCGTCAAGGTTAATATTGAGCACTTTATCCCAATATTCATCCGAATGCGTCGCTGCCGGCTCGCGCAAGATAACGCCCGCATTATTGATTAGAATGTCGACCTGCTGATACGCTGATTTTACTTCTGCAATAAAAGCATACAAACTTTCCCGGTCGCCGAGGTTCGCTTGAAAGGCACGGAATTTGCTTCCTGCCGCCTCAACTGATTTTTGAATGTCGCTGTTTTTCCGGAATCGGGGAGGAAGAAACGCCGATAATGTCCGCGCCGGCTTCGGCAAGCGCCTCGGCCATGGCCTTTCCGATGCCGCGATTGTAGCCGGTGATCAATGCGGTTTTACCGGTCAGGTCAAATAATTTAATTGTACTCATTAACAGATTGGCAAATTGTGTTATTCGGGGTATACCCTAAAAAAAGCGTCGATCTTTATGGACCTTGGCTGACGGCAGTTTAGGTTGAATAACTAGAACTATCAAATAATAGATTGTCTTTTTTTGTGCAATCGTTATCGGGAACGTTATCAGTTGAAGGGCGGCGGTAAACAAATGTTGATCTGTTTCAATATTCGTGTCTATTTTAGTACATTGACCTGATGTTGGATAAAGTATATTTAATCAAACATTAAGTTGGAATAAACCAATTTTTCTTTGGAGACTATCACAATCAAGGACATTGCAAAAGCGCTGGGTCTTTCCACTTCTACGGTTTCCCGGGCGTTGCGCAATAGCTATGAGATTAATCCGGAAACCAAGAAATTGGTGATGGAATATGCGGAGCGAATGAATTACCGGCCCAATCCCATTGCGCTGAGTTTGCGGGACAGTAAAAGCAAGTCCATTGGTGTCATTATTCCAGAAATTGCCAACCATTTTTTCTCCCAATTGATCAATGGCATTGAGTCAATTGCCTATAATCTGGGTTATCACGTGGTGGTTTTTCAAAGTCACGAATCGTACGAGCGCGAGGTTGCGAACACCAACTATTTGGTTTCCAGAAAAGTAGACGGTTTGATCATTTCTTTATCCAGCCTTACCACCAATCTTTTTCATTTCCAGGATTTGATGGAGCGGGGTCTGCCCATTGTCTTTCTGGATCGCGTGCCCAACGAAATTGAAACGCATAAAGTCGTTGTCGACAATTTTTCGGGCAGTTATCAGGCGACTGAGCATTTGATCAAATTGGGAAAAAAGCGCATTGCGCATCTTACAAGCCCTATTTATTTATCGATCACAACTGAGCGGCTTGCGGGTTATAAGCAGGCATTGGAAGACAACGGCATTGCTTTCGACGAATCGTACGTCAAATATTGTTATCATGGCGGTAAAGTTGTGAGTGAAAACGAGGCTGCGGTGCAGGAAATGCTTGAACTTCCGGAGCCGCCGGATGCCATTTTCACAGCGAGCGACCGCCTTACTACGGGTTGTATGGCCGTTTTACAAAAAAATAAAATCAAAATCCCTGAACAGATTGCGATCGTCGGATTCAGTAATATCAGCGTTGCAGAGCTGCTTAACCCACCGCTTACGGCTGTTGTTCAGCCCGCCATGGAAATGGGGCAGCAGGCTGTGGAACTGTTGATCCGGCTCATCGAACATCCTCAGAAAACGGATGTTTTCGAAACGCGGTCTTTGAAAACGACGCTGATCATCCGCGAATCATCTGTCGGCAAGCAAGAAAGTTAATGTTCGTTTAAATCTACATTGAGATGATCAGTCTCGCCATTGATGGTGCTTTGTTCAATTACCGGGTTGCCGGCGTTGCCGTGTTGGATGGGAAAGTGCTTTTGCACAAAACGCCAGCTGACAATTTTTGGAGCCTTCCCGGTGGTCGCGCGTCCCTTTTTGAGTTCTCAAAAGATACATTAGTAAGGGAAATGATGGAGGAAACGAGCATGCATGTGGAAGTGCAGGATTTGCTTTGGATCTCCGAAAATTTCTTCATTTACAATGGCATTAAGCATCATGAGCTTGGATTTTATTATCGAATGCACATTGCAGATCTGGAAAACCAGGAAGATTTTATTGGTGTAGAAGGCGATAGCGAGCTTCTTTTCAAATGGCACCCGATTTCCGGCCTTAATTCTCTCAAAATTTATCCTGAGTTTCTGACCACTGAACTCGCACAAAATCCGCTTCGCATCAGGCAGTTCACTTCCGATTTTAAAGATCTGGATCGGCTTTAATATTTGGAAAAGGTCGTCAGGGATGTAACAAAGTTTACTTCCTGGTGGTAAAATTCCCGTTCAAATGCATTGCTAACCCGTCTTGATGCGTGTAATCATTATATTTGAAGGTTACGGATCCATTATCCGGCACATTCATATATTTTCTGATCTCTCATGCTTGCAAAGGCTGCTGTTCGCTCCAAACTTCCCCGCGTCGGGACTACGATTTTTACAAAAATGTCAAAGCTGGCCGAAGAACATCAGGCCATCAATTTAGCGCAGGGATTTCCGGAATTCGATTGTGAGCCAGCATTGCAGAAACTGGTCAGTAAATATTTGTCACAAGGCAAAAACCAATATGCACCAATGGCGGGCGTAATGCGTTTGCGCGAGGCCATTTCGCAAAAAACTTTCAATTCAACATTAAAGGAATATCACCCTGAAACCGAAATAACCATCACCAGCGGCGCTACGGAGGCTTTGTACGTGGCAATTACGGCTTGCGTACATCCAGGCGATGAGGTGATTGTGTTTGAACCGGCATATGACAGTTATGTGCCCGCAATCGAGCTGAATGGCGGAACACCTGTTTTTGTGACATTGCATCCGCAATATGAATCCATCGATTGGGACATTGTTCGCTCTAAAATCAGTCCGCGAACAAAGGCCGTGATCATTAATACGCCGCATAACCCGACCGGCAATGTTTGGAAATTGCATGATTTGCAGCAGTTAGCCGCGATTGCAGAAGAATATGATCTGATGGTTATCAGTGATGAAGTTTATGAGCACATTATTTTCGATGGAAGAGAACACATTTCCGCGGCTTCTATTGCTTCACTTGCTGCGCGCACATTTTTGTGCGGCTCATTTGGCAAAACATTTCATACAACCGGCTGGAAAATCGGTTACTGCCTGGCTCCGAAAGAAATGACGGTTGAGTTCAGGAAAATTCATCAGTTTCTGGTTTTCAGTGTGGTTACGCCCATCCAATTTGCGCTGGCCGATTATCTGGAAGATCCGACACATTATCTCAGCCTTTCGGCTTTTTATCAGCAAAAAAGAGATCTTTTTATCAATGCAATTAAGGACGTTGGTTTCACACTGAGGCCTTCTGAGGGGAGTTTTTTCCAAAATGTGACTTATGAGAAATTGACTGAAGAGAATGATCGGCAACTGGCTGAACGACTGACCATTGAAGCTGGCGTGGCCTCTATTCCGGTGTCTGCATTTTATGATCAGATCACGAATTACAAGACATTGCGGTTTTGTTTTGCCAAAAACGATGACACACTTTTGAGAGCGGCCGAGTTGTTGCAAAAAGTGAAATGGTAAGCGGACTTTGCTTAACTATTTTTTGAACAAAAGCGCCCGGATCGGTTGAATTTTGGAAATGATAAGCGTTGGAATCAGCAAGATTAGCCCTGAGATAAGCACGGTGATCATGTTGACCATGATAAAAATCGGCCAATCGAACACAATGGGCACTGTATTCATGTAATAATTTGTAGGATCGAGCGAGATGATGCTGAACTGATGTTGCAGCCAGCAGACAAGCAATCCGACTATATTTCCGATGATCAGCCCGCGCCTGACCATGTAAAGCCCAACTCTCAGAAACACCCGCCTGATTTGTTTGTTCGGGCTGCCCAGCGTTTTCAAAAGTCCTATTAATGGTGTTCTTTCCATGATCATAACCAGCAAAATGGAGATCATATTAAAGCAAGCAACAAACAATATCAAGCTCAGAAAAGCTGCCGTGTTGCGATCCAGAAGCAATAACCAATCGAAAATCTGCGGAAAAATACTCGTTACGCGCTGCAAATAGAATGTAGGCGGAAGTAATCTTCGCAGTTGCGCCGCGACTTCATCTATTTTCTCAAAATCATTTAAATAAACCTCATAAGTGCCGATGGAGTCCTTTCCCCAGCCATTGAGTCGCTGAACGAGCGTGATATCGCCAATGATCAGATTATTGTCAAATTCCTCCATCTGCGTATCGTAAATGCCCGTTACAGTGAGCTTACGCGGCCTGGGCGGATTTTGGAGCGAATACATGATCACATCATCGCCCGCTTTCAGGCGTAATTGCGAAGCGATCTTCCGGCTAATGAGGATTTCGGAGGAGTAGCCGTATTTTATGGAGGTCGAATCTTTTCCGGTAATCAGTTTTCCTGCAACCAGGCTTTTACGAAACGTCGCCCAGTCATAGTCCTTGCCAACGCCTTTGAGCACAATCCCTTTGATTTCATCCGGCGTTTTCAGAATCCCGGATTTGTGCGCCACAGCCTGCCATCTTTTCACCTCAGGTAACGTTGGCAAAATGTCGGAAACAGGGTTTTTGAGACTCAGCGGGCCTTCTTCATAAGTGTTTCCCACCGAAAAAGAAGCGATATTAATGTGTGCGCCAAACAGGAATATCTTTTCACGAATCGTTTGCTTAAACCCAAGTAGGACCGAAAATGCAATGATCCCAACCGCAACCCCAATGGCAATACTGGCAACTCCAATGCGTGAAACTGTGGCAGAAAAAGAACCCGCTTCGTTGTGCCGGATGCGTTTTGCGATGAATGAGGGGAATTGCAAGAGGAATCTGTGGTTTAATTTTTATGTTTGGCAAAAATAGGGAAAAACTTTGCCGGTATGCACACGCATTTTTTTATTAAGTTGCCGGCATAACGTTTGTGTTCAACATTGCTTGCGTTCCATTAATCAGTATCGTTTTTATGCCATTGATCAAAGTAGCTTCCGGAGTTGTAAATCAGACGCCAATGGCGTGGGAAAGCAACACGCGGAACATTATAAATGCAATAAATGAGGCCAAAAAACAGCAGGTAAGCCTCCTTTGCCTGCCGGAGCTGTGTATTTCGGGATATGGCTGCGAGGACTATTTTTTCGCACCTGACCTTGTCGAGCAAGCGCAGCAGTGCCTGCTTGAAATCGTTCAGGAAACGGCTGGAATGATGGTGGCGGTGGGCTTGCCGGTCCGTCATAACGGGAGCATTTATAATGCAGCCTGCCTTATTTCAAACAAGCAGATCCTGGGTTTTTATTGCAAACAAAGTCTTGCAAACAATGGCATTCACTACGAGGCGCGCTGGTTCAGACCGTGGCAGCCGGGCATTGTAGAGAGCTTTGAAGTAAATCAAATGTTGTATCCGATCGGTGATGTTGTTTTTGACATTGCCAGCGGACCGGTTCAGGGTGGATCCAATAATGTTAAAATTGGTTTTGAAATCTGTGAAGACGGCTGGGTTTCCAATCGTCCGGCGCGCCGGCTTTACGATCGCGGCGTGGACATTATATTGAACCCGAGCGCCAGCCACTTCGCCTTTAACAAGTTTTTGACGCGTGAAAAGCTGGTTGTAGACGCTTCCCGTGCGTTTTCATGCAGTTATATTTATACTAATTTGCTTGGTAACGAGGCCGGCAGGGCTATTTATGACGGCGATGCGATGATTGCGTCCAATGGTGATCTCCTTGCTTCCAGTCCGCGGTTCAGCTATGAAGATTATCTGATAACGACAGCAGTCATTGACACGGAATACACGCGCCTGAGTCAGGTTCAAAGTAAAATAGCCCTTGCCACCAAAGACCGCACATGGCGCGTTGCCGGACGGTTTGATTTTCCCGACATTGAGCCTGTTTTAACACAAATTCCTGACATTGAGCCTTTTGAAAAGGGGGGCTCGTTAAAGGAAGAAGAATTTGCAAGAGCCGTTTGTCTTGCCCTATTTGATTATTTAAGGAAAAGCCGTTCAAATGGCTTCACGATCTCACTTTCAGGTGGCGCCGATTCGTGTGCTTGCACTGCATTATGCGGGCTGATGATCAGGCTTGCGGATGAAGAGCATTGGCATGGACCGGTTTAAGGAAAAGCTGTCGTATGTTAAGGATATTCAGTCTGCAAAAACGGAAGAAGATCTTGCATTGGTGCTGATCCATAACATTTATCAAGGCACCGAAAACAGCTCAACCGACACATTGGAATCGGCTCAATCGCTTGCTGAATCTATCGGTTCAACGTTTTATAATGTTAATATCAATGGTTTGGTAGAAACTTATAAAGGGCTTATCGAAGAGCAAATCGGTCGCCAACTTACCTGGGATCAAGACGATATAGCATTGCAAAATATTCAGGCTCGCGTGCGCGCTCCGGGTGTGTGGCTGCTTACAAATCTTGCAAATCACTTGTTACTGGCAACATCAAATCGCTCGGAAGCTGCGGTTGGTTATGCGACAATGGACGGCGACACGGCCGGAAGCATTAGTCCGTTGGCGGGCATTGACAAGCATTATCTGCGTCAATGGCTTCGCTGGCTGGAAACGGCGGGTTGCGAAGTGAAAGGAAAGCACATTAAGATTGAAGGACTCAAAAAAGTGAACAGTTTACAGCCGACTGCCGAACTTCGCCCGCTTGCACAAACGCAGACGGATGAGGCGGATCTGATGCCTTATGAGTTCTTGAATGTGTTGGAAAAACTGGCGATCCGGGATAAAAAATCGCCGCTGGAAGCTTACCGAAACCTCATTGTGCGATATAAAGGCCTTTATACAGCGGAGCAAATTTTAGGCTGGACTGAGCGGTTCTTTAAATTATGGAGCAGAAATCAGTGGAAAAGGGAGCGTTATGCGCCCGCTTTTCATCTTGACGACCTGAATTTGGATCCGAGAACTTGGTGCCGTTTTCCGATTTTGTCGGGTGGTTTTGAGAAAGAATTAAGCGAGTTACGCGAGCACGCGAATGGCGGCATGATGCAGAACGGACGGAAACGGATTGGTTTTTAGTAAGACAAATTGCAGAACCGGATCCCTGCCTGCACGCCGATCCATCCATATTCCCGGCGGGAATCGTCTGGTGTCTTGCCAATCCATATCGGCTTGAAACCGGCCGATTTTTCTGTGTTCATCAGGCCGGAATCGTTTCCGGCCAAGAGGTTTATTGATGGTCCGGCAAATAGTGCGAACTGCTTGCCAAGCTTTTTCTCAACAGCAATGGTCGCTCTAAATAATCCGATGCCAACATCTTCAATCTTTTGATCTTTGAGGATTACTAAATTGGCAGTTAAATCTGCATTCAATCCCCAGCCTTTTCCCAGATTTTGTGCGGTTCCAAAGCCATAACCGATCGTCACGAGCGGTTTGCTGTCCAGTAAACCATTAAAACCGAGGTTGAAGATGTTATAAAACCGGCTCACGCCAGTTTTGAAAGCAGCGCCAAAATAATTGAATTCGTCGGATGAAAATTCGAAGCGCCGGTAACCGTTTAATCGCACATAGCTGAGTAGTCCAAAAGGCGTGGTTGCAGAGGAATCTGCATAATTAACAAACCCGATCTGGTGACCGCTGCGGACGGTGTTTGCGTAATTATAGCCTAATGAAAGCTGATAACCTTCCAAATTTCCGACAATCACATTCCCTACACCTGCAACCTGAAAACCTCTCAGATTGCGGCCGACATAATTGATAACATTGGTGCCCTGAAAACCGTGAACGCTTCCCAAAGTAAGGTTCAGAAAATTGGCATACTGAAACCCGCTTACGTCTTTTCCCACAATATTGCTGACGCCTGCCAACTGAAACCCATTAACATTGCCGCGCACAACATTGATCAAACTCCCGACTTCCAATTTGTTCACACCTAAGGAATATCCGGCGATTAAATTGATCGAATAATCATTGACAATGTTTCCGCTCAGTTCGTGGTTTGTTCCTAAAAACGGCAAAATAGACGCCTGAAAGGGTTTATATAAAGTGTCTTCAATGTTCCGGGTGTGAATGGCCTGCTTTGCAGACGCAAATGCGCTGACAAAACGACTCTGGACTTTGCGGTAAGTGGTTTTGAATTTTTCGGATTCTCTGGCCACATTAAACTCAGGTCTCCTGCCGGTTTCTTTTGTAATGGTGTCTTCCTCAACATCCGCTTCTGCAACGACTTCAAATTGCGGAATAGCGACTTTTTTATGCAGTGAATCCTTCGAAAAAACAGCACGAGCCGCTTTTCCGGAAAGCGGCTTCAATGTGTCCGGACTAAGCTTGATTTGTAAATATTTATCCTCTCTCAACCGCAATTGAAATGGTTTTTCCAATGTAATCTTCTTTTCTGACTTCTAGCCGGACGTTAGGAAGCGAGGCGGGCAGGCGGATTTTGTAATAACCATATTGGTTGCTAACCGTAGAAGCGAGTGTGGCAGCTTCATAAATACTCGCATTAGCAAGTTTTTTCCCCGTTTTGGTGTCGATAATGTAGCCGTTGAGGTTGAAGTTTTCAGGTTTTTCTTCCGCGGGCGGATCAACTTTTTGTAAAATAATATATTTGCGCCGCTCCTTGAATGTGACCTTTTCTTTGAAAATCGAGCTCAAAATTTCCCTGACACTTTGATTATTCGCTTGGATTGAAACCTTGCCTTTAATGTCAATCATATCCGGGCTGTAAGAGAAACTGAACCCACCCAAGTCACCGATCTTTTGAAGCGTTTCGTCCAGCGGTCGATTGGTTACATTAATTGAAATGCGTCTTTCCAGCAAGTCCTGAGCATTTGCAAGGCCCGCAAAGGCAGTGAGCCAAAGCAGCAGAAGTTTGGTTTTGAGCGTGTTATTGACAACCATTTCCGTCCAGCCAATAAACTTTTCCTTCTTTTCTCAAATTAAGATCCAGCGTTTCGGCAATCACAGAAAGCGTGGCATCAACAGGTTCTTTTTCGAAGCGGATTGTCAGCCTGCATTGCGCAATCTGCTGATTGGACAAGCGCACATCCACGTGATAACCGTCCCGAATCGAGGAAATTACTTCGTTTAAATCAGCAGCATTGAAATCGTAAACCTGGGTGTGATAACTCAGCATGTTCATGTTCGCTGCCAGACTTCTGATTGTATCTGCAAGCACTTCGGCACCTTCTCCTTTTGTAAGCTGGATTTTCCTCGAAGCCTTGCTCACCTCAACTTTCCCAGTGGAAACATCCACGCGCACCGGCGATTTTTCATAAGCCTTAACATTGAATGATGTGCCCAAAACGCGGATTTCTGTTCCATTGGCATCAATAACAAAAGGATGGGCAGCATCAGGTTTCACATCAAAAAATGCCTCACCTTGCAAAGAAACGGTTCTCAGATCGCCGTCGAAATTGGCCGGATAATTCAACGAGGAATTGTAGTTCAGGAAAACTTTGGTGCCGTCAGGCAACACGGTTTCACTTGTATTGTTTGCCGTCGCGATCCGTTGCTGCGCATTTAATCCATTTGATTTCAAATAAAACCATCCGAAGGAAAGCATCAGCAATGCGATCACCGCAGCCGCCCAGAGCGTTACAGGCAGTTTTTTAGCTTTTTGTTCTGGAATAAATTCAATTTCCCTCGCCAATGGTGCTTTGTCCTTTTGCTCGGACGCTGGCTGGGCCATTTTTGACTTCATTTTGTTCCAAGCCGCGTCTGTATTGACAGGAAAGCTCGTTTTTGAAGCGCTTCCGGCGTGGTCCCAGATTAATCGATACGTGGCAAGCTCGCGCTGATTTGCAGGCGATTGTGCGAGCCATTGATTTACAAGCTCAACTTCTTTTTCGGACGCGGTTTCTGCCAGATAACGTGCTAACAGCTCCTCCGATATGTTTTCATGAGATGGGTTCATGGTTACGATCTGATTAGCTGTTCAACGATGAAATAAATCGGCCAAAGCATTCCCGGAAGGTAATCAGCCAATTCGATACGCAATATTTTGAGCGCCTTACCAATCTGATTCTCCACCGTTTTGATTGAGATTCCCAGCTGCTCGGCTATTTCGTGATATTTTAATTCTTCAAACCGGCTTAATCTGAAAGCTTTTTGACATTGTTCTGGTAAAGTGCTCACTGCTTTTTCTATTCTTTCCTCCAATTCGTTTGCATGGATCACTTCTGTAACTGATTCGTAAGATTGCGCGCCAAAGTTAAGCGTATGTTCGCGGTGCACCTGTCGCACAGATGCGTGTTTGAAGCGGTTGAGACAATGATTGTGAACCGCCCGGTAAAGATAGGATTTCAGTGAAAGTGTGATTTCAAGATCTTCCCTTTTCTCCCAAATCGTCAGAAAAACCGTCTGTACGACCTCTTCCGACTCTTCTTCGTCTTTCAGCAATGTGCAGGCATAATTGCAAAGGCGCTGATAATAATGTCGGAATGTCTGCTCAAAAGCGGGTTCATCACCGCGCCTTATTGCATTGACGATATCTGGGTCGGAAGCGTACACCGATGTATAATTTTGGTTTTCGGCCAAAAATATAAAATCTCTGTCGATTAACGGTTTCCGATAAAGAAGTGCGGTCGATCCCAAGTTTAGAGCGCTTTTTTATTAAGACAACTGGCCCCCTTGATCCCCCTATGCGTAAAAAAGTTTTTTATTGAATAGGGGGACTAAGGGGGCCAGTTGTCACTAAGCAAAACATTATCGTCTATTAGCCATGAAACAATTACTTTTTTCTTTTTGCCTTGCTGTTTTTGCTTTTGTCTTCCAAGCATGCGTTTATGTAGATTCTCAGGACGACATTCCGCCTCGCGGTCAAAGCACGAGAACTTTTGATTTGCGCAATTTTGATGAACTGGAAATGGGCAATGCCTTTTACGTGAATGTAAGGTCGGGAAGCTCTTTTTCCGTCTCTGCAACAGGTGAACTGAATGATCTTGATGATCTGAATTTATTTGTTCAGGATGGAGAGCTGGTTGCGCGTTACAACGATTCGTGGCGCAACCGTAAAAAAATGACGCTGGATATCACTATGCCCGACATTCAGGCAGTTGATTTCTCAGGCGCTGTAAAAGGCAACATTGAAGGTTTTGAAAATTTGCCTGGACTGGAATTTGAGTTATCTGGTGCATCCAAATGTGACTTTGAAGGCTCTGGGAGAGAATTTAAGTTTGATATTTCTGGTGCTTCCCAACTCGCTTTGTTTGGAGAAAGTAAATATCTGGATGGCGAAATTTCAGGCGCCTCGCAGTTAAATGCATTTGATATGATTGCTCAGAAATCAGACCTGGAAGTTTCAGGAGCGAGCACTGCAAAAGTTTGCGTCTCCGAATTATTGAAAGTTGACGCCAGCGGCGCGAGCAGTGTCCGCTACAAAGGAACTCCGAATGTTGACAAGAAAACGTCCGGTGGAAGCACCGTCAGACAGGATTAAGCATTATTTGATTATGCCATAACGCGCACGTGCCTGACTTTTGGACATGCCGTCAAAATGCCACCATTCGGTTGTATTGGTTGTAAAGCCAGCCTGATTCATGACTTTCCTGAGAATCTTGCGGTTACTGATTTGCTGAGACGTAAGCTTTCCTTTATTAAACATTTCCTGCTCAGAGCGTGGATAGGCGAGGGGGCCAAAGAAGTCATATTTGGTCCCCATATCTAAAGGTTTGCCGTTTCCATCCACAACGGTGAGGTCGACGGCGCAGCCAAAGTTATGATTGGACCCGATCTTCGGATCGGCGACGTACATTTTCTTGTTTTTAGCAGGAATTTTCAAGTTGTCCAATGCATTCCAAAGGTCATACTGAACGGAATTGGGACGAGCTGCATCGTAGACGAGCAATGTATAACCGGGATGTTCCTGTTTTAAAATTGCATTGGCTTTAACTAATCTTTTGGCCATTTCCGGCTGTAAATACGCGCGGTTTAAATCTCCGTAAACGTCTTTACCAATGAAATTATCCGTCGTGGAATATTTAAGCTCCACCTTAATCGTCGGATCCGATTTCTGAATGTCCACCAATCCTTGTGCAATCATTTTCTGCTCTACATCGACAATGGAAGCCTTTTTGTCAAATGTTTTAGCAGGCTGTGAAAAGGAGAAATTGAGAGACAAAAGCAGAAATAAACTCAGGTAAGGAAGCTTTTTGGGCATAAAAAAAATGAATATCCGTTGCGGTAAGCTGCAAAGATATTCATTTCTGTATTCGGGGTGCGTTAGTAACGTTTGATATTGACGCTGGTCAGTCCGCCTTCAAATTTGATGATGATCTTTTTGTCGGCGTTGTCAAAACCTGCTGAGCGATATAATCCATTGCTCACTTTTTCCAGATCGTCCATGTTTTTAGCATTCAAGGCACCGTCCATGCGCATTTCGCAGCCAACCGAACGGGGCAATTCGAGCGTTATAGAAGCAACGCCAGCTTCGATGTCAATGTTGGAAGTGGTCACTTTATCGCCCATTTTGATATCCATATCGGCAACGCCTGTGCTTACTTTCAATTTCTCAACCTTGTAATTACTAAAATCGAAATCACCTTTTCCTGCGCCAATGCCCAGATCAATGTTCCATATCGGCCTGTCGTTCAGTTGAATTTTGGCCTGATTTGAAATTTCACCTTCTTTGATTTTTACATTGCCATCTTCCATTTTAAGGTTGACAGTCGCAGAGTTATCCAATTTATTAATTGATGTATTGGACAGAAAGCCGACCATTGTGCTTTTTGTATTTGCTTCAAACAACTTAGGCGTGTTGCCGTTTAACGTGAATGAACCCGCGCCGCCTTCAAGATGAAAATTGGCTTTTTGAATAAAATCCTCCATTTCATACTTGTAATTGCCGTTGATGGGTCTGTTTTCACTCCGGCTGCCGCGTTCGTTTTCGTAGTCTTCGTCTTTATTCTCATCGCCATCATTCTTATTGTCTTCGTCGTGCTCGTCATCATTGTGATAGCCAAAGTGGCGTTCCCCATCGTCGTCGTCATCCCAGTTGAAGTCCCAGTTATCGGCATGTCGATCGAACGCTCGGTCTGTTTTATTCACAATCCCACCGAGAACGGCTAGTGTGATCAGCAACCCAACCAAGCCACCAAATCCTCTGTTTGTATTTCCGGTTGCGAGCAAAAGTCCGCCCGCAACGATCAGTAGGACAGGCCAGTAAGGCAATATTTCTTCCCAATTGACATTGAGGAGGTTCATATTGCGCAGGAGCCAAAGCATCCCGAATACGATTAGCAACCCGCCCCAAACTACACCGCGTGAATTTTTCATGGCTTAAATGTTTGATCGGTTTGAAATATCTGAATTAAGGTAATTGCGCAATAACAGCAGTCCGCCGGTTGTGATCAGGATGATGGGCCAGAAAAAGCGGCCGAAGTCAAATGCGGTAAGTTCTTCGATTAGAAATAAGGATCCGGCGATGATCAGGATCACTCCCCAGAAAATGTTACGAAAGTTCATGGCTATATTAGGTTAATTGTGAAAACTGACGGATTAAACCGCTTTTAGTTTACTTTAATTACTTGATCATCTTCATCGTCCGGCTTTTTTGCTTCCGGGTCTTCAGGAAAATGAGTGGTTGTTGTCGTCGTTCCAGACGGTGTAAATGGCGTATATGGTTGTGGATCCGGCGTGATCGGGTCAACAGGCGGAGGAGGCGTTGTTGGATAAACCGTCGTGTTGCTGCCATGCTGATCTTTATCTCGCTGACGAAGGATAAGGAATGCACCAATTGCGATCAGTACGATAGGCCAGAAGTATTTTTTAAATTGATACCAAACCGGGAAATCGTCAACCAACATGACTGCTCCGAAAAATATCAGAACGCCACCCAGGATCATTACCGTCTGATCCGACCGTTTTTTATCTGATGCCGGATCGAATGGTTTAGATGCATTTGAATCGAACGGTCTTGAAGGGTCGGAGCCAAATGCGGTGTTTGTGGTGTAAACTGTTCCTGCGGGTCCTGTCGGCAACACTGCCCATAAGATAATGTATATAAAAGCGGTCATTCCAAATGTCGGCGGAATCGGCAATAAGAGCATTACAACGAAAAGTACTCTAACGATAACAACGTCAATTTGAAAGTATTGAGCGATTCCGGAAGCAACTCCTCCAAAAACTGCCTGGTCAGGTATGCGATGCAATTTCTTTTCCATGATTAGCTTAGCGTTTATTTGTAATCAAAAAGGTAGTAGGTAATGCAAGATACTGCAATTCGGAAAATTATTATCGGTAGGAGGGCGTGTTGAGCGGAATTATTTGAGGAGAACTACGATGAATGCGTATTTAGAAGGCGATTTAAGAGGGATTATTGCTCTTCTAATGCTTCGAGAATGTCCATCATACTGCCAAAATCCTTAAATCCCGGCCTGATTTCTTCACTTCCCCGCAATGCTATGCCGATGTTCGGGAAGAGTTCGGTGAGTGCGCTTACTGTAAATTCATTGTCCAGGCCGAAACCGATGAGGATCGGATATTCTTCGCCCAAATTACCAAGAACCTGCATCCAGTTTTCTGTCAGCTGAGCATCATTATCGCTTTCAAGCAAGAAATGAGACACTTCCCCTTCATAGCGGCTCAGTATATAGCTGATTTCGTCTGCTTCGTAAAGATCAACGCTTACCCGCAGGATTAATGGAAGATTCAGCTCGCTTTTAAGATAATTTAAAAGTCCGGATGCCTCCACTTGCACTGAATGGACCGGATAGCTGGTCAATGTTTGAATAATTTTTTCCGGATCTGTCTCGGAAGTTTCAGCAACAAGATTTACACCAGCAAGCCAGGAACAAATGTCTTCAAACTTTTTGGGTGAAATATAATTCGGGGAATTCTCGTCAATCGAAAAACCAAGCATTTCAACCCCCATCCCCGCACAATAACGCGCATCGGACAAATTAGTAACATTGCTGATTTTTACTGTTCTGGTAAGCATTGGAAATGAAATTGATGAAGTCGTTATTAATTAAGCCGCTACAAGCTTGATGGTTTCTTCAACTAAAAAGCCTCTGAGACTGATATCGGCGTCCAGGTCTGGCCAATGGATGCCGTATTCGGAAATCTGATATTGGTATAAATGATAATCTTCGGCTTTTTCCAAGTCTGGAAACGAAGATAATGGCCTTTGAATAAGGCGCTTGTTATTTAAAATGAAAACGGCCAAATCCAGATCACGGAAGAAAATGAAATGTTGAAACCTCAAATTGCTGGTTTCAATGATTTTATCAAAATCATCGGAAGCTTTCACGACAAATTCATCCTCCGGACTAGCTAGAAGGTCCATTAACTCCTTACTCATTAAAGGTTGAGTTCCAGGCTGCAATAATGGTTTCATAGTTATCTATTATAATTTCAATGATGGCCCGCAATTCGTTCTTTTTAAAACCTCTGCAATAAGAAACATCTATCATTGGCACAAGAACGATCCTTGCCTCGCTATCGCCTCTTTGAACGTGAACATGAATCGGTTCGTGCTCGTTCAAATAAAAGAAAAAACGAAAACCATTGATAAATAATACGGTTGGCATGGGCAAAAATAGTAAAAATAAGAACTTATGAAAAAGCGAATCGCCTAAGGGTTTGATCTCCTTAGACGATTCGCTTTTCAAAAAGTATCCTAATTACTTAGCCGAAAACCGATATTTGGTTGTGGACTTGTAAGTGTCCCCGGGCTTCAACACGGTCGATGGGAATTGGGGTTGATTGGGGGAATCTGGGTAATGTTCTGTTTCGAGGCAAAATCCGAAGCGCTTCACGTAAGTTGCGTTTTTGCCTTTCAGTGATCCGTCCAGGAAGTTTCCGCTGTAAAACTGCACTGCGGGCTCAGTTGTGAACGCTTCCAGCACTCTTCCGCTTTCGGGGTCTTTCGCAGTTGCAAACAACATTAACCCCGGTTCTGTGCGCTTGATCACCCAGCAATGGTCGTAACCGCCGCCATTTTTGATTTGCTCATCTTCTGTTTTATTAATGCCGGCAGCTATTTTCGTCGATTTTCTGAAATCAAATGGTGTGCCTTCAACAGCGCGAAGTTTTCCGGTCGGAATCAATGTTGCGTCAACAGGAACAATGCTGTCCGACTCAATCGTGATTTCATGATCCAGAATATCTCTTTTCAAGCCGGTAAGGTTGAAATAAGAGTGATTAGTAAGGTTCAAAACCGTCGCTTTGTCTGTCGTAGCCGTGTAATCAATGCTCAATGCATTATCGTTATCCAATGTATAAACCACTTTTACGGTCAAATTCCCAGGATAACCTTCTTCCATATCTTTGCTGGTGTATTCCAGTTGAAGGCCGACAACGGAGTCTTTGTTGATTTCAGTCGCTTTCCAAAGGACTTTATCAAAACCTTTTTTGCCACCGTGGAGCGAATTAGGGCCGTTATTAATGGCCAAATTGTATTCTTTTCCATCCAGTGTGAATTTTCCCTTCGCAATGCGGTTTCCATAACGACCAACCAAAGCGCCAAAAAATGGATTTTCGGCCAGGTAAGGAGCGAGTGAGTCGAAACCCAGCACTACGTCCGCAAATTCACCTTTTTTGTCAGGAGCGGTCAGTTTAGTGATTATGCCGCCATAATTGGTGATGTTCACCGTCATGCCTTTTGCATTGGTCAATGTATAAAGGTCTGCTTCCTGGCCGTCAGGAAGTTTGCCGAAAGACTCCTTGGAAATCGTACTGATCATCTCTTCTTTGTTTGATTTGGAGCAGCTGAAAAGGTAAAAACTGGTCAGCGCGGTGAGTAAAAGAAATATTTTTTTCATATCAATGCTTAAAGGTTTGTCTAAGAATAGTTACAAGTCCAGTTATCAGATGATTTCCTCGGTTCCGGTTGTAATTTTTACTTTATAACAAGGAAGGTCAATCTGATATGCTTCGAGATAGGCTGCTTTCATTTTTTGTTCAAAACCATCAACAGCGTCTTTTTTTACAAGATTAATGGTGCAGCCACCAAATCCGCCACCCATCATCCTCGCGCCAAGCACAGCCGGGTCGTTATGCGTCTGATCAACCAGAAAATCAAGCTCCGGGCAGCTTACCTCATATTCATGCTGCAAGCCCTCGTGCGTCGCATACATTTTTTGGCCAAATGCAATCAGATCTCCGGCTACCAAAAGGTCGCAGGCATCCTGCACGCGCTGAATTTCTTCTGTGATAAACTTGCACCGGCGATTCACCGGATCACCCAGTTCATCTTTGTGCTTCGCCACCATTTCGGGCGAAACGTCACGAAGGCTTTCAATTTCAGGATAATATTTTTTCAGGATCGAAATCCCCTTTTCACATTCAAGCCTTCTTGTATCATATTCCGAGTCTTGCCAATGAATGTTTCACACTCGTATCGCAAAGCACCAGCAAGTAATCCTGCATCGGGAATGGAAAATATTCGTATTTCCAGTGATCGGCAATCGAGCCTGATAACCGACTCTTCTTTTCCAAATGCGGAAGCAAACTGATCCATAATGCCACATTGAACGCCTACATACTCGTTCTCGGCTTTTTGCGACATTTTTACAATGTTAAATCGGTCAAGATTGAGGTCAAAAACCTCATTAAGCGCAAATAAAAGGCAACATTCCAATGCAGCCGAGGAAGACAATCCTGCGCCAACAGGCACATCTCCACCAAATGTTGTTTGAAAACCGCCTATTTTGAGCCCCTTTTTGTAAATCTGCTCAATGATCCCAAGCTGATAATGTGTCCAAGATCGGTTCGGTTTGGTCAGATCATTGACATTGAAAGAATAAGTCTCATTCAGGTCCGCGGCGTGCAGAATAACCTGGTCATCGTCTCTTGGTTCAATCACAAAATAGACCGCCTTATCAACGCTTGCAGGCAACACGAAACCATTATTGTAGTCGGTGTGCTCGCCGATCAGATTGATCCTGCCTGGCGAACGAAAAGTCCTCACCTTATCCGGATTGGATGTTTCGCCGAATTTCTCAAAATATTTTCCCTTAATCGATTCTATTATATCCGCTTGCATTATGTCTAAATCTTATTTTAATATCCTTTGAGCAAATTCACTTCATTGACAATGTTCCCGCCATTTTCCATTGCAAAAATATTGTTCAGGAAAAGGTCCACTTTGCCTATATGTTCGTTGCTATGCCCGCCGCCGGTGTGTTGCGTCAGTATTACGTTTTCCATTTTCCATAATGGACTGTCAGCAGGCAACGGTTCTACTTCGGTCACATCCAAAACCGCACCTTCCAGCAAACCCGAATTCAGTGCTGCAATGAGCGCCTGTTCGTCCGTCGTGCTTCCTCTTCCAACGCTCGCATAAACGCTGCCCGCTTTCATTTTGGAGAAAAACGTTTCATCAACAAAATGATGCGCCGTGCCCGGAAGTGTGTTGATAACTAAGTCTGCGTGGGGCAATTCATTATAAAGATCTTCTTTGCTGAGCAAATCCGCCTCTGGTGAAGTCCTGGCCATTAAATGCGTAGAACAACCGAAACTTTTGAGAATAATATTTACAGAAAGCCCGATTGTGCCAGCGCCCAGAATGACCACATTTTGTCTGAAAAGGATTTTAAGTTCAGCCCGGAGTTTGGAGCCTACCCATTCTGATTTTTGTTTAAGCAATGTAAGCGTGTCCAACCCACGATAGAGCGCAAGCACGCCGCCTACGATCGATTCCGCGCAAGGCCTGGCAAACCAGTCACCCATGTTGGCAACTTTCACGCTCTCGTCGATTTTTACAACTGAATATTGATCAAAACCAGCAGAATCCAGCTGCCAGAATTTCAGGTTCGGTAATGCATCAGAAAACCATTCAACAGGCGGATTTCCCAAAATATAATCTGCATTTTGAAACGCCAGACCGGCTTTCTTCTTCGCTCGTTGTCTCAGTCCGGAAATGAACGGTATTTTGGGATTGTAATGCCTCGCTAAGTTTATTTCTGAGCGATTCATCCAGCATGGAATAGCAGTAGATGACCATTTGTTGTTTTTGGTTAAAGAAACAAAGTAAAGAGTTTTACCTGTGTCACGGGCGCTTTTGGTTTTTAATCTTAGCCAGAATTTTCTTTCCTCTTGCACGGAAAGCAGGTTTTTCAAAGTCCATCGACTCTTCAATAATTATACCTAACTCGTTTCTGATCTCAGGATAAAGTTTGGATAACTTGTCGAGAATAGTAGTGAGAATGTGCGGATAGCAACGGCAATGTTCCTGTTTTGGATCGATTCAAAACAAACATCCATCACTTTTCCATGCACGGCCGTCGGAATTTCAATTTCCTGTAAAATACGAGCGCTGTTCCGGATCACCGCATCGTGCACGTCTGTCCGGGAAAGCATATCCACGAGCGATCCAATGTGCGGGACAATCATTTCGGGGCAGTCCATTGAAGCAATGCGCACGCTCAGCGCTGCGCGCTGGGCCAGTCTGTAATCCTTTGCAAGGAAGCAGCCGATCAGTTCCTGAAAGTTTGCCGCGTCCTGGCAAGCATAGGCAGCAACTTCTGTCGCCCGCCTTTTTGGACTGCATCGGATCGGCCATCAATGTGCGCTCAATGTTCATAATGGTCACGATATGAAAATCAAATGCTCCGTCGTTTCTGGCGGAGCATTTGATTTAATTAAGCATTGGAAATTACTTGTTGTCGCCAACCATATCCTCCGGTTTCACCCACGCATCAAAATCTTCCGGCGTCACATAACCCAGCGCAACTGCCGTTTCTTTTAATGTTGACCCATTTTTATGCGCTGTCTGAGCGATCTCCGCAGCTTTATAATAACCGATTTTTGTATTCAAAGCCGTAACCAGCATTAATGAGTTGTTTACGTGCTTCTTGATATTTTCATGCAACGGCTCAATGCCCACAGCGCAATTGTCATTGAAGGAAACGCAAACGTCGCCGATCAGACGAGCCGAATGCAGGAAGTTGTAGGCCATTAACGGTTTGAAAACATTCAGTTCAAAATGACCATTGGAACCGCCGATTCCAATCGCGACATCATTGCCCATCACCTGCGCAGCCACCATTGTCATGGCTTCACATTGCGTTGGGTTCACTTTCCCAGGCATAATAGAGCTTCCCGGCTCATTATCCGGAATGTGGATTTCACCAATTCCTGAACGCGGACCAGACGAAAGCATGCGAATGTCATTTCCGATTTTCATCAGGCTCACAGCCACTGTTTTCAATGCACCATGTGCTTCAACAATCGCGTCGTGCGCTGCTAATGCTTCAAATTTGTTTTCGGCAGTGATAAAAGGAAGGCCGGTTAACGATGCAATGTGACGCGCTACATTTTCCGAATAACCGTCTGGCGTGTTAATGCCTGTTCCAACCGCAGTTCCGCCTAATGCAAGCTCAGAAAGGTGCGAAAGCGTGTTATATATGGCCCGCAAACCATGGTCAAGCTGAGAAGCATAACCCGAAAATTCCTGTCCCAATGTCAGTGGCGTGGCATCCATGAAATGCGTCCGTCCGATTTTCACCACATTGCGGAAAGCCTCAGATTTTGCCTTTAATGTGTCTCTCAGTTTGATGATTCCGGGAATCGTAACGTCAACCAATATCTTATAGGCCGCAATGTGCATGGCCGTTGGATAGGTGTCATTGGATGATTGCGATTTGTTAACATCATCATTCGGATGCAAAACTTTCGTTTTGTCACCCAGCTCGCCGCCTTGCAAAACATGGCCGCGGTAAGCAATTACTTCATTGCAGTTCATATTCGACTGCGTTCCCGAACCCGTTTGCCATACGACTAATGGAAATTGATCGTTTAGTTGGTCTGTCAGGATTTCGTCGCAAACCTGTCCGATCAGGTCACTTTTTTCTTTTGGAAGGATGCCGGCCTCATAATTGGTGATGGCTGCGGCTTTCTTCAAATATGCAAATGCCTTGATAATTTCCTTAGGCATTTTGTTGATATCCTGTGCAATGGGGAAATTTTGGATCGATCGTTGGGTCTGTGCGCCCCAGTAAACATGAGCCGGCACCTGCACCTCACCCATGGTATCTTTTTCTATGCGGTATTCCATTTTTTTATTTTTCAGAATGAACAATGCGGATTAAAGCGGTAAAGTTAGGATTGGACTTTCAGTTTTTGGTGTTTTTCGAGGATAAATGTTTCTTGCTCCAAAAGAATGTCAGGCTGACCAATTTTTTAATCACATTTTATTTAAATTATGAAACCAAAACTCAACGTTTATCAGGATTATAAAGCAATGAGCCTTGCCGCCGCCGAGCGTGTAATGGCTTTACTTTCCAAAAAACCCAATGCGGTTATTTGCCTGCCGTCCGGCAGCACTCCTCTGGGCATGTTTGAGATTTTGGTTTCTGCGAACCAGAAAGGCATGACAGATTTTTCCAAATGCATTTTCATTGGCCTCGACGAATGGATCGGTTTCGGTGCAGATGACGACGGGGGATGCAGGAATTTACTTAATAAAGATTTTCTTAGACCAATCGGTTTGCGGGAAGAACAGATCGTCTTTTTTGACGGCAAAGCGCACGACCCGGAGGAAGAATGCGCGCGCGTCAATAAAGTGGTTGCTAGCTTGGGCGGGCTGGACCTGATCCTGCTTGGCGTGGGCATGAACGGCCATTTGGCTCTGAATGAGCCGGGAACGCCGTGGGACAGTTACGCGCACATTTCGGAGCTTGAAAACATAACTAAAGAGGTCGGTCAGAAATATTTTAAGCAAACAACAGTTATTAATCAAGGCATTACGATCGGAATCAGGCATATTCTGGAAGCGAAAACGGCCATTCTGATGGCGTCGGGCAGCGCAAAAGCAGCGGTAATCAAGCGGGCGCTGGACTTTCCGGTGACGACAAGCTTTCCGGCCACGGTCCTGCAAAATCACCTTAATGCCGAATTTTTGCTGGATGAGGAAGCTGCAAATCTGATCAGTTAAAAACCTCAAACCATTCATAATCAGTCAATGCTTTTTACCCATTTTAAGCAGTATCCAATGCAGTGCGAGTTTATTTATTGCGGCTTAATTCCCATGAATAGATGCAAAAACAAGCCTATTTTTCTCAACTGGATGGCCTTCGGGCAATCGCGATCCTTCTCGTCATCCTTTATCATTGGTTTCCTGAAAACACAGGGATCAACAGAATCGCCAACGGACCGCTTGGCGTGACGCTTTTTTTTGTCCTGAGCGGCTTTCTTATCACCCGTATTTTATTGCTAAGTAAAAATGCCGTCGCTTACAACGGCATTGCACCTGTTTATAAAAACTTCATTATCAGGCGCGCTTTGCGGATTTTCCCTTTGTATTATTTGCTGTTGTTTTTCGTTTGGCAGGCCAGGTCAATTCATTTTATTCTCGCCCATCCAAACAGACTTTTACACAGATCCCGCACATTATCTTCTTTATATTTCGAATTTTTTGCTTGAAAAAACAGGCAACTGGTCCGACTTGCTCTCTACATTATGGTCGCTGGCCGTTGAAGAGCAGTTTTACATTTTTTGGCCACTTATAATATTAGCCGTTCCCGTGCGGTTTCTGGAAAAAGTCATTTTTGCAACCATTGCATTGGGCATTGTAAGTCGCTTGATCCTTTCATTTTTTGGTCATAACCTCGGCGTGCTGATGCCGACTTGCCTGGATGCATTCGGGTTAGGCGCGCTTTGGGCTTTCGTTTTGGTTTATGACAGGTCTCCCGAAGCCTTTTTGCGTAAGCTGAAAATCTTTTCGGCAGGCGGATTTAGCCTATTTCTTTTCTTCTGTTTCAGGCAAGTGGATTCCGTGCTGTTTACGCTGTTTTTCAGGACGTCTATGGCGTTGCTTTGTTTATTTTTTGTGGCGCACGCCAGTTATGGAAACGGTTTTAAGTCCGTCGGAGGCAAAATTTTGGACAACAGTTTGCTTCGTTACATTGGCAAGATCAGCTATGGCATTTACATTTATCACATGATCATTCCTGCAATATTGCTGCCGGTTTTTGTAAAACTGGTTCAAAGAATATTCAAGATCGAGCTCATTGTCACCGATGTAATGGGAAGGGCGCTAAGCCTCGTACTCGTTGTTGCTGTTGCATCTTTATCCTGGTTTTGCTTTGAGTCGCCGATTAATGGTTTGAAACGATATATCAATGTCAATTCGCTCCGGTTGCGCCTAAACCGGTGAAATGCATTCATTTTTGTTCAACAAAATTCACTTTTGGGCACTTGCAAAACCTTTGCAAAAAGATATTTTATCCCTTCGTATTTATCAATACGAACGCCTTTCACTTAAAACACGGCCTGTTTAGCGCTCCCAAAATTTTCATTTTAACTTTACCCCGTTCTTAATGAACGCCCGTCAATCGGGGTAGTGGTTTTCGCTGTTGGAGCCCTCAGCCAACTGAGCAGAAATTAAAAAGGAACCGTGTGAAATTCACGGGCAGTCGTGCTACTGTAAGTATTGGTTCTGTGTAATGCAGAACAGATTTTTACCCTCGTGTCCCATTGCCTCGCGGCGAGAAGGGCGGTAAAAGTGATACAAGCCAGGAGACTTGCCGCTACGCTCAATGACTATTTCCTCACGATTGGGAAATGGTTACGCATTGATTTACAAAACATTATGCTGGATAATTTCAGGAACAACATTCCTGGACGAGATTCCTGTGCTCTATTGTTAACTCTTAAACACGAATGCTATGTTATCACACAACCTTGGTTATCCACGCGTTGGAAGTCAGCGCGAGCTCAAAAAAGCCAGCGAACAGTTTTGGGCCGGTAAAATTGATCGGGACGAACTGCAAAAAGTCGCCCGCAAAATCCGCCATCAAAATTGGGAAATGCAGAAAGCAGCTGGTTTAGACTTTATTCCTTCCAATGATTTCTCATTGTATGACCACGTTTTGGACACTTGCCTCATGGCCGGCGCAGTGCCGGAGCGTTACCATCAATTGATAGACGGGAAATCGAATCGCGAGCTGGATTTGTATTACGCTATGGCGCGTGGCGTTCAACGTGATGGGCTGGATATCAAGGCGATGGAAATGACCAAATGGTTTGACACCAATTATCATTATCTGGTGCCGGAGTTTATCAAAGACCAAAAATTCAATCGCTATTCCGACAAGGTCATTATAGAATTTGAAGATGCGCTGCATAAAGGCATTTTGACCAAGCCAGTGCTTGTGGGCCCTGTAACTTATCTTTTGTTGGGAAAAGAAAAGGAAGCGGGTTTTGATAAAATTGATCTGCTGGATAATCTTTTGCCGGTTTACATTTCCGTATTAAAGGAATTGGCCTCACGCGGCGCGGAATGGATTCAACTGGACGAACCAGCGCTTGTGCTTGATTTGAGAGACGAAGACAAACTTGCGCTGCAAAGTGCTTATGCGCAAATCCGGGAAGCCGTTCCGAAGTTGAAGATTCTGGTTGCAGCTTATTTTGGTGCGTTGGAAGAGAACCTTTCCACGGCAACGAGTTTGCACATTGATGCATTGCACATTGACCTCACGTGTGGCGCAGAAACTTTGCCCGAAATCCTGGCCGATGCAACATTTGTAAATTCTGCCAAAAAGCTTTCACTAGGCATTGTGGACGGCAGAAATATCTGGAAAAATGATTTCAAGAAGTCGCTTGATTACATAAAGCAGGCAATTGATGTTTTGGGAGAAGCCCGTGTGATGATCGCTCCCTCTTCTTCCTTATTGCATAGTCCGCATGATTTGGACCTTGAAAAAAATGAAGCCGTCTTAACGCGGGAAATCAAGAACTGGATGGCTTTTGCTAAACAGAAATTGAGTGAAGTTGCAGCATTAACGCATCTGGCTCAGACGGATTGGACCGCTAATGCGCTATTTATTGAAAATCAAAAAGCGCTAGAAAGCCGAAAGACTTCCGCATTGATTCACAAACCGGAAGTGAAAAAACGCGTTGAGGGCGTTACACAGCAGGATTTTGACAGGCAAAATGCATTCAATGTCCGCCAATCCATTCAGTTGGAAAAACTGAAACTGCCGCTGTTCCCGTCGACAACAATTGGCTCATTCCCGCAAACCGATGAAGTGCGTCAGTTGAGGGCAAATCTGAAAAGCGGAAAGCTGACATTGGAAGCCTACGAGGAACGCATTAAGGAAGAAATTGTGGCCTCATTGCGCTGGCAGGAAGCATTGGGCATTGATGTGTTGGTTCACGGCGAATTTGAGCGTAATGATATGGTCGAGTATTTTGGAGAGCGCTTGTCTGGATTTGTATTCACGCAAAATGGCTGGGTGCAGAGTTACGGCAGCCGCTGCGTGAAACCGCCGGTTATTTTTGGGGACGTCGAACGGCCCGCGGCTATGACGGTGAAATGGTCTGCTTTTGCACAAGCGAATTCAGAAAAGCTCGTGAAAGGCATGCTAACCGGGCCGGTAACGATTCTGCAATGGTCATTTGTGCGTGACGATCAGCCAAGGAAAGACACCGCATTCCAAATCGGACTTGCAATCCGGGATGAGGTTGTGGATCTTGAAAAGGCCGGCATTAAGGTGATCCAGATCGATGAACCGGCGATTCGCGAGGGCTTGCCTTTGCGGAAATATGCATGGCGCAACTATCTGAAATGGGCCGTGGACGCATTCCGGCTGAGCGCTGCGGGTGTTGCCGACCAGACCCAGATCCATACGCATATGTGCTATTCCGAATTCAATGACATCATTGATTCGATCGCAGCAATGGATGCGGATGTGATCACGATTGAGACTTCGCGGTCACAAATGGAGCTGCTGGATGCATTTGCCAACTTTAATTATCCCAACGAAATAGGACCGGGCGTTTATGACATTCATTCGCCGCGCGTTCCTACGGTTGATGAAATGATTGTTTTGCTGGAAAAAGCATTGAAGGTAATCCCTGCAAGAAATCTTTGGGTTAACCCCGACTGTGGCCTGAAAACAAGGAAATGGCCGGAAACCGAAGCAGCATTGAAAAACATGATCACGGCCGCTAATCTGCTGCGCGAATCAGTTGCAGTTGAACAATAATCCGATTTTTACAAAGAGTCAGGAAACGCAATTCCTGACTCTTTTTTACATTTGCGTGACCAAAAGCTACAATTTTGACATTAGAAGAAAAGATTCTTGCCTCAGAAACCCGCGTATTTAAGACGGTTTTTCCTAATAACACAAACCATTACGACACACTTTTCGGCGGCACCGCCCTGTCGATGATGGACGAAATCGCATTTATTGCAGCCACCCGGTTTTCAAGATTGCGCTGCGTAACCGTTTCCTCCGACCGCATTGATTTCACCCATCCCATCGCCGCAGGGACCATTATTGAATTAGTAGGAAGGGTAGAAACGGTCGGTAACACCAGTATGAAAGTGCGCGTCGATATTTTCGTTGAAAAAATGTACGAAGAAGGCCGCGAAAAGGCAGTTACGGGCATTTTTACTTTCGTTGCGCTTGACGAAGATTTGAAGCCTACAAAAATTACATTTTAGCGATTTAAACCGATTGCTCATCGTAAGTCACCGGAGGATAAACGGATTGTGTGCAGAGAATTAGGTTGGTCCATTTTGCGATCAACTAATTGCACAATATGCGTATTCCTATTGCTTTCTTCGGAAGTGTTATCTTTCCCGATCGGCAGAAAACTTATCTAATAGCCGTTATTGCCGCTGAGGAGGGCTCTATTCCATGATTAGGAAGATAGCCCTGGCGTCAACATTTATTGTGATCTTGTTTGTCTTCTCAGAGCTTATCTTTCGTTTAGCGCTGACTTGCTTCGGATATCCGTTCCTGCTTCCGGCTCGTTATCTCCAACAAAATTATTATCCATTTATGGAGTCGGTCGAACAGGCGAAGCTGGATCACGGGCCAAAAACGAGGAATATTTTAATTCTTGGCGGATCTGTGGTCAATACACATTGGTCAAGACTGGAAATGCGTCTGGATTTACATTTTCAACAGGCTTATCCTGAAATCAAAAAGTTTAAGTTCTTTAATGTTGCAATGCCAGGGCACAACTCGCTTGACAATGCTATTAAATACAGGATGCTCCGGCACCAGAAATTTGATCTCGTAATATACTATGAAGCAATTAATGAAAACCGCGCAAATAACATCACGACGGAATTGTTTCGTGCAGATTATGGTCACATTAAATGGTATGATGAAATCAATTTGTTGCTGAGCCATCCGGAGATGAAGTTCACCGTCATTCCTTACGCTTTGCATTTGACTTGTAGTGCGCTGCGCAACAAATTATCTAAGAGGCTCTACATTAGTAATGATCAGGTGGATTCTGATTTCGCTGAATTTGGAAAAGACATTAAAACGGCCTTGCCTTATTATCAGAATTTGAAAAGCATTGCCAGCATTGCCGATCAAAAACACGAGCCGCTGTTGCTCGTCAAATACGCGTCTTACTTCCCTCCCGGAGTTAGTCTCAATGGCGGGCCGGACGATAAAAAGTATTTTACTCCATGTTACATTGTTTCACCCGTGACAACCTGGGGGAAACCTGAACATATAATTAAAGGAATAGCGACGCATAATGCAATGCTCATGAAAGTGCAGCGTGAACATAAAACTCATTTCTTGGATATGTCAGTGGCTTTACCCAAGGATTCAACCATGTTTTGCGACGTTTGCCACCTGAGTGAGCAAGGCGCAAAGCAGTTCGCAAAGGAGCTTTCCAAGTACATAATATTGAAAGAAATCCTCCGTTAAATTCCCCCGCCGTTTAATTGATCTCTTTTTATCTCTTGAACGTAGATATGCATAAAACCTAAACTTGTGCTAGCTTTGTACTCGATTTGAGCGAGAAAATTCATCCGGTTTTCTGTAAGTAGCTGATAGCCAATGTTGTCGAAAAGTTTTTTTAAGGAACACGCTATCGTGCGATCTTGTTGTAAAGGCCTCTGTCAGATTTTTCGTAATGGTAATTTTAATTTGTTAAATGAAAATTTTAGGCATTTCAGCTTTTTATCATGATTCGGCAGCAGCTCTTATTGACAACGGAGAAATTGTTGCAGCAGCGCAGGAAGAGCGTTTCACACGAAAAAAACATGATCCTGGTTTTCCGTCCAATGCAGTTGCATTTTGCCTCGAATACGGTGGACTTACCATTAATGAATTAGATGCGATCGTCTTCTACGACAAGCCGCTACTGAAATTCGAAAGACTTCTCGAAACTTATTATGCTTTTGCTCCAAAGGGTGTCAGGTCATTTTTAACTGCAATGCCCGTTTGGATTAAGGAGAAGATGTTTTTAAAGCGTCTGATCAATGAAGAGCTGGTTAAGTTGGGTTATGACAAAAAGAAGAAAGTAAAGCTTCTGTTTCCTGAGCACCATCTTTCTCACGCCGCAAGTGCATATTATCCATCACCATTTGAAAAATCTGCCATTCTTACAATTGATGGCGTAGGCGAGTGGGCAACTGCTTCCATTTGCCTGGGTGAAGGAAAGGACATCAGCATTCTTAAAGAGCTGAGATTTCCGCATTCATTAGGTCTTCTTTATTCTGCATTTACTTATTTCCTGGGCTTCCGGGTTAACTCGGGCGAATACAAATTGATGGGTCTTGCGCCTTACGGCAACCCGACTTCTCCTGATATCAAAAAATACGAGGATATCATTCTCAAAGACCTCATTGAACTCAAAGAAGACGGCTCTGTTTGGCTAAATCAAGATTACTTTGATTATGCGACAGGCCTGAAAATGGTTAATGAGGATAAATGGGAGGCGCTTTTTGGTTTCAAAACAAGAAGACCGGAAGATGCCCTCGAACCGGTTCATTGCAACTTAGGTCTGGCGATTCAGAACATTACAGAGGAAGCAGTGATTCGCATGGCGAAGGAAGCCAAGCGTCTTACAGGCGCAGATTATCTGTGTATGGCTGGTGGTGTTGCGTTGAATTGCGTTTCCAACGGCAAGTTGCAGAAAGCCAATATCTTCAAAGACATTTTCATTCAACCAGCTGCTGGTGATGCCGGTGGTGCATTAGGAGCCGCGCAGGCAGCGTATCACATTTTCTTTGGTCAGGAAAGGAAAATAACCTGGACGGCTGATGCGATGAGAGGTTCTTATTTAGGGCCAACATTCTCTGATCTGGACGTGGCTTTGACGGCAAAAAAATATAAAGCCGTTTACACACATTACGAAAACTTCAAAGACCTTTCTGCTGATGCCGCTAAGCTGCTTTCCGAAGGAAATGTAGTAGGCTGGATCCAGGGTCGTATGGAGTTTGGACCGCGTGCGTTGGGTGGCCGTAGTATTTTAGGCGATCCAAGAAATGCAGAAATGCAGAAAAAGCTTAACCTGAAAATTAAATATCGGGAGTCCTTCCGTCCATTTGCTCCTTCTGTATTAGCAGAGGATTGCGCAGATTACTTCGATTATGAAGGGATTTCACCTTATATGCTTCTTGTTCACCCGGTTGCGGAAGGACGACGTAAGCCGGTTCCATCCAACTACGGATCGTTAGACTTGCGTGAGAAGCTTTATTTCGAACGCTCAGATCTTCCTTCAATTACACATATTGATTATTCAGCTCGCATTCAGACTGTCCATAAGGAAACCAATCCGCGTTACTACGAACTGATTGATTCCTTTAAAGCGCTGACTGGTTACGCTGTTATCGTTAATACAAGTTTCAATGTCCGCGGGGAACCGATTGTTTGCACGCCGAATGATGCTTACAGATGCTTCATGCGTACAGAAATGGACTATCTGGTTGTTGGGAATTTTATTTTTGATAAAAAACAACAGCCTGAATGGTTGGAAAAAGACAATTGGAAAGAAGAATTTGTACTCGATTAATAGTGAATTTCAGTAACACACAATGACCTCTAAAATAGTTTCAAGCGTAGTTCGCTTATTTTTTCTTGCTTTACTCTTCGTTTTCCTATTCTACCCAGACAGATTTCAAATCAAGTTTGAATATCCAGGATTTCCGCAAGCAGACAGCTGGTATGTTCGTCTTGCTAAGCTTGCGTTTTGGTTTCTGTTCATCATTGAAATTCTCAGGATCTTCTATTATGGTGTAGTAAAAAGCAAAGCAAAAGGCATTCTTGCCAACATTGTTACGATTGCTGTTCCATTGATCGTGACACTGGTTTTCCTGGAAATGATTTTCATGTACATTCCGCAAAGCCACGAGGGCGTGCTTTCCAAGGCTTCGCAAATCTGGTGGGAAAAATACTGGAAGCCTGTTAATTCGCTTGGATATCACGATAAGGAGGTTACCAACGAGCCTGGCAAAAAACACATTCTGATTATCGGCGATTCATTTGCAGCCGGTCACGGATTGAAAGATGTTAACGAGCGCTTTTCCAATCAGCTGGAAGCTTCGCTTGGTGCCGACAAAGTTTCTGTTTACAATCTTGGAATGTCCGGCGCAGATACGCGGGATGAAGCAAAGCGATTGGAATCATTTCCAGTCAAACCGGATGTCATTGTATTAGAGTATTTTCCAAATGACATTGAAAAAGTAGGCCGCGAAAAAGGTTTGTCACTGTCCGGAGCGGAGCCATATGCAGATTTGAAAGGGCCAATGACTACGCTGGTTAAGCGTTTTTATCTGCCAAACTTCATTTACTGGCAACTTCCCCACACTGGCTTCAGCACATTCGAAAAGTTTGTGCAAACTGCTTACACCGATACAACCGTACTCAACGCACACCTTCATGATCTCTCAAAAATGGTCGATTACAGGGACAGCACAGGTGCGAAAATGTATGCCGTATTCATTCCTTTCCTTTTTCAAGTTGATAAAAGCGCAGGTTATACGAAGCCGGTTGAAGACTATTTGCGTTCAAAAGGCGTAACGGTTGTAGGCATTAATGATGGCGTTTTGAAGATTCCGGAAAAGGAACGTGTGGTTGGAAAGAACGACGGACACGGCAGCGCAACATTGAACAAACTCATTGCGGATCGCCTCACAGAGGCGATGAAGAAGCCTTAACAATAATATAATTAGAATATAGTATTAAAAAATATTGAAATATTTATCTTTGAAATAAAAACAGCTAAAGAAATGGATTTTTTGACAGACTTGTTTGCTTTTATGAAGGAGCGTAAGAAATGGTGGTTAGCTCCCGTAATTGTCGTTTTACTACTTATCGGTGTGCTGATTGTTATTGGTGGAGGTTCGGCAGTTGCTCCGTTCATTTACACCCTGTTCTAATTCAATCTGATCGATCCGACTTTTTTCCCAATATGCAGTGGTTTCAAAAGCCACTGCATTTTACAATCTTCCAACTATACAAATGAGTGAATCTGATAAGGCCAAAGCACAATTGGTCATCGTTACGGGACTGGTCGTTCTATACTTTATTTTCAAATCTCAATATTTCCTGATTGCAGGAGCCGTTGTTGGCGTTTTGAGCATTGCCATTCCAGCCGCAGGCGATCTGATCGTCAAGGGTTGGTATAAAATCGCTGAGATTTTAGGTGCCATTAACGGCAGGATCTTGCTATCGCTTGTGTTTTTCGTCGTGTTGTTTCCAGTTGCTGCAATTGCAAAATTGGGCAAAAAGAATCCGTTAGCGCTGAAACGCGAGGCAAAGGATTCTGTTTTTGTTGAAAGAAATCACAAATATTCAGCGAAAGACCTTGAACAGGTTTGGTAAGCTGAATTTTGTTAAGAACGCATAGGCCCGGGTTTATTCTCGGGCTTTTTTTTGCGGCATGCCCGATCGTAAAGTAATTGCAGCATGCCATCTTTTAAGCCTACATCCGGCACGTGAATAACATTTGCACCCGCCCATTTCATTGCGGAAGTGTAAATGTCGCCCGCAGGGACGATCACATCAGCGCGGTCTGGATTGAGTTGCAGTTTGTTAATGCGCTCTTCCAGTGTGAATGAAGCAATGTAGTCGCGCATTCTTTCGATCTCATCCAGGCTGGTCGAGCTTTCGGATAATTTCGAAGATAAATCGAAAAGTTTATTAATGTTGCCACCCGTTCCGACAGCTTCAATGGGAAGGTTATAATCAACATTCTGGTTAATCCATTCCTTGATCTTTAACCAGGAACTCTTGGATTCCTTTCCTTCCAGAAGCCTAACCGAGCCTAATTTGAAGGATTTTGCTGCGATTTTTTGTCTGTCTTTATAAACATTCAATTCCGTGCTTCCGCCGCCGACATCAATGTGAATGAATTGCCCGTCTGCAAGGGATTTGACAACCACATTATTGACAAGCTCCGCCTCTTTTTGGCCATCAATGATCTGGATATGAATGCCGGTGCGCTGTTCAATGTGTTCGCGAACTTCAAAACCATTGTCTGCTTCACGCATGGCTGATGTTGAGCAAGCCATGTAATCGTCCACTTCATGCAGTTCCATCAGGAGCTGATAAGCCAGCATTAACTTCATCATCCGGTCCTCACTCATCGGGCTTATCCGGCCTTCTGTGAACACATCATGACCCAGGCGGAGTGGAAAGCGGACATATTCGACCTTCTTAAAACGGGAAATTCCCTCGTCATGCAGGACCGAAGAGATTTGCATGCGGGCACCATTGGATCCTATATCTATTGCAGCGAATTTCAAAAGCTAGGTTATTAATAGGGGAGTAAATAAAGCCAAAAATAGAACTTTCAGAAACAACATTCTACTTATTATTCCTGAAAGTTGAAGCTGGCGATTTACATTTTTCCTCCTATCTGATACATTAGCTTCACTTTTACACCCGGACCGGCCGACTGGCTCAATGGTGTGAGCTGGTTAAAGTAATTGTATAAATATCCCTCCGCCTGAACCACAATCGGATACCAGGTTTTCTAAAGGCCGACGGAAAAGTTCACAGAATTGATAACGGGCACATCCGTTTTGGCTTCAAAAGACTGTGTAAAATATTCGTAATTAGGCGCTTTGCAATCAAACGAAATTTTCTCTTTGGCAGAAACCGTAATGTTCGTGCCTGCGCTTGCATAATAGGCCCAGTTATCCTTGATACTATTTCTGAATGCGACCGTCAGCGGAATTTGAACGACCGTTGGATCCACCTTAATGTTGTAAACCTGGAAAGCCAGCGGCACTTCTCCGGGATGGGCTCCTTTGAAGTCGCGGCGGTTTTTCTCTCTGAATAATTTCTCATTAAAAAACTCCATAGGCTTCACTTTAAGCCAGCTTATGCCCGCAGAAAGAGAAAACTTTTTGGCAACAAGCACTTCGCCACTCACCGTTTTTGTTTTACCCACTGCATCCGATGACATGCCAACACCAAAGCGGTAAGGCACTTTCAGGTTTAGTTTTGGAATGACATTCTCTGCTTGTGCAATCTGTTCTGTCTTCTTTTCTGAAACATTAGCAGCTGATTTTTGAACATTTGAAGCGAGCAGCGCCTGTTGATAATGACGTTTTGAAATGCGGCTTGCGAGACTGTATTTCATCTTGTTCACGCCGAAGTTGCTGTTATTCATGTCCACAGGCTGTTTCAAATCCAATTGAATGTTTGAAGGCATCGCAAATCTTTCCGCGCCAGCATTGTTTTGGAAAACCCCGCATTGTTAACAGCGACGCCTGAACCACCGCCGCCATTAATCATTGACACATTTGAAGATGAGTTGATGTTAATCGAATTTGAAGAGAACCTGTTATCAGCAATCCGCTCGTTTGTTTTGAATGAAGCCAGATCTGATTTATTGATCTGATTGTCAGTATCTTTTAGGTTAAATCGTTTTGCTTCTTGCTCCTTAATAAATACCTTTCGGCTTGCCAATGTTCCTGTTGACATAGGGTTAATGTCAGCATCTGCGTCTGAAAGCGCTACCAATTCACCCGAACCGTCACCTTTTTTGATCAGATAAACCGTATCTTTTTTCTCAGCAATTGCAGGCGCATTTTGGATGGCATCAATCTGATTTTGGAGCTTTTTGACATCGGCAGTCAGGTGATTATTTTGCGTGCGCTGGCTCACATACATGAACGCCATCACCGTCGAAACCGAAGCTGCGGCGGCGTACCCGATCCATGAACTGTGTTGCTGCCAGAAACTGGAGGACTTTGGGCGCGCATATAACTTTGCATATTAGCCCAGTCTTTCTCTTGAAAGTCAGGTTCAATACTTTCTAATTTCCGGCGTATAGTATCCTCAAATTTATTAGTTTTCATTTCCTCTGAGATTACTTTACGGCCCAATCACTTGGGAAGAAATTTGGGTAATATTGTTTGATCAAATGTTGCAAACGCGCCCTTGCACGCACATAATGTGAGCGGACAGTGGCCTCATTAATTTGCAGCAAATCTGCTATTTCGCGATGGTTATAGCCATCGACCACATATAGTAAAAACACGTTTTTATAAACCGGCTTGATCTTTTGGATCAATTCCAGGATCTCATCAGCCGTGATCTGGCCGATGATCTCTTCTTCAAACTTAGGATAAGGAGCGTCTTCCAGGGCAATCACATCCTCGCTGTGCTTCTTGTGCTTGCGATAATAACTGATCGCCGTGTTCACCATGATCGTCCGCAGCCACGCCTTGAACGGATGATTGGAATCGTATTTACCTAAATTATTAAAAACCTTCAAAAAACCCTCGTTCAAAACTTCTTCCGCCTCTTCGGTTGTGGATGTGTAACGCAGACAAATACTTTTCGAATAGCCGAAAAACTGCTTGTACAGATGCCTCTGCGCCTGATTATTGCCAGCAATGCACGCAGCAACGACCGAATCAAAGTCGTTCTCGTTAAAAGATATTTTTCGTCCGAAGAGCAAGGTCAGAGGATCGGTTTGTCAGGGAATGATTGCTTAATTAGGATTACGGATTACGCCGTAATTCTGTTGCAAAAGTCGAGCATTATATTTTCAAGTCGCTCAAAGACAGTCTTAAAAAACGTTAAAGGCGTTTTTTTGCCAAAAAAATGGTAATTTTTGCAACAGCAGCTTTGTGAAGGGCGTATTTAAAAAGTAGGAATGTCCTTTACATTCAAAGACATTAAAGAGTTTTGTTAGGGGTGAGTTGGAATACGGCCTGGAATTTCCGGCGCCGTATTTATTTTTTTTGGATATGCATTTCCAGCGCAGACGAGTTCTTGATTTCCCCCATTACAAACAAACTGTGCGTGCTGCCGATGTTTTCGAGCGAACCGAGCTTTTGCATCAGAAACTGCTGATATTGAGACATATCGTCGACCACAACTTTCAGTAAAAAGTCATAATCTCCCGAAATGTTGAAGCATTCCATCACTTCCGGCATGGCAACCACCGCTTTGACAAACTTTTCGCCCATGGATTTTGAATGCTCTTTGAGGGCAATGTTGCAAAAGGCCATGAGCTTTTTGCCAACCTTTTCGCGGTCAACCAGCGCCACATATTTCTTAATGATCCCTTCTTCTTTCCAATCGCCTAACGCGTTCATAGACAGGCGTGTAAGATAAGTTCAACTTTTCAGATAATTCCCTTGTTTTCAAAGTGGCGTCCTGTTGCAGGAAATGAAGGATTTTGGCGTCAGTTTCGTCGGGATTATACATAGATAGAATATCTTTATTCACTTTTTCAATGGGTCGAATATAGATAAATAATTTAGGCGTTTGAATTTTAGCAGACTATTAGTCTAAATTTTTTGAGTTTATTGAATAAAACATCTATTAAGCTAAATTTGCTTTCCAGTTGACATTGGAATAGTTAGGCATAAATTATCAGTTAATACAAATACAACACAATGGTAGCAACGCAAAGAGCAGACATCCGTGAAATCCTGAAAAGTCGTATTCTGGTGCTGGACGGCGCCATGGGCACGATGATCCAGCGATATAAATTGGAGGATCACGATTACAGAGGCGAGCGTTTTGCAGACTGGCCGCGCGATGTGAAGGGAAACAATGACTTGCTTTCGCTGACGCGTCCAGACATTATCAAGGCAATTCACGCTGCTTATTTTGATGCGGGAGCTGACATTGCAGAAACCAACACATTCTCGGGAACCACCATCGCCATGGCCGATTACGGCATGGAAGAGCTGGTTTACGAGCTCAATTTTGAATCCGCACGCCTTGCTAGGGAAGTTGCAGATGAATTTACAGAAAGAGATCCGGACAAGCCACGTTTTGTAGCAGGCTCAATCGGACCGACGAACCGGACTGCCTCGCTTTCGCCGGATGTAAACAATCCGGGTTACCGCGCCATTAGTTTCGACCAGCTGGTTGAGGCTTATTATGAGCAGATCAAGGGCTTAACCGACGGCGGTTGCGACGTTCTTTTGGTTGAAACGATTTTTGATACATTGAATGCAAAAGCAGCGCTTTTTGCTATAGATAAATTCTTTACTGACGCCAAAAATGGCTTGGTAGAGCGGTTGGAATCATGGAGAAATGTGCCGGGTGAGTCATTGCCAATCATGATTTCGGGAACAATTACGGATGCATCCGGAAGAACATTATCCGGGCAAACGACCGAAGCATTTTTGACTTCTGTTTCACACCTGCCATTGCTTTCGGTTGGTTTGAACTGTGCATTAGGCGCTGATTTAATGCGTCCTTATGTGCAGATTTTAGCAAAAGAAGCGCCATTTTTCACTTCTGCGCACCCGAATGCCGGGTTACCGAATGAAATGGGCGAATATGACGAGTCCCCCGAGCAAATGGGCGAAGTTATTGACGGATTTTTGAGGGATAATCTGATCAATATCATCGGTGGCTGCTGCGGAACGACTCCCGATCACATTCGCGTGATTGCGGACCTTACTACAAAATATCCGCCAAGAACATTGCCTTCAACCGAAACGGTGATGAAATTGTCTGGTTTAGAGCCGGTTAAGATCAATCAGCTCAGCAACTTTGTGAACATTGGAGAGCGTTGTAATGTAACGGGTTCGAAGAAATTTGCCCGCCTCATTCGCGAAAGCAAATATGACGAAGCGCTTGCGGTTGCACGCGAGCAAGTTGAAAGCGGAGCGCAAGTCATTGACATTAACCTGGATGAAGGGATGATCGATGGCGTAGAAGCAATGAAGACATTCGTTAACCTCATTGTTTCTGAACCAGATATTTCCAAGGTGCCGTTAATGATCGATTCTTCTAAATGGGAAGTAATCGAATCGGGGCTGAAATGTGTGCAGGGTAAGTCGATTGTGAACTCCATTTCTTTGAAAGAGGGCGAAGAAAAGTTCAAGGAATCGGCCAGAACTGTGTTGCGTTACGGCGCTGCGGCGGTGGTAATGGCATTTGACGAGCAAGGGCAGGCGGACAACCTGGAACGACGCATTGAAATCTGTTCCAGAGCCTATCGCATTTTGACCGAAGAAGTTGGTTTCCCGGCAGAGGACATCATTTTCGACCCAAACATCCTGACGGTTGCAACCGGAATGGAAGAGCATAATAACTATGCGGTCGACTTTATTAATGCTGTTCGTTGGATTAAGGAAAACCTGCCACATGCGAAAGTTTCAGGCGGTGTTTCCAATGTTTCGTTCAGTTTCAGGGGAAATGAGCCTGTGCGTGAGGCGATTCACACCGCGTTTTTATATCATGCGATTCGTGCTGGGATGGATATGGGCATTGTGAATGCTGCGCAAATCGGCATTTATGATGAAATTCCAAAAGATGTGCTCGAACTAGTTGAAGACGTGTTGCTTAACCGCCGCGCGGATTCAACAGAACGTCTCGTTGCTTATGCAGAAACTGTAAAAGACAAGGGTAAAACGCAAAGCGGCCCGGATCTTTCTTGGCGGGAATTGCCTGTAAAAGAGCGCATTTCGCATTCTTTGGTAAAAGGAATTTCAGATTATATTGATGAAGATACGGAAGAATGCAGGCATTTGTTTGACAGACCATTGGAGGTGATTGAGGGCCCTTTGATGGATGGAATGAGCATTGTCGGTGATCTTTTCGGTGAGGGAAAAATGTTCCTTCCGCAGGTTGTGAAATCTGCCCGTGTGATGAAAAAGGCGGTTGCTTATTTGCAGCCTTACATTGAGGCTGAGAAAAGTGAAGGCAACAATTCAGCCGGGAAAATCTTGCTTGCAACGGTAAAAGGCGATGTGCACGACATTGGTAAAAACATCGTTGGCGTGGTGCTAGGCTGTAATAATTACGAAATTATCGACCTCGGCGTAATGGTGCCGACTGATAAAATCCTGGCCGCAGCCATCGAGCATAATGTTGACATTATCGGTCTTTCGGGATTGATTACGCCGTCGCTTGATGAAATGGTGGGCGTTGCAAAAGAAATGGAGCGCAGGAATTTCAAAATGCCGCTGCTGATCGGAGGCGCGACGACTTCGCGTATACACACGGCAGTTAAAATTGACCCGAATTATTCAGGCGCCGTAATCCACGTTTTGGATGCTTCCAGATCGGTTCCGGTTGCTGGTAAGCTTATTCAAAATGATGAAAGTCAGGCAGCTGTGCTTTTGGACATTAAGGCTGAATATGCGAAGCTGCGCGAAGATCATGCAAAACGCGGTGGAGAAAAAGCGCATGTACCAATTGCAAAGGCGCGCGAAAACAAGGCGAAAATTGACTGGACGAAGTTTCAGGCAACCAAGCCGCAGTTCCTCGGAACACGCGTTTATGACGATTATGATTTGAATGACATTGCCAAATACATTGACTGGACACCATTTTTTCAGACGTGGCAGTTGCATGGCAAGTTTCCGAAAAATATTTGAAGACAAAGTTGTTGGTGCGGAAGCAGTGAAACTATACGAAGATGCAGCTGTTCTTTTAGGTGAGATCATTCGTGATAAAACATTGAAAGCAAAAGCCGTGATCGGTTTTTGGCCAGCCAATGCGATTCAGGACGACATTGTTTTGCATCACTTTGAGGAAGAAACGCGCGAAGTGCCTTGCGAAAGACACGGTTCACACCAGCATGTTGAATATCGTATCAGCCAGCACGCGACAGAAAACCTGAATGCAGGCGAGCTTGTAGCGGATACGGCGGCGGTTTTGCATCATCTGCGTCAGCAAAGTCAGAAGGCGTCCAATTTGCCTAATTATTGCCTTTCAGATTTTGTGGCTCCATTGGAAACCGGCCAAACGGATTACATTGGTGGATTTGCCGTGACTGCGGGAATCGGAATTGAGGCGCTTTTGGATAAATTCGAAAAAGACCACGATGACTACAACAGCATTATGGTGAAAGCGCTGGCCGACCGGTTAGTGGAAGCATTGGCAGAGTTAATGCATGAGCGGGTCCGGAAGGAAATTTGGGGTTATGCCAAAAACGAGACATTCAGCAACGAAGATCTGATCAAGGAAAACTATGTCGGCATACGTCCTGCCCCAGGATATCCCGCTTGCCCTGACCACACTGAGAAGCGGATGTTGTTTGATCTGCTCGATGCCGAACAGCTAGGAATTACATTGACGGAAAGTTTCGCGATGTATCCCGCAAGCAGCGTAAGCGGTTGGTATTTCTCACATCCTGAAAGTCGTTATTTCCCTGTGGGTAAGATATTTAAGGATCAGGTTGAAGATTACGCGAGAAGAAAAGATATGCCTTTGGAAGAGATTGAAAAATGGCTTTCTCCGGTTTTGGGATATTAGAATTTTAATATTTAAGGTTCAATGGGAGGACGGAGCAGCCTGTTCTCCCATTTTTTATGGCAATATGTATACTTTTATTTGTCAAAACGCTGTAATAGGAGGGTATAACATGCTGTAAACAGGTAGGATTACGCTATTTTTTTAATTTTTATCAGTGAATATTTGTGTAACGATTCTAAGTAAGAATTAAAGTTTATTAGCCATGAATAGAAATATTGCCGTTTTCATTTTACTCATCCTTATTGCTTCTTCATTTAAGTACAGAACCAAAACCCGTGAGCAAGTTTTACCGTTAAATCCAATTAATCTGCAAACCGTTTCCAATTCAGGTTCGCACTCAAAAACATCCTTCAACGAAGCGGTCGCGAAACTGCAGCAAGGCAACCAGGAATTCGCCGAAGGTCAGCCTTCCACTTACAAATCATTGTGGTCGCATTCGGATGAGGTTACCAATTTCTGCGGTCTCAATGGCCAGGAGTCGAAAGGCTGGGAAGCAGTAGAAAAGAGCCTGGATGCATTCAATAAGCGTATTGCAGGCAAAAATGTTTTCAATGTTGAAAAAATTTCGAGCAATGCAGGTGCAGAACAAGGCTACGTCCTTCAAAAAGAACATTATATCTTGCCCGATGGTAAAAGCCTGGATCTGCATGTAACAATCGTTTTTCGCCGCGAAAGTGATGGCTGGAAAATCGTTCATCGTCACTCGGATGAACTAACAACTGCACCTGTGCCTGTTATCGCTGCCAAATAATCTCCGGCTTAGTCCCCGATATTTTACAAAACTCACAGCTTCCAATTAATTTGTTGTTATTTTGCACCTTTTGTCAAAGGGCGACTTAACTATTTATGGAAAGATTTACGGGAATACTGGGTATCTTCTTGATCCTCGGCATTGCATATGCGATGTCAAATAACAGAAAAGCTATCAAATACCGGACAGTAGGCGTGGGGTTGGCACTTCAATTTGGTCTCGCTGTTTTTATTCTCCGCACAGAAACCGGTCAGGCCGTATTTCAATGGCTTGGTACAAAAGTTCAGAAATTACTCTCCTTCTCAGACCGCGGTGCGGATTTCGTCTTTGGAACATTGGTCCGTCCAGATTTGATGCAACGCGCATTTGGACCGGGTAACGACTTCGTTTTCTTTTTCAAAGTAATTCCTACAATCATTTTTGTCGCCGTTTTGGTGAATATGCTCTACCATTTGGGCATTATGCAGCGCGTTGTTTCGGTCATCGCGCGTGGTGTTTACTGGCTGATGGGCGTGAGTGGTGCAGAGGCGCTTTCTAATGTTGCAAGCACATTTGTGGGGCAGGTTGAGGCGCAGATCATGATTAAGCCCTATCTTAAAAACATGACCAATTCTGAGCTAATGGCTTCTATGACAGGAAGTTTTGCTTGTATTGCAGGAGGCGTTATGGCAGTGTATATTTCTCTGGGTGTCCCGGCTCCTTATCTTATTGCAGCAAGCTTAATGGCTGCGCCAGGTGCATTGGTTATTTCGAAAATCGTCTTCCCGGAAACGGAAACATCGAATACAAAAGGCGTAGTGAAGCTGGAAATCCAGAAAACGCACGCCAATCTGCTGGACGCAATTGCGGCCGGAGCGGGCGAAGGCTTGAAGGTTGGTTTCAATGTGATCGCGATGCTTATCGGCTTTATCGCACTCGTTGCTTTGCTTGATTATTTGCTTGGATTGATCGGTGGCATATTTGCTTTTCCGCAATTGAGTTTTAATTTTCTGCTGGGCAAAGTGTTCTCAGTTTTCGCCTGGGCCATGGGCGTTCCGAGCAAGGATATTGAGGCTGCTGGATCTTTAATGGGCACTAAAATGGTGATCAACGAATTTGTCGCCTATCTCGATTTAGTAAAAATGAAGGATACTTTGGATCAAAAGACGATCGTCATAACGAGTTTTGCTTTGTGCGGTTTTGCCAATTTCAGCTCCATCGCCATTCAGGTTGGAGGGATTGGTGAGCTGGCTCCGTCGCGCCGCGCTGACTTGGCGAGACTTGGTTTTAAAGCCCTTATTTGCGGAACATTGGCATCTTACATGTCGGCAACACTCGCAGGGTTGCTGTTATAAATCAATTGAATTAGCCGCATTGGCATGGATATTTGTGTCTGACTGTTGTATTAACACAATGCATCAGTCAGAAAACCAAATATGAAGAACGTCAAGCTGTATTTTTCCATCCTGCAAGAGAGTTTCAGTGAATTCATGAATGACAACGGGCTGAAATTAAGCGCGGCGCTTTCATACTACACTATTTTTTCACTTGCTCCCATGTTGCTGGTCATCATTTCGGTGTTCAGCATTTTTTTTGGTAGGGACGCCATTCAGGGTGAGTTATTTGGACAAATAAGAGGGCTTGTAGGTGCTAATGCAGCTTTGCAATTGCAGGAAATTCTTAAAAATGCAGAGCTTTCTAATAAATCAGGGGTTGCCGCAGCGATAGGAATTGGAACATTGCTGATTGGTGCGACAGGGGTTTTTGCTGAAATGCAGGACTCGATCAACTACATCTGGGCTATTAAGTCTAAACCCAAAAAAGGCTGGCTTCAATATCTAAAAAACCGCCTTATTTCTTTCTCGCTCATTCTTACGCTTGGTTTTCTGCTCGTGGTTTCGCTTGGAGCGAGTGCGTTGGTGGATGTTTTGAGCAATCGTTTGGAAAGATATTTTTCGGAAGGGTCGGTTGTGCTTTTCTATATTGTCAATCTTGGCCTTGTTCTTACCATTATCACAGCATTATTTACCGTAATTTTCAAGGTTTTACCTGATGGCGAATTGCGTTGGAAGGAATGTCTGGTAGGAGCGACGTTTACCGCTATATTATTCCTGATTGGTAAGTTTGTGATCACTTTTTATCTTGGCCAATCTGACCTTGGAGCTGCTTATGGCACATCGGCGTCCATTGTGATCCTGCTTACCTGGATTTACTATTCTTCGATTATTCTGTATTTTGGAGCTGAGTTTACCAAGGTTTATGCAAAACAGGACGGCGTGGGGATCGCTCCTAATAAACACGCCGTCCTGATTGTAAGAAAGGAAATTGACGAAGCAACCGGGAAGCTGATCGTAGATTAATATTAGCGGATCACCAGCTCAAATGGCATTCTGGTTTGTGTTCCGCCCATATTCATCAATTTGTTATACATTTTGACATACGGCGCAAGTTCGCCAAGTGCCTTATTGCTCGCTTTTTCTTCTTTGTCACCCATTATTTTAGTAACCAGTTCATCAAAAGGCTTTTTCTTTTCAGGATAGTAACGAACTCTGTAATCGCCTTCATTCAACTTGGCAGATTTTGCGGCAAGTTTGACCGCCACATCCACACCGCCCAAAACGTCAACAAGTCCGTTTTCCTTAGCCTCCACACCAGACCAAACGCGTCCTTGCGCAAGACTTTTTAGCTTTTCAACCGACATTTTTCTGCCTGCAGCCGCTTTCGTTGTGAATGTTTCATAACCTTCATTCACACTTTTCTGGATCATTGATTTCTCGAATTCCGTCATTTCACGCGTTGCCGTTGGCCAGTCTGCATGTGGACTTGTGCCCACGCCGTCGAATGTCACGCCAAGCTTATTGTTCATGAAATCGGTTACATTGAAAATCAAACCGAAAATTCCGATTGAGCCTGTAATGGTGTTCGGCTGTGCAACGATTTTATCACAACCCATGGCCATATAATAACCGCCCGAAGCCGCAACATCAGACATAGAGGCAATTACGGGCTTCTTTTTAGCCGTAATCTGAATTTCACGCCACATCACATCAGACGCCAGCGCACTTCCACCAGGAGAATTAATGCGGATTACAATGGCTTTGATTTTATCATTTTCACGAATTTCTTTCAATTCTTTTACAAATTTTTCAGAACCAATGTTGCCGTCGCCGCCATCACCACTTGTGATTTCACCTTCTGCAACGAGCACACCAATCCGTTTGTTAAAATCGCCTTCATCCACTTTGCTTCCGCCTTTCAGATATTTATCGACACCCACATAAGTGATTTTTTTCTTTTCCTCCACTTTCAGGTCTCTTTTCAAATAAGCCTCCAATTCGTCCTGGTAACCCAGATCAGTAACAAATTTGTGCGCTAATGCAGATTTGGGATTGTCAACAGCAAGCGAATCAGCGAGGTTTTTCAATTCAGCAACCGGAATGTTACGTGAAGCAGAAATGTTTTTCAAAAAATTACCATTAATAGCAGTTATGAGCTCAATAGACTGCTTTTTGCTCGCTTCGCTCATATCCTGACGGGAGAACATTTCAATGGCGCTTTTAAACTCGCCTACGCGGAAAACCAACGGTTTGATCTCTAACTTGTCGAATGTGCCTTTGAAGAAACTGTATTCGGCGGAAAGGCCGTTCCATTCGATAGCGCCGGCAGGATTAAGGTAAATTTTATCGGCTAATGAAGCAATGTAATAGCCTTTTTCTGAGTAGGATTCGCCGTAAGTGACAACGAATTTCTTTGATTTTTTGAATTCCAAAAGCTGGTTACGGATCTCTTCCAATGTTGCCCAGCCAGCCTCCGGGTTTTCTGTTTTCAGGTAAATGCCTTTGATATTATCATCTTTCTGAGCGCTTTTCAAAGCCTCGACAATGTCTTTCAATCCAACTGCATTTTCGTCGCCACCAAATGGTCCGCCTATTTCGGCGAAAGGATTTTCGACGCCCACTTCCTGGATTGGCTTGTTAAGGTCTAGTTTAAGCACTGATTTCTCTTCGATCACAACCTCTTCATCCGATGATAATACGGATCCAATGCCGGCAAGTATGAAAAGTGAGACGAAAATGAAGATGATTATGCCGACGAATGTTGCCAGGACATATTTGAGAAATTGTAACATGTTATGCTGTATAATGGGTTTTATTTCATAGGTACGTAAGAAACAAAAATAAGGATTAATTGTCGCGCGTTGTAGAATAATTAATGTCGAAAGGTTGTTTCCAGGCAGTAAGTGGCAAAAAAATCCGGCTTATTTTCGAAGCTTTGCCAAGTGTTTAAATGCTAGTAATCTGTATTTTTGAAAAAAAATAGAAAATGAAGAAAACCCTTATTCTTGTCCGCCACGCAACCGCTGAGGATCAAACTTTTGGGACAAAGGATTTTGATCGCAAGCTGAATCAAAAAGGATTGTCAGAGGCTGCCTTAATGGGCGAGTGGCTGGCAGAAACCAATGTACAGCCCGATATCTTCATTTCAAGTCCGGCCGCGCGGGCTTATAAGACAGCGGAAATCATTGCTGAAAAGCTGGGTGTAAGTGTGGCCTCATTGCATTCCGATGCGGACATTTATGATGGCGGTCCGAAGGCTTATTTGGATGCTGTTAACACGGTTTCAGAGGATTTTAAGAAGCTGATCCTTTTTGGGCACAACCCGGATATCACGCATTTTGCAGAATATATTTCCGGCGCAAGCCTGGGTTCAATGAAGAAGGGAAGCGTGGCAATCATTGATTTCGAGGATTTTAAGTGGGAAGAGATTTCTGCCAAAACAGGAAATTTGACTTTATACAAAACGCCCAAGGAAGTGCGGGACGTTGATTAGAATGGAAAAACCAAACAAAAGCCGAAGCGTATTTATCGTTATCACGCTCCTGTTCATCGCATTGTTCGCCTACATTTCCTACGATATGTCGAGCCGCACAACGGCGCCGTGGAACAAGCCAAAACAGCTAAACCGCGCATTGCCGGGCGCTACACCCGATTCCGACTCGCTTTTATTGGATTCGCTTTTGGAAGAAGTGAAATGATCAGCCGCGCGGGTGAAATTCGGTGATAACCTGCCGGAGATAATCACGGTCCAGATGTGTATAAATTTCCGTGGTCGTAATGGACTCATGTCCAAGCATTTCCTGCACAGCACGCAAGCTTGCGCCACCTTCGATCAGGTGTGTCGCAAATGAATGCCGGAATGTATGCGGACTCACATTCTTGTGAATTCCGGCCTTTTCAACAATGTCCTTAATCATTAAAAAAATCATCACACGCGACAGCTGGCCGCCTCTTCGGTTAAGAAAAACAATGTCTTCGGCGTCCTTAGCCGGCGCGATTTCGTTCCGGACGTGTTCAAGATAAATTTGCGTGTATTTGATCGCCTCCTTACCAATGGGAACGAGTCGCACTTTATCACCTTCCCAAAATCCGCAGAAATCCAATGTCGAAATAGCAATGTGTCAGCTGCAAACCAGTCAGCTCCGAAACGCGCAATCCTGAGCTGTATAGGACTTCAATAATGGCCCGGTTTCGCGTTCCTTCGGGCGAGGAATGGTCAATAGCCGACAGCATGGTTTCAATTTCCTCATAGGAAAGCACGTCAGGCAGCTTGCGGGGCAGGCGAGGAGATTCCAGGAGCTCGGTAGGATCTTCGGTGATCTCATTTTCCAGCAAAAGATATTTGAAAAATGCCTTAATCCCCGAGAGTATCCGCGCCTGGGAATGTGCCGCCAGGCCGAGCTCAGACAGATATTTGAGAAAACCGGTTAAATGCTCTTCGCTGATCTTCGCAGGCGGCAGATCGATTTTTGCCAGTTCTAAATATTCTTCCAGTTTTTCAACATCCCGCACATAAGCCTCCACTGAATTGCCCGATAAGGAGCGTTCCAGCCGAAGATAATTTTTGAAATGTTTGATGTAGCTTTGCCACATATAAGAACTGTTAACCTGATTATTGAATGAAAAAGATCCTGATCCTGAACGGCCCTAATTTGAATCTTTTAGGCAAACGCGAGCCCGGCGTTTATGGTAACCAATCATTTGAGGATCATTCCGAAACATTGAAAGGTCTTTTTCCGGACACTGAACTGCATTATTTCCAATCCAATCACGAAGGTGCATTAATAGATAAAATCCACGAAGTCGGCTTCTCATTCGACGGCATCGTAATCAATGCAGGCGGTTACACGCACACATCCATCGCGCTGGCAGACGCACTTTCGGCAGTAACCACCCCAGCCGTTGAAGTCCACATTTCCAACATTCACGCCAGAGAATCATTCCGCCACCACAGCTATTTGACTTCGCGGTGCAAGGGGATGATTTGTGGGTTGGGGCTACGCGGCTACGAACTTGCGGTTCGCTATTTTCAATGACTGAATGATTGAATGACTGAATATTTTTAATGTTGAATGATTGAATATTTTGATTTTAGTTGTCATTACTCATCATTCAGACAGTCAGTCGTTTATTTTTATTCATTCATTCAGTCATTCACTCATTCAATCATTAGCGAAAAACCGCGTTGCTAAACAGGATCTTGCCGTTATAGAGCATGGAGCGGAAAACGGGGTCGTCCATGAGATAGACAACCTGGCCGCGACCCATTTCCTGCACGCCCATTATCAATGTGTTTTTGAGCTTTCCGGTTATTTTATTTCCTACAAAGCCTGCTTTGTAACCCGTTTCTCCCAAGTATCCGACATTCCAGCCGTCTTTCAGGAAATCCATTTCATAGGTGTCGCGCACGAGGGTGAAATATTCCTTTCCGCAGCCAAATGATAGCGGGTGCGTTGTGTCCATCGTCACCTGGAACATGCTTCCCGGCGATGTGTCGCCCGCGTCTTCCCTTTCCTGGTCGCCAAATTTCTTGAATGTGTCAGAGTCTTTCTTTCTGTCTGTGATTTTTTTTGTCAGATTGAAACCAGATTTTCCAACAAATGCATCATTCGCACGCTCCATGGCAATCAGTTTTCCACCATTGCGGATCCAGTTTTGCAACGCTTCCAGGTTTTTATCTCCAATAATGTCTGAATATTTGCCATCAGGGAGAATAAGCACATCGATTTCATTCCAAGGCAAAGAAGAAAGCCGCGAGCCGCTTACCATGGTTGCCGGATAGCCGATTTGTTGTTCAAAAAAGTGCCAAACCGCGCCCACGGAAGTTGCGCTAATGCCATCTCCGGTAACAACAACCACTTTTGGCGTCTTCAATGTTGCAATGTAATCACTGCCAAAATCAGCGCCGTTGGTCACATAACCCGTGTTCACTGGCGTGAGTTTTACAAAATGCTTGGTCGCAATGGAAGTAACGAGCTTATCAAATGCCAGATTTTCATTGCCTTTTTTCGGAATAATCAACGTTCCCGCTTCATAGGAAGCCTTATTCATTTCAAACGGAACATTGGAGCTTTTTACCAAAATACCATTTTTCAAAAGCTCAGCCAGAAATGCAGCATGCTCAACCTCAGACCATTGTGCCAGATATGCATAGGGCGGAGTGGCAGGAATTGAATTTTCAATTTTCTCGGGCTGATAAGCAGCAGGCGTAAGCTTTTCTTTCAATCCATAAGCCTTCAAACCATATAAATAAGCAAGTCCCCAAGCTCGTAACATCGTAAGTAACAGAGTCTTCCAGCACCGGTTTTGGTTCAAAAAGAATTCTTAGCAAATTCGATTTAGGCTGATAAGCGCTGATGAGCAAGTCATTATTCTCAATTTTTACGGATTGTTCGGTCAAGGTCGTCAATTCCGTTCCTTTTGTAGAAGCCGATTTGCCCGCAATGCCATAAACGAAGCCCTGGCGGTTCATCCAGTCGCTGAACGAGCGGATGCGTTCTTCGTTTCCTTTTGCTTTTACAATGTAGGTTTTGAAATTTCCGGCAGGCGCATTAGCAGCGTCAGCATGAAACTTAATGAACTCAGAAACAATGCGTTCCTTTTGCGACAACACCGCTTCCAATGTTGCCAAACTTGTTGCATAATGATGTGAAATGCGGCTCACGAGCGTCAATGTGTCGTGTTCATCTTTGCGCTCGATGCCCAATCCAGCCCTTCCGCCGCCGCCTTGCTCATAAGTCACCCCGACTGCGCCGTTAACCGTTGGCCACGTGTCGCCATAACTTGGGTAAAAAAGATCGTAATTATATCGGGTAAAATAGGCCCAGTTGTTTTTGTCAAAATATTTGCGGCAATATTCTCCGATCAGGTCATTGAACTGACGCTGCCAAGCCGTCACATCCTTATGAAAAGGGCGGGCGGCCGGTGGGAAATAATAACTTCTGCTATGGCCCATTTCGTGGAAATCGGCGTGGAAATGCGGCATCCATTGATTGTAAAGCGCAATGCGTTCCTTCGTCTCCTTCTGTGTTTGCCAAGCCCAATCGCGGTTCAGGTCAAACAAATAATGGTTAAAGCGACCACCAGGCCACGGTTCGTCATGTTCCAATGCAAATGGCGTAACATCCGGCGTCGCGTTCTGCACGCGGTTATACCATTGCGTATAACGGTCATAGCCATCCGGATTGATGCAAGGATCGATCATAACGACCATATTTTTCAGGAAATCCTGGGTTAATGCATTCTGTTTATTGAGCAATTCATAAACCACTTTCATGCTCGTATTTGCAGAAACCGATTCATTTCCGTGCACATTATAACTCATCCAAACGATCGGCGGCGTCGCAGCATCGGGCTTGCCGTCCAGCAACTAAATGCTCTTCAAATGATTCGTACGTATCTTTTCGAGATATTGGAAATGTTTTCTGCCGAGGAAATAAAAGCTCACCATTAATGGCCTTCCTTCGTTGCTGCTGCCATACTGGACCAGTTTAACCCGATCCGGATTTTGCGACTGCAATAACTTAATGTAATCTACGATCTGGCTGAATGAAATGCGAACTTCGAGCCAAGCGGAAAGCCCAAGGAACTCGTCCGGGGTTTTGTTTTGTGCCACGGCAAGTTGAGAAAAAAGCAGCAGCAGCAAATAGCAGAAACGTTTTATCATAAATAAGGGAAGTGAAATAAAATCCGTGGGAGTCCAAAATTAGAAAGTTAGCTCAATTTAACGGCATGGGCTTGTCGATAAAAAAAAGTTTCACTTCGAATGTTCTGGTTATGAGGATGCTGTAAAATAACTTCATTTTATTTCTAGTGTAAGTTTGGAATTTAAAAATCGGTCGTGCATCTTTGCACCACGATTTCGGAAAACGGAAACGAAAAGTGAAAGAAAGTGCTTAAAAAACGCGCGAAGTAGGAGACCAGTCGGCCCATTCGTCTAGCGGTTAGGACACGACCCTTTCACGGTTGAAACAGGGGTTCGATTCCCCTATGGGTCACATAACCGCGCGGAATGCGCTTTCAGAAACTAGCAAAAACCGCTTTATTTTAAAGCGGTTTTTTTGTTATTAACCTACACACGCAAAATGCCATTTCTTACAAGCGCCACCACAACCGACATCAGCAACCCAGCCGAATATCCATTCAACATTCCAGTTTTAGCCAAGGGCCTGGATCTAGAATTCTATTCCAATGTAACTTTTTTTGTAGGTGAGAATGGCTCCGGCTAATCAACAATCCTCGAAGCAATAGCAATCAAATGCGGATTCAATGCGGCAGGTGGCAACCAAAATCACAATTACGACTTTTACGAAACCGAATCAAATCTCTCCAATTTCCTAAGACTTTCCTGGCGGCCAAAAAGGATCACCAACGGCTTTTTTATGCGGGCGGAAAGCTTCTTCAATTTCGCCACTTATGTGGATTCAAATGATCTTTCAGATGCATATGGCGGAAAGTCGTTGCATGCGCAATCGCACGGTGAGGCGTTTCTATCTCTGTTTTTAAATAAATTTAACCGGGGCATTTACTTACTGGATGAGCCCGAAGCAGCACTTTCGCCTCAGCGGCAGTTGGCATTTATGTCTATTATAAACAGTCTGGAAAAAGCCGGAAATGCACAATTCATCACGCCACGCATTCACCTATTCTGCTGACTTATCCAGGGGCCGTTATTTTTGATTTTGATAAATCGCCTGTTGAAACCGTAAAATACATGGAGACCAATCATTATCAGCTTACAAAAAGCCTGTTGGATGATCCCGAGCGGTATTTTAGAAACTTGTTTGACTAATCCCCGCAACTTCCTCCAATGCCAGAGTAACACGTTCAATCCGATCTACATGTCCGCGTTTTGGATCTGACATGGCCTGGGCAACGGAACGCATATAAGCCTCGCCGGTTCTTGTATCAAAAAAACGGTCGTATCTCGCAAGTTTATCCTTCCAATTCGGACCAACAATTTCCTTCGCTCTGCCAAATCGTAAAAGTAATCGCCGCTTGATCGGCACGAGCGGTTGTCGTCCGTTAGTTGTATCCATTTGCATAATATGTGTAATTTGCGTGTAACAGATTGTGTTACACAAATATAGTCATTTTGATATATTTTATTTATCAAATAGAATATATTTTTAATCAAAATAACAATGTCGTTAGTTGCGAGAGTTAAAAGGCTCCGTGAAGTGTTGCAGATCAATGCGGTTCAGTTTGCCAAAAGAGCCAATGTTCCGCAAGCAACCTATAATAGAATTGAAAAAGGAAGCGGAAACTTGACTGCTGATGCGATTGCTGACATTATCAAAACATTCGAAGTAAATCCTTATTGGTTATTATTCGGAGAAGGCGGCGAAGAGCCCATTTTCACAAAGCAATCCGAACTTTCAAATCAAATCACCATCACAAAGGACGAGTTTATTGAATTGCAGCGGAAAGCGTTACGGCAAGAGGATCGGATTCGGGAATTGGAGCGGGAGATTGAGGGGTTAAGGAAGGGATAAAAATATTGACAATCACAAACACACTATATGGTTACAAAGACTACTAAATGTACATCCACGCTGTTGACTACGGGACTTTGTCTTAAAGTTTGGCATCGTTGAGATGATTGAAAGCATTCAACACAAAGGGTTATGTCTTCTTTTCGAGGATAATAACCCGTCAAAGCTGCCGCCGCATCTGGTGGAACGAATTAGGGAGATTTTATCTTTGTTAGAGGTGGCTGAAACGGTCGAACAGTTAAACGTATCGGGATATCGGTTGCACAAACTAACCGGTGAATTCAAAGCGTTTCATTCCATAAGAGTAAGCGGAAACTATCGAATAATTTTCCGGTTTGTTGATGGAAATGTGTTTGATGTAAACTATCTTGACTATCACTAAAAGCAAGCATATGTTGAAAAGAGGAATGCGCCCGTCTCATCCGGGAGCTATTTTAGGAGGAATGATCGAGGGTTTGCGTGAGGAAACGGGCAAGGCATTAACTATTACCGAAATTGCTGCTGGATTAGGAATAAGCCGCGGAACATTATCAGCGGTTTTAAACCAAAAGGCATCTGTAAGTCCTGAAATGGCAGTAAAGCTTTCAGAAGCATTCAGTACGAGTGCAGAGCTATGGATGAATTTGCAAAAAAATTACGATCTATGGCAGGCAGAAAAGAATGTCAGCCGAGACAAGATCAGACATTTCGTGAATGGCGAGAATGCGGCGCTGGCATCAGCGTAACATCTGTATAGTTCAGAGAAGTCCACCGCGATAATGTTTCGCAAACTTCTCCAGTTTCGTCAAGATAGCCGAGTTTTTTCAAGCGGTCTATGGACGCTTGTCGAGGATCAGGTGAGTTATTTATTTCTTCCCGCTTTGCCTCAACATACGCCCTAACTTTATCAACCAATTCCTGAGTCATAGTTGCAAGTGTTTGTTACAGAATCTCAATTTCAAAACTTCCTTTCACAATCGCAACCAAGAATGTCCCTGCGGTAACTCTGGTTAATTTTCCGGCTGCAGGGCCATGTGCATCCACCAATCGGTAAAGACATTTTCCCCTTTCAAATTAACCTTCTGTCCGATCATAGGCGTTATGAGCGGCATGTTTTGTTTTTTGGCTTCGGTGGTGGCTCTTTGGATGGGTTCGTTCCAGTCGTGGAGGGCGAGGGAGAATTTGGACCAGTGAACGGGCATTAGTTTGGTGGCTCTTAGCTCGCGAGCTGCGGTTACGGTCTCTTCGGGGCATCATGTGGATGTATTTCCAGGCCTCGTTATATTGGCCGCATTCGAGGATAGCGAGGTCGAATGGGCCGAATTTATCACCGATCCTTTTGAAATGCTGGTCGTGACCGGAGTCTCCGCCGATAAAGATTTTCATGGTCGGCGTTTGCAGCACGAATGAAACCCAAAGTGCCTTATTACGACTTAGTCCGCGTCCCGAAAAATGCCTTCCCGGCGTCATATCCACCCGAAATCCGCCGCCAAGATCTGCTCCCTGGTTCCAGTCTTTTTCGATCAGCATATTTTTGTTATAGCCCCAATGTTCAAAATGTTCCCCTGTGCCGAGTCCGGTCAGCACTTTTTTGACTTTCGATTTCAGCTTTAAAATGGTCGTATAATCCAGATGGTCCCAGTGATCGTGCGAAATCATCAGATAATCGATGTTAGGAAAGTCTTCAACGTCATACACGTCCGATCCTTTGAAACTGGGCGTTGTAAAATGGACGGGTGATGCGCTGCCGCTGAAAACAGGGTCGACGAGGAAGGTTTTACCATCGATTTGCATGAAATAGGATGAATGTCCAAACCAGACAAGCACATCTTCCGCCGGGTTTAAATGCAGTAAATCAGTCCTTTGCGATGGAATGATTGCGCCGGGAATGTTATGTTTGCTTTTGCCAAAAAAGAATTTTACAAGCACTTTGGCATAACTGCTTCCCTCTGCGAGATCTGGCGTATAACTCTCGTTTTGAAACTTTCCATCTTTATAATTCGGCGAATTTTTGATCAATTCCAATCTCTCTCCGGAAGGTTGCCGGCCAAATTGCGGGCGCTGCAAAAAAATGTAACCAGCCATGGCAACCAGGGCTAGCAAAATAAATAATATCATAAGGGATTTTTTAATAATTCGGATCATTGAACGGGAAAGGGCAAATATGAGGGAAGGTAAAAAGTTTTCTGTTTGACAAACACTTTCTTCTGTATTTTTGGTCACTATATTTTAACCACTAACAGCCAGCCATGAATAAACGTTTGCTATTGCTCTTTTTGCTGCTTTCAACCTGCATTTGTCAAGCTCAAAACACCGCAGCGCCCGACACCAACTGGGTGAGGGAAAATTATATTAAAACAGAGCAATATATCACCATGCGCGACGGCGTGAAGCTTTTCACTGCCATTTATACGCCCAAAGATTCGTCGCAAACTTACCCGATCCTCATGCAGCGGACGCCTTATTCGGTGCGGCCTTATGGGGTGAATAAATATCGCAGGAGCCTGGGCCCGAATGTTTATTTGATGCGTGAAAAGTACATTTTTGTTTATCAGGATGCCCGTGGACGTTACAAAAGTGAGGGCAATTTCAGGGAAATGACGCCGGCGATTGACAAGAAGACGAGCAATAGGGATGTCGACGAGTCGAGCGACACTTATGATACAATTGAGTGGCTTTTGAAAAACACCAAAAACAATGGTAAAGTGGGCCAATCCGGCATTTCGTTTCCCGGATTTTATTCTTCCGCCGCATTGCCTGACGCGCATCCGGCATTAAAAGCCGTTTCGCCGCAAGCGCCTATGTCAGACGAGTTTATCGGCGACGATTGCTATCACAATGGCGCGTTTTTCTTGATGGATAATTTCGGATTTTACAGTGGTTTTGATGGGCCGAAAAGTGCCAATGGAGAGAATTATGAGTCGTTTTTCAAAGCGGAATATAAAGATGCCTACAAATATTTCCTGGATTTTGGACCGTTGAAAAAAACCAACACGGACGCTTATTTTTCTGATCCCAACAGCATTTGGAGGCAAACGGTGGCGCATCCGGTTTATGATGAATTTTGGGAAAGCAGGAACATTAAGAAGCATTTGAAAAATATAAAACCTGCCGTGCTCGTCGTTGGCGGGTGGTTTGATGCGGAGGATTTATATGGCGCTTTGAAAACGTATGCAGCCATTGAAAAGCAAACGCCGGGCAACAATAATCGTCTCGTAATGGGTCCGTGGACGCATGGCGGCTGGGCTGCGCCGCAATGGAAGTCGTTTGCGCAATATCATTTTGGCGGCGATTTGAACAAATATTTTCAGGAAGAGATCGAGACGAAGTTTTTTAATTTTTATCTAAAAGGAAAAGGCAGTTTTGATCAGCCGGAAGTGACAGTTTATGAAACGGGTTCCAATCAGTGGAAAAATTATGAAGTTTGGCCGCCTAAAAACAGTCAGCCTACGCCTTATTATCTGAATGCAAGTGGCTCATTAACAGTAACTAAGCCAAAGGCAAAAAAAGGAGAAACGGCTTATGAGAGCGATCCTGCCAATCCGGTTCCTTACACAAGCGTGACGGGCAGCCACAGAAACAATGCGTACATGGCAGAAGATCAGCGTTTTGCGTCCAAAAGACCAGATGTGCTGAGTTTTCAAACGGATTCTCTAACGGCCGATGTGACATTAACGGGTGAAATCATAGCCAATCTGATGGTCTCCACAACAGGTTCTGACGCAGATTTTATTGTAAAAGTGATTGACGTCTGGCCAGCTAACACGTCCGTTCCAGGAGCGAAAGAAGGTGATAATCCAGTGGATATGAGCGGTTACCAGCAAATGGTGCGGGCGGAAGTGCTTCGTGGAAAATTCCGCAACAGCTTTTCGAAACCTGAGCCATTTACAAAAGATAAAGTGGAAAAAGTGACTGTCAAACTGAATGAAACCGCACACACATTCAAAAAAGGACACCTCATTATGGTGCAGATCCAGAGCAGCTGGTTTCCGTTAGTAGACAGGAATCCGCAGAAATTCCTAAACATTTTTGAAGCCAATGAGTCTGATTTTCAAAAGTCTAAGATCACGATTCACCACAATGCACAATACAGCAGCAGCATTACATTGCCCGTCCTGAAATAGGGACGGTTTTATTCCTAAACACCTGAAAAACATGAAAATCATCACCGGGAAGCTTTCCGCTTTTCTGCTTGCGTGCTTACTTTTTTGCGCTTGTGCATTCACATTTGCACAAAATAACAAGCCGGAATTCAAAGTTCTGGCAATGGCCGAGCCGGGTGGCCACCATATTGAATATTCAAAAAGGGCGCGGGTTTGGTTGGATTCATTGGCCTCAAAGGAGAATTTTACCATTGATTACATTGATAAAACCGATGCAATCAATGATGCATATCTGGCTAATTATCAGCTCATTATTCAGCTTGATTATGTGCCTTATGCCTGGAAACCCGAAGCATCGGCGGCATTTGAAAAGTACATTAATGAGGGCAAAGGCGGCTGGATTGGCTTTCATCATGCGACACTACTAGGCGAATTTGACGGTTACAAGATCTGGCCGTGGTTTGCGGATTTCATGGGTGGCATCCGTTACAAAAACTACATCGCCGATTTTGCCGCCGCAACTGTGAAAGTGGAGGAAAGAGATCACCCGATTATGAAGGGCGTTCCGGCAACGTTTTTGGTAAAAAAGGAGGAATGGTATATTTATGACAAAAGCCCGCGGCCCAATGTGGACGTCCTGGCGAGCGTCGATGAATCCACTTATTTGCCTGATTCGAAGGTGAAAATGGGCGATCATCCTGTGATCTGGTCGAATCCGAAAATGAAGGCGAAGAATGTTTACATTTTCATGGGACATTCTCCGGTTTTGTTTGAAAGTGATGTCTATAAAACCATTTTCAAAAACGCCATTTTCTGGGCTGTTAAAAAATAATCTCTGACCTTTATTTCAGCCCCTTTCGCTTTTTATATTCCAGGAAACGCTCATTATAATGCTTTAAATCAGCTTCCTTGAATGTTTTCAGATAGCGTTCCGGCAGTTCAAGTCGTTCCATCATTTGCAATGTTCCTTCCAGTTCAACCAAAGTATTTTTGCCCTTAGCATCTTTATTTAACTCAAAAGAATCGTACAGGTCGCCATTGACGGTGAATGCTTTAAAGGCCAGTTTGCTCGAATCAATTGTGATCACCTGATATAACTGTGTGTTAGATGCAGCGCGGTCCATCCAATCCTGCAAACCAATGTCATACATTTTCGGCCCACTCACCGACACGACGTAAATCGGTCCATCCGGCGTTTGCCGACTTTCACCCGTTGGCATATTCAAGCCCCGACCGTAACTATGATCGTGGCCTTGCAGCACAATATCCACATTGTATTTTTTGTAAAGCGGCTCCATTTTTCTTCGCCAGCGATCATTGCTGCGGCCTTGTTTGGTTGAGTAAACCGGGTGGTGATGAACCACAACTGTCCAGCGATTTGGGTTTGTTTTTACGACTTCTTCAAACCATTCGGCTTGGCGGTTCATGGCCCGAATGCTGTTATCAGCTTCTTCTGAATTCAGGAAAATGAATCTATTATTTTGGTAATCAATGTAATAAGCGGTTTCGATCATTCCTTCTGGTCCGTTTTCCGGCAAGGCAAATTGCGGGCGCCAATGGAGGGAAACTTTCAGGTCATTGTCTGTGTCCTTAAAATATTCGTGATTTCCCGGAGTGGAAAGGTTGGGGATCATACCATTAATCCAGCCGCCTGCTTCAAACCATTCGCCCCATTCGTGGTCAGCGTTCGAACGGTTGATCAAATCACCCGCGTGGATCATGAAATCGGCTTTCGGTAATGTTGAGTAAGCCCCACGGATTGCCCGCGACCACAGCGATCGAATTTCCGTTTGCGCATCACCGAAATAAAGAAACGAAACAGGCTCATTTTTGTCCGAAGCCGTCGAAAAATGAAACCACTCACTCCAATTCTGCCCATCCCCAACGCGATAAACATACTGCGTCGAAGGTTTCAAATCCGTAAAATTCACTTCATGATAATGCACCTGCTTTCCATCCAGCTTAACCGCCTGCGTCAATGCATTAACAATCTTTGCATTAGGCACAAAATCCGGTGAAGGATCAGCCTCGTGAATGGCTGCGATTCCCTTTGTTACCGTGGAATCCGTCCGCCAGTTCACCGCCTGCGAAGTCGCCGGAGCGCCTTTGTAACCGAGAATAATGCGATCGGGAAATGGCGAAGGAGGGTAGGTTTTACTTGTTTGCGCGAAAAGAGGAGTGTTATTAACGGTGATTAGAAGAACTAGAAAAGCTTTAAAAAATGATCCTTGGCGCAAGAGACTCATGGGATAAATGAATGGTTGAGACGTTTAAGATACTTCAATCTCCGGCATTCAGGCTATAATTTGTTAATGATCTTTTTCGGATAGCGTCGTACCTTTGCACCGTTTAATAACTCAAAGTCACCTTGTACCAGAAAACGCTTTTCGTCACGCCGCCATTTACTCAGCTTAATACTCCTTATCCGGCTACGGCTTATCTGAAAGGGTTTTTGAACACTTTGGGAAGGGAGTCGTATCAGGCTGATCTGGGGATTGATGTTATTTTGGAGTTGTTTTCTGCTAAGGGTTTGCGGACGCTTTTTGCGCAGCTGGATGAATCTGATATTGAGCTTTCAGAGAATAGTTTTCGCATTTATTCGCTTAAAGACGAATATATTTCAACCATTGACCCGGTTATCCGTTTTCTTAAAAACCAGAATCCAACATTAGCACACAGCATTTGTGACCGGAGTTATTTGCCGGAAGCGAGCCGTTTTCAGCAATTGGAGGATATGGACTGGGCTTTTGGGACAATGGGAATTCATGATAAGGCGCGGCATTTTGCAACATTATATCTCGAAGACCTTGGCGATCTGATTCAGGAAGCGGTTGATCCGCATTTTGGTTTTAGCCGCTATGCCGAGCGTTTGGGAAGATCGGCGACGAGTTTTGATCAAATGGAAGTGGCGTTGGAATCGCCTGATACGCTGTTATCTAAGACGTTAACCGATGTTTTAGAGCAAAAAATACAAAAATATCGGCCTGATATCGTCTGCATTTCTGTCCCTTTTCCGGGAAACTTGTATGGCGGGTTCAAATGCGGGCAATATCTGAAAAAGCATTATCCTAACATTAAAATCGTCATGGGCGGCGGCTTTCCGAATACGGAATTGCGCACATTAAAGGAGCCCCGCGTTTTTAATTACATTGATTTTATTTGTCTGGATGACGGCGAAGCGCCTTTGCTTTCGCTTTTGGAGTATCTGGACGGAGAAAGAGAAATTGCCCAGCTCAAAAGGGTTTATTCTCGCGTTAATGGTGCCGTAATTTATCACAATGGCGCTAAGGAAAAGGATGTGCCGCAGCGTGATACGGGCACGCCGGATTACAGCGATTTGCCTTTGCATGATTATTTGTCGGTGATTGAAATTGTGAATCCGATGCACCGGCTTTGGAGCGATGGGCGCTGGAATAAGCTCACATTAGCGCATGGCTGTTACTGGGGCAAATGCTCGTTTTGCGACATTTCGCTGGATTATATCAGGCGCTATGAGCCCATGACGGCGGCTTTGCTTTGTGATCGCATTGAAGAAATCATTGCACAAACGCAGCAAAATGGCTTTCATTTCGTCGACGAGGCTGCACCACCAGCATTGCTCAGAGATTTAGCATTAGAAATTATCAGAAGGAAGTTGACCGTCGTTTGGTGGACCAACATTCGTTTTGAAAAAAACTTCACACATGACCTTTGTTTGCTGCTAAAAGCGTCCGGTTGCATTGCGATTTCTGGTGGCTTGGAAGTGGCATCTGACCGGCTTTTGGAGCGGATGAAAAAGGGCGTAACCGTTGCGCAGGTTGCTCGTGTGGCGGATGCATTTACGCAGGCAGGCATTATGGTGCATGCGTATTTAATGTATGGCTTCCCCACGCAAACTGCCCAGGAAACGATTGATTCGCTGGAAATGGTGCGACAATTGTTTCAGGCTGGGATTGTGCAATCCGGATTTTGGCATCGGTTTGCGATGACGGCGCATAGTCCCGTTGGTTTGCATCCGGAGGAGTTTGATGTCATGCGGATTGGCCCTGTTGATGGCACATTTGCCAACAATGATCTGGAACATCAGGATCCCACGGGCGCGAATCACGATTTGTTTGCTGAGGGACTGAGGAAGTCGCTGTTCAATTATATGCACGGCGTTTGCCTGGATTTTCCACATTCCCGGTGGTTCGATTTCAAAGTGCCGACAACTTCGATTCCGCCTAATTACATTGAAAAGAGCATTAGTGAACTGCCAGATTTGGCAAACAGGCCGAATGCGGTTGCGACCTGGCTAGGGAGCTTGCCGGAAATGTCTGTTTTTGAGGAGAAGAAAGGTAAAAAGACATACGAAATTGCCGAGCTGGTTTTCTATAATAAGAAAAAAGAGTGGGCAGTTGAAACCGATGTCGCTATCGGTGATTGGCTCGTGGAAATGATGCCTAACCTGCTGTCTTCCAATGCAGAGGCTTATCCGTTGGAGAAATTAAGAAACGATTTCGAAGCCGCCGGATTGGGCAGCTTCGAGACCTTTATGACTTCCATGACCTGGACGCAACTGAAAGCATGCGGACTGCTCGTTTTGTAAGCATTACATCTTCAAAACTGCGAAATTTTCAAGGTTATCGTCAAATGTGGTGAATGTTGCGGGGTAACCAATGGCAATGCTGCCGATCTGTTTTTCTAATCCCAATGCTCTTGCTGGCCTGATTGTGGCCATTTCGATAGCTTCCTGCAAAGGAATGCCAATTACATTAACTGCATTACGTACAGCGTCGGGCAACGAAATAGTTGCTCCAGCAAGGTTGCCGTCGGAGTTGGTGTAGCGGCCGTCTTTCAAATAGGCATCAAATTCACCCCATTTAAATTCCGTTACTTTTTCACCTAAAAACAATGCATCCGAAATCAGGAACAGCTTGTCTTTCTTGATCTTGTAAGCAACACTGGCCGCCCCGAAATCGCAGTGCACGCCGTCGATAATCAATGGAGCGTACACATTTTCGTTGTCAAATGTTGCACCAACCAGGCCCGGTGCGCGGTGACCGAATGCTGACATCGCATTGTATAAGTGCGTTACGAGCTGAATTCCCTGATTAAATGCTGCGGTTGCTTCATCATAAGTGGCGTTGGAATGGCCCGCGGATACGGTTATGCCGGATTCCAGCAGCATTTGGATCTGCTCTGTGGTGAACATTTCCGGCGCAATCGTAATGAGCTTGATGATGTCCTTTCCGTGGGTGATAATCTCTTCTAAATCAGCGTCTGTTGGCTTGCGGACATAACCTGCTAAATGTGCGCCGCGTTTGATTGGATTCAGGAATGGTCCTTCCAAATGCATTCCCAAAACACCTGATTGCGGATTTTTTGCAATGTAATTACGTGTGGCTTCAATGCCTTTCAGAATATTTTCTTGCGGAGAAGTGATGAGCGTAGGCAGTACATAAGCCGTTCCAGTTTTTACACTGGCCTGGTAAATGTCGTCAATGGTCTCTTCGTCAGCACGTTCGGTAAAATAGAATTTCTCGCCGCCGTTAATGTGACTATCAAAAAGGCCGGGAGCGAGGTTGGCAACGCGCGTTACGGACGGATCCGGTTCTGCGTATTCCATGCCGGCAATTTGACCCTCTATGACTTGTATAAGCTGGTTTCTAAGGATTTCCTGGCCGGTGTAAACGGTTTCGGCAAACAATTGAAGTGACATAATTGAAAAGGTAGATTTAGACGCGCCAAGAAACGAAAAATGCGCAGGCGGTCAAAATGCTACTTAATAATAATGTCAAATTTGGTCAGCAACCCGGCGAGATCGGAGGAAAGAAACTTCGCTTTGCGAATGTTGTTGCTTGTCGGGTCAATGGTGAAATTCTTGCTGCTTGAAAAGTCGACGCCTGCCAGGTTCGTGTTGACAAAAACGGCATCCCAGAAGTCGCAATTATAGAACTTGGATTTGGATAAATCGGCTTGCGTGAAGTCTGCGCCGTGAATTTTGCAGTTACTGAATGCCGATTTGTTCAATTTCTTTTGTTCAAAAATGGCATAGTCCAAAATGCAGCTTTCAAACTTAGCGGCGAATGCAAAGTCCTTCGATTCGGAAAAATTAACACCCAGTAATTTGCAGTTATTGAACTCAATGTCAGACATCTTGCAATTTTTGACACCCGCATTGCTCATGTTGCAATCCTGAAAAACGCAATCAATGAAGTCTATGCCTGAAAGATCGGAGAACGTGCAGTTAAGAAATTTGACCTGTTCATAACTGGTTTCAGTCAGATCTTCAATGCTAAAATCTTTGTTTTCAATGACTTCTAAATTGCTGCTTCTCAAAACTGTCTGGTTTAATGTGCTTAAATGTATTTCTGAATAATGGATTTTAGCTGATCCGCCTGAACCACACCCGATTGTCTCCACATGGGTTTGCCGTGTTTGAAGACGATTAATGTGGGCACACCCTGAATTTTATAAGCGTTAGCCGCTGATTTATTCTTGTCAACGTCCACTTTAATGATCGTTGCGGAGTCGCCGAGTTCGGATTTAACTTTTTCCAAAATAGGCTTCATCATTTTACAAGGTCCGCACCATTCTGCTGAAAAATCGACTAAAACGGGCTTATTGCTATTGATTAATTCTGAAAATGAGGCCATGATTTCTGCTTTGGTTTATTCTATTAACCAATCCAAATTGGTAAAGGTTTAACTCGATGCCCCAATTTTCATTCCAACCATTTGCGAAGCGCCTTACCCGCCTTCACCTCAATATATTCGTAGGTGAAATTGGAATAAAGGATCGTAAGCGTGATGGAAAGCACCAGTGAAACAGCAATCATTGGCTCAGTAACAGGCGATTTTAAAGCCCGAAAAAGGATCACATTGACCAGTATCAGCACAATGGCGTGGTTCAGATAAATGGAGTAGGAGATTTTTCCTAAATATTGAAAAGACGGACTCTTCAGTAAATGCGTCACAACGCCTTTGGAACTCGCAAAGATTATAATGCCCACCGCAAAAATGAACGGAAAGACGAGTTTCCACAAATTGAGCTGCCAGTGATGCACCGCAAACATCGCCACGATGAGCAATATGAGAAAGGGAATTTCAAATGCTGACAGGCTGAATGTGCGCTTGCTCAGCACCAGATTTGTAAAAATGCCTAATGTAAAGCACAACAGTCCGCGCACAAATCCATAATCATAAGCAAGTAAATATTCGCCTTTTGAAATGATAAAAAGACCTGATAGCAATGTGATTACGGCAAAAGCCACGTATTTTATTCTGGGCATTGACAAAACAACAAGCCCGAAAACGGCATAGGAAACCATTTCAGCCGAAATGGACCATGCAGGATAATTGTTGCTGATCCACGAGCCAAAAACGGGCGTCGAACCCATAAATGTTAGCGTATCGAGCGCTGTGTAAGCATAATAACTTAAACCCAGCGCGCCTACATTCTTCATAGGACTGCTTTCTCCGATCAGACTTGCAATGACGAAGACGATTTCGGTGTAAAAAAGCAACGGGAAAAGTCGTATGAATCGCTTTTTTAAGAATGTACCGAAGTCTGCGCCAGTGCTGATTTTATTCGCATAATTCATGGCGATAACGAAACCGCTCAATACGAAGAAAAAATCAACAAAAAGGCTGGAATTGATAACGAAAAAGTTTTTGTAGAAAACCGATTCCTTGAACGCATTGTGATGGTGGGCGATTACGAGAATGGAAAAAATGCCTCTTAATCCATCTAATTGTTCAACGCGGTCTCTCATGAGCAGGGTTTCTCGCAGGCTTGTAATTGTAATGCCAGGCGACTGATTGTAATTGGGTTAGCTGGTAACCGTGGTTAGTTGAGTTTGAACCGGCCTTCTGGAAATGTTGTCCAGATATTTGATTCCTAAAAAGCGGATCATTACCAGATACGGAAACCAGAACGCAATGTCATAAGGCCTTCCACCCGTAAACAGCAGCACCATTAATGACAGGAAGAAATAGGCCAGGAAAGTCGTTAACGGATTGTTATATCGGCGAATTTCACGCATCGCGAAGATGAACAGGAAGAAGTTGAACCCTGCGAAAAATACAAATCCGAAAATGCCGTGACTTACCCACGATTCGAGCAGCGGAATGTCAAGGTAATCGGATTTATAGCCTCTGCCGAGAAAAACATCCCATGAAAAAATTGTTTCGGTAAATTCACCGAAGCCGCCCACACGGCCCATTGCAGAGGCATCTGTGTCTGCCGTATCCGTAATCCGGACGCCCGTTGAGGTGAAAATTACGTCCATAATCCTGTTTTGGAACATATCCCAATAGCCCAAAAGCAGATTGAGAACATTACCATATCGGGTTAGAAAATATCGGATCCCGATCAAGATCAGAACAATGAAGACCATATTCCTCATCTTAAAGGCATTGCCGATCGCTGAGAAAACATTGGAAATTTTGAAATGCAATATGAAATAAGCTGCCACCATAAGGCCCACAGCGAGATAACTGGATTTCGCAAGCGAGATAACGATTACGCCCAGACTGAAAAGAACCGAGAAAAACAGGAACAGCTTGGTAAGGATTCCGGGTGTCCTGTTGAGCATGACCATTGCACTTAACATGCAAATAATCCCGTTTCGGGCCGTGATGTGCGGATTTCCACCGGGTTGAGCGCCTTCGTTCGCAAAGTTGACAGCGGCGCGCATCCCGGGCGTCCAGTTCGGGTCATTCAGGATCGAGTAAACCAGCGTAACGTTGGTGAACAGCGACATCAGAAAAAGCATCATCACCAGCGTGTCTTTCACATCATTCGGCACATGCAAAAGCAGCACGAGGAAGCCAAAAATGAAGACATAGTTACCAATATCAGCAACGGCTTTTCCCTGATGATTGATAAAGAAAAAATAATAAAGCGTGAGGAGCAGGAAGCCGAGACCCAGGTTCAAAAGGATCACATTCGGCTTATAAAGTCTTTTAAACAAGTGCATCGGCACCATCATGGCAAGTGCCAGACCGAAGAAAATCGCGGTAAAAACGCTGCTGGCCGGCCCAATTCCCAATGTATCCCTAATGAAAAATATCAAAGGGAAACCGTTGAACATCATTGAGATGCCCACTGCATACCTAAGATTGTTAAAATTAGTGGCTATGTTAAGTAGACTCCAATTCATCTGGAAAATCTGTAACGGATATATTTGAAATCAAAGCGCAGCACGAAATAAGCTACTTTGCGCACCCTGCACCAAAGATACCTTATTTTGTTGAGAGGATTTGAACCATTCGTTGAAATGTACAATTTTTGAATCTTCGCATGCTCTTCTTTTCCGACAGATGCAATCGTGGAGGACTTCGCATCGGGATGCACGCGAAGTGCGCCTCCAAGGCCTTCTACTTTGCGAACCTTTGTCGTGTTTTGAACCGTGTAACGCGTGATGAATTCGTAATCAAATGCAAATCGGTAAGATTCATCGAACTTACCATACTTTTCGACAAGCTCACGTTTGAAAAACAGCGACTGGTTATGAATCTGCATTCCTTCCAATAACTGGCAATCCAAGCTGTATGACGTTGTTTTCAGTATTTCCGTAACTTCATCATCCGGCGTGATCATATACAGATCACCATAAATTACATCATCCGCCTGGTTTTGCACTGCTTTTCCAAAACGTGCAAATGTTCCGGGAAAATATACGTCATCCGAATTTTGAAAACTGATGTACTCGCCGGTTGCCCGTTCAAGCGCCTTATTTATAGCATGAACCTGGCCACGATCTTTTTCAGAAACCCACCAGGATAGATATTTTTCATATTTTTTGATCACCTCAACGCTGTAATCCGTCGAGCCGCCATCGACAATGATGTATTCCAGATTGGGATAATTCTGGTTCAAAACGCTCAAAATGGTTCTTTCCAGATAATCGGCCTGATTATAGGAAGGCGTAATGATCGTTAACTTTGGAAGTTTCTCGCGGCCAGCGGTTTGAGAGCTGTCAATTTTTAGCTCAGATATAAAACTCCGCAAGTCCTGCGTATTTTTTTCTAGGAAGTGCATATAGTCTTGTTTCCGCTGAAAATGTTAAAATTGGTCAATAAATGCAGTGATCGACTTTAATCGCGCTGCCAGATTATTTCTTAAAATCCTGTTTGCCTTGATCTCAGGCGTCTTTCCATAACCTGCTCCGGCATGTGCGGGAAGCTTATTTTTGTTCTTGGTCAAACTGCTTTTGTAACTCGAATAAAGCGACTGAAAAGCATTGTTAAGCGACATTAGGCGCGCATGATCCGACCAAACCGGATCAAAATAATCCAAGCCAGCAAAATCGAGTGATATAAGCGGCTTGCCTTCAATGTGATAGACGCCGTTTTTAATCTGCAAATCGTTATTTAGTATCGAATGGAGTCCATAATGCCAGCCTGGATGTGCAATTTGCGTCGTCGCCGGAATCCAGACCAATGTATAGTTCAGCCAAAGCTGATCCATATTTTTTCCATTACAAAGATCAAACTGAGCGCGGTCAATTGTTCGTTCAGACCACCATTTAAGCATTTTGAGGGTGTTTTCCGCAGGTTTCAAAATCCAGCTTCCCGAATGAAACATCCCGACATTTAAAATACGCTTATCATCCAGAATGTTCGACGGCGCCAATGGCTTTCGAATGTTGGGTGTCAAATGCACGTCAGATTCGGGATTAATGACATCTTGAAAAGGCTTGACAAGCCAAACCGTTGGTGCTAGGAAAACAAGACTTTTGCAATCTTTATGCAATTCTAAAAGCTTCAATGCGAACCACGGACGACATGCTGCCAGGAGCTCAAAGTCATAATAATCGGCTTCCATTTGCTCCCAATGCGGGATCTGTGCTTGTTCCACATTGATTACATGGATATGTGCAGGCAGTTGCAAAGGCGTTGAGTCGACCCAGCAAAGATAAAATGTATGGTCTGGCTGGTGTAACGAGACTGAATCCGCCAACGCTAATGCATGGGCAAGGTTATTCCTGTTACAAACCGTGTAAATGATATTCATGTGCAGTTAACTCGCTTCCGGCAATGATTTGAAATAAGGCAGATCATGGATATTTTCTTTCGAAATGCCGGTTAATGCAAAGGGTAACGTCTTGTTCAGGTTAATATTTGCTGCGTTGGCTGCGAAATGGTTGCGGACAACGTCGGTTGGCTTTCGTAAATGTGGCCAAAATCGATTGGCTTCCAGCTCCCAGAATACGGAATCTGCATGATCAAGATTTTCATTATGCCGATATTCGTAAACCTCTTTTCGCTTCGCCCTAATTGTATTGATCATGCGTTCGATGCGGCAAAGATAAATTCCATTATCCGTAAATGCACGCCCGAACAATCGTTTTTCATCATTGTTCAATCCTTTGAGTCTTGGAAAAACACCTGAGAGCCGTTTAATGTCGTCGTTTTGCGCAGGTTGTGCCTTCAAATAGTCATAACCCTGTTTGCACCAATAATAGAGTTCATCTTTCACAATCCAGCTATTCAGCTCGTGAATCAGCAGGAAGTCACACCAGCTGAAACGTTCATAAAAATCTTCCATGAGGAATAAAGCTGCCAAATGTGCCCGCGACTGAAAATATTTTTGCGGGAAATAAATGACGTCAATATCCTCGTTATGCTCCTTAACAATAGATAAATCGGCTCCCTCGAAAGTGATAAAAATGATCGGATATTTGTCCAGCGTGTTCAGACAATGATGAAGAATCCGCTCTTCGGTCGGATTAATTTGTGGGTCCAGAATGGGCACGATGACGGATACAAGCTCTTTCATCAGGTCGTTTCCAGCTGATCAATGATATAATTGAATGGCAGTTTAAGCAATTTTCGCACGCGCTGGTAACGACGGACGGGTGTAGGTTTGATATATGCGCAATGAAATTTCCGATAATAGGAGTTGCCGTTTCTGATGAGACTTTCGCGGTAAAGATCAAATAATGCAGTCAGATCAGGACGGGCAGCCAGCTCAAAACGATCCTGATATTTGGATAAAACAGCCGGTTTTTGTGGGTCATAACCGCTATAATGGAAAAATATTAAAGGATTTGTTTCATTAACGAAAACGGTTCCGTTTGATTCTGAGAATGTTCGCTCATGCAAATTCCAATAAGCAGCATTATAGCCTGGATTACGCTCGATGTGCGTGTTTGCGACGAATATAGGCAGGAAATTCATCCAGTTTTGATCAACAAAAAGGCCGTTGCACAAGTCGATCAAGCATTCATATCTGAGTTTTTCTTCCCACCAGGCAATGTATTCCAATATTTCCGGCGTTCTGTGAAATGCAACGAAACCCAGGTTATAGACGCCCGTATTTAAATGGTGCAGCTCATTCGGCGTCAACTGATCTTCAATTGGCGTATTAATGTGCGGCGTTAAAACGGCGCTATGCGTTGAAAGTGAAGCAAGTAATCCGGACAGCGGTTGGAAAATGATAATGTCAGGGTCAAAATAAATGACATTCTCGGCTTCCGGATAATGCTTGAAGAAATACGTGAAGTAAAATGGCTTTACGGCGGTGTTCAGTTCCGTAATGTTGTAGCGGTCAGCCATTTCCTGGAAATTCCTGATCTCGATTTTATCAATCTCGATCATGGGAAATTCAGGTGCGTATCCGTCTTCAAAAACAACACCATTTAGCGCATCCACCAGCCCGATAAAGAAGAGAACGTCCGGATTGGTGGCTTTGAGTGAATCTCCTAACGTCCTGGCCTGAGCTAAGTAATTGATGGAACAAATTGTAAAGGCAATTGTCATTGATTCTGCTTTTCCGAAACCTGTAAAGGTAAATACTTTTGAATAATGGCTTCGAAGCTCGCAACACTGTTATCTGTATTGTGCCTTTCCAGCACTTTTTGTCTGCCTTTCCGACCTAATGTTTCCCGTAATGTCGGATCCAGAACCAACTGAATAACAGCCTCCGAAGCCGCCGAAATGTCCATATACGGAACGACGAAACCAGCATCTGACTCAATGAGTTCTGGTGCGCCGCCTGCGTCTTCGAAACAAACCACCGGAATTTCCTGCAATGCTGCTTCTAATACAACAAGCGGATAAGGATCTTCGCGCGAGCTCAGCATTAATACGTCAAAACGATTGATATAATCTAATGCAAAAGGCGTGGGTGGGATCAGAATAATCCTGTCACTCAGACCCATATGACGAATATCACTTTCTATCAACTCGTAAATCTCGTGCTGGGGGCCAGCTCCAACCCAAACGAAGTAAACCGGCAGCGGGTTGGTTTTATGGATAACGCGTTTGGCAATCCAGTTGAAAATGTCGTTTCCTTTACGCCATTCTGCATTGCCGCAACCACCGATTATGATGGCGTCATGCGGGATTTTATGCGTTTTTTCCAGAATGTCCCGCTGCACTGATTTCAACTTTTGATCAATGTGATCGTGGTCGATTAAGGTGAATGTGCTGACGTGCTTTTCAGGGAAATCGTATTTTTTGATATAATAATTGGCAACTGCTTTTGAAACTGCGATCAGATGATCTGTCTTTTTAAGCATGAAATTCAGGTGCTTTTCATGCGTATAAATTTTGACAGACATGCCTAGTTCATGCACAAACAGAACCAAAGGAAGATGATGTAGAAATCTCAGAAAATCGTAGTAAACACCCGCATTAGCAATGGAATTTACAAAGACTAAACCGATATTCTGCTCGCCTAACTCACTGGCAATCCGCTCATTAACTTTCTGAGTGGAAAGGTGTTGATAGTATTTATAAAGGTGGACTTTTTTGAGAAGCTTTCCTGTAAATGGCCTTGGCGTGATGGTGATATTTTGATAGAGACGCGTAACCGTAACCACTTCCTCGAAGTCTTTTTCAAGCTCTCCGCCGCTGCAAAGCAACAAATGCATAGGCACGCCACGTTCTTTCAAAAGTCTGAGCAATTGTAGCAGCAGCAACTGGCTTCCTGCCCGGTTTGCGTCATGACATACAAATAATATTTTTTTCTGCTCCATTACCCAGTAAATTGCTGTCCCAAATTTCGGATTGTCCGATTACATTCTTCACCCGGATATGACTGCTTAATAAGCCTCAAAGCTCTTTTTGCCAGGCACTTTCTTTGCGGGGTTACCAATGTAAATGCCCCATTCCTCAGTCTCTTTTGTAATTGCAGACGCCATTCCCACCAAAGTGCCCTGGGCGATTATTGTGTAATCGCGGATTGTACTGTTAACGCCAAAGAAAGAATAAGATTCTACAACACAATGGCCCGAAAGCACCACATGAGAAGTAAAGAATACGTGATCTTTAATTTGTCCATGATGACCAATGTGATTTCCGCTCCACATCACCACATTATTACCAACCGTTGTAAATGGCTGAATGGTGTTGTCTTCAAGAATAAAGCAGTTTTCACCAATGACTTCCCGGTCAAAAATAGTAGCACGGGAGCTGATATAGGAAATAAATTGGTAGCCTTTGGCTTTCGCTTCGTTGTAGATATTTTCCCGGTTGCGGTTCATGTTCCGGCCGGTCATAGGCGCAAAAAATGAAAATTCGGATGGCGGGAAAAACGTTTCGACGTCTTCAAATGCTACAACGGGCAGCCCTTTAAAAGATTCGTCTTCAATATATTGGCGATTGATTGTGAAAGCGACTATTTCGTGTTCTGAGTCGTGAGTCAGATAATAGTGTGCCAATTCTGCTGTGTCGAGTACTCCAAAAACGATAACCTTAGCCATTCCTAAATAAGTTCGTATGCCTTTAATTGTTCCCTTATTGCTTCGGGGTCATTGAACATTAGAATATCGATAATCGACAGCCAAGGTACGAAAGCATTTTTAAATTGATTATAAGGGCGGGATACACTTTTTATGAAGTTAAGCTTGATCCCTTCCTTTTCAAATTTGACTTTGTCGTACAGTTCCATTCCTCCAATCGGATTAATGTAATGGTCGGCGCCTTCTTGCTTACAGATCTCTAAGATTCTTTCCTGACCTTTTAGGTGTGTGTTTTGATAAATCGATGATGAGGCAACAATTTCGGTCTTGATTTCCATGTAATTACACGTCCTAACCAAGGCTTCGAAGGTCAAATCATATATTGTTTCAACATCTAAATTTACAATTTCTTCGATCAGAACAAAAACCTTTTGGTAATATGGGGCTTTCTGATACGATTGCTGGAGGGTTTTTAAGAACTTCTTTTGCCACGGTTCGCTCTTTGAAACCTGGACTTCGTTGATGAGCTTGTTCTGGCTGGCATCTTTCAGCGGGATGGTAAACAAATGCGCCTGACCGGAAACCAAAACGTTATTTCTATTAATCCAGCCCTTATTGATGAAGTTGACGTCATCGTAAATAATAAATTTGTCAACGGCATTGATCAGTTGAAAATAACCTACATATGGAAATATGTAAGGCTGCATAATGGCGATGGTCATGGATTGCTATTTAAGCTTTCTGAGATAATAGTCCTCCCCTCTCACTGCCACGTTCGTCAGCGTCGTATCACTCCCTAAACGGATGTCACTGGGTAAAGATTTTATGCGGCTCGTATCATTAATGACGCTTTTGGCATAAAAAAGATAATCAGCCTCTTTTGGGATGGGTTTCAATCCTTGTTCAAAAGGGTTGATTGTGATCAGTTTGCGCGAAAGATCCTCGCCATATAAAGGATATTCAAAGTCATCATTGATCGTTGCAAGCGCAACCGTCGCGTCTTTTGGAACAATGGAATCGAATGTTTCGTAAGCTTTTGTAATGTCGGGTCGGGCAAATGTCTGCAACTTGATCCGTTCTGTTTGCAATGCAGATTTATATCCGTAAGCAGCAATGGGTAAGCAGCGTATGTTAAGATAAACGGACATGACGGCAGAAATGCAGGCCAGCGAAACGATAATCAGAATGTAACCTTTCCAAATATTCCTTCTTGGCTTAATGATAGAAAGCCGGTGATTAGAGAACAGCAGCAATAAGAACAGCACCCCAAAAACACCCGTTTCTATAAAATAACGGCCTTTGAACGGATCGTAAACGGCTGAATAAGAAATGGCTGCAAAGTGAAGGCAAAAAGCGAGCGCCAAAAACCAGTGCACCCGCGAACGGAAAACACGGATCAGCACCAGAAATATCAATGGCAGAATCAGCGAAAAGCCAAAAACGCCCCAGTATGGATTTGCATTGAAGTTGTCGAAACGGCGTTGAAAGGAAAAAGGAACAATCGCAAACTCCGTTTCTTCATCCAGTCGCATGTGCAGCTTATCTTCCAGCGTAACAAGCGGTTTGCGCATAACCGTATTCAGGTTATATCCCCATTGCGCATTGCGTATGCCGTCCAGATTGCAAAATTCGTAAGTGTAGCGGACAACATTGCGGCTTCCCTGCTCAAAAAGGTTTGGTAATGAGCCAAAGCGCTCCACAGATTGATGTTTCAATGCAGTAGGTGGTCCGATGGGGTGGCCAAAAACCATGATATTCTTGACATAGCCCGTTGGAAGCATGTAAATCAGCACTGCGATAAATATGGCAATCGCTAATTTGACAAACCGGTCAAAGAACACTTTTAGGTCGGGCGACAGGAATACGGTATAAATCATAACGACAAACACCGAAGGCAGCAAGAGCGCAAATGTTACTTTATGTCCAAAAACGATCCCAAATGCCAATCCGGACAAATAGAGATATTTCTTGTTGCGTGTGCTGTAATAAGTAAAGAGGAAATAAAGCAGGCAGCTGAGATAGGCCGTCAGCACAATGTCAGTTTCGGTTGTAACCGCCTGCATGAGGAAGTTGAGGAACATTCCGTAAGCCAGTGCACAAAAGAAACTCGCCGACAAATTCCTTCCAATCCGCTGTGCTATTCCAAAAATGGCAACGAGCGTAATGTAATAGGAAGCGTGGTGGATGAGCTTGAATGCATTCTCAATCTTTCCGGAGATCAAATAACTGTAAATCTGGATTGTCGTCAGACTTTTGGGATATGTATCCATATTCCAGTTGGTGCCGCCAAAATGCGCCATTGTCCCGCGCTGAATGTAACGGATGGCGCGGTTAAGGTGTCCCGTCATGCTGTCCCACTCATTCGGGACGGTGAAAAGGACGAGTATCAGATTGGTCAATGCAACGACTGCAATGGTGCCAAACATGATCACGAAAATCGTTTTCAGATAAGGCGATAACTCCTTCGTCCAGGCTTTGAAAGTAACGATCCGTTGTGCGGCAATGCTGCGGATAGAGTAGGAGGCCTGGCCTTTATTTAAGAATGTCCAAACCAGATAATGCAGGCCAAGCGCAATGTAAGTGCCTGCAATCCAGGCGAAAGTGTTAGCAGTGAGATTGAGCGCAGAAAGTAAAAAACCCGTTGGAATAATGCTTCCGACAAAGAGCATGAAACAAACAATGATCCACTCTGCAAATGACGGTTGAGCTATTTTTTTGGCAACAAAACTGATGCTGTATAAAAACAGTAGAAAGGAAAGCCAGTAAACAAAAGCCATGCTATTCTGGTGATAAATGACCGTTAATGATGTGGGAAATCCGCTCAATATCCGAGTACGGAAGGCCGACATATAAAGGCAAACTTAACACTCTTACCGAGATATCTTCCGAAACCGGACACGCAATTTGCCGCGGCATGAACGAAAGTGTGTTTAATGAAGGATAAAAATATCGTCTTGGAATAATTTCTTCTTCGCGCAAAGCATCCATTACTTTGAACATAACCTGCTCAGAAGGGAATACAACCGGATAATAAGCGTAATTGTATTCAATGTCTTTACTAATGGCCGGCTTGTAAAGCAAATCCCAGTTCAGCAGGCTGTCGTAGGCATCAAAAACGTCTTTACGAGCCTGAATAATGTCTTTAACGTGAGGCAAATTCACAAGCCCCATTGCAGCATGGAACTCGGAGTTTTTTCCATTAATGCCCGCGTATAGATAATGCTCATCACCCTGGTGACCGAATGCGCGCAGTAAGTGCAATTTTCTATCAAGCTCAGGGTGGTTGGAGATCAAAGCCCCGCCTTCAATGGTGTGAAAAACCTTCGTAGCGTGGAAGCTGCATGTGCTCAAATCACCGAAAGCAAGCAGGGATTTCCCTTTATAAGTAACGCCAAATGCATGAGCAGCGTCGTATACAACTTTAAGGTTATGCTTTTTTGCGATGATTTCGATCGCTTCCACATCGCATGGATTACCATAAACGTGTGTTGCCAGAATCGCAGTCGTCGCTGGTGTGATCGATGCTTCGATCAATGCCGGGTTGATATTGAATGTTTCGGCATCAATGTCGACAAAAACGGGCGTGCAATGTTCCCAAAGGATAGCATTTGCCGTTGCAACGTAAGAGAACGGCGTTGTAATGACTTCACCTGTGATTTCAAGCGCCTTGATGGCAATTTGAAGCACAATGGTGCCGTTTCCACAAAAATATAAGTGATCGACCTGAAGATAATCTTTTAATGCTGCTTCAAGCTCTTGTAATACAGGTCCGTTGTTGGTCAGATATCCGCGTTCCCAAATTTCCCGAACATATTGCAGATATCTTTCCTGGTCTGGTAAAAAGGTTTTAGTGACGTTAATCATTCACTACATGTTCAGTTTGGCGAATGGAAAAATTAAGTTGAGGGCGAATATATCCTGGCCATTTGCCATACCAGGTTACATTTTCACGATAATCCTCTATATCAAAAATCAGCGCTTCCTCCATGTTGTAAAGCACCGTGCTGGTGTCTTTCACAATCATCATGGAAACCACATATGAACCGTCATTAAGGAAATGACCCGGTATTTCACATACGCCGCTTACGAGACCCTTTGAAAAAGTTTCTGCCTGCGTGCCTACATTAAATATACACTCACCTGTAAACGTGTACAAGTGCATGCTCAAGTTCAGGCTTGCACCTTCCACCAGGTTCCAGAATTCAAATTGAAAATTAATTGGCGTCCGAACATCAATGTGGTTCAGATCGTCCTGATATTCCGGGAAAAGCTTGAAGCGTTTCACGCGGACCTGATCATTACCCGGAGCACTTTCAATGTTATCCCAGTGCTTTTCCAGCGATTTGTGAGAAACTTTGCTGAGATAATTGGTAACAATATGCGTTGTTTCGCCCTGATCGATCAACATTCCTTTTTCAAAATAAAAGGACTTGTTGCAAAGCGCCTGAATGGCGGTAAGGTTATGACTAACGAACAAAAGTGTCCTTCCACTTTCAGAAACGTCCCGCATTTTGCCAAGACATTTCTTTTGAAACTCGGTGTCACCAACGGCTAAAACTTCGTCAACGATCAGAATCTCAGGGTTGAGGTGTGCTGCAATAGCAAAACCGAGCCTTACATACATACCCGAAGAATATCTTTTTACCGGCGTATCCAGGAATTTTTCAACACCCGCAAAGTCAACAATTGCATCAAATGATTGTCTGATCTCGCTTTTTGCCATGCCGAGAATGGCACCATTCAAAAATATGTTCTCGCGACCGGTAAGTTCTGGATGGAATCCTGTTCCTACTTCTAGCAAGCTGGCAATGCGTCCATCAATCTTGATCTGCCCGGTTGTGGGCTCCGTAATGCGGCTGAGAATTTTTAGTAATGTAGATTTCCCGGCTCCGTTATGACCAACAATGCCAATACGATCACCCTGGTCAATGGAAAAGTTTACGTCCCTTAATGCCCAGAATTCTTCTTTTTCAGCAAAGTCGGAATTTTCCTGCTTGCGAGAGAAGATTTTGTCAACCTTTTCGGTGACAATATCACGCAGGCTTGGAGAACCACTTTTACGTTGATGGTCTATTATATATTTCTTGCTGATGTTTTCAGCTACGATTACAGGCATGCCCAAATGTAATTATTTCAGATATGATCCACGAATGTATTTTCTTTCTTCCGGAAATAAATCAAAGACAATATCAATATCACAAAGGAAATTATTGTCGTCGAGTAAAGACTTTGGGGATTGAAATACGCTTTATCGCCAAGCAGACACCACCGAAAACCATCGATAATGCCAACGAGCGGATTTAAGTTATAATATTTTTCAAACCAGGTGCCCTGCGCCAGGGTGCTGCTGTAAGCAACAGGCACGGCATACATTCCAACTTGCACTAAAAATGGAATTAACTGGCCGATATCCCGAAAACGTACATTTAATACCGCAAAGAACAATCCAAAGCCCAAAGATGTAATAAATGTAAGTAAAATGAAGCAAGGAAGAAACACGATATGCCAGCTAATCGGGTGCTTGAAGAAAATGGTCATGATCAGGAAAATCCCGAATGTGATCAAAAAGTCAACAAATCCAACGGCTATTGAGCTCAACGGCATCAGCAGGCGGGGGAAGTAAACTTTTGAAACAAGATTGGAGTTAATCAGGATGCTGTTACTGATCTGTGTAAATGTATTGGAGAAAAATGTCCAGATCGTAAGGCCGCTCAGAACCATTAATGGATAGGGAACGCCCGGATCACTTTTGACTTTGGCAAGATAGCTGAACACAAAAACCATGACCGTCATTGTCATAATAGGCCTCAACACGCTCCATGCAACGCCTAGAAGGGTTTGTTTGTAACGGACGGAAATGTCTCGTTTTGACAAGATCCAGAGTAATTGCCTGTTCAGCCAGAGATCTTTCCAGTAATCTTTTTCAGATCCGCCAGCCTTTATCGTAATTGAGTGTTGTGATGCCATTGTTATGCCCTAACTTCTACTTTGGGAGTTGAAAAGATGGTTCGGAAATAGGTGAAAATGAGTGCGAGCATCAAGCCAACCAGCGCTCCGATTTTTGCATTTCTTTTGTCTTCCGCCTTAATGTCCAGAGGCACTTTAATGCCCTCGATTTCTGTAAATAATGGTGCTTCACGAACCATGGTAACACGCATTTTTTCAGCGCTTCCCATTGCTTCATAGTAAAGTGTTTGAAGGAAAGCTGATTTCCGCTCCATACTGTTGGCTGAAACCTTCGCTTCGGGCAAAAGGATTTGCTGGCTGTAATCAAGCTGACGTGCTAACTTATGTTCTGCAATGCCCAAAACCGCAGCAAGTGAATCGGCGCGATGTTGAAGCAAGTTAAGCGTCTTACGCGATTTCTGCGTCTGGTTTTCGGTGTACATTTCTTCAACCGTTTCCAGAAGCTTCGTTACCCAAAGTCCAGCAAGCGTGCCGTTTTCCATACTTGTAGAAAGCGCAATGAACGATGACTTACGGTCGAGAGAAGCGATTTCAGTTGATTCGGCAGCTTTTTTTACTAACTCATTCAGTATCATTCTTGACTTCATATCGAACTTCTTAATGTCGTTATGAGTAAAGTGAAACTGCTGATTCTGAGGGATCTCTTCCCATTCCTTGGTTTTGATTCCGCTTGAATCGATAAAGAAGTTTCCAAGGATCATTTTCTGACCATTCACTTCCACTTCCTTCATCAAGTTCCTTTCAAGAACCGGACGGGATTTCACAAAGTAGAAGAAGTTTTCTCCTGTGAAGATATTCGCATCCGGAGCATTTCCAAGTCCAAGCAGACCGGCCATATCTCCAAAGCCTGACGACTGGCTGCCGCCGCCAAGGTTAAAAACCACCTCAGCTTCGTACATGTTTGGCTTCTTAATGTAAGCATCCAAAGCATATCCAATTCCAAAACCAATGATTGGCAACAGCAATAACATCTTCCAGTTACGGAGGACTGCCGTTTTAACGACCAGAACTTTTTCGATAACCTCTTTCGGGGTCAACTCATCTTCTGGCACTTGTTGTTGCGGATGTAGGGTCGTCGTTGACATTTTAGTTGATTGATCGGAAAGCTAAAACTGCTAATATTAAACTCATTATCGAACCCAGGATACCCGTTGCAGTTTGAAGTGCTTGTTGCGGGTTAAGCGAAGGTGCAGCTCTTACAGGAACAAAGATTTCAGAACCTGGTTCAACTTTCGGGTAAACATTGAAGAACAGGAATCTTCTTGTTCTGTCTACATTTCCGTTTGGATATTTGATATAAGAACTCTTTCTAAGCGACTCAACGGTGAACCCACCTGATTGTGAGATGTAGTCAGAAAACGCCATTCCTTTGCCGTATTTCACTGTTGTAGGATAAAGTACAGCTCCATTAACCTGAACCGTTTCAAGTCTCTTAGGAATCCGGATAATGTCTCCTTCCTGAACGATCAGGTCTTCGAAAGAACCTGGGTTTTTAAGGATATTTTTCAATTTAATTCCGATTGACTCTTCCTTAACATTTGGCACATCGCCCAGGATCGTGCCTTTCTTAATGCTTTTCTCAGTCTGTTCTGCCTGATCAAAATCTGTCGGCTCGTCTCCAGTTCTCTAACCAAAGTTCTTCTCAGCAATGTTGCGCCTTCCGGATATGCCAATTCAGTCGATCCGCCGGCTTCTTTTGATTACGTCACTGATTTTATCGTTCTTATTTACAATCGTGTATCGACCAGCGATAAGCACTTTACTCCTCTACAAAAACACTTTGCTGTTCAACATAGTTAGGCGATTTACGAACGGTCACCTGGTCAAAAGGCATCAATGCGAAATTGCTTCCTTTGCTGTTAAGCGATAAGTCCCGGTCAACATTGAATTTGAAAACCTCTGAAATTTGCGCATTCGCAGCACCTGCAACGCTATTTCTTTTTCTTCTGATTACTTCGATCTCGGATGTGTAAGCAGATTCTTTAAGTCCGCCTGCTTGCACTAAAAGATCTTCGAGCGTCATATTGACTGTGTAAGGAAACTTTCCTTCGTTCTCGCTGATTTTTGTATTATTCACTTCGCCGTCCACGCTTACATAAGCACTTTCAGCCATGTCGAATTTTGAAGGAATGATCACCCGGTCCAGACGTGTCAAAATCAAATCGGGAGTAACATTGTTCAGAATGTCCGTATAATTAAGGGAAATGCTTTCCAGGACAAGATCCTGGCGCGTTCTCAGCACGCTCACACGGCCTACGAATGCATCTTCACGCAAGCCCTGCGCATTTTCAATTAGTTGCTTTAAAGAAGGACTGTTATCCAGCGAATAATCACCGGGACGCATTACCGCGCCTTCAATGGTTACGATATTTTCAAAACGGTCTAAAACAGTTTCAACGTTCACGGAATCCCCTGTTGCGATTTCGAATGTGTCATAGTTCTCTTCTGCAACATCCAGAATCTTACGTTCTTTCGCAGTGATCCTCTGAACTTTAAGTCTTGCGCGATATGCTCTGTCATTAAAACCACCTGAATAACGTAACATATCTGCTAGTTTTTCCTCAGGTTTAAGCTCGTAAATGCCAGGACGTTTAACCATCCCGGTTATTTCTGCACGTTTTAGATAATAGCCAACAACAACATTATCATTGTCTTGCACGCGAATGTCACCATCAATTTTACCATTAACCAGGTAATCATAAATGTCAAAACGCGAAACAACCTTGCCATTTCTAACTACACGCACATCACGGAAAGATCCAATTTCGTTAGGTCCGCCAGCTTGATAAAGTGCGTTGAATGCAGACGATAATGATGACAATTGATATGTTCCAGGGTTGATAACTTCACCCGTTACAAACACTTTCACAGAGCGAACATCGCCTAATGTCACCATCAGTTTGGTTCTGGCAGATTCGCCACCGGTTCCGATAAGTCCTGGCGTAAACTTGGAGAATTTATCAATTAATATCTTGCGAACTTCTTCAATCGTGCGTCCGGCAACATATACGTTTCCAACCCGTGGAAGCGAAATAAAGCCATCTTTCGTTACTTCGACTTCGTAAGTGCTTTCCGCATAATTGTAAATGTAGATTTTCAGCTCGTCGCCTGGGCCAACATTATAATTCGTCGGCGTTGCAATTTGCGCATCAGGAATTTGATCCAGATTTTTGTCGGCAAAAAGCGAATAACCGTATATTTTCTGACGTAAAGCTTCTTTTTCCTGGTCTTCCGGAGTTAATTTTGAAGTTGTCGTGTTGTTAATTTTGCTCTGATCACCGCCATCGGAATTTTTAGCGCCTTGATCTGTGCCGGTTTTACCGTCGGAATTCTGCTGATTGCTTCCGTTCTGCTGGTTTCCTGAATTTTGCTGGTTTCCAGATTGTTGCTGATTGCTTCCTGCGGGCTGATTTCCCTGCGCATTCCCAGTGTTTCCAGTAGGAGCCGCCGTGCCTCTTGGCGCACCGCTTGTATTGCCGCTTTGAGGGGCACTTGGCGCATTAGGCAAAGATTGAGGAAGAACGACCTGCGATAGGGATGGTAATGAGATTAATAAGCAGAGGAGATAGAGAAGTAGACTTTTATAATTTTTTGCCAATTTGATCCTGTTCATATGAAGTATTATTGTACTATTGAAATGCTTACAATTCATTAAAACTATGTATCTGACTAGTGTTTTTGAATTTTGAGTATGAGCATACTTAATTTTTGGATGTGTATATCATGGCAAAGTAAATTAGATTTTTCCTATTTTTAAAGAATTTCTAGTAATCGGCCCTAACCTATTTTGCTGTAAAGTTATAACAGGGTAACGACAAATGTCTTAAATTATTAAAATACAATATTTAAAATCAGAAATAGCCTCCTGTGAGGTCATCATTTATGGAAAGTACCAACGTGCAATATGACGAGAGTAGTATAAGGTCGCTGGATTGGAAAGAGCACATTAGATTGAGGCCGGGGATGTATATTGGCAAGTTGGGCGATGGTTCGTCGGTCGACGACGGGATATATGTTTTGGTGAAAGAAATCGTCGATAACTCCATTGACGAGCACATGATGGGCAATGGAAAAACCATAGAAATCAAGATCACCGAGCACCGGGTGGAAGTGAGGGATTACGGGCGGGGAATTCCGCTTGGAAAGGTTGTAGACTGCGTTTCTAAGATTAATACGGGTGGAAAATATGATTCCGGTGCATTTCAAAAATCGGTTGGTTTGAATGGGGTAGGAACGAAAGCGGTTAATGCACTTTCTCAATATTTCAAGGTGCAGTCGTTCCGCGAAGGCAAGACAAAAAATGCTGAATTTGCGCAAGGCGCATTGGTTAACGAGTCGAAGGAACAGACTACAAATCAGCGGAATGGGACGCACATTGCATTCGAGCCGGATGGCGTAATCTTCAAAAATTTCAGATACATTCCGCAATATCTGGATAACATGATCTGGAATTACTGCTATTTGAATGCTGGACTGACCATTAATTTTAACGGTCAAAAATACATTTCTCAAAACGGTTTGCTTGACCTTTTGCAAAGCAAGTCTGATGCGGAATCATTGCGTTATCCTATTATTCACCTCAGAGGCGAGGACATTGAATTTGCGATGACGCACAATAATCAATACGGCGAAGAATATTATTCGTTTGTAAACGGTCAATATACAACGCAGGGTGGAACGCACCTCGCCGCCTTCCGGGAAGCGGTTGTAAAAGCCGTCAGGGAGCATTTTAACAAAGACTACGCACCAGAAGATGTACGGTCTTCCATCATTGCTGCCGTTGCAATTCGCGTTCAGGAGCCCGTTTTCGAGTCGCAAACGAAAACGAAACTGGGTTCGAACACCATTACACCCGACCCGAACAGCACAACCGTCCGCACATTTGTTAATGATTTCGTAAAAGAGCGCCTTGATAATTACTTACACATGCACCCGGAATCGCGGGACGCATTGAAAAAACGGATCGAGCAGTCTGAAAGAGAGCGTAAGGAGCTGGCAGGGATTAAAAAGCTTGCCAATGACCGTGCGAAGAAGGCGAATTTGCATAATAAGAAGCTGCGAGACTGCCGCTTGCACTTAACTGACCTTAAAAATGAATTGCGTTACGAAAGCACGCTTTTCATAACAGAAGGAGATTCAGCGAGCGGATCGATCACCAAATCGAGGAACATTCAGACGCAGGCCGTTTTCAGTTTGCGTGGTAAACCCTTGAATTGCTTTGGCTTAACCAAAAAGATTGTTTACGAAAATGAAGAATTCAACTTGTTGCAGCACGCATTAGATATTGAAAACGGAGTCGAAAATCTTCGTTTCAACCGCATTGTGATTGCAACAGACGCCGACGTTGACGGCATGCACATTCGCTTGCTGCTAATGACATTCTTCCTCCAATTTTTCCCTGATCTCGTGCGTAACGGGCATCTTTTTGTTTTGGAAACTCCGCTTTTCAGGGTTAGGAACAAGAAGGAGACGATTTATTGCGTACAGTGAAGAAGAAAAGCAAATTGCGGTCAACAAACTCGGAAGCAAACCTGAGATCACGCGTTTCAAAGGTTTGGGTGAAATATCACCGGATGAATTCGGAAAGTTCATTGGAGAGGACATGCATGTGGAGCCGGTCATTTTGCAAAAGGAAACTTCTATTCAGAAATTGCTGAGCTATTTTATGGGTAAGAATACGCCTGAACGTCAGCGTTTTATTATTGATAATTTGAAAATCGAAAAGAACATTGAAGAGCTTGCGCTGGCTGTCTAGCGCGCCGTTTGCTTATATTTGGCGGCTTAAAGTAATATCCGGGGAAGACAGTCTTTAATGCTAGACTTGCTTCCCTACACATTTTAATGATTTTTTGGTGGATCTACTGGACCTTAGAAACAGAATAGACGAGCTTGATGATCAGTTACTTACCGTTTTGAATGAGCGCATGGAGCTCGTCAAAAAAGTGGGTGAACTGAAACGGTCATCACAGTCTATTATTTACAGGCCGGAAAGGGAAAAACAAATCCTCGACCGGCTCGAAAAACGCAATAACGGCTTGCTGACACGACAAGCGATCGATGCCATATTTTTTGAAATTTTCGCCGTTTCGCGTAATCTCGAATTGCCGGAACGCGTGTCTTACCTGGGGCCTGAGGGCAGTTTTACACACCAGGCAGCAGAAAGCCGGTTCGGTGGCATGAGCGAATATCTGGTCTTGCCTACTATTCATTCTGTTTTCGAAAGTGTTGAAACCGGCCGTGCAAAATTTGGCGTCGTGCCAATTGAGAATAATCAGGAGGGGATTGTTATTGAAACGGTTGATTTCCTTCGTGATAAAAACTTGTCTATCGTCGCGGAAGTGCTTTTGCAAGTGCATTTTACTTTTGCATCCCAATCGGATTCGCTGCGAAATATCAGGCGTATTTATTCCAAAGACATTGCGTTTCGTCAATGCGGGAAGTTTATCAGCGAATATCTGGAAGGAATGGACATCGAGCTGATCCCGGTGGAATCTACGTCCAAAGCGGCTAAGCTAGCCTCACAAGAAGTGGATTCAGCAGCCATTTGCTCATCTATTTCGGCCAGACTTTTCGGTGTTCCGATTTTGTATGACAACATTGAAGACAGCGACCAGAACAGAACGCGGTTTTTGATTTTGGCAAAAGACTTTGTGAACATTAAAAGCGACGATGACAAAACAACAATCATCGCAAACTTGCCTAATACGAACCGCCCAGGGGTGCTTTACGAATTTTTGAAGGACTTTAATGACAGGGGGATTAACCTTACTAAGATTGAAAGTAGGCCGGTAAGAGGCACTTCCACATTCAGGGCGTGGTTCCTGGTTGAGTTCCTGGGGCACGTCGATGATGCGCCTGTGCAGGAAGTGATGCATAAATATGGATCACATCTCAAATGGCTCGGCAGTTATATCCGAGTTTCTTAAAAATCTTCTTTGCTTTGTTTGCCGGGGGCTAAGACCCCCGGCAATTTTTATTTTAAAGTGCCTCGGTAAAGGGAAGGCCAGTTCCCGTAAAGCTCAATAGAAGTTTCCGAGCCATCAGGCAATTTGACTTTTACAATTCTGTTGGCAGTAGGATTTTGAAATGAATCAACTCCAAGCACAACAATCTCTTTTCCTTTCACAATTGACGTAATAAAAGGCTCCTTCTTATCAATAGCCAATAAAACCTGCTCTTTTTTAGGCTGAATCCAATTGCCGTTTAGCTGAAAAGGCAGATCTTGATTTGTTCCGCCAACGATTACATCTTCAACTTGCTTCGCCATCCAGTTTCCAAGCGAATAAAACTCCGTCGGGAAATCCCAATAAGGAGGCGCGGTGCGTTCCACAGGCTTTTTGCCAATTTCACTTTCAGGCGTTTTACCGTCTGCCGGATACCATTCATAACCCCAGCCGGGTGCATCTTTTGTTACTTTATATGCATTCGGGTCGTTGCTGCTAGGGCCGCCGTCGTGCCATAAATAATAACCGTCAAACAAGATCAGTGAAAAAAGCGACATGCTTAACGCCTGACTTGCGGGCATCATTTCCAGCTGATTCATCACCAATTCGCCCTTCGGATCGGTAAGCCGATAATTCCAGGGTACGATCGGATCATTATAAAGCGGCATATAACGGTTCCAGCCGAAGAATATAAACTTATTATTTTTTTGATACGGGATCAGCTTGTTGATGCGCAATGAATGGATTGCCGAAAGCAACACGAAATTGTTCGGTGTGTTTCCCGCATCATCCTTTGCAAACATGGGTTTTGGATAAACATCAATGGGCGTTGCATTGAAGAGATCATGGAAATTTTCGCCATTGGGAAGCGGCTCAAAATTGGAATTGTTTGACTTCGGATCATTGTAATCGTTCATTAATTCCTCCGGATTTTTGCCTCCCACCGTGTTGATATGCGGGTTCGTATATGCGCCTCCGCCCCAGTAATCCATCAAATACATGTCCGGATTGTTTTTCCGGATCGTTTTGGCAAACCAAATCAAACGCTGCTTTACTTCCGGAATGTAATGCTGGTTCCAAAACTCAAAATCAAGTGCGTAAACGCCGAAATTCGGGACACCAGCCCAGGTCTCCACCTCAGATTTAGACAAAGTAGAAAACCACTTTTCATCCTTATCCGCAAAATAATTGGGCGTAACCGTGTAATGCATCCGCGGCGCGGGTGTGTCCTTGCCGCCAGAAAGATAATTGATGCCACGCTTGTAATAATTCTCCGTAGGAACGTAGTCATTCAGACGATACTGCATCACCAGCTTGCCCTTAATAGGCTCAAATTCGGGGAATTTTGTGTCAAAATCAATATTTATGGTCCGGGAAGGCGAGAACCATTCGGGGAATGGCGATCCGGGTCAGTTTCGTATCTTCTTTCTTGCCTAATGTGCCTGATAACCAAATGTTTTGCTGCCTCAGCGACCGGTTTCGCATTTTGTTCCACCAGTCATTATAAGGAGCATCGATCCAGCGGGCAGTAACCGAATACAAATAGCCCGGCTTTACTTCAATTCCGTTTTCAAGGCCTTTAACCTCAATTCCGTCGATCATGATGACCTTGGTGCGGCCATCTTCATAATTTCCGAAATCTTTCAAATGCAGCTTACCGTTGACCAAAATCGGCCGCACGTCAAGCCAGTTATCCTGACTTCCTTGTCTGATCCAGGTTTGGGCATCGGGAACTTGACTTTTTTTAGCGGCGTCAAATTCAAAAGCAGCAGTCGTTTCACATCCCGCCTGTCCGAGACTTACGACTTTGATCTGCGCGTTTCCAGTTTCAAGGTCCAGTTTTGGAATGGACAGCCAAATGCCAAATCGATGGGGAACCTGATCGAATTGCAGCGTTTTGCCTTTTTGAGAAATTTCAACATGATAGGGAGAAAGACCGCCAGCATTCGCTGCGAGTTCGAACTGCATTTCGTCGCCCACTTGCCGGTAACGCCTTACGACCAGATCGCAAACAGAAGATGCAGAATCGAGGGTGCGGGCAACCGGGTAAGCATCAAGCTTCTGAGGATAGGTCCGGCCGGTGGAAGGGCCAAAGCGGCTCCACAGCCAAAGGCCGGACCCAGTCAGAAATATTACTAATGCGGTAATCCAAAGGAATGTTGATTTTGACAAAATACTGTTGTTATTGGGCACAATTACGCGGGTTGATGATAGGATCAGACAAACTTACCACCAGCGATAGAATAAACCAATTGACCCGTTGACAGACGAAATTCCTTTATCAATGTATTCGTGTTTGTAAGAAACGCCGTCATACTTCACACGCACATCGACGCCGAAGGAACCGTCTGGCTTGAACAGAAACTTAGATCCAACTCCAACACCATATTTTGGCCTTACTTTCTGATTCTGCGACGCGAGATTGCCATAGTATAATGTGTAATCCAAAATGCTGACCCCGCCGCTGACCTGCACATAAGGTTGCACAGTCGCATTTTTTCCTAAAAAAGAATAGTTTCCGAAAACTTCGATCGGGATTTGCGAAATGGTCCGGGTCTGCACGGCAGAGATCGTTTCATTCGCGCCTTCATACAATGCACGCGGGATCCTTTTCTCGAAATAAGAAGAACCCAGCTCTCCACCGACAGAAATCGGCGAATTTCTCAAAACCCATTCAAGTGAAATCGAATAGTTTTGAAATGAAGACTTATCAATGTAATTATCCGCAAACGATCCAAGCGGCATGGCGCCCATCAGTCTGGCAGTGGCCAGATAATGTGTGTAGCGCTCGAAAGGAGAGGGAAGCGTATAAAGCTTTGGTGCTTCTTCCTGCGCATATGATTGCAGGGCTCCCAATATGAAAAGGGCAACGATTATGACTTTTTTCATCTTAGTTAATTTTTAAATATTCGGACTGGCCAAAAATTGAGTCAACCATTCTGTCCACATAGTCTCTGCTGCCAATGCCGGCCCCGCGAATCTGCGCATCCCACACCACTTTGAAAGTCTTATCCGCCGTGTTCGGGTTTTTGAAGTCGAGCATCGAAATCAGCCAGTAACTTTCACTTGTTTGATAATACTGATAATAGCTCGGATAGCCGTAACCATAACCACCGCCGCCCCAGTAACCACCGTAGTAAGATGACAATGGCTGCGAAACCACATTAAGATAGGTGTTGGTGATCCAGCTGGCATTAATTCCCACGTCCGGCTTGCTTTTCGGACTGACATATTTGTATCCCAACTTTTCCATGTTGGAAATAATGCGGATGAGCACGTCCCTGTCAATGTCTGTCAATGCAGTGCCCGCCTGTCCGTTTTCGACAACCAGCACGGAATCCACAATGCTGAAAGTTTTATATTGGGTAAAATTGGCCGCTTTGTCGTGATTGGTGATATAAACCAGGCTCTCTTCGGTTGACAAGTCACTGATGGGATCTTTCGAGCAGGACATCATTCCTAATCCTGCTGCGAGTATGAACAATGAAGCTTTTTTAAACATGATTCTTTCTTGTATTTAAATATGATTGTTTAACGAAATTTGAAATTGAACATTTTATTTTTGGTTATTTCTCCATCCAATTTTTTAGTTTTAAATGGCACTGATATATTTCAGGACTATTCTGAAAGAAAATTGGTTGTAGTAACCGGAAATCATTTGCACGCGGATCGTCGCCTAGCAACTTGCGTGCCTGCGCTTCACGCCAAGGTATGACTTTGGTGCAACCGCATCTTTGGGATAAGGAGAAGATATTGCTGCCGCACTTTATTCTGGAATAAATTCAAACAGGCACTAACTCATTTTTTAGTATACATGGAAACGAAAGAGGAAATTTTAAGGATCATAGATGTTCTCAACGACACTTATGAAAGCGAAGAAGCTTGGTATGGTCCGTCGGTTGTGGAAGCATTGCGCGACGTTACACCCAAAATGGCTGAGGTAAGGCTGAGCAGCAACACCCATTCTATTGCAGAGATCGTCTATCATATGACAACGTGGCGGATTTTTGCAGTTAGAAAAATTCAGGGCGATGCGGAATTTGATATCAAAACGCTGGATAAGGACTGGAAAAAATTCCCGCTGGTGGACGAGTTTGAATGGGAAGCAATTCAAATGGAACTGAGCCTTTCCCAGGAAGAACTGGTTTCGGAACTGGAAAAGATCGAAAGCGACAGCTTCCTCGAAGAGTTCGTGCCGGGACGCGATTACAGTTATTACACATTGATTCACGGGGTCATTCAGCATGACGTTTACCATGCAGGACAAATTGGCCTGATCAAAAAAGCAGTGAAAGGAATGCGTCTGGAAGAGGATGATTTCGGGGCTTTCGATGACCGGGCTGATCTTGACAACGGAACTGACTATTACTGAAAAGCTTATATTTTATTTTGCGTAAATGGCCTATCGCTTACGTTTTATAATAAATATTTTATATTTTGCACTATAATAGAGCGGAGCTGTACACAACTACAATCGTTCTAATGGTGTGGATATAGACAAAAAGGCTGTTCGATTTTTCGGGCAGCCTTTTTTTAAGAGAAATTGTATGCAACATTTGGCTTCTAAAAATGCGTCAGCACATATGAAAATTTTAATTGTCGAAGATGAACCCAAACTGGCCGGATTTCTGAAACGCGGCCTCGAAGAGCAATCCTGGGAAGTAGAATTGGCATATGATGGGCAGGTGGGAAAGAAGATGGCTTCCAATTATCGTTTTGATGTGATAATCCTGGACGTAAACCTGCCGCTGCTGAATGGTTACGATCTTGCCAAACAGTTAAGAAATGACGGACTTACGACACCGATTCTCTTTTTGACCGCATTAGGCACTATTGACGATAAGCTGGACGGGTTTGAAGCTGGCGGTGACGATTATCTCGTTAAGCCATTCGAATTCAGGGAATTGATTGCACGCATTAAAGTGCTTTCACAGCGAAACAGCAACAGGGAGCAATCCAATCAGGTGCTGAGCCTTGCCGATCTGGAACTTAACCTCGATGAAAAAGTGGCCCGACGCGCAGGCAACCGCATTGATCTTACTGCCAAAGAATTCGCCTTACTTGAATATTTAATGCGCAACAAAGGCCGTGTTGTTTCGAGGGTGGACATTGCAGAGCAGGTTTGGGATATCCGCTTCGATACCGGCACCAATGTGATTGATGTTTACATTAATTTTTTAAGGAAAAAAGTCGATAAAGATTATCCTAACAAGCTGATTCATACGGTTGTAGGAATGGGTTACATCTTCAAGGAAGAATGAATATCAAGTCCCGCCTGACATTGCTTTTTACCATGCTGGTGGGTTCCATCATGGCATTGTTTTGCCTCTCCATTTACTTTTTTTACGATCAATACAGGGAAAAGCAGTTTTATTCTTTTTTGAACGAAAGAGGGCAGACCATTGCGCAGTTGGTAGAAGCAAGCCAGGGGATCAGTAAGGCGGACATTGCCAAGATCGAAAAGGAAAATAACACCGTTCTCCTTAATGAAGAAATCACCATTTACGATGGCGCCGATTCTGTAATTTTCACGAGCGGTGAGGAAAAGTTTGCATTGTCCAAAGCCATGTTGAATGAGGCCAGGGGTGGGCGTGAAATCCGGACCAAGCACGATAAAAAAGAAGCCATCATTATCCGGCACATTTTGCAGGACCACCGCAAGCCGTGGGTTGTGATGGCGGTTGCCAATGATTATCCCGGAATGGATCAGTTAAAACGGCTGCGCGAAATCCTCGTAATCGGCTGGCTTTTGTCTCTTGTGCTCGTGGGCGTTGCGGGCTGGCAATTTGCCAATGATGCCATTAAGCCCGTTTCCGATATCATTGATCAGGTTAACAACATTTCCGCAGGGAATTTGCACGAAAAAGTAACCGTAGGACGTGAAAAAGACGAGCTGGCACTGCTGGCGCAGACATTTAACCAAATGCTCAGTCGCCTGGAAATCGCCTTTATCGCGCAAAAAAACTTTGTTTCTCACGCTTCACACGAATTGCGCACGCCACTCGCACTCATTATGAGCGAGGCTGAGCTAAGTTTGATGAAAGAGCGGTCCAGTGAAGAATATCAGGTTGCATTAAAAGGCATTTGGGCGGAAGCAAAGGAAATGAATGAGTTGGTGAGCCGCCTGCTTGAACTCGCCCGGACCGAAGAACACGCATTCAAGGTGACATTCTCCAAAATTCGCGTCGATGAGGTTTTGTGGCAGGCAAAAGCATCTGTTCAGCAAAAAAATCCGGGATATGAAGTGCACATTCATTACGACAATATTCCGGACAACGAAGAGCAGCTGAAACGTTATGGCGACGAAAGTTTGCTCAAAACTGCATTCATGAACCTCATGGACAATGCGTGCAAATATTCCAACGACAAAACCGTCAATGTCTATCTCGAAATCCAGAATGATCTGATCAAGATCTATTTTAAGGACGTCGGCGTGGGCATTGCGGCGGACGAGCTCCCTTATATTTTCGACACTTTTTACAGAAGCGCCACCACCATCAGCAAAGCCGGTTACGGCATAGGCCTCGCCCTTACCAAGCGCATTATCAACATGCAGGGTGCCAGCATTGAAGTCGAGTCGAAATCCGGCGTCGGGACCACATTTATTTTAAAGTTTCCGCCTTTTTAACAGCCTTTTAATTCGGTGTTAATGTGCCTTTAACACCTCAAAATGTTCTTTGTAGCATTAAATCACAATTCCCGATTTATAATGCTATGAAGCAAGTTGCTGCACGCCTTTCCCGTTCAAATCACCATGTTCCATTCAGCTGGAAACACGATTTGCTCTCGGGTCTGCTCGTATCACTTGTTGCATTGCCATTGAGCCTCGGCATCGCCGGAGCAAGCAATTTTCCTCCGATTATGGGCGTCGTGACGGCCATTGTGGGCGGGCTTATCGTTTCATTTTTTACCAATTCAGCACTAACCATCAAAGGGCCGGCCGTAGGCTTGATCGTGGTCGTTGCGGGAGCCGTTGCTGAGCTGGGAAAAGGAAATAACATAACCGGCTGGCATCTTACATTAGTTGCCATCGTTGTTGCCGGCATTTTGCAGATTATCATGGGTTTGCTTAAAGTGCCGAAGTTTGCAGATTTCTTTCCATTATCCGCTGTCCACGGCATGCTCGCGGCAATTGGGATAATCATTATATCGAAACAAATTCATCTCGCCGTAGGCATTGCACCCGAAGCATTGCAAGGCAAAAAGCCGCTCGAACTGCTCGCTATGCTGCCCCACAGTCTGATGAACATGGAATATCACATTGCGATCATTGGGCTGGTTGGGCTTATGATCATGTTTGGCTGGAAATATCTGTCGTTTTCCATTTTCAAAAAGCTGCCGCCTGCATTGGCTGCATTGGTGGTTTCTATCGGGTTAGGGCAATTTTTCCATCTTTTTGAACCCACTTACCGCGATATCAAACCGCTCATTAACCCGGGCGAATTTTCAATAAACTACAACCTGGACTTCGATGGATTCGATGGAGGCGATATCATTCCGACCTTTTCTAAATATGTGGCATTGCTTGCATTAGTAGGAAGCCTCGAATCTTCGCTGACCGTAAAAGCCATTGACTTACTAGACCCTTACAAAAGAAAAACGGATATAAACCGCGATTTGGCTGCCGTAGGCGCTGGTAACATAGTCGCCGGAATGCTCGGAGGTTTGCCAATGGTCTCCGAAGTTGCGCGAAGTTCTGCCAATATCTACAACGGCGGACGAACACGCTGGTCGAATCTGTTCCACGGCATATTTTTACTGATTTTCGTAGCGCTTCTACTGCCGGTTGTCAAAATGATCCCGGTTGCAGTTTTGGCAGCAATGCTCATTTTTGTAGGATTCAGGCTGGCTTCACCGTCAGAATTCCGGCACATTTACGACATTGGAAAAGAGCAGTTCATCGTCTTCCTTATCACAATCGTCGCCACATTATGCACCGATTTACTGATAGGAATTGGCTGCGGCATAGTAGCAGAAGCCATCATTCAATTGCGGTTTGGCGTCAGGCCGTCGGACATTTTGGAGCCCAATTTTGAGATAAATTCGGACCAGGACAGCGTCTTTGTAAATGTGCTGACAGCAGCCGTTTTTGCCAATTATCTGAGTCTAAAAGCAAAATTAGAAGCGATACCACAAGGGAAAATGGTTAACATCAATTTTTCCAATGCTCCTTACGTCGATCACACGGTGATGGAGAATATTACGAGATTCAAATATGAGTACGAAAAGCATGGCGGGCAAATGTCGCTGATGGGTTTTGAGCATCATATGGCCTTGTCGGATCATCCGCTGGCCGCACGAAAACATCAAGGATTAACTGTAATGAGTTAAATTGAGTTAGGTGAGTAGTAAGAGAAGATTGGCCTCCGGATATTTCGGGGGCCAATTTTATATGCGGCCCGGCAGGTCCGGCAGCATGTTTTCCTGCTTTTTCGCTTCTTCAATACGGTGACTGGGAAGGGCTTCCGGATATTCCTGAGAAATAAATTCGATCATTTTCTCGCGCACATAGCATCTCAGGTCAAATGTTTCCGAAGAATTCCGCGCCGACATTAATGCTCTCACGACCATTAACTGGCCTTGTGTGTCAGTAACCTGCAATGCCCACGATTTTCCGTCCCAAAGCGGTGTCTGATCCAGAATTTCTCTCAGTTTTTCACGCAGCTTTGCAACCGGCGTCAGATAATTCAGCTGAAAAAAGGCAGTGCCAATCAATGCGCTGTCGTTGCGTGTCCAGTTTTGAAAAGGCGTTTCAATAAAATAAGTGATCGGGAGCACGATGCGGCGGAGGTCCCAAATGTTGACGACCACGTAGGTCAAATTGATTTCCTCAATGCGGCCCCATTCGCCTTCTACAATTACAACGTCATCTATCTTAATGGGTTGTGTAAAAGCGATCTGGATTCCAGCCATCAGGTTAGCCAGCGATTTTTGCGCCGCAAAACCAATGATCACACTGAAAATGCCCGCCGAAGTAAGAATGCCGACTCCATACTGACGTACACTTTCAAAGCTGAGGAGCAGGATCGAGATGCCAAATGTGATGATCAGAATGATGACGATCCTTTTGACAAACTTGATCTTCGTAAACATTCTCCGCGCCTGGTTGTTGTCCGGAGAAGTAAAATCGAGTTGGTCGATCAGCACTTTTTCGATAATGATGACAATGCGCGTCATCAGCCAGGTCGTAACGGCAATTAGCAGCACTTTACTGATCGTGAAGACCAGATAATAGTCCTTATTACCCAGCGAAAAGGTCTTTAAGGCAGTGGTAATGAGTAGCAGCGGAATAAAAAAATAGAGCACACTCGTCAGGTTCTCCCGGATTGCCCGCACCGCACGCCACTCTTTTTTTGAAGCAGTAATTTTGATAATGTTAATAACGATCGCACTGATTATCACGCCGATAACAGCAGCCGCCAGGACGACTATCCAGGGAACATTGCGATAATCAAGCATGTTGGCAAATTCATTCATGAGGTCAGATATCGTTCAGCCGCGCCACGATCATTCCGGTATGTTTCGGAACAGACGCCACATATTCCGCCAAAGGGACATTGGTCATAATCACCTTTTTGCCTGTTAATGAGGCGTGTATAAGATAAGCGCGGCTTCCTACTTTTGAAATAATGCCCATATGGTTCACATCCAGGCCGTCCACCGAAGAAGTGAATGCAACAATGTCGCCATCATGAAGCATTGGCTCAGCCTTTTGAATCCCTGCTTTCGGGATATAACTGTGTTCGCGCGCATTGATCAGATTCTCCTGCTCTTTCACTTTTTCCCACGCCGCCGTTTCAGCCAGCGAAGGATATAAGTTTGCATGGTTCGACATAAAATTGATCTCCTTTTTGAAAGGGACACCGCCAACTTTGGCCGTAATGTTCTCTAACCGGCCGCGCTTTTCATTTTCATACATCCAGTCCAGCACATAATGCAGTCTTGAAGGATAGCCGTCGATAACGCCCTCGCGGTAACGCAGCTTGGTAAGCTCACTTTTATAACCTTCGTAAGTTGGATTTTCTGTTTTGGCAACTGCCAGCGCAACAGCGCTTTCTACCAATGTTGTGCAGTCGAGTCCGTCAAATTTGCAAACCAGCCTTTCAGTAGGGTTGCCTTCCAATGTGCCGGCAACGTAAGGCGTGCCGAGAAACGACTCGCCCATCCGCAAAACCTGCGTTCCAATGTCCCTGCTATCCGGCAAATCCATTTTTTGTGCAAACACTTTTTGGACACTCGATTGCGCAAACAACCCGGTTGAGGCCAAAACACAAATGGATAGAACTATAACTCTGATCATGCTTAGAATTCCTTTTTTTGCGTAAAGTTCACGTTTATAAATACCAAAGGAGGCGTTTGCTACTTTCAAATTTAAATAATCTTTCCTACGATAGCAGGACTTAGGGCTATTGTTATAAAAGGAATTTGAATTTTATCATTCTCACTTCGCCTCGATTTCGTAAACCGCCACGGAGTTCGGAAGAAGCTCAACCTGCACGCCGGTCGACGTGATTTCTGTCGCCTTCATGCTGAGCTGTTGTAGAAATGCAGGAAAAACAGGCCTTAATTTATATTGCGTCGTGTTGCCCAGTTTTAAGAAATTTGCCCAGGCATCCTGCGGGATTCTAACGGTGGTTTCAACGGTCTTTTCTTTGTCAAAATTGTAAATGAAAAGCAGTTTTTGTCCCTCGGTGTAGCGTAAGTAACTATATGTTAGTCTCCTGTCGTAATTTCTTGATTGCCCGTCAACATTGGCATATTGCAGATCGTAGAATCCGCCCGCATAGATGGCTTCGTTGTCCTGCACAAAACGATTCAGCGACATATAAAACTCGCGCAGCTGCTTTTGATCATTGGTCAGTTTTTCAAGATCAAATTTCCCGCCATTAACCCATTGCTGAAATTCGGTTACGCCCCAATAATCAAATATCGTCGTGCGGCCGTCATCCCCCTGAAAACCTTCTTGTTGTGAGGGGTTTACGCCTAACTCCTGACCGAAATAAACCATTAATGGTCCGGTGTGAAGCGTTGCGCTCAATGTCATCGCGGGAACCGCCGCCCAGGCATCGCCCGCAAAATAGCGTGATGCAATGCGCTGCTCATCGTGGTTTTCAAGAAACCGGAGCATATTCTGGCTTATATCACCCGATTCCTGCTGCCATATCCGGGTAATGTCCTCCACTGTGCCGTTCCCCTCGATCAGGCTTCGCAGTGAATTGTAAAGCCCCACTTTGTCATATAAGTAATCGAACTTTCCGGTATGGATATAATGATGATATTCAGCCGGATTGTAAATCTCTGCGATGAAAATAACCTCCGCTTTGATCTTTTTGATTTCCGGAATAACCCATGCCCAAAACTCCGCCGGCACCATTTCAGCCATGTCGCACCGAAAACCATCCACGCCCTTTTCAGTCCAGAAACGCAGAATGTCGTACATTTTCTGCCATGTAGATGGGATCGGGTCAAAATAGCGTAATCCTCCGTTCTGGTAATCTATCCCGTAATTAAGCTTGATTGTTTCGTACCAGTCATATTGGCTGGGCTGGGCTTGGAAAACGTCATTTCCCGTTGCCTTCGCGGGCCGCTCGTGATATGGACCAGTGATTTCAACAGGCGGCTTATGTCCTTCCGGAACAACGAAATCGTGGTTTGGAATGTAGTAAAAGTTGTTTTTTGGGCTAAAAGCGATTGTATTGTCATCATCTTCACCAAAATCCTTCACGCCCGCTGCGCGCGCATCCGAATGATACTGACGTGCCACATGGTTGGGAATAAAGTCAATAATCGCCTTCAAGCCTAATCCGTGTGTGCGGGCAATGAGCCGTTCAAATTCCTGCATGCGGTTGGGCACGTCCACGGCCAGGTCGGGATCTACGTCATAATAATCTTTGACCGCATAAGGCGAGCCCGCAATGCCTTTCACAATTAGCGGATGATCGGGCTGGATGCCAAACTGGCTGTAATCAGTCAGCGTTGCATGTTCGAGCACGCCTGTAAACCAGACATGCGTTATGCCAAAATCTTTCAGCGCATGCAGCGCTGTTTCAGTGATATCATTAAATTTCCCGCAGCCATTTTCTGAAATGGAGCCGTAAACTTTATTCGTCGTGGATTCATTTCCGAACAATCGGGTGAAGATCTGATATACAATGAATTTATCTTTATTAGCCTCTGGCATATCAAGTTTTGGTTGTTAAAATGCTGGTCCCTGCGCGTCCGGCAATGTGCTCAATGCTGTTCAGAGGGCGTGCTTGGAAATTTTTACTACTTTGCAAGATATCAAATTTGAAATAATATGCCCTCAATAGCCGCATGCCTTTTTGACCTAGACGGAGTGATTGTAGACACAGCCAAATATCATTATCTCGCGTGGCGAGAACTTGCCAATGACCTGGGATTTGATCTGACGCATGCGCAAAACCAGCTTTTAAAAGGGATCAGCAGAATGGAATCGCTCGACATTATCCTCGCCATTGGCGGCGTCGAATTGTCTGACGAAGAGAAGGTTATCCGCGCAACTCAAAAGAATGCCCGTTACCTGGAACTCTGCATGCAAATGACACCGGCGGACACACTTCCCGGCGTGCGGGATTTCATAGAAAGCTTGCGATCCAATGCAGTGAAAACAGGTTTGGGCTCAGCCAGTAAAAATGCGAAAGTAATTCTCGAACGCATTGATATGCTCACCTATTTCGAGACCATTGTAGATGGAAACCGGATAACCAAAGGCAAACCAGACCCCGAAGTTTTTCTGATGGGAGCAGCAGATCTGGCCGCATTGCCGGTTAATTGTGTCGTTTTTGAAGATGCAGTTGCAGGAATACAATCTGCAAAAGCAGCCGGAATGATGGCCGTGGGCATTGGTGAAAAGTTTGTGCTTACAGAGGCAGATATAGTCATTCCCGGCTTTGCGGACTTTACATTTGCTGATCTGGAAGCTGCATTTGCGTAACATTGCAAGGCTTCGCTAACCCTTCCACGGTTAGCTTATCAAACCAGATTTTCACATATTTGAGCTGTTATTAGCACATCTCTCCTTTTTATCGTCAATGAAGAATTACATAACCCATGATGAATGGTGCATTGTAGAAAACGGCTTTCATGCTGAGCACAACGAGATTACCGAAAGTTTGATGAGCCTGGGAAATGGCAGAATGGGGCAGCGCGGTAACTTCGAAGAACGATATAGCGGCAAAACATTACCGGGCAATTACGTCGCAGGTGTTTATTTTCCAGACAAAACGCGTGTGGGCTGGTGGAAAAATGGTTATCCCAATTACTTTGCAAAAGTCCTGAATGCATGCAACTGGATTGGCATTGATATAAAAATAGGCGAAGAAGTGCTCGATCTGCACCAATGTGAAATTGAGGCTTTCAGTCGCGTCCTGAATATGCGGGAAGGCGTGCTGGAACGTCACGCAACGGTTAAACTTTCAGGAGGAAGAACGCGTTAAAATCCATTCACAGCGGTTTTGCAGCATGGCAGACGACGAATCCGGCGCGATCCGTTATAATGTTACATTGCTCAATTTCAATGATATTGTTACGATAACACCGTTTCTGGACGGTAACATAAAGAACCGCGATTCCAATTACGACGAGTCGTTCTGGAACGAGATCAGTAAGGAAACGGCCTTCTCGCAGGGATATCTTGTGTTGGAGACTAAGCCAAATCCTTATGGCGTGGAGCAGTTTCAAGTGGCAACCGGGATGGCCTTTGATATAAAGATAAATGGCCTGAAAACCGATTATCAGTCACTGCCTGTGAAGCGAGATAAGTATGTTGCCGGAACTGTCAAGCTTGAACTAAAAGAAGGTCAGGAGCTTAGCGTATATAAGTATGGGGTCAATCTTTCTTCCACGAATTATGCCAAGGAAAAACTGGTGACTGAGGCGCAGGCATACATTTCCCGGATCTCTGAAAAAGGCTTTGAGCAGCTGTGTGCGGCGCACGTAGCCGCCTGGGCTGAAAAGTGGGGACTGAACGATATTACCATTGAAGGCAACATTGCCGCGCAACAGGCGATCCGGTTCAATATTTTCCATCTCGGACAAACTTACACGGGCGAAGATGAGCGCCTTAACATTGGTCCAAAAGGATTTACGGGTGAAAAATACGGCGGCAGCACTTATTGGGACACAGAAGCGTATTGTATTCCATTTTATCTGGCAACGGCCGAGCAAAAAGTTGCGCGTAATCTGCTCGTTTACAGATATAAGCAACTTGATAAAGCCATAGAAAATGCTGAGAAACTAGGCTTTTCGGACGGTGCCGCGCTTTATCCGATGGTAACCATGAACGGCGAAGAATGCCATAACGAGTGGGAAATCACCTTTGAAGAAATCCACCGCAACGGCGCCATTGCTTACGCAATTTACGATTACACGCGCTATACGGGCGACGAGAGTTATGTGAACGGAATGGGCCTCGAAGTGCTGATTGCCATTTCAAGGTTTTGGAAACAGCGAATTAACTGGTCGGAGGAAAAGGTGCAATATGTGATGCTGGGTGTGACCGGGCCCAACGAGTATGAAAACAATGTTAACAACAACTGGTATACCAATTACATCGCGTGCTGGACGCTACGATATACATTGGAGGTGATCGGCAAGTTGTGGACAGAAGATTCCCGCAAGCTGAACGAGATCATTATCAAAACCAATTTCAGCCTGAATGTGGAGATGGATGCGTGGAAGCACATTGTTGAAAATATGCATTTCCCTTATGACGAAAAGCGCAAGGTTTATTTGCAGCAGCAAGGCTTCCTGGACAAAGAATTACTCACCGTTGATGACATTGCAAGCGAACGGCCGATCAATCAAAACTGGTCCTGGGACCGGATTCTGAGGTCTTGCTTCATTAAGCAGGCTGATGTTTTACAGGGTTTGTATTTCTTTGAAGATGAATTTTCTGTTGAGGAAATTAAACGCAACTTTGAATTTTACGAGCCAATGACGGTCCATGAATCGTCGCTTTCTCCATGCGTGCATGCTGTGTTAGCTGCCAAAGTAGGACTGAGAGAAAAGGCTTATGAAATGTACGTCCGCACCGCACGGCTCGACCTGGACGACTATAATCATGACACCGAAGACGGCCTTCACATTACGTCAATGGCGGGCACGTGGATGAGCATTGTGAAAGGTTTTGCAGGACAGCGGGTTAAGGATGGCATGCTGGTGCTGAATCCTTACGTGCCGGAACAATGGAATTCGTACTCTTTCCGGATCGGCTTCCGGGGTGCATTGCTGCTGGTTTCGGTGGCAAAAAATGGCATTACCATTGAAAATACATCAGAAAAATCACAAACCGTCATTGTCGGGCAGCGGCGCGTCTTCATAGATGCCTATGGATCAATTAGTTTGTAATACTAATTGTAATTATGATAATCTTATTTATTTAAAAAGTTATATTTTACAGAGAATCTAGCAAACGGGTAAAGCAAATATTGTAAATCTGAAACATTCATCGTAGGTTCGGTGTTTGAGCCATCACTTTCACACTATGGTACAAAAGATTTACCTACTTGTTTTTTCAGGTATCTTGCTGATGTTGACGATCTTATCTCCTAAGGTTTCGTCCGCTCAGGACTTCAATGAATGTCAGCGAATTGTAAAAGATCTTCTTCCCGTTTTTAACCGCAGTTTTGAAGAAAATAATCCGGCCCTGCTCAGGGAAGAATCATATCAGCGCGGAATACGAAATCTGCAAGCCGCTTACGCACTTTATCATAAACAAGCTTTTCAACCAGCCGATTCTGTTCAGCGCATGAACAATGAAGCCGTGATTCTGGCATTGCTCGGCAATTATCAGAAAGCACTGCACATTATGGAAGAGCTGGAACTCAGTTCCCAGGATCCGCATCTGCATTATAACCGGGGGCTGTTTGGCATGTTGTCCGGAAAATATGCGTCTGCCCGTGCTGATTTCGCGGATGCGCCCGGCGGCACACAAGCCACATTGAACACTTTGGTTTCTTACGCCAAGGAAAAGAGATACGGTGACGCGCTCGGGTTTGCGACTGGTAACAGCGCCAAAAACACGGACGGGAAATGGAATTACAATCTCGGAATGCTTTACAAATTCAACGGGCAACTTCCCGAGGCTGTCGATGAAATGGCAACAGCGATCCGGCAAAAGGACGAGATGGCTTACCGGCTGCAACGCGGCGATATGCTCATGCGCACGGGAAATGAGAAAAGAGCCGTCAAAGATTTTGAAAAAGTGTCCCGCAATCATCTGAAAGCCCAGATCCGATATGCGAATGCATTGTTATCATTAAACCAGTTTGGCGCTGCGAAGGCGGTTTTTGAAAAATATCTGGAAACGGACGACCGCACATTCCGGGGCGATGCTTATCTGGGCATGGCGCATTCATTTTATGGTTTGAAGCAGATCAGTGAAGCGCAGCGTTATTACAAGCTAGCCTCAACATTGAAGCGCGAAACGCCGGCATTACAATCCGGAATGGGCAATACGCACCTTTCAAAACACGAATATCAGACCGCATTCACGCTTTTTGACCGGGTTATAAAAAAGGACTCGACCTATATGCCCGCTTATCTCGGCCGCGCTGTCTCTTATTACGGACAGAAAAAATATGATCTTGCTTTGCAGGATTTCAAGAAGGCGGAAAAGGCACTGAATGAGGATAACAAGTTTTTTGCAGACCTGTTTGTTACCAAAGCATTCTCAGAATATTATCTGAAACAGGTTAATGCTGCGCAGGACGACTTCCAGAAAGCCATTAAGATGGATCCGACCCGTTACGAAGCATTAGCGGGAATGAGCAGCATTATGATCGATCAGAAGCGCTATTCGGAAGCAGGGCAGTTTTTGTCCAAAGCGCTTGTATATGAGCAGGGTTATGACTTAATGTGGAGCAATTACGGAAGCTTGCTGCTACATTTTGATATGTATAAAAAGGGTTATCAGGTGTTCAAAAAGGCAGTTTCGCTGAATCCGTCCAATGTCAATGCGCAAAACGGGTGGGGGATTGCTTTACTCGAAAATGATCAGCTTGATAAGTCAATGGTCTTATTTGACAGCCTTTTGAAAGAAAAACCTGATCTGCCTTTTTTGAATAATAACCACGGCATTATTCAGGCATATATTGGAAACCGGCACGCGCAGCGGCATCAGGTTAATGAAGCGAATGCACGTTATGATGGCGCATTTAAAGATTTCGCAACGGCCATGGACAATGCGCCTTCCCGGAAATTTTATAATGTAAATCAGGGCAATGTTTACCGCTATCTCGAAAAATACGATGAGGCTAAACTGAGTTACCAGACTTATCAGGACAAAAGTGCGCTCAATAACACAGCAGTAATGTATGCTGGTCGCGAGCAATTCAAGGATGCGAAATATTATCTGGGCGTTGCGCTTCAAATTGACTCATTACACCGCGTGTTCCAGTATAACATGAACATTCTGGTCAAAGGGAAGCAGAAGGAAATGATGCGACTGGTTGCTTCAAATGATGAGAACAGTCCCTTTTCGGACATTGGAATCAAGTATAGCCGTGACGGTTTTGTAACGATTTATCTTTACGATTACGAGTACGATCAGCTGAGTTTTCCAGGACGCCATTATATGCCGCTTCCGGTTGCCGAGTATAAGGAGGATTATTTTATTCCGGAGTACGATTTCAAGCTGATTGCTTATGCCAAAAAGAAAGGGGAGGACCCGAAAAAGAAGCGGGTTCGCTATAAAAGCCAAAAGGTAAAATTGCCGGGATCGAGAGGGAAATCCGGAACAAAGTGCCCGGTTTTATTTTAAAGAGCTATTAAGATTAAAAACAAATAATATTCCGATGAGAAATATATTCTACGCATTTCCTCATCGGAATGCTCAATTGAAGCAACATTTTCTACTATCAGCGGCCGAATCGCTTAATGTTTGCCGTTGTTGTTGCCCCCCGTGAGGATGTCTCTAACTTCTACGAAACTGATGGGCTTGTCAAGAAAGTAATCTGCACCTTCTCTGAAAGCTTCCTCTCTTAAATTGGTCATGGCGCTCATCATTACAATTCTGGCGCCTACTTCCGGGTTCGCGTTTCTAATGCGGTTAATTTCGTTAATTCCCTTGCCATCCGGTAAGTTGTTGTCAATGAACACCCAGTCGGGCTTCATACTGTCAATGCATTCGAGCCCTTCCGAGAGAGAAGCTGCAACTTTAATGGATGCATCCGGTGATTTAATATTTAACTGTCGTACTAGAAAATTGCGCATCAACACCCCCAAATCCTTCTCATCTTCAATAATTACAATTTTCATAGCGCTGTGTCAGAAATAGAATTTTCAGTCATTGTTTAGGAGAGTTGTAGTCAAAATTATTCCTTATGGGTTTGCGATGAGATTTTCAATGGCTTCAAATACAATAACCCTGCCATTTAGCGCGTCTGGAGCCTTCGTTTTATTGACCGGAAAAGACCTCAGCTTTTCTTTTTGCCGGTTTATGTGTAGAATGTTTATCCCGTTCAAGTACATTGCGCCATTGGTACAGGATTTTGTACCAATGTTTTGTAAATGAAATCTTTCACATAAAACGGATTAACGTTATGAATGGTAATAAAGCATTTTGGGAATCGTAACAGCGGCAGCGGTTGGAGCAATCATCGGGTTACTGTTTGCTCCCGAAGAAGGAAACCAGACACGCAAAAAAATCAAGAAGAAGACAAATAGCCTTGCTACGGACCTGATCGAAGCGCTTGAAAAAAGCAAAGAAAAAGCAGCAGGTGCTGTAAGCCAATTGAAAAAAGAAGGCGAAGAATATAAAGACGCAGCCATTGACAAAGCAGACGAGCTTACGGATGCGGCTAAGGACGAATATAACAAATACTGATAACACTGTTTCGGGTGCGAGCAATTGCGCCCGAAACATTATCTGCTTCATCACAAATGAAAAATACGTCGACAAAATCAAAATCCACTGACAACTCGGCTCCAATCGAAAGTACAGTGAAATACTTCCGGGACATGTTCGTCTCGGGCCCGCAAAGCAGCGGCGGGAAAACACTCTGAGTTGGGTGTAAATGCATTGCTGGCGAAAACAGCATTGCGCCGGCTTCCGCCACCATTGAATTTCGTTATTCCTTTGGTTGTAAAAAATGTCATTGTAAAGCACGGCGTTCCTGAGGGAAGAGAATTGTTGCTTAAAGGACTTAAATGGGTAAAGAAAAAACAGACGACACGCCGCCAAGCCTGGCATAGTCGTTACTGATATCGCATGAGATGTCGAACCCTTCCGAAAAGAAGGGTTCTGTGTTTTGTATAAAAGCGAGTCGGCAAGAAATTTGTTAAGACTTCTATACGTCTGCTCAATTTGGGAGGGCAAATGTTGTGTTTTGCGCAGTTTCGGTTGCTTGCATTACCGGCTGGTCAGGACATGAGTTTTCGAAAAGTTACAGCGCTTTTTAAATTAACTCCGTGAATTATTGGCAGTTGCCATTTTAATATAAATTTGAAACGTGTAGGATGCTTCGGTATACCGAACACCGTTCCAACTAATAATCCGGGTAGTCCGGCGATTACACACTGTACAGACGTTTTTTTGTATTACGGAAGCATTCTGAATAAATATACTCAGTCTGTGGAAATTAGTACGCAATCTTGATAAACGACCTGCCGGTTGGAGAAAGATTGGATAAAGAATCGTAAATTTAAACTTTAAGAATTCTAATTTTTACCCTTGGTTGCTATATGCAAAGACAAACGCAGACGCAAAGACAGACCCTGAAATATTCTCCGTTGCAAATTCAGATGCTGAATTTACTGCATTTGACAACAATGGAATTGGAACAAAGAATCAAAGAGGAGTTAGAAGAGAATCCTATTTTAGAGGAAGGCAAGGACGATAATGCTTCGGAAGACACCGTCGATGAATTCCAGGATCCGGCAGATACGGGCACCGGCGAAGACAATTCCATGCAGGATTACTATGACTGGGACGAATTCAGAGATGATGACATTCCGGATTACAAGACTTACGCTAATAATCAGTCGCCTGATAATGAGCTTTATACGCGTCCGATGGTGGAAACCATCTCTTTCCGCGACGATCTGAAACAACAGGTGCATTTTCTAAGGTTGGACGAAAGACAGCAGCTGATCGCAGACTTTATCCTTGATTCATTAGACGAAGACGGCTTCCTGAGACGCGAAAGCGATGTGATTGCCGATGATATTTCATTCGCTAACAGCATGTTCATTGACACAGATGAGGTCAATTTAATGCTGAAAATGAATTCAGCAGCTGGACCCGGCGGGAATTGCTGCCAATGATCTGAGAGAATGCCTGCTGATCCAATTACACCGCATTGAAAATCAGGATGACACGTGGAAATGGGCTTACAAGATCGTTTCAGATGCATTTGACGAGCTTGGTTCGCGAAATTATGACAAGATCATGCGGATCACAGGTCTGGATGAGGAAGCGCTCAAAAAGGCCATTGCACTCATCACAACATTAAACCCAAAACCAGCCTCCGGATTACGCAATGACTCGATTGTTAACGAGAGCATTAAGCCTGACTTTATGCTGCGCTACACCGAGGACGGCGATATAGAGGTTCAGCTTACCTGGGGAAATAGCCCGGCGCTGCGTTTGAACAAGCTGTTTACGCAAATGGCTGAGCAGAAAAACGATAAGGCTACGAATCAGTTCCTCAAAAACAAAATGAACTCCGCAAAGTGGTTCATTGACGCCATTAAGCAGCGCGAAAATACAATGCTGAGCACATTGCGGGCAATTGTCAAACTGCAATATGATTATTTCCAGACTGGCGATATCAAGAAGCTCAGACCCATGATCCTGAAAGACGTCGCAGAAATAATTGACATGGACATTTCAACCGTTTCCCGCGTTACCACCAATAAATATGTGCAGACACCGTTTGGGATTGTATTGTTGAAGGATCTTTTCACGGAAGGCGTTACCAATGAGGATGGAACCGAAGTTTCCAACAGGGAAATCCAGGAAGCGATCCGGGAAATTGTCTTTGCGGAAGACAAACGACATCCATATAACGATCAGCAAATTACAGATATGCTCTCTGAAAAGGGCTATTCTGTCGCAGAAAGAAGGACCGTTGCCAAATACCGGGAACAATTGAATATCCCTACTGCAAGATTAAGAGTTACCATTTAAGCAACGTAAAAACCACTGGATTTAGCCCTAATAACCTGGCATGAAAAAAATTGTTGTTGTTGATGATGAGGCGGATATCTGCTTCTTACTGAAGAGATTTTTATCAAAGAATGATTTCATTGTAGAAACTGCGCAAAATGGAAAAGACGGACTGGCGCTGATCGAGTCGATCTCGCCCGATCTGGTTATGACCGATTTTCGCTTGGGCGATATTACTGGAACTGAGTTGCTTACGGCAATTAAAACCAAACGTCCCAATGTTCCGGTTTTGATCATTACTGGTTACTCGGACATTAAAGTGGCCGTGAGCGTAATGAAGCTCGGCGCCTATGACTACATTACAAAACCGCTTTTTCCGGATGAAATCCTTGTCACGGTAAAAAAGGCAATTGCCGACGCCGAATCCAAAGAAAACGAAGAATTTGAATACACTTCGGTTGCAACCGGCACTTCCAGCGGATCTTCTGAAAACGTAAAACCGGTCAGAAAAAGCAGCTCGCGTACAAAACCAGGCTACGTAATGGGCCAGAGCGATGTTTCGGACAACCTTTTCCGTCAAGTCGATCTTGTTGCGCCTACCAATTTCAGTGTAATTATTTATGGTGAAAGTGGTTCGGGTAAAGAGGCGATTGCGCAGGAAATTCATAACCGTTCAAAAAGACGGGATATGCCGTTTGTGGCGATGGACTGCGGGGCTATTTCGAAAGAATTGGCAGGAAGTGAGCTTTTCGGTCACGAAAGGGATCTTTTACCGGTGCCCTGAACACGAAAATTGGTCATTTTGAAATGGCTAATGGCGGAACATTGTTTTTGGATGAAGTTTCCAATTTGTCCTACGAAATCCAGGTTGCATTGCTGCGTGTAGTACAGGAGCGTAAGATGCGCCGGATTGGTGGTTCAAAAGAAATTGACCTCGACGTAAGGATCATTGTCGCCAATAACGAACGCTTGCTTGAATCAGCACGTAATGGCAAATTCAGAGAAGATCTTTACTATCGTTTTAATGAATTTACCATCGAGGTGCCTGCATTGCGCAATAGAAAAGACGATTTGATGCTGTTTGCAAACACATTCCTCGATACAACCAATGTTGAATTGAACAAGAATGTTACGGGCTTCTCGGAAGAAGTGAAAAATGACTTCCTGAATTATTCATGGCCGGGTAACCTGAGAGAGCTGAAAAACGTGATCAAACGTGCCACATTGCTTTCTGACGGTGAACTGATCGAGGAGAAATCACTGCCTTTTGAAATCGTTAATTATCGCAAGCTGAAAGACCTGGATGAAGAGCCAGCAGCCGCTGTTTCCACAGTAAGCACAACGGCAGCCGCACCTGAGCCAGTGGATGGAGACGATTCGAAACCAAGCCTGAAAACCGTTGCCAACGAAGCCGAATATGACATGATCATGCAAGTTTTAAGAGATGTGAATTTCAACAAAAGTAAGGCAGCCCGACTGCTGAACATTGACAGAAAGACACTTTACAACAAGATGAAACAGTTTGACATATAGTTGTTAAGCTACCTTTTGAGCCATAAACCCTAATGAACAGTAAAAAAATAAAGGTGCTCCTTGTAGACGATGATGAGGACGATTACTTCCTTACTCGTGAGTATTTCCAGGAACTGGTAAATTGGAAATTCGAGATTACATGGTGTTCGACCTTCCGGGATGCGCAATATCACATCAAGGAAATCAAATACGACCTCTATCTGTTCGATTATCTATTGGGAGAAAGCACAGGAATTGACCTGATCGATCTGGCTTGCCAGTTTGAATGCGAAGAACCCATTATCCTGTTAACCGGAAAAGGTGACACAAAAATTGCAGTCGAGGCGTTGCGCCTTGGCGCCGCCGATTATCTGATCAAAAGTGAGCTTGATTCTGAAAAGCTGGAAAGAAGCATTCGTTATGCTTTGGAAAGGACTTCGGTGCTTAAAGCTTTGAAACACAGCGAGCGACGTTACAGGAGGATATTCGAAGAGTCCAACGATTTCCTATTTATAAGCGATCTGGAAGGGAACATTATCGACTTTAACACTTCCGCCAGCGTCTTAACAGGCTATGATGAGGAGGAGCTGAAAGTAAAAAATATCCTCGAACTGATCGAGGATGGACAGTTTGACTCTCCGTGGCAGGATATTAAAGATCATCCGATCCACGATTACGAGGTTAAGCTGCTGACAAAGGACTCAGACAAGAAATACTGTCTCTTCTCGGCCTCGCTCGAAGTCGATGATGAGCATCCGTATATACAGGGAAGGTTACACGATATGACCGCGCGGAAACAGTCGGAAAGGGAAAGATTATTTTCCGAAAAAATGGCTGTTACGGGTCGTCTGGTGCGAATGCTTGCTCACGAAGTGCGCAATCCGCTGACGAATGTGAATCTTTCCGCAGAGCAGCTCGAAATGGAGCTGGTTGATGAAGATCAGAAGTTTTACACGCAGATCATCAAAAGGAACTGTAACCGCATTAACGACCTGATCTCACAGCTTCTGCAACCGTCGAGTTCAGCAGATATTGAGCTTGTTACGAGTTCGGTGCACACTGTTCTTTCACAGGCAATCGGCACGGCGCTGGACCGCGTGCAGCTGAAAAGGATCCAGATCGTGAATCAGTTTGCAGAAGAAGACCTGGAACTGCCGCTGGATTCCGTCTCGTTGCAAATGGCGTTTTTGAACATCATTACGAATGCCATTGAAGCCATGGAGGAAGATAAGGGCATTTTGAGGATTACGACAAAAAGCCTGGGAGAGAACATTCAGGTCACATTCTCGGACAATGGTTCGGGCATCAGCGAAGAGCACATGGAAAAGATCTTCGAGCCATATTTTACCGGCAAAAACAACGGAATGGGCATTGGATTATCGACAACCATGAGCATTATCCACGCCCACCACGGCCGCATCGACGTCCAGTCCGAAATAGGATCCGGAACAACATTCACGATTACATTTCAAAGTCAGAAATAGGTTTTTCTAAACTGCTATCAAAAAACGGAGTCGAATTGATGTTTGTCAATTCGACTCCGTTTTTTATTATAAAGGAATTTTATGGCTCCTAAGCCACCGTTACCCGTGCTTTTCTTTTGTTAAAAAATCCATAAATGATCGGGAAGATCAGCAGCGTCAGCACCGTTGCGGTTATCAACCCGCCAATCACGACAATCGCCAATGGCTTCTGTGTTTCCGAACCGATTCCTGTTGACGTTGCGGCGGGCAAGAGGCCGATTGCCGCCATTAATGCGGTCATAATCACAGGTCTGATCCTTGATTTCACACCTTCCCGGATTGCTTCATCCAGCGTCATTCTGGCAGCCAGGTTTTTGTTGAAAACTGAGATCAAAATCACCCCGTTTTGCACGCATAAGCCGAATAATGCAATGAAACCCACGCCGGCCGAAATCCCGAAATTCATGTGCGTGACATGCAAGGCGAGTATGCCGCCGATCAATGCGAACGGAACATTAATGAGCACCAGCCCGGCGTCTTTTGCATTGCTGAACATGATGAAGAGCAATATAAAAATCCCGATTAAGCTGATAGGAACCACTTGTCCAAGCCGCGCTGTCGCGCGCACCTGATTTTCAAATTCACCTGACCAGTTTACAGAATAACCCTTTGGCAATGATTTCAACAAAGGTTTTACACGGTTTTGCGCATCAGCAATCGTGCTTCCCAAATCGCGTTCACGCACTGAGAATTTTACGCCTATAAAGCGTTTGTTATTGTCGCGATACACAAATGCAGGGCCGGTGACGGTGCGGATGGATGAAATTTCCTTCAATGGGATTTTTCCACCTGTCATTGTAGGAACCATCAGCTGCTGAATGTCGTCCACCGTGCGGCGATATTGCTGCTCGTAACGCAGGCGAATGTCGAACTTGCGTTCACCTTCGTACAATAGTAGAAGCGGTTTTCCCACCAATTGCCATCTCAATAACTGCTTGCGCATCGGCTGTGCTCACGCCATATTGAGCCATTTTATGATCGTGGAGGATCACACTGATCTCGGGTTGGCCAATGTTCCGCAAAATGCCGACGTCTTTAATTCCAGGTACATCCTTAATCGCATTCAGCACTTGGTCAGCCTTTGCATTCAATGTTTCCAGATCGTCTCCGTAGATTTTGACTGCATTACTCGCGTTCATCCCAGCCACGGCTTCTGCCACATTGTCGATAATAGGCTGTGAATAGTTGTAGTTGATGCCCTGGAATTGTTTGAGTTTTTTATCCATTTCCTCGATCAGCTGGTCCTGCGAAATCTTGCGCTTCCATTCTCTTCTTTCGGTTTCAAATTAACCTGCATTTGCACATAGTAAAAACCAGAAGGATCTGTTCCATCATTAGAGCGGCCGGTTTGTGACAAAACGCCATTCACTTCGGGAAATTCGTTCAGTTTGGCGCGGAGCGTGGTCACCATTTTGATCGTCTCATTCAGCGAGCTGCTCATTGGCATTTTTGCCTCAACCCAAAAGTGCGCCTTCATTCAATGTTGGCAGAAATTCTGTCCCCAGAAAGCGCGCTGAAAACATGCTTAACCCAAGAAACAGCGTGGCGAATATAATGCTGGCCTTTTTGCGGGCATAGCACCATTCAAATCCATTGATAACCGCGCGGTCGAAGAAACGAACCACCGGATTGCTTTTCTCCCTCACATTCTTATTCAGCAACATGGAACAGAGCACCGGAACAAGCGTTAATGTGTACAAAAGCGCTCCTAGCAAGGCAAAACCAAGTGTGTAAGCCAGCGGCGTAAACATTTTTCCTTCCACTTTTTGAAAGCTGAAAATGGGAATCAGCGCCGTGATAATGATCAGCTTGGAAAAGAAAATGGCCTTTCCGAGTTCCCCGCCCGTACGTTTGATCAACCCAAGTTTTGACAGCTTATTGTAACGATCCATTCCATTTTTAAGCGCGAGATGGTCGAGAGCCACAAAAATCCCTTCCACCATCACGACGGCTCCGTCAATGATAATCCCAAAGTCAATCGCACCCATGGAAAGCAAGTTCGCGGACATGCCTCTCAGTTTCAGGCACATGAATGCAAACAGCAATGCTAACGGAATGATAATGGACACAATCACCGTCGTGCGCCAGTCTGCCATAAACAGGAATACAATCACCGTCACCAGGACAATGCCTTCGACAAGATTATGCTTCACGGTGTGCGCGCAGAATTCAATGAGGTTATCGCGGTCGTAGAACGTGACCATTTTGACATCCGGCGGAAGAATTTTCGTGTTCAGCTCTTCAACCTTATCCTTTATACGCGCAAGCACTTCGCTGGGATTTTCGCCTTTGCGCTGCACAACAATGCCTTCTACGACATCGTCATTTCCGTCCAGCCCCACTTGTCCCACACGCGGCATATCCGACTCTTTTACGTCCGCAACGTCTTTTACCAAAACAGGATTATCCTTGACAAATTCAACGATAATGTTCTGAATATCAGGAATTGAATTGAGTAACCCGATCCCGCGGACAACATATGCCTGACCGTTTTTCTCAATGACGTCACCACCCACATTCACATTGCTTTTCGTCACAGCCTGGTAAACTTCCAGCGGCGTAATGTTGTATTTCACAAGTTTTGTCGGGTTGACCTGCACTTCGTAGATTTTCTCACGGCCACCAAATGCAACCACGTCAGCAACGCCCGGAATGCTTCTTAACTGTCTGTCAATGATCCAGTTATGCAATGTTAGCAATTCCCTGCTGTCCCGGTCTTTACTTTTCAATGTAAAGCGGAAAATTTCACCTGTCGGGCCGTAAGGTGGCTGCACATCCGGTTCAACGCCCTCGGGTAAGGAAATGTTACGGAGCTGATTATTAACCTGTTGCCGGGCGAAAAGTCTTCCACATTGTCATCGAAAATGATCTTGATAATGCTGAGACCGAACATAGTCGTGCTGCGGACATTGGACTTCTGCTGCACCGAATTCATCGCGACTTCGATGGGGACGGTCACGAAGCGCTCAATTTCTTCCGCGCTCCGGCCGTTCCACTGGGTTACGATAATGATTTGTGTGTTGGTAACGTCGGGGAATGCTTCCAGCGGCGTGTCACGATAACTAACGATCCCCGCGATGATCAGCAGGCCCGTCATAAAGAATATGAAAAAGCGGTTTTTTAAAGAAAACCCCACAATTCCCCTGATGAACTTGTTCATGGGTCAATGATTGAATGATTGAATGATTGAATGCGGTAATGTTGAATGATCGAATGAATGAATGATTGAATAGCAAAAAGAAGATTCAGCGCAGCGGCGCCCGCTCATTCAGTCATTCACTCATTCAGTCATTCAGTCATTAGTCATTCAGCGCGTCGTAAACGAGCAGTTGATTTTTGCTGATGACTGTTTCACCGTCTTTCAGGCCGCCGCTGATGTATGTTCGGTTCGCTAGGGAGCGGTAGATTTCAACGGGGCGGGTTTCGATTTTGGAACGGCTGTGATAGACCATAACCCAGTTTTTACTGCGATCGAAAATCACTGCCTGCGAAGGAATAGCCTGCATTTGGCTGCCTTCCTCAAAGTTGAGGCTTACGGTTGCGTGCATTTCAGGTTTCAGTTTAAAGCCCACATTCTGCAACTGAATGCGGATTTTCATTGCCTTGGTGTCCGGGTCAAGGACATTGTAGATCTTGTCGACTTTTCCTTTGAAAACTTCATCGGAGAAACTGATCGTTCTCACGTCCGCCGACATGCCGAGCTTGATCCTCGGAATATCACTTTCATTAACATTGGCCAAAACCCACACGTCCGCAATCTGTCCGACTGGGTAAATAAACTCTCAGCATTATCGGAACGGAGCTGCATGCCCAGATTCACATTTTTATCTATAATGAAGCCGTTAATAGGCGATTTTACGGTGTAATTGGCCGATTTTCCCAAACCATAAATCGAAAACACTTCCTTAACCCGGCTTACTTCTGCCTGCGCTTTATCCACCATCTGGCGCGCTGTGATCAGATCTCTTTCTGGAACCAGCTTGCTTTCGAACATATCTTCGGTAGATGATAAATTCTTTTGAGCAACCAGCAGATCAGATTGTGCCTGAATTTTTTGTCGTTCAAAATCAGCCACTTCGCCCGAGCGGATCGTCGCCAGCTTTTGCCCTTTCCGAACGTTATCACCCAGCTCAACATCCACTTCTTCAACATTGCCGCCAACAAGCGGATAAATTTTAATCACCTGATTTTCATCAGGAACCACTTTTCCGACCAGCGTCAGTTCATTGCGAACCGGCTCGGTGCGCACCGTGTCGAGCTGGATCCTGCTCATCATTGTGTCGGAAAGCATAAACGCTTTTGATTCTTCGGCGTCATCCTTTTTCGTATTGCACGCGGTAAGCCAGAAACTGAAAGCGGCCAGCATAACCATGCTTATGGAATTTTTCATTGGAATTATATTAATGGCAAAAGCCGTAATGTGAGAAATGCGGACTGATTAGTTGAAAAGTTCTTCGCCGACCACGAAGTTGAGTTCTTCGTAAACCTTAATGCGGTCGGCTTGTAAGCGGTTAAATTCCTTCGTGCTCTCGTTGTAGGTTTCGATGAAGTCGATGAATTCCAAAAGTGAAATGTTCTTTTTCTGGAAGTTGTCGTAGATGCCTTTGCTAAGGAGCTCGAATTGGTCTGAAAACTGGCTTTCGACGCTGTGATAAGCGTTTTCTGCAACGGAAACCTTTTGTAAAGCTGCGTCCACTTCGTTATTTACACTGGTCACTTTGGCCGATTCAGCCGTTTTGTAATAACTAATGTTCGTTTTGGCAGCTTTGATATTTCCCTGATTTCTGTTAAAAAACGGCAGATCCATCGTGGCCGAAACGCCGAAATAATTGTTGACATAATTACTGGCCTGATCATAAACTGCCCCGAGCTGAATGTTCGGAACCGCTAGCGATTTTTGCAATGTATAATTCAGTTCTGCTTGTTTTACAGCCGATTGCGCCACTTTCAAATCAGACCGGCTTTCCATTGCCTTCTCTTTTAATGCTGCCGAAGTGTATTGATTTAAATCATAACGACGGATATCGGCGCTGTCAACAACTGATTTGACCGGCCGGTCTGCATTGAGCAGCGTGCGGAGATCGCGCTGATTGTCATGCAGTTCAAACAGAATGTCGGCGCGGTCATTCGTCAGCTGGAAAAGGAGGGCTTTTAAACGTACAACTTCTTTGAGCGACACATTTTTACGACTATATTCTTTGTCAAATGCCGTAACGGTGGTGTTCAGCGTGGAAATCTGGGTGTCGTATAAGGCAATGGTTTTTTCCAGATAATAGGATTCAAAGAATATCTGACGAAGGTCAAATTTCAATGTCCTGATGAGGTCAAAAAATTGATATTCACTCTTTTTGATGGATTCTACGTCCAATGCAACCTGCTTGTTACGTTTGCCTGCACGCGTGATGAGCTGCTGAACTGTAAATGCTTTCTGACCTTGTTTTCCTACATCCAAAAATCCGCGTGACGGATTGTAAGCGCTGATCTCAACGCCGAATGTCGGGTTGTTCCAAAGTTTGTCTTGAATCTCAATGGATTTTGCAATGTCGATCTGATATTTCTCGGCAAGGATTTCCAGGTTATTTTGCAGGAACAAGCTGTCCGCCTGTCTGATCGAAAGCCTCAATGTGTCCTGCGCGTGGAGCTGCGCAGCCAGGCAAATGAGGATCGTCGTGAATAAAGTTCGCATGATTTCTGTGTTAGAATGATGCGATATTCCGACGCTAGTATTACAGGAGCCTTAAAATAAGCTTAGAAAAAAATTAGAACTCAAAAAACGGCCTATACGTGGTTGAGACACACTTTAAATACACTTCCGTTGCCAACTTCACTCGTGACGGTGAGCGTGCCGTGGTGTAATTCGACAATTCGCTGGCATATAGAGAGTCCAATGCCAAATCCGGGAATACTCGTCGCATTGGCAGATCGGAAGAATGGATTGAAGATATATTGCAGATCTTCCGCAGCAATGCCGATGCCCTTATCCCGCACTTTCACAATGCACGATTTATCATCAGACGCAATCAGGATCTGTGCAGAATGGTCGGGAGAATATTTGCAGGCATTGTCCAACAGATTTGAAAAAACCCTTTTTAGCAATTCTTCATTTCCCTCAATAACAGTCGCATTTTCATTTCCGGGAATGTTTTCATAATCGATCACGACATTATAATCCGGGTTAATCGACAGCAATTCTTCCTTGGCCAAAAAGGCAAGATCTTCAATGTGGATAGGCGCCATTTTAACCTGACTCGTATGCTCATAAGAGCGCGCAAGGAAAAGCAAATTGTTCGTAATGCTGATCAGCCGTTCCGTATCAGAAAATAAATTGGCAAAAACCTCTTCCAGGTCCGGGTTATCTTTATTAAAGCGCTGACCGAGTTGTATTTCGGATTTTAATGCAGCCAATGGCGTCCGGAGCTCGTGAGACGCGTGCGAAACGAAGCTTTTCTGTTGTTCGAAAGCCTTATGGAGCCGATCCAAAACGGTGTTGAAATTAATGGCGAGCTGCGCAATTTCGTCTTTGCGATTGCCTTCGTCGAGTTGCTGGGAAAGGTTTTGGGCAGTGATCAGTGAAACCTGTTCATTAATGCGGCTAATGGGCCTGAGTGCATTTCCAGCAAAATAGATTCCCAGAACGACGGTTACTGCAATCCCTGCCAATAATCCCCAGCCAAGCGTTTCACGTAAATTAGTCAGTTTGCTGTGGCCGAATGTGTCGTAAGCGGACGCCAGGACGATCAATGGTTCACTTTGCTCCTGATATAAAAGACCTATGACCTCACTTTCACCTTCATGAAATTCCATGTATTCTTTCTCACGCACTTCATCGAGCAATGTGGCCTGATAAGTCAGTAATTTGTCGTCAACACTGGAATAAATCAGTTCATTATCCGCATTGAAAATCAGGACTTTCTCGTCCAGCATTTCAGAAAGCGTGTTTTGGTCAATGGCTTTGAGCAGATCTTTGTCAATGCCTTTGACTTTAAGCAAAAGTCTGCAAGTGGTCCGCGCGCGACTTTTGAGCCGGTCGTAAAACTCTTCCTGCCTGTAATGTTCAGAAACGCTGTAAATGGTGATGGAAAACAACAGCAAGATCGCCGCTACTAACAGCGTAAACTGAAACGCAATGCGATCTTTTATCTTCAATGTCATTCTTCTTTCATGATGTAGCCCATGCCGGGGCGTGTGTGAATGAGCTTTGTAGCAAAGTCCTTATCAACTTTTTTGCGCAAATAGTTAATGTAAACCTCGACGACATTGGTGCCCGGATCAAAATTCAGGTGCCAGACATGCTCCGCAAGATCCATTTTTGAAACCACGCGGCCGCGGTGTAAAAGGAAATATTCAAGCAATGCAAACTCCTTCGCAGTTAGATCAATCGCATTTCCGCCACGCTTGACCTGTTTGGTCCCCAAATTCATTTCGAGATCGGCTATGCGCAAAATTTTGTCCGTATTTTCCGGATTAATGAGCTCAGCAACGCGCAATGCGGCATTGATTCTTGCCAGTAACTCTCTGAAATCAAACGGCTTGACAATGTAGTCGTCCGCACCTCGGCCCAAGCCTTCGAGCTTATCCTCAATTTCACCGTAAGCAGTCAGCATAATGATCGGCAGCGATGGCTTATAGATCCGGATCTGCTGGCAAACGTCATGGCCGTTCATGCCGGGCAGATGAACGTCCAGCAGCACGAGGTCAAACTTCTTTTCGAGTGCAAGCTGTTTGCCGGTTATGCCGTCGTTAGCGATCTCAGCTTCAATGTTTTCGGAAGCGAGCCCGCGAAAAATGTTCTGCGCAATGCGGCGGTCATCCTCAGACGATCAGGATTTTTTTCATGAGAGAGAATCATTTGATTCGACTAGGGGAGGCAAATGGGTCAATGGGTGCCTGAAATACGATCCCATTGTCCAGCGAATGAATAATGGCCTTGTTACTGTGCGCAAAATAACACACATCAACGCCAAGTTCCTGGATATTTTTCATGATTGCAGTGGTTTCCGACTTGCTTCTCCGCCGCGTTTGCCGGATGTAAACTGCACGAATATTGGCTGCGAATTGCGTGCAGATTTCCTGGTAAATTTCCGGGTCTTTCTGCGAATCGTCACCGAGCAGAATAAACTGCAATTCGGGATAGAAGTTGATGATATTCTGGATCTTACGAAGCTTATGGTCGTGTGAACCTGCGCCCGTCATCACAAAATCATCCAATCCGGATTTTATTTTTCTAAGCTTCAAAACGGCTTTTGGCAAACCATTCAATTCTGCAAAGCGGACGATCATATCATACAGATTCCACTCGCTGCTCGACACATAAAAAAAGATGTTGCTGTCCTTATGCGGGTGCGTCCGGCTCGCGAAGGAAAGGAGCTGATAATGCTTTACGACATCGTCAAACGGCTTTCTGGCCTGCACATTCTTTGAAAGCAAAACGAAAAGTTTCCGAAAAGAACGACGGCTGTGTGAGATCAGGAATGTGTCATCAATGTCGGAAATGATGCCATAGGAGCTTTTATAAGGCAGAAAAAACTCTTCACTTGCGTTTCCCTGATATTTTTTTCCATTCCAATCCCCTTCCACGGAAACTTCGTAAGTATGCCAACCGCTGGAAATGGGTTCTGTCAATGGCACCTGGAATCGAAAATATCCATCCTCTTCGGCAGTCGTTTCGGCCGTCATATTTCCCAGCCGGAGCGTCACTTTCAGGAACGGAATCGGTTTAACAGAAAAAAGCTCAATGATCGTTCTCGCATATCTGAACCCGCTTCTTGTATATTTTCGATCACCGGAGGGATACTTTTCTGACGATATGCCCAAACACCACCAGTTCATTTTTATTGGCATATCCACGATACAATTTTAAGTCGCAACGTTTCATAACTATCTTTATCCCCTAGACTTTAAGTCCCTAATTTAGACAATATGTTTTCAGAACGAAAGGTTTTGTTGGTTGTAAATCCCATCTCCGGTGATATTGATAAGGATGAGGTTTTTGAGAAGGTGATCGAAATGGCTGAGGCCGAAGGATATGATTTGCGCATTTACACCACCACGGGGGAGAATGATCTTGCCACGGTTAGGGAAATGGTTGGTAACATTAATCCTGAACGTGTGCTGGTTGCGGGCGGCGACGGCACCATTTCCATGGTCGCTGAGGCTGTGCAGGGCTCGGACGTGATTTTAGGCATTATTCCTGTGGGCTCCGCCAACGGACTTGCGGTTGATTTTGGTGTTTCCGGCTCCATTGCGCAGGTTGTTGAAATTGCTTTTGGTGACAATATTGTTGGCATTGATGCTGTTTCCATCAATGGCGAAGTAAGCCTGCATTTGAGTGACATTGGCTTGAATGCATTGTTGGTAAAAAACTACGAAAACGGCGATACGCGTGGGAAACTGGGTTACGCCAAGGAAATGCTGAAAACGCTCAGCGAACACGAAAATTTTCTCGTAAAGATTACGACCGACCAGGAAATTATCGAAACGGAAGCTCTGATTGTGATCATTGCCAATGCACAGAAATACGGAACGGGCGTCACAATCAACCCAGCCGGCGACATGTCAGATGGTTTTTTTGAACTGGTCATTGCCAAAAAGCTTGATTTCATAGAAACTGCGCGGATCCTGGCAGGAAGCACGGACTTCAATCCTGAGATCATGCAGGTTGTTTCGGTCCAAAAAGCAACAATCGAATGTCTGGATAAAGAAGCGCATTTTCAGATCGATGGCGAATATAAAGGCATGGTAACCAAGCTGGAAGCGCATATTTTGAAGGAATACATTAAAGTATCAATTCCATAATTGGCTTTTGGCAATCTGCTTTCGGCAATCGAATGCTTTGACGGCCGATTGCCGAAAGCTGACAGCTGACCGCCAAATCAGTAGTCCGTGCCCGTTCCTTACTTTGTGGAAATATGTTCAACTATTCCATTTAATGATGAAAGTCGCACTACTGTCTGCTTTAAGCGTTTTTTGTTTGATCAATATAGCAGCTGCCCAGCAACGTGAACTGTGTCAGGGCGCTTATTTCACAGAAGCGCAGGGCAAGGAATTCCTTGAAAAACATGCTGTAAAAACCAAACTGGAATGGGAAACACGGGCTGCCATGATCCGGAAGCAAATCCGGGAAGGAATGGATTTGCAGCAAATGCCCGTAAAACCGACATCGAAGCCAATCATTCACAGCAAACGCGAAATGGATGGTTACACGATCGAGAATGTTGCATTTGAAAGCATGCCGGGCATTTATGTGACTGGAAATTTATACAAACCAACCAAAAAGAAGCAATCTTACGCCGGAGTCCTATGTCCGCACGGACATGGCGAAAACCCACACGGAAGGTTTCGCGAACAAACCCAGAAACGCTGCGCAACGCTTGCGCGCATGGGCGCCGTCGTTTTTGTCCTGGATATGGTTGGACAAGGCGATTCTAAATATTGCGAGCACAAAATGCCCAAAGCGCTCAAATTGCAGACTATTAATGCAGTGAGAGCATTGGATTTTCTGATCGCGCAACCCGGTGTCGATCCCGAAAGAATTGCGGTTACCGGCGAATCGGGTGGGGGAACGCAGACATTCCTGCTGGCTGCATTGGACGATCGTGTGAAGGTTACTGCGCCGGTTGTGATGGTTTCTGCTCACTTTTTCGGTGGATGCGTTTGCGAAAGCGGTTTGCCAATTCATAAAAAAGGCGATTATCAAACCAATAATGTTGAAATCGCCGCATTAACCGCCCCGCGCCCGATGATCCTCGTTTCCGATGGCGGCGACTGGACAAAGAACACGCCGGAGGTTGAATTTCCTTTCATTCAGAATATTTACAACTTATACGGCAAGAAAGGTCTAGTCGAAAATGTGCATTTGCCCAATGAAAAGCATGATTACGGTCCGTCAAAAAGAGACGCCATGTACGCTTTTATGGCGAAGCATGTTGGTCTGGATTTGAAGGCGGTGACTAATGCCAAGGGCAAAGTTGACGAAGGGCCTTCGAAAGTGCTCGAACAAAAAGATCTTGAAGTTTTCAATGCAGCACACCCGCGGCCTGCGAATGCTGTAATGGGCGATGAGGCAGTTATGAAATTGCTGTAACCCCAACGCCAATGATCATTGTCATCGTTTTCATCGCCATTGTTTTTATCGTATTAAGCTCAACAATCCTGAAAATGCACCCGCTCGTCGGCCTGCTGCTGGCAGCAATAGGCGTAGGTATTTTTGCGGGACTGCCCATTGATAAACTGGCGGAAACGATTGGCAAAGGCTTTGGCGAACTGATGTCGAAGATCGGGTTAATGGTGATTCTGGGCTGCGTAATTGGCGCTATTTTGGATAAATCTGGCGCTGCGATTAAAGTTGCCGATGTGATTCTCAATTTGTTTGGTGAAAAGCGGCCAGCATTTGCGATGGCTGTAATTGGAGGGATCGTCGGCATTCCGGTTTTCTGTGATTCGGGCTTTATTATTTTGCATAAGCTCAACCAGATCGTCGCTAAACGGACAGGGAAGCCGTTGGGGACCATTGCGTTATCCCTCTCCGGCGGACTGTTTGCAACGCACACATTGGTGCCGCCAACGCCCGGCCCGCTATCCGCAGCCGGAAACCTGGGCATTGCAGATTCCGTTGGGCTCGTAATTTTGATTGGGTTAATCGTCTCTATTCCAAGTCTTTTCCTCTCCACCTGGTTTGCCGGAAAGTATGCCAGGAATGTTGAGATCACTGAAAATTCAGCAGTCGAACCGCCCGTTATCATTCAGGAAAGCCGACTTCCACCCGCCTGGAAAGCATTCATGCCCATTCTGCTGCCCATCATCTTAATTACACTTGCCTCTTTTGCGAGAATTTTAGATTTTCCAGAAACGTGGACAAAATGGCTAGGCTTCTTTGGCAGTCCGCTCGTCTCATTCCTCATTGCAATCTTTTTCAGCTACTCCCTTTTCCCGGAATACGCGGCAGAAAGAATGATGGCTTGCTTCAAAAGCGGCATTGAACATTGTGGGACAACATTGGTCCTAGTAGGAGCAGGAGGCGCCTTCGGCGCAATTTTGAAAGAAACCTCTTTGAAAGATATGGTCAGCGAATGGCTGCTGCACAATGAAATGTCCGGCGCATACTTGCTGTTAATCGCCTTTCTGATCGCCGCATTCTTCAAAACAGCCCAAGGTTCAACGACATCCGCTATGGTGCTCACAACCAGCATTCTGGCGCCATTGCTGGGATCACTAGGCTTCGTAACGCCGATTCAAATTACATTAGTGGTTATGGCCGTAGGAAGCGGCGCCATGATCGTCTCGCATACGAATGATGCCTGGTTCTGGGTTGTATCGCAGTTTACCGGCATCTCAGCCAGAGACACTTACAGGACGCATACGATACTCACAGGTTTGCAGGGGATTGTGAGTTTTTTGGTGGTGATGTTGCTTTGGGTAATCTTAGGCTGAATGTTTCAACTTAAATTCGATGCCTGTTTTCCTGATTTCCGCAGCAAACGGATTATTTGAAGAGAGCATATCCTGCTTGGATATTGGGTGTGGCTCGATTCTGGAATCAAACTCGGAAGCAAGCATCATTAGATTTACTTGAATATCAAATCTTTCATTCTCTGGCAAATTCTCAATGACCAGCGCAATGTCAATGTCGCTTTCAGCACGAGAATTATTGTTGGCAAAAGATCCAAAAAGATAAGCTGCAATCAACCCTGGCTGACTTTTCGAGACAGTGGACACAAAGCGCTCTAATATTTTACTAAGTCCTTGATCCATAATCTATTTTCTTTTAGTCGTTCAATCCAGTTGTTAGTGAATTCGGGAGTGCATGTTTTCTGAAAGCTCATTTTGTAGTCATCATATCTGCCGTTAATATTGAAGGCTGTGACTGACACAAAAAACAATTTTCTTTCCTCGGTCAGTTCAATGTTGCTTCTTTCAGCAAGCCGCAACAAGTTGTGTGTGAAAGGAGGGAATTCATTGTTAATCTTCACAAACAACGTTTTAAGGAGCTTTTCTATCATTAAATGTCCTACAAATAAACTCCATGCATAGCGCTTGCTGTCCAGCATTGCCGTCAATGTTTCGAAGTCATCATCCGAACTTTTGATCCAGTAATCAATAACTTTCTCCTTATCGAATCCAGCGTCATCCATTTACAAAAATTTGGATTTAGTTAAGTAATCAACAACAACAAAAAAAGGATAACCAAAAATGGCTATCCTCTTTTCATATGCTTTAATGCTTTCTTAAACTCCCAGCTCAGCCAAAACCTCTGAAACCTTAGCAGCAGCTTCTTTAAACTCAATCGCCGAAGAAACCTTCAAGCCAGACTCATTGATGATTCTTGCTCCTTCTTCTGCGTTGGTTCCTTGCAGACGAACGATGATAGGAACCGGAATTTCTCCGATAGCTTTGTAGGCTTCCACAACACCCGCTGCAACGCGGTCGCAGCGAACGATACCACCGAAAATGTTGATCAGGATTGCCTTAACATTTGGATCTTTCAGAATGATACGGAAACCTGCTTCTACGGTACGTGCGTTTGCGCCACCCCCAACATCCAGGAAGTTAGCAGGCTCGCCGCCTGAAAGCTTGATAAGGTCCATTGTAGCCATGGCAAGACCAGCACCATTTACCATGCAACCAACGTTTCCGTCCAGTTTCACATAGTTCAGGTTGTTTGCGCCTGCTTCAACTTCCAAAGGATCTTCTTCGTTTGTATCACGCATTTCAGCCAATTCCGGGTGACGATATAATGCATTGTCATCCAAATCAACTTTGGCATCAACGGCAAGAATTTTATTGTCAGATGTTTTCAAAACCGGGTTGATTTCGAACATCGCTGAATCGCTTTCAATGTATGCTTTGTAAAGGGAAGTGATGAATTTCACCATTTCTTTGAAAGCATCGCCTTCAAGGCCCAATGCAAAAGCAACTTTACGCGCCTGGAACGGCTGCAAACCTACTTTTGGATCAATCCACTCTTTCATGATCTTCTCAGGCGTGTGCTCAGCAACTTCTTCAATGTCCATACCGCCTTCGGTGCTGGCCATGATTACATTGCAGTTACGGCCACGGTCAAGGAGGATAAAAGATAATATTCTTTCGGCTCGCTTGGCCCTGGATAATACACGTCTTCGGCAATAAGGACTTTGTTAACACGCTTGCCATCAGGACCAGTCTGGTGTGTAACCAGGACTTTTCCCAAAATATTGTTGGATATGGTGCGTACGTCTTCAACAGATTTCGCAAGGGCAACGCCACGTTGTTCTGTTCCAACGATGCGGCCTTTTCCACGTCCACCAGCGTGGATCTGGGATTTTACTACATACCATTTGGTACCAGTCTGCTGGCTAAGCTCACGCGCAACTTCTACTGCCTTGTCCGGAGTGTCGGCTACGAGCCCTTCCTGAATACGCACACCGTATTTTTTAAGAACGCTTTTGCCTTGATATTCGTGAATATTCATGAGTATAAAAGTAAATTGGTATTTTCACGGCAAATTAAGGAATTAATCAAAACGGGCGTAGGTTTCAGTCCAATTATCTTCTCCAAAATATGAATTTACTGCGGGCGACCGGAATCAAGCGTACATATGGTTCTTTACAGGTTTTGAAGGGGATCGATCTGGAAGTGGAGAAAGGGGAAGTCGTCGCGATTGTAGGGCCATCCGGTGCTGGAAAAAGCACTTTTCTACATATTCTGGGCACATTGGACAGGCCGGATCAGGGGCAGGTTTTTATTGAAGATATCAATGTTTTTACCCAAAAAGATAAGGATCTTGCACAATTCCGGAACGAAAAAATAGGCTTCATCTTCCAGTTCCATAACCTGCTTGCTGAATTCACGGCATTGGAAAATGCATGCATGCCGGGTTATATCAATGGTTCAATGAATGAGAAAGACATTCTGAGCAGAGGAAGGGAGTTGCTGGAAATGTTGGGTCTGGCTGGTCGGGCGGATCATTTGCCGTCGCAACTTTCGGGAGGTGAGCAACAGCGTGTTGCGGTGGCAAGAGCACTTTTGAATAAACCTTCTATCGTTTTAGCGGACGAACCAAGCGGAAACCTGGATTCACATAATGCATTGGAATTGCATCAGTTATTCTTCAAGCTGCGTGATGAATTCGGGCAAACATTTGTGATTGTAACGCATAATGAAGATCTGGCTGCAATGGCGGACCGGAGATTGGTTATGCAAGACGGGTTTATGCAATCATAACTTTTTATTGAAACTTCTGCAGAGCAAAAGCCGCCCAGTTTCCTGAGCGGCTTTTTATATATCCGAAAGGGGATGAATTACATCATTCCACCCATTCCGCCACCGTGGCTGTGACCGCCACCTGCAGGAGCTTCTTCTGGCTCGTCAGCAATTACACATTCTGTTGTCAACAACAAGCCTGCAATAGATGCTGCGTTTTCCAAAGCCAAACGGGATACTTTTTTCGGGTCAATGATACCAGCTTCCAAAAGGTCTGTGTAAACATTGTCCTTCGCATTGTAACCGTATGAGCCTGTTCCTTCTTTCACTTTCGCAACAACTACTGATGGCTCCTGGCCTGAGTTAGAAACGATTGTTCTCAAAGGAGCTTCCAAAGCTACGCGGATAATGTTGATACCCGTTGTTTCGTCTTCGTTAGCACCTGTGAAGCCATCCAAAGCAGCAGTTGCGCGGATGTAAGCCACACCACCACCAGCTACGATTCCTTCTTCAACAGCTGCACGAGTTGCATGCAATGCATCGTCAACGCGGTCTTTTTTCTCTTTCATTTCAACCTCAGTTGCGGCTCCAATGTAAAGGATAGCTACACCACCTGACAATTTAGCAAGGCGTTCCTGAAGTTTTTCGCGATCGTAATCAGAAGTTGTATTTTCGATCTGCGCTTTGATTTGGTTTACGCGGCCCTGAATGTCTTCAGAATTGCCTGATCCGTTAACCAAAGTTGTATTGTCTTTGTCGATAATCGCTTTTTCGCAAGTACCAAGATATTCCAAAGTTGCGTTTTCCAATTTGAAACCACGCTCTTCTGAAATAACTGTACCGCCAGTGATGATCGCGATGTCTTCAAGCATTGCTTTACGACGGTCACCAAAACCAGGAGCTTTAACAGCTGCTACTTTCAAGGCGCCACGGATTTTGTTTACTACCAAAGTAGCAAGTGCTTCTCCGTCAACATCTTCTGCCAAAATAAGCAAAGGACGGCCAGTTTGTGCAACTGCTTCAAGAACTGGAAGCAATTCTTTCATTGAAGAAACTTTCTTCTCAGAAATTAAGATATATGGACGCTCAAGATCAGCTTCCATTTTCTCAGTGTTTGTCACGAAATATAGGAGACAGGTAACCACGGTCAAACTGCATACCTTCCACAGTTTTAACTTCTGTTTCAGTTCCGCGCGCTTCTTCAACAGTGATAACACCTTCTTTTCCTACTTTTTCCATCGCTTCGGCAATCATATTACCGATCTCTTCGTCGTGGTTAGCTGAAATTGTAGCAACCTGAGCGATTTCTTTTGAAGTAGAGATAACTTTTTTCTGTCCTTCAAGATTTTTTGTGATGACAGCAACTGCTTTGTCAATACCGCGTTTCAAATCCATTGGATTTGCGCCGGCAGCTACGTTTTTAACACCGATTGAGTAGATAGCCTGTGCCAAAACGGTTGCAGTAGTTGTACCATCACCCGCAGAATCAGCAGTTTTAGAAGCTACTTCTTTCACCAACTGAGCACCCATGTTTTCGATAGGGTCTTTCAGATCGATTTCTTTTGCAACCGTCACACCATCTTTTGTGATGCTAGGCGATCCGAATTTTTTATCGATAACTACGTTACGACCACGTGGTCCTAATGTTACTTTAACGGCATCAGCCAATGTATCAACACCGCGCTTAATTTTATCACGAGCTTCGGTATCGAAGAAAATTTTCTTAGACATACTAATTAATCGTTTTGATTTTCTTGATTGAAATTACTTATTGAACTTAACTGACAATTAACCAATGATGGCATAAATGTCAGATTCACGCATGATCAGGACATCTTTGCCTTCATACGCCAATTCAGTACCTGAATATTTTCCGTATAATACGGTGTCACCTACCTTAACGGTCATTGGCTCGTCTTTTTTACCCGGGCCTACTGCTACGTACAGTTCCACGTTGCGGTTTTTCCTTTGCAGTATCAGGGATAATGATACCAAATGCTGTTTTTTCTTCGGCTGGGGCTGGTTCTACAAGAACACGATCAGCCAGAGGTTGTACGTTCACTTGTATTTCTGCTAAAGTTGACATAAATATTAAACGTTTGTTTTTTGATTGTCAGTAATAGTTTTGACTGTAACCTTGTAAGCACAATCTATGCCAGCAACTTTCGTTCTGACATTTTTTCCGGCAAGTGTGACAAATTTGTATTCAAACCCGTCGTTATATGATTATAAGAGCATTTCCATTGTCATAATAGACAAACCGTTGTTTGAGCAAATGAAAATGCTTAAATTTTATCGGCACCAAATGTAGAATCCTATGACACACCTCCAAAAAAACTGGTTAACCGAAGGAACGCTGGACTTTGAGTACAAGAAATATGTGTTAATGGCGTATTTACAGCACATTGACAGTCAGTTTACAGTAAACAAGCTGCATCCGCATCTGCCAGATCTGCAATTTCATTTCGACTCCTGCATCAGGATCCGCAGCAACAAAAGCGCAATCAAAACATCATTTCCTAAAAACGTGACCGGGATTGACCTGAAAAACTGGACCCTGGAATACGAGGAAATGCATCAGGACGATCCTTATCTCGAAGAAATCAACTATATCCTTGATTTCGCCATTCCGCGTTTCTCGCGTTCACTGGAGCAAGGAGCCGAGCGCTTCAGTGAAGTCAGGGGGAGAACATTAAGATTTCGCCCGTAGGCATTGTGCCGCTGCGGCTGGAAGAAGGTTATCTGCTTTTCCTGCACACTTTTCAGCCATTGGTGAGCATTTTCGAATATCAACTGGCGCTTTATAATGCAATGAAAGAGCGCTACTTAAAAACGACTTTTGTTGACAGTGTGCGGATCGGGCTTGGAAAGACAGTTTCCCAGATAAAGGTTGATTTAACAAAAAAGAACAAATCACTGCCTAATCCGGCGACATACATTGTAGAATCAAAATACGATTATCCATTGCACGAAGCGCTGCTTCCCGTCGCCAAAAAGTTAATCTTAAAGCAGATCAATGTTGCCTGATATTAGCAACTTGCTTCATAACCCAATAAAAAAACGCTCATGACCAGATCATGAGCGTTTTTTTAACTTTAAAATTCTAAACTCTTATTTCGTTGTATCCGCTGGAGCAGCTGGTGTTGCTGCTGGCGTCGTTGCCTCGCCTGCCGGAGCGGCGGCTCCCGGAGCCGCAGCGCCCGGAGCTGGTGCCGGAGCAATGTTTCCGCCTGGAATGGCAGTGTTTTGTGCTTTTTCAACATTGACACTATTAATGCCGCCTGTCTGTGCACTTCCACCTACGATAATGTAAGAAGCCAGCGAGATCAAAATAACAGCTCCTGCAAGTCCCCACGTGATTTGTTCCAATAAATCGGTCGTCTTTTTAACACCGAACATTTGGGTTGTTCCTGCTCCGCTAAATTCGCTGGAAAGTCCTCCTCCTTTTGAATTTTGTACCAACACAACCAGAATCAACAATACTGCGATAATCGCAACCAGAATGATTAAACCCAAATACATGCCTTATGACTTTTTTTAATGATTGAATGACTAAATGAGTGAATGACTGAATGTTTTATTTGTCAATCATTTCAATTTGTGCGATATAACTCGCTTAATTTTTTCGCAAAGTAATTTCTTTTTTCTGGTTTTTTCAAGATCAATTTTTGATAGAGGTCAATGGCTTTCTCAATTTTACCTTGTCGCACCAATATTTTTGCAAATGCTTCGGTCTCAATGCTTCCTGCTCCCGATTCGGCAACACGACCGCTGACATCAATCGCGACAGGTTCCAGATTATTGTCCTGGCGAATGATCCGGGGATTCTTTTTCATGAAACCCTGAATGATCTGCTGCTGTCTTTTTTGCTCTTCGGAAACCAGGTTTTGTAAACTTATAGTCTCCTGCTCAACCAGGCTGATCAGAATATCTTCGCTATCCTGAGGAACGGCTTTCTCCTGATTTTCAATGACTTCCTCGATATTGACAGTGGCGTCATAGCGCTCATTGTCACTTTCCACAAGCTGCTGTAAAGCAACGCGGCTTAATGCATAAGCAGCAGCTCGTGGACGCGCTTCTTCGAGTTTTTCAGTGCCGGCAAGGCTGGACGCCTTAGCGAGTAAAGAATAGGAAATTTGGCAATAAGGAAATGCCTTGATCGTGGCTTCCAGGTCCGCAATCACTTCCGTGCTGACCGCTTGCGGATGTTTGACCAAATTGCTGAATGCCTCCTTTTCAATGATGGCCATATGAACCTTTGTATTTTGGAATAAAGGATGAAGTTATGCAAAAGGGCAATCTTCTACCAGTCTGCCGCCGATTTATTAAAAATCTGTTGCACCAGGTTTTCCCGGATCACAGGCAAAAGACGCGCTTCATTTTGGTTAAGCGTTTGATCCTGAGGAAAGTCAGCATAGTAAGTAAAAGACTGATCAAAATTCTTTGTTTCGTCTTTCGCATTCGTGTATCGAACCTGAACGGTGACATTCAAACGGTTTAATCCCGCCTGGTCATTGGCGGTTGGCGCGGCTGCAAGCACGTCATAACCAGTAATCGATCCTTCCAGGACAAGGTCACCGCCGCCTGGTTGGCTCAGTAAGCTCGTATTTCTCTGAAAATATTCTTTCAGCTCTTCTGTAAGCCGCTGTGGCAGATCGGGCGGTCCGCCGGCCGTTCCCATTGTAAAGTTCAGGACGCTGAAAGTCTTAATGTCAGGCGATAAATTGGTTCCGGTGAAGGAATACACACCGCAACTTGACAAAAACAAGGCGCAGTGGAGCACGAAAAACAGTGCTGTCAACTTTTTGGCGTTCATCTGGAGGCGGGTGCTGAAAATATTCAATGCTTTATTCTTCAATGTCATACTGCTTGATTTTCCTGTATAACGTCCGTTCCGATATGCCCAATGCACTTGCTGCGTATTTTCGTTTGTTATTGTTTTTGCGCAGTGCCTTAATGATCATTTCCTTCTCTTTATCTTCCAGTGAAAGTGATTCTTCCTCTGCCGTTACGTGCACAACGTCTTCAATTTCGCTTCTTTCATCCGAATATCTGTCCAGATCCACCGTGCGCGAAGGAACGGGCGATAAAAGTCTCGAAGGCTCAATGGTCGGCGTGTGTGAAGCAGGCTCTACGGAATTGAGCGAACTGAAAAGTTCCTGATGGTCTTTCAGAATATCGCCGCCATATTTTTCATTTTCAAGCACATTACGAACGAGCTTTTTCAACTCGGTCATGTCGCGGCGCATGTCAAAAAGCACCTTATAAAGCAATTCCCGCTCCGAAAATGAGCTGGCAGAATCTTCTCCGGTGCGTAATGTGATCAATGCTTTTCTGCCTGCCGGCTGCACGGGATTCAGGTAATTGTTAAGCGTTTCGCGACTGATAGGCAGCTCTTTATCCGTTTCCAGAATCGTGATCTGTTCCGCAATATTTTTAAGCTGACGAATGTTTCCGGGAAATGCATATTGAAGCAAAAGGTCGCGCGCTTCGGAGTCCAGACGAACGGGCTTTGTCCTGTATCTTTCCGAAAAATCATTGGTAAACTTCCTGAAAAGCAGCAGGATATCCTCACCTCGGTCGCGCAGGGGCGGCACGTAAATGGGGACGGTGTTCAGCCTGTAATAAAGATCCTCGCGAAATTTTCCATTGTTAACCGCATCCAGCAAATTAACATTCGTCGCTGCAACAACGCGCACATTGGTTTTAAGCACTTTGGAAGATCCTACACGAATGTATTCCCCGTTTTCAAGCACACGTAAAAGCCTCGCCTGCGTTCCTAATGGCATTTCTCCAACTTCATCCAGGAAAATTGTGCCGCTGTTTGTTGTTTCAAAATATCCTTTTCTCGCATCCAAAGCACCAGTAAATGCGCCTTTTTCATGTCCGAAAAGTTCTGAATCAATGGTTCCTTCAGGAATGGCGCCGCAGTTGATGGCGATAAAAGGGCCGTGTTTACGCGAGCTCAGGCTATGAATTATTTTTGAAAAAGATTCCTTTCCGCTTCCGCTTTCCCCGGTTATGAGCACGGTCAGGTCCGTTGCCGCGACTTGCACCGCAACATTAATGGCATGGTTAAGCCCCGGAGACGTGCCGATGATTCCGAAACGGTTCTTTATTGCTTGTATTTCAGCTGGATTCATGAAAATGCCACTTTTTCCACCGCATAACCGCGAAGCGTCGCAGCCGTGGTGTCTGTAATTAATACGTCAACATATTCCCCAATCTTGAAATTTTCTCTTGGGAAAATGACTCTTTTATTCTGATCGCTCCGACCAGTAAAGTCGTCCTCGGAGCGTTTTGAGGTGTTTTCTATTAAAACTTTTTGTACCGTCCCGATGAGCTGCTGATTGCGTTCAAGGGAAATTCTTTGCTGAATGTCAATGATCTCAGCCAGACGCCTTTGCTTAATGTCGGCAGGAATGTCATCCGCATATTTTTTCGCGGCCAATGTGCCCGGGCGTTCAGAATAGGCAAACATATAGCCGAAATCGAAACGCACATATTCAAGCAAAGACAGCGAATCCTGATGTTCTTCCTCCGTTTCTGAGCAAAAACCAGCGATCATATCATGAGAAATGGCACATTCATCACCCATGATGCGGCGAATGCTGTCAATTCTTTCGAGATACCATTCACGGTCATAAGTCCGGTTCATCATGGCCAGCACGCGGCTATTGCCATGTTGCGCGGGCAGGTGAATGTATTTGCAGATGTTATCGTATTTTCTGATCGTGTAAAGCACTTCGTCCGTGATGTCTTTCGGATGTGAAGTGCTGAACCTTACCCGCAAATACGGACTGATCTGCGCTACCATTTCGAGCAGTTGCGCAAAGTTCACCTGCGTTTCAAGCGAACCATTTTCGACATTTGTAGAAATGCCCGTTACACTGTTAGGTCCCTGCCATTTATAACTGTCCACATTCTGGCCCAGTAGTGTAACTTCCTTATAACCATCATTGTAAAGGTCTTGCGCCTCTTTCACGATGGAGTAAGGATCGCGACTTCTTTCGCGGCCGCGCGTCATTGGCACGACGCAAAAGCTGCACATGTTATCACAGCCGCGCATGATCGAAACCAATGCAGTAACACCATTGGAATTCAGACGGATAGGTGAAATGTCAGCGTAAGTTTCTTCTCTTGATAAAAATACATTGACACCTTTCTGGCCAGTTTCCGCCTCTTCCACGAGCCTTGGCAGATCGCGGTAAGCATCCGGACCGGTCACGATATCAACCATTTTTTCTTCTTTAAGCAACTTGGCTTTCAGGCGCTCGGCCATGCAGCCCAGCACGCCGATGAGTGTGCCCGGCTTCTTCTTTTTGATGACATTAAGCTGCCGCAGCCGTGTCCTGACGTGTTGCTCTGCATTGTCACGAATTGCGCAGGTGTTAAGGAATATCAGGTCGGCATTTTCAACTTCAGAAGTTGTTGCAAACCCCGCTTCACGCATTACGGAGGCCACGATCTCGCTGTCTGCGAAATTCATCTGGCAGCCGTAACTCTCTATAAAAAGTCGTTTTTTATTTAACGCAGGCTCATTTTCGGAAATATGGACTATCTCGCAGGCATCCTTGTCCTCCGCAGTCAATATCTTTAAAGTCTCTGCAATTCTATGTTCCATGGAAGGATTCTTATATGCTCAATGATTGTAGAAACAGAGTCGGCAAATGCTGCCCGAGTCCGTTTGAAAGAATTACAAATATAGAAAGATTAAGCTAAAAACTGACAAACTGTCATACTTTAAGCAGGTCAATTTCCCTCAAAAAGGATAACCAACGCCGAGGTTAATGTTCAGAAAGTTGGACTGCGTGCGCTGGAAAAGTTTGTTGAATTGAAGCTCATCGAGTACAAACCGCTGCAAGGCAGGGTCATATACTTTAATTCCAAAATCGAAACGGAGAACGAAAAATGAGAGGTCATAACGAATCCCGAACCCGGTTCCCACGGCAATATCTTTCAGGAATTTGTCTGCTTCCAGCTTTTGCTCATCGGTTGCTGTGCTATTCAAATTCCAGACATTACCCGCATCAATAAACAGGGCATAGTTAATGTCACCGAAGAATTTGGCCAAAAATCCCCGCCATTCCAGGTTGCCTTCCAGCAGGAATTCGCCCGGTGATTCAGCTGTCAGGCCAATTGGAGTAATCCGTGGAGGAGAAGAGCCGGGGCCAAGCCTGCGTGGTAACCAGGCCCGCAAGCTGTTTGAGCCACCCGCGAAGAAATATTTTTCATAGGGCGGCACTTTGCTGTCGCCATAACTATAAACCGCTCCTGCATTGACCCGTGCGATAAATGCAGAACGCTTGCCGGCGCGCCAGTAACGCCGGTAATCCGCATTCCAGCGCACATATTTATAAAATTGCAACGAGACTCCAAAAACACTTTTGATCAAATTTTCCTGCTTGGGAAGGATGTTTAATGATGTTCCGCCCGATTCGACTGCAATCCGAAAAATAGTGCGCATTGCGTTGCGGTCCCATTAACGCATTAGTATTATAGGTAAAATTGAAATTGATATCCGATACAAATGATCGTTGAAAACTGTTGTAAAGGTTGTTTCCTTGCTCCCTGAGCGAATTAAGCAGTTCCTGGAAATCGGGACGTATATTTTGTGTATTCAAAATGTTGAGGTCGACCAATGACAGGTTGAAAAGCGTCCTGCTGGTCGGCTGCCACGAATAAGTCATGGCCACTTTCACGTTCGTACGCGTGTATTTGGGCCTGTTGACATAGTTGTAACCCAGCCCGACCTGTGTTCTGGGGTTGTAAAATGCAGTTTGCCTTTGTAAAATGTTGCCCGGTGTAAGCAGGCGCGGGAATGTTAATGAGGTGTTTATACCAATTTCTTCACTTCGATAAATAGACTTTGTGCCCAGGAAACCCGGAACGAGCTCAATGCCGCCGCGGACGTTCGCTTCAAAGTTTTCAAGCCCGTTGAAGACATTCCTGATCTTATAGGAAAGGTTCGCAAATGGCCCGGGAGCGCCTTGTAACTGGATTACATTCAGACCAATGTCGGTTGAAATCTGATATTTTTCGAGCGGAATGACTTTGAAATAACTGTTAATGCCGCGTCCGGTCGAGTCAAGCGTGTAAGTGTAATTTACAAAACGGAACTGGTCTGTGAGTGAAAGCTGCTGCTGCGTGTCCCGCTCTCTTTGCTGACTGTAAAAAGCGCCGGGCCTGACCTGGATCTTGCTGTCGAGAATCCGCGTCGAAAATCGTTTGTCGGAAAATGTATAATTGATTCCCTGATAATTGACCGTGTCCTTGCGCTCGTAACGCGGATCGGTGGAGCCGGTTGGCGGAAGCACTTCAAAATGGACCGAATTGATCTTATAACGATCCGCGTTTTTCACCGATTCAGGGAGGTCCACCCGAACTTTCACATCAACCGATTTGAACAAACTATCCGTTGCCCTGTTGGTAATGGTGTCATTGATTAGATAAGAGACATTCTGGCGAGAAAAACCAAGGTAACCTTCATTTCGAAGCAGTGTTTCGATCCGGATCCGCTCTTCTTCAAACGCATCGCCGTCATAGCGCTTTTTGCTCTGAAGCGAAGGATTTCTATTATTTGCCGCCACAATGCTGTCCGCCAAGTCATTACGGATCTGATATTCAATGTCCCGGATCATCGTCGGCCTTTTCTCACTCACCAGATAATTCACCCTGATCCGATTAAAAGTTGTATCAGGCTTATAACCCACGCTTGCCTCAAAAAAACCATTGTTATACAGATATTTCTGCATTTTCTCCGCGTTCTGCGGTCAACTTCGGCAAGGTTAAAATAGACAGGCGCTTCACCCAGGACACGCATCCAGAAATTGCCCTGCTCTGCGCGTGCCTGCGCTTTTTCTAGTTTTTTAGCATATCTGCGCTGGATCTTTTCCAGCTTTCTGGGAGAATTTTCGTGTATGCGGGATTCATTTTGATAATTTTGCGTGATTTCAATTACTTTCCGCTGCTTTTCTTCGCGGTTGTAAAAGAGTTCACCAAAGCGATATAACCCAACATAAGGGGAAAAAAGGGAGGCCCAGAAGACGTCTGTTGGGTTTTTGCGGAATTAAGGCGTCAAGTTCTGAGTCGTTAATGATCTGGTTTCCTTTGATCGACGAATTTCCGAGATAATAACTTTTGGATTGAGAGGCGGGCTTGGGTGCGCAGGAAGACAATCCCACCAAAATCAGGAAGAAATACCAGCTATATGTAATCTTACAATTAATATTCAATGCTGTCAAAAAATCGTATAAAGTATATTAACTCGCTTAAAATCAAGAAGTTTAGGCAGCTCCATCAGTCGTTCATTGTTGAAGGTGCCAAGAGTGTGCTTGAATTGCTGGAATCCGATTTTGAAATCGAGTTTGTGCTAACAACACAGGAATTTCAACAAAAATACTGCAAGTATTTTAACCGCACACAACACAATCGTAGAAACGGTCACGTTGCAGGAGCTTGAAGGTTTGGGTTCTTTCCAGACCAATGATTCTTGTCTGGCTGTTGCTAAAACGAAGCAAAACGAATTTTTGTCTCCCGGCAATTCAGAATATGTGCTCGTTTTGGACGATGTGCGCGATCCTGGAAATCTCGGGACCATAATCCGCGTCGCAGATTGGTATGGGATCAACAAGATCATTTGTTCCAACGACACAACGGACGTCTACAATCCGAAAGTGGTCGCTGCCAGCAAAGGCTCATTTACGAGAGTGCAAATTTTTTATACAGATCTGGCTGCTTATCTCAATGAAAATGCAAACGATAAACCAGTAATCGGCGCGTTTTTAGGAGGTGAATCACTTTATGAATTTCAATTTTCCAAATCTGGCGGATACATTGTAATGGGTAATGAGTCCAATGGCGTTGGAAAAGCAGTTGAACAATTGGTTACCGACAAAATCACCATTCCAAGGGTAGGAGAGGCGGAATCGCTGAATGTTGGGATTGCGACGGCTGTTATGCTTGATAATCTGCGGCGCCAACTCGCCGTGTAATCTAGTTTTCGTGCGCGGCTTTGTGCGAGAGTTCTTCCGCGTATTCTTTTCCCAGATAATTATCGATAAAGTAATGCGCCACGTAAAGCAGCGGCGTAAGCATGATCGCGACAAGGCCTTTGTATAAATAATTGATGGTGCCGACGGAAAAAACCTGGCTCAGTTCCCAATTCCCAAATACATAAAATGCAATGGTGATCACGACAAAGCTGTCGATCAACTGAGAAAACATGGTCGATCCTGTTGCGCGGAGCCAGATAAACCGGCTTCCGGTTTTTCTGCGGAGCCATGAAAATACAGCCACATCCAGCAACTGTCCCAAAAGAAAGGCAACAATGGAGCCGATCATAATGCCTAATCCCTGGTTGAAAATCTTCGCAAATGCATCATTAATGTTGAACACATTGCCGGCTTTGTCGGTGTTATTGATATCCAGCCAGAATTGTGCAGGCGGCAAGAGCGTCGCGACGAGGATCGTGATAAATGTGTAAGCGATAAAGCACGCTGTCAGAAACGAAATGCGTTTTACGCCTTTTCTGCCAAAATATTCATTGATAATGTCCGAAGTGATGAACACGACGGGCCAGTTGATAACCCCGGCCGTCATGTTGAAATCAAGCCGCTGACCGCCTATGAGCAGTTGCGCTGGCGGAATGCCGAGCAATGTTTCCACCGAAAATATCTTCCCGCCAATAATCTCGGCGATCAATGCATTTGTCAAGAATATGCCGCAAAGCAGCAAAAACAAACGTTGCCGCTTTGCTTCCTGGGCATTCGTATTTTCGATGGTCATTAATTAGCCAAAAATAAAGCTGATAGGGATTGGTTATGGTGCCTTTTTCAGGCGATTACATCCTCAACTGTTCGGGTTGATAGGATGCGGTGATTTTCAAGGAAAAACTCGATTTTATCCATTGCTTGGTTCAGTTCGTCGATTGTTGGTAAAAAAACAATCCTGAAATGGTCATCAGAAATATAGTTGAAACCGGTGCCCGCAACGACAAGTACTTTCTGGTCGCTTAACAGGTCATAAACAAATTGTTCATCCGTTTTCAAGCCGAATTTTTTCAGATCGATTTTTGGAAAAACATATAAAGAACCTTTTGGCTTCACACAAGTGATTCCCGGAATGGAAGTAAGGCGATCGTAAACCAGGTTCATTTGTTTATGCAATCTCCCGGTGGGCACAACCAGCTCCTTAATGCTTTGGTAACCGCCTAATGCAGTTTGAATCGCATATTGGGTCGGCACATTGGCGCAAAGCCGCATGCTTGCGAGCAGCAGAATGCCTTCGAGATAAGATTTAGCTTTGTGTTTGGCACCACTCATGATCATCCAGCCACCGCGAAAACCTGCGGAGCGGTAATTTTTGGAAAGACCGCCATAAGAAACGCAAAGTGTTTCTGTCACCAGCGAGCCCATCGGATAATGTACGGCGCCGTCGTAAAGGATCTTGTCATAAATCTCATCAGAGAAGATGATCAGACCGTGTTCCTCAGCAATTTTTGCAATCCGAATCAGCACGTCTTTTTCATACACCGCGCCGGTTGGGTTATTGGGATTGATCAGCACGATTCCCTTGGTGCGGGATGTGATTTTCTTTTCAAGATCTTCCAGGTCCGGGTTCCAGTCTGCCTGCTCATCACACACATAATGCACGGGCGTGCCTCCGCTTAATGCGATGGCAGCGGTCCAAAGGGGATAGTCGGGCGATGGCACCAGAATTTCGTCACCGGGATTGAGTAACGCCTGCATAGAAAGCAAAATGAGCTCGCTTACGCCATTGCCGATAAAAATATCATTGATCTCAACGTCCTGAATGCCGATGGTTTGGGTGTAATGCATAACAGCCTTACGGGCCGCAAACAATCCTCTGGAATCCGAATAACCCTGCGCATTGCGGATATTCATGATTATATCGTGAACAATTTCGTCCGGAGAATCAAATCCGAACGGGGCCGGGTTGCCAATGTTAAGGTTATGAATTTTGTAACCTAGGCTTTCCAGCTCCAATGCTTTTTGGTAAGTAGCACCACGAATCTCATATTTAAGATTATTCAGGCGCTGGCTTTTTAAGAATTCCATTGTTTTAAGATCAGGATAACCACCAAAGTTAAAGAAATCGATTGTAAAAAAAATTAGCCGGCCCGAAACGGACCAGCTAATATCAAACTATTACGTAATAAGGAAGTGTATTATCTTCTAATGCTATTTCTTATTTTCTTACCAAAATTTCCTCCGTCACACGCCATCCGTTTCCTCCCATGTAACCATAGCGCAGATAGAAGGTTTTGGTTGCCGGATCGTAAGTGTTATTGGCTTTTGACGCACCAGTCCAGGCCGCTTTATAGGGAGCAGGCAATTCTTTATCGAATTGCGTGTAAGGCGCCCCCGCTGCTCCCGCCGCAGGTGTAATTGTCACCTTATTTGTTTTTGGATCAATGGTCAGGTTAGCATTGTAGCCAGATCCGCCCAAGTCACCCAATTCTACTGAAACTGTTGTTGGTGAAACCGTTACCATTGGTTTGTCTTTGGCAACAGCTCTTGGTGCAGTCGGGTGATAAACATATCCGGTTGCGGCGTAAGTCGCATCGTAAATGTTCTTTGCCTTCACAGCCAGCAGGATCGTTCCAAAGTTGCCGCTTACTACGCCCGTTGAAGCAGATTTGATCTGGATTGGAAGCACATAGTTTTTAGCAAAATCGAATTTCGAAGGTTTCAGCTTGATCAAAACCTCTGCTCTGCGCTGTCCTTTTGGAATAACAACAGATGCAGGGATTGTATAAAGATCAGGCGTAATTGCTTCAAATTCTTCTTCCTGCTCGATGTTATACTGCGTTACCGCAGCCGTATCAACGCCTAATGTTACTGTAATGTCCTGAGGTGCAACATCTGCGCCTGAGTAACTTACTTCCACCGGATAATCGGCTTCATCAGCCAGGTCAAATGACTGAGAATAAAGCGAATAAGTGCTGCCGGAAGGCGAAACAAAGCTGGAAGGGTTTTTGAACTCAACCACATTGGTCGATTCGTCAGGATCCAGGGAAATGTCGTCTTTTAGGCAGGATGTGAAGGCCACACCAAAAAGGAAAAGGCCAGCTATTTTTATTGAATAGTTCATATCAGATTTTTCAGTTAGGATCCCAGAAGATCAAATCAGTGAATGGGTTAATCGCCCTGTAATTTCCAGCATTGTATGATTGCTCGGAAGTCGGATACAGAATTCTTGAAGGAAGCTTGTCTGCACGGGTAGAAGTGGAAAGCAGGGAGGCAATGTTGTGGAAACTGTCGCCGTTTGGCTGTGTTACCGGATAGCCCGTTCTTCTGAATTCGTTATAGCCTTCTTCTGAATTGATCATGTTTACTGCAATCCATTTTTGTGTAATAATGGCTTCCAGGCGTTGCGCCGGCGTTGTTGCGAGCTTAATGTTAACAAGATAGCTTGGTGCATTTTCAGTTTTGTAAGCAGCAACATCGGCTGTCACATTCTTTCCTGCTGCAACCACATTGGTCACATCTTTGTACAAGTAAGTGTAAGATGCAACGATACCAGCATCAAAACTTGCCGCGAAGTCGCCTGTGATAAAGCCTTTCAACCGCGCTTCTGCCTGCAAGAATTGCGCTTCTGCAAGCAGCATCAGCACTTGTCCCTGGCTTGCGCCTTTCAATACACCAAGTGCATTTCCGATGCTGGAAGCACTGCTGAAAGTGCCCGTATACCAAGTCGAATAGTTGGTAATAATCGTCGGTGCATCTACTTCGTTTCCAAGCTGGTTAACCGGTGTGTTGGTTTCGAAGTTTTTGTAGATCACACTGCCTCTTCCGGTGTCTTGCAGCTTTTGACCTTTGTAAAAACCAAAAGCGAATTCAGTCGGGATGCGGGAAGAGTTAGCGAGCGTACCGGTTGTGGTATAGCCCCATGCGTTCCAAAGTGGGTTCGGCTTGTCTTTCACATATCCCGGGTTGACGATTGCATCATCTGTAATGAATCCAAGCGTCTTGTCCATCGCAGCAAATTTTGTTGTTACAAAAGAAGAAAGCGTAGGCACACCTGAAACGCGAACCAGAATGCGCAGCTTGATGGTGTTGGCAAACTTTTTCCATTTATCCATATCGCCGCCAAACATTGGATCTGATGAGGAGTTCAGTGCGGTTGGAAACTCTGCTGCATCGATCAGGGCGATTGCTGCGTCCAGTCTTGTAACCAGATCCTGATAAATAGTCGCTGCGTCGTCATACTTAGGCGTCAGGTTTGCGTTGTTTTGCAAAGCTTCTGTGTAAGGCACATCGCCAAATGCATCAACCAGTTTCTGGAAATTGTAAGCAACCATAATGTTGGCCGCAGCATTGGCATAAGCTTGCGTATCGTCTCCTTCTGTCTGGTCGATCACATATTTGTAATCGTTCAGGTTATCATAGGCATTCACCCAAAGTGCATTGTAGTTGTCCGGGATCAGCTGATAATTGAATAGGTTACCAAATCCCGAGAAACCACCTGCATTGGCAATATAGCCTCCGAAATGTCCTCCGTAACTGTTATACTGGCTCGATACCGAGGCCGTGCCGGTAATGGCAGCGGGCAAAACAAGCAGCGGCTGTACGCTCGTGGCCTGGTTTGGGTTGGTGTTGATATCGAGATAATCACTACAAGATGAAAGTACTGTGACTAACAGTGCCAGCATCCAACTGATGTTATATCTTTTCATTGGTATTTAATTAGAATGTTAGTGATAATGTGCCGCCGAAGTAACGAGCTGGCGGTGTTTGGCCAAGGCTGGTGAAACCAACTGCATTACTGTCTGAACCGTTTGAGCTATACTCAGGATCTGTATAAAGGTTTGATTTAGGAGCCCATATAAAGAGGTTTCTTCCCTGAATGCTTACACTTGCACCTTTGATGAACTTCGTTTTATCAAGGAATCCTTGTGGCAGCTCGTAGCCGATAGATGCTTCGCGCAGTTTCCAGAAACCGGCAGAGTTCGTGTAGTTGCGACCAATGTTCGTATTTCTTGTTCCGTCCGTCCAGAAATCAGCGCCACCGCTTCTTACTGCAATGTTGGTGTTCTCTACATATTCGCCTTCTCCGTTCATGTATGAAGAATTTGGAATAACAAAACGGTCACGGTTATACCAGCCTGTGCGCACACCAGCACCAGAGAAGTCATAACCTCCGGAAACAGAGTTGAAGATGTAATGGCCATTGCGATATTCAAACAGTAAGTTGAATCTTAACTTTTTGAAAGTTACACCACCATTAACACCCAGAATGTGAGGCGGGTTAGTGATTCCCACGTCTTGGAACGTTCCGTTTGTGGAAGGATAACCTGTTTTTGAATCAACAATAATTCTTCCCTGATCATCGCGGTTGTAATCAGTTACCTGAAGAAGTGGGAAAGGAGACCCAACTTTGGCGATAACTCTCGCGGCAGAGCCCGAAGTTCCGATGCTCAGCTCATTGGATTGTGCTGAAAGAGAAATGACTTTGTTCTGGTTGTAAGTATAGTTAGCGCCAAGGTCAACGCGCAATCCCCAGGCAGTTTTGATCGGAGTTATGTGCAATGTTGCCTCGATCCCTTTGTTTTCAACCTCTCCAATGTTTGTTCTCAGAGATCCGTAACCTGTTGAGTTTGGGATCAAAACAGTGATCGTTTGGTCAACTGTGTTGGTTTTGTAATAAGTTATACCACCACCAATGCTCCATGGACGGAATTCGAAATCGATACCGCCTTCGATTCCTGTTGTGATCTCAGGTTTCAGATCCGGAGAAACAAGCGTGTTGTCCAGTACAAAACCAGCACCGCTTGTGTAAGGATAACCGAAAGCTTGTGAGAATGTGCTGTTCAATGAATAAGCACCCAGGTTGTTCAAAGGAATTGGACCGAAATCTCTGTTGTTACCCAAGTTAACCTGTCCAACCTGCGAGTAACCCGCACGCAGTTTCAAGCTTTCCAGGAATTCAGAATTAGCAAGTCCCGGAATCGCGTCGCTGGCGATGAACGAGATATCCGCAGAAGGGTAGAAGAACGAACGGTTTTCTTTCGCCAGGATCGAGCGCCAGTCATTTCTTGCAGTTACGTGCAGATAAAGGAATTCTTTGAAACCAAGACGGGCTTCACCGTAAACACCAATCTGGCGTGCTTTGTAATTGCCTTCATTGGCAATCGGTGGGTTCAAGCTGTTACCGACATTATAAAGTCCGTCGATTACAAGACCATTTGCAATGACACCCATTGCCTTTGTTGCATTCTCACGAACGGTTGTTCCTACGGCCACATTCAGGTTGAAATCAGGCGTAAGATTGGTTCTGAACTCAGCCAAAAAGTCATTTACGAACTGGGTTGTATAACCTGCATAATCCACAACCTGACCAGCGATGTCTGTTTTAGAGCTTCCAGAGATGCTTTTGGTGTAATCTGTGTAAGTGAATTTGCCACTATAAACTTTTCCTGACAAGTTACGTCCGCTCATACCCACACGATAAGTGAATGTAAGTGGCTTGATCGGGTTCCACTTCAATTCCATATTTCCCTGCAAATAGTCATTGCGCTGGTCCCAGCGGTTGTTAGACAATGTGAAATATGGGTTTTGGTAATATTCGTTGAAATAGCCGTTCGGGTTAGCAAATGGATTGTTTTGCCAATCTTCGTATTTCGTAACGTCCACCTGACCTGGTGACATCAAAAGGTTTTCATAAGCATTTGATGTAAGGCTGCTTTGGTTTGTGCGACCAGCGATAAAGTTGGTGTTAAATGACGCAGTCAGGTTTTTGTAAATGTGACGCACTACGTTTGCACGCACGCTGTAACGCTTGTATTTGTCATAAGGCACAGTGGATTTCTGGTCAAAATATTGAGCAGAAAGATAGAATGTGCCTTTATCGTCTCCTGATGTAACGCTCAGGTCAGTTTGATTGGCTACGCCCGTATTCCAGAAGTTTTCACGGAAATTTTGGGTTGAATAAGGAACGGACTGAATAGATCCATCCTGCAACGGCTTACCAATATTGACCATAGAACCATCAAAGGCTGGTCCGTATTGCTGGTTTTCGTACGGTGTGTAAGAAGGCACATCATCCGGCGTTGTTCCTGATCCGAATCCGTTTTGCAGCTGAGGCAAAAAGCTTACTTTTTCAAGCGTAGTCGTGTTCGAAACTTTGAACTGCGTTACACCTGATTTTCCTTTTTTCGTAGTAACGATAAGGGCACCATTGGATGCATCTGAACCATATAATGCGGCTGCACCAGCTCCGTTCAAGACCTGAATGTCCTCAATGTCTTCCGGGTTAAGGTTTCCAAGAATATCATTTGTAGAGATAATGTTGTCGATTACAACCAGCGCCTGGTTGTTACCAGTAAGTGAACGGTTACCGCGTAGTACTAAACGATAATTTGGATTCACCCCGCTGCTCACACCCATTACAAGCAAACCCGGCACACGTCCTGCAAGGCTGGCCGCCACACTAATGGGTTTTCCCTGGACAATGTCCTGCGCTTTTACCGTAGTAGACTGGTTACCCAGCTCGCGGCGTTGTGCGGTAAGACCACCTGCTGTGATCACGACTTCATTTAAAGCAAGCTCATCAAGGGTTAAAACAACGTCCAGATTTCCGGAAGCAGGCACTTTAATCTCCTGATTGAGAAAGCCGACAAAAGAAAAGATAAGCGTTTGACCCTGGCGTGCATTGATGCTGTATTCGCCTTTGTCATTGGTAAGTGTTCCGGTGTTAGTGCCCGCAACCCTGATAGAAACGCCGGGTAACATTGATCCGTCGTCTTTGGATGTAACCGTCCCGGTCACGTCCCGACTTTGGGCGATTGCCTGACTGCAAAGCAGCAGCAACCCTCCCAAGAAGAGCAGTAAATTTCTTTTCATTAAGTTAGGTTTGTTAAGTAATAATGCTTGCGTAAAAATAATTATTGTTTTGACAATTGCAATCCGAAAACTTAGTATTTCGAAACTTTTATTTGGGCTGAAAGTAGTTTGTGCAGATTAAATTTTACTAAACCGTGAATCTTCGAAATTTACAATATGTATTAACGCATTTTGTAGCTTCCAGGGCATAAAAAAGGGGACATTGCTGTCCCCTTCATTATTCAGTAAGTCGGATTAAAACTTATCCCACCACAATTTAGTCGTAACCAGGTCACCACCAATCGCGCCAGCTGCTGATTCGCGGTTTGCACCGTTCAGCGTTTGTTCGTTGATCGGGTAGATCATTCTTACAGGGATTGCAAGTCCGGCAGGTGCGTTACCGCCAGTTGGAGGCAAAAGTTTCGGGAAGTCCAATCTTCTCCATTCAACCCATGATTCCCATCCTCTGTTGTATAATGCAAGCCATTTCTGGAAACCGATTTTTTCTTTCCAGTTTGAAGAAGCTGTTGCATAAGCAACTTTTGGCTGTGCAAGATAAGCGTTGGTTGCAGCTGTAATAGAAGCAGCCGGTGCACCGATGTTGCTCATCCAGTATTCGATTGAAGCAGCAACACCTTTGTTATAATGTGTAGCAGCAGAGCCTGTAATGAAGCCTCTTTCAACCGCTTCTGCAAGCAAGAACTCAACTTCGGAATAATCCAATAAGATACCTTCCAAATCCGGCTCGATAATGTTGTCTCCTACGTGAGAGAAAGCAGAATAAGTGTTTGAGAAACCGTAGTTACCGCCTACATATACACCAGCGTCATTTGGCGTGAAGAAAGCAGGAAGTCTTGGGTCTTTCAACTCTTTCATCGGGTTCACAATCGTAGCCGATGCAACAAAATCCTGGCGGCTAGAATAGGCCGGGTTCAGGTTCTGCGCAATCACGTTGTAGTTAGGCGGCGTGCTGATGTAAGGGAATGCTGCAATGTCATTGTTTGACGTGAAAACATTCGGAGCAGCTTGTGCTACCAAAGTTTTTGCTTTTGCAGGATCACTGTCAGCAATGATCATCGCCAGTTTCAGTTTCAAAGAGTTTGAAAACTTATACCATTCGGCAAGATCTCCTTCGTAAAGCAAATCGCCGTCTGTGAAACCTGTTCCTGTTGTTTTGAATTTTGGAATTGCAACATCCAGACGCGCTAAAAGGTCGTCGTAAACTGTTTTCGCATCATCATACTTTGGAAGAACATTATCCGGATTCATTGCTTCTGAATAAGGAATGTTGCCAAAAGTGTTCACAAGTGCAGCCCAAGCCATAACCTCAATCACTTCGATCTGAGCAATTTGAACGTCTCTGTTCGCAGGCAGGATAAACTGATCTTCGTTAAGCAATGTGCGTGCTTCTGTCAAATCAGAGATAACGCCTTTGTAAAGTCCCTGCCAGAAAGCCTGAGGAACCGTACGCGCTGTTACGTTGTAACGAGGCTCATCCAGATAAGTGGTTGTAGCCCACTGCTGTACGTACAAGCGATAGTTATTTACGTTTACGTTAGGGCTGGTCAGTGTATCAGCAAGCCCTTTCAATGCATTGGAGAACAATGTAACCGGCGGCACCTCAGAAGGGCGCTTTTGGTCAACGTTATAGTCGTCCAGGCTGTCGACGCACGCGGTCATCAGCAGGATCGGGAGAAAAGAAAATGATTAATCTTTTCATACTAGTTATTAGAAACGGAATTTAACATTGAAACCATAACTTCTTACTGCTGGGTAAGCTCCGCTTTGGTAACCACCGGCGCCATTCAACAATCCTGAACCCAAACCTTCCTCTGGATCTTGGAAATCCATGTTTTTATGGATAATCCAAAGGTTACGTCCGATCAGCGATACGTCGATTCCTTTGAAAGCACGAAGTCTTTCAACAACACCTTGTGGGATCGAGTAAGTCAATGCAACTTCTCTCAATTTAATGTAGCTCGCGTCGTAAATGTACATCGCGCGAGGTGGGTTGGCTGGGTATCCGTAAGCAGTGTTACCATTACCGTCAGAGTTTTCTGCTCTGATATCGTTTGGCGTTCCGTCCGCTTTAACACCTGGGAACAATACACCACCTGGTTTGTCAGTCAAGCCCAATTTTTTGCCATCTGCATCGTAGTTGTAAGCAGGGTCTCTCTTAGGATTGCCAAGCTCGTTCAAGCCAGCTGTAACCGGATAAAGACCTGTTCCTTCACCATACCACTGATCCAGTGACCAAACATCGCCACCATGACGAATGTCAAGCAGGAAGCTCAAAGACACAGATTTGTACTTCAAATTGTTGCTCAAACCACCGATCCAGTCCGGGTTTGGATTACCAATGATCTCAGCAGAACTTGCAGATGCCTGATACATACCGTTCGAACGAACTACTTTCTGTCCATTGTCCGGGTGATAAACAAAGTTTGTTCCTCTGATTATACCAAATGGCTGTCCAACAGCAGCATTAAGTGAAACACCACCTTGCAATGAAGCAACAGGAACGTTCAATACACCTTCGTAAAGACTGATAACCTCATTTCTGTTACGCGCAAAGTTTGCGTTTAATGTCCATGAGAAATCACCCGTTTTGATCGGCGTTACATAAGCAGAGATCTCGATACCCTTGTTCTGAACTTCTCCTGAGTTGATATACTTGAAAGCAAATCCGGTTGCGGCAGAAATAGAAACAGGCAGGATCTGATCCAATGTTTGTGAGCGGTAATAAGTAAAGTTAAAACCTACACGGTCATTCAGGAATGCAGTTTCCAAACCGAACTCATAGCTTTTTGTACGCTCTGATTTCAGGTTAGGGTTGTTTTTCGTGTTACGAAGCGTAAAGTAAGGAATCGATCCGATACCGGTTGGCTTGTCATACACGTCCAATGTACTTCCCCAAGGTGCATCATTACCCACCTCAGCGTAGTTAGCGCTGATTTTACCCATTGTCAACCAGCTTGCTTTCAATCCCGGAAGGTTTGAGAAGTTGAAGTTGGCTCCGATCGCTGGATAGAAGTATGTGTTGTTATCTTGTGGAAGCGTCGAAGATTTGTCTTGTCTTGCAGTCAAATCCAAGTTGATCAGATCTTTGTAACCAAATGAAGCTTGTGCATAAATACCATCTACACCAATGCGCTGAGAAGTTTCAGACGGTGCTTCAATCGGGTTGATCGAGTTAAGCAAAGAGTAAAGTCCTGGCACAACCATTCCACCGTTTGTCTTCGCTCTGATCGAGTTCAAACTTGATCTACGCATGCTTCCACCCGCCAAACCTGAGAAGTTCAGATCTTTTGTAATTGCCTTGCGGAAATTCACGATCACATCAAGGTTGGTTTCGTTGAAACCACGGTTGTAGCGGCTGTATTCAGCTGGATCTGCGCTACCGAACGCGATTCTTTCTTCCTGGAAATCCTGTGTTCCGTTGTATGCAAAACGACCTGTGATGTCAACCCATGGAGCAAGTTTATAAATCGCCTGCGCATATCCGAAGAAGTTGTCACACGTGTCGTTTGAGTAATTCTGATAACGTGAGTAATAAGGGTTTTCAGAGTAAATGGGGCCGTTTGTATCAAATGGTCTTGTTGGGCTTCCCCAGTTCCATGTTACATTCTGCTCATTTCTGAAATATGCATCTTTTTGTTCCTGCAAATCAACGTTGGTCTGGAACCACTGTCTGAACTGTTGGTTAGGGTTTTTACCATCGTAACCTGTTCCGTAACGGCCAAGACCTTTGATTTGTGAGTAGTTGGCGTTAGCCTGAACTGTCAATTTTTTAGTCAGGTCAAATGAAGCTGAGAAGTTGAAAAGGTTTTTGCCCAACTTACTGTTAGGAAGCACGCCTTTCTCATCATTTCTTGTGTAACCAACTTTAAATGTTGTGTTTTCGCCACCACCGGTGATGCTAACGCTTTGGTTAGAGTTAACACCTGTTTCGTAAAATGAAGCCGGTCCGTTTTTAGCAGCAACCCATGGAGTCATTTTTTGGTAGTTTGGAGAACTTGGGTCAAGTGCATCCCACTGATAAACCATTACATTCGGATCGAATTTTGGTCCAAATGAAGCATCCGCATCAAATAATGTAATGTTGCCTTCTCCTGAACCCAGGTTACCACGATAAGAAACGCGTTTTTGCGCGGTCGCCATCGTAGCCAGCACCATATTCATTCTGATACTTAACAAATGTAGATTTGTCGATTTTACCCCAGGTAACACCGCTGTTGACAGTTACGTCAAAACTGTTTTTGCGACCTTGTTTTGTAGTGATCAAAATCACACCGTTAGATGCACGTGAACCGTACAATGCAGTTGCAGCAGCACCTTTCAAAACGTTAACAGAAGCAATGTTGTCCGGGTTGATATCCGCAGCAGCATTACCGTAGTCAGTTCCCGCACGACCAGATTGCTGATCAGCTGTGTTGGTGTTTGCATTGGAAACAGGCACACCGTCGATTACCCAAAGCGCCTGGTTGTTACCAGTAATAGACTTGTAACCACGAATAACCGCGCTGGTCGATCCACCCATGTTGTTGTTGGTTTTGATATCCAAACCAGCAACTTTACCTGCAAGCGCATTCATTACACTTGGGTTACGCGCCTGCGTGATCTGCTCGGCGTTAACCTGCTGTGCAGCGTAAACAAGTTCGTTTCTTTTTCTTTCCTGGCCCAATGCCGTCACAACAACCTCTTGTAACTGGCTTACATCATTCTTAAGAGCAATGTTGATAACGGACTGGCTTCCCACTGTGGCTTCCTGAGTCTGGAAACCGATGAAGCTAAACACAAGCGTAGATCCTGGTTCCGCAGTGATAGAATAAGCTCCATCCGCATCTGAGGTTGTACCACGATTAGTACCTTTCAAAGAAATGTTCACACCCGGCAAACTAAAGCCGTCTTCAGCGCTGACTTTACCAGTCACGGCGCGATCCTGGGCGAACACCTGAGCTGTCAATAGCAGCAAGCATCCCAGTAGGGATAATAGAGTCTTCCTCATACGTGATTAAAGAGTTTGATTTGTTATGTTAACATAATGTTGCAAAATTAATTATTAGTTTAACCATTACAACGTTTTAATTGCGAAATTTCAAAATATAGTTTGGTATCAGCCATGTTTTTGGCGAATTTTATAGCTGGCAAAGGCCATTTTTTGCGATTTTTTTAAATGTTTGAATTTTGTCAAAATTGGGCTACTATTATATATTTGTTAACAATTGAGCGGTTTCTTTAACTTTTTCGTATCATTACTGAGAACTACTTTTAAGTTTAATAAATTATCGGTCACTTTGACGCTAGGTATATACGTTTGAGCCGAAAATTTTTTTGAGCATTAAATTTTTTTCTAAATTTCATCTTGCAGTTGTTGTTTTGCGGCCTGCGTATATTGCACTATTTCAATATGTTTCACTTCTATTCCCTTAGCAATCATGCATAAGACATTACTCTCCGCGTTATTGGGTTTGTGTTTTCTTCAGGTAAAAGCGCAATCAAACTTGTCAGCCGGCATTGATCAAAAAGCGCAGACGCTCGAAAAGAAGCTGGTTGAATGGCGCCGGGATTTTCACCAGAATCCTGAGCTGGGAAACCGGGAATTCAAAACGGCCGAAAAAGTTGCTAACCACCTCAAACAGTTGGGGATGGAAGTGAAAACCGGCATTGCGCACACGGGCGTGGTCGCTATATTGAAAGGTGGGAAGCCGGGTCCGGTTGTTGCGCTAAGGGCAGATATGGACGGGTTGCCGGTTACAGAACGTGTGGATGTGCCGTTCAAATCACAGGTCGTGGTTGATTATAATGGTCAAAAAACGGGTGTTATGCATGCTTGCGGGCATGATACGCACATTGCTATACTGATGGGCGTTGCAGAAGTGCTTGCGGGAATGAAAAATGAGATTCCGGGCACCATCAAGTTCATATTTCAGCCTGCCGAAGAAGGTGCGCCGGTCGGAGAAGAGGGCGGTGCCAAGTTGATGGTAAAAGAAGGTGTGCTGGACAATCCGGCCGTCGAGGCGATTTTTGGCTTACATATTGATTCCCAGATTGAAGCAGGAAAGATTGCATATAAGCCGGGAGCGACCATGGCGGCGGTCGATTTCTTCGCCATTGACGTGAAAGGAAAGCAAACGCACGGCGCTTATCCCTGGTCGGGTGTGGATCCGATCGTTACTTCTTCGCAAATTGTAATGGGTTTGCAAACCATCGTGAGCCGTAATTTAAATCTTACGCAGGCACCGGCCGTAGTAACTGTGGGTGCGATCAATGGCGGCATCAGACAGAATATTATTCCGGAATCTGTGAAGATGATCGGAACAATCCGCACGTTTGATGAAACCATGCATACGTATGTGCACAAGCGGATGAATGACATTGCGACCAACATTGCTGAAAGTGCAGGAGCGACTGCAAAAGTCGACATTACGGTCATGTATCCGGTGACATTTAACAATGTTGCATTAACCGAAAAGATGATCGGAACACTGGAAAATGTGGCTGGCAAAGAACAAGTGCTGTTGATTCCTGCCAAAACGGGTGCAGAAGATTTCTCTTATTTCCAGCAAAAAGTGCCGGGCTTTTTCTTTTTCCTGGGCGGAATGCCAAAAGGCAAAAATGTTGCAGATGCAGCGCCGCATCATACGCCTGATTTTTATGTAGATGAAAGCAGCCTTGTGCTTGGCGTGCGTTCACTGTCCCGCCTGGCGACAGATTATTTGCAAATGGCCAAAACGACAGATTCGAAAAAGGTAAAAAGTAAATAATAGCTTATTCAGGAATGTTTTTCCGGACCTGATCAAAAAGCAGGTTCGGGAAAAAGCGTTTCAAGTAAATCGCAGCTACTTCTTTAAAGCCGCCGATATAAATTTCTTTTTTATCATTTTTAACCGCATCCAGGATTCGTCGCGCACATTCATCAACGGGAATTCCTTTGGCTTGATTGGAATCCATTTTGCCAAATTTACTTCCCGAAGCGTCTAATGCATTAAGTGAAATATTGGTTCTGATATATCCCGGACAAATGGTGGTTACCTTGATGTTGTCTTTATAGCCTTCCGCACGGAGCGCGTCATAAAATCCTTGTAATGCGTGTTTTGCTGCATTGTAACCGGATCGCATGATCGTCCCGATCTTGCCCGCAACGCTGCTGATTACGATAAAATGTCCGCTTTTTTGCTGCATCATGTAAGGCAGAACCGCCTTTGTGATAGCGACGGTGCTGAAAAAGTTGACATTCATCAATCGCTGGTAAACATCCAGATCCGTATCATTCACATACGACCGCTGGCTTACGCCTGCATTGTGCACCATAATGTCCACCCGGCCGAAATGCCGAATAACCTGTTCAGCCGCACCGCGCGCCTTTTCAAACTGCGTAACATCCATGGGCAGCACCAACACCGATGAGTCGGGTAAGCCCGTTGCGAGCTTCACGCGCTGCAATTCATCTTCGCGTCTTGCCGTCAGCACGAGTTTGGCGCCTTCTTTTGCAAATGCCATAGCAATCGCCTCGCCGATGCCAGATGATGCTCCCGTTATCCAGACCACTTTATCTTTCAATGTCTCCATAACAGGCTAAATAATGTTTGACTCCGCGAACCGAAACGAAACTGCTTCCTCATTCACGTCTAGAATCGCCTGCATTCCTACGCCCATTGCACGGTTATCGCCCACATGGCCCACAGGGAAATTGAAACAAACGGGATAATCAAATGCTGCAACGTGCTCCTGAATGATCTCGTAGGCGCTTTTTCCGAATGTTGGGTTGCTGTTATCCTTCATATCAGTGAATTGCCCCACGATAAGGCCGGCCAGTTTGTCCAGTTTTCCAGCCCGCTTCATCTGGATCATCATGCGATCGAGATTGTATAAATATTCGTTAATGTCTTCAATGAAAAGGATTTTGCCTTCCGTATCGACTTCCGTTTTGGAACCGATCAAATGCGCAAAAATGCAAAGATTTCCGCCGACTAACGCACCAGCCGCATCTCCAATCCGGTTCAATGTATGACCTGGAATGTTGTATACTGGCATTTCGCCAAGCAACATTCGCCGTAGTGATTCCTTTGCAATTTCAGCGCCGTCCGTCGTGATCGACTTTGCCATAGGCGCGTGCAAACTGGCGTAACCAAGGTCGTAAATTTGTGACAGGAATACAGTAAGGTCGCTGAAACCAATGATCCACTTGGGGTTTTTCAGGAACTGATCAAAATTGAGATTATCGACGATCCGCGAACAGCCATAACCGCCGCGCGCTGCAATGATGGCTTTGATCGAAGGGTCGTCCAGCATGGCTTGCATGTCAGCCAAACGTTCGTCATCCGTTGCAGAAAACTGATTGTAAACGGTTTTGAGTGTTTTCCCTTCCACCACTTCAAGCCCCCATTCATTCTTGAAAATATCAATCCCCGGCAGGACGTCCTCATAATTCAAAACACTTGCCGGCGCCGTAACGCCAATTTTATCTCCGGGTTTAAGGAAAGGAGGAAGGTTGATTTTGTTCATTCGCAATAATCACTTTGATACTTGAATTAGTAGTGACCTTTTAGAGATAATACAAGTATCATATCATCGAATACTTCATAAACAAGGCGATGTTCTTTATCTATTCGTCTGGACCAACATCCAGAAAGGTCATGTTTTAGCGCTTCTGGTTTTCCAATTCCCGCAAAGGGTGTTTCGGATAATGATTCAATAAGTGCGCGTATTTTCTTTAAGATTATAGTGTTGTTGGTCTTCTTCCAATGCAGTAATTCAGCACTCGCCCGTGGGGAATACGTTACTTCCATATATCGTCAAGGTCAATCTTGACACCTTTGCCTTCATGAATATCCTGCCGGCCTTGCTTAATTTTTTTTACAAATTCAGGATCATAGGGACTTTCTTCCCGTTCCTCGAATGCAACCTGGAAGTCTTTCAACAGGTTTTTAACAGCTGTCAAAATCGCTTCATCTTCTGTCTTAATCAATAGTGTTGTCATGTCTTTATTTTTTTAAACGAAATTAAAGATAGCTGAGTTTCTACCTAAATAAAAACCACTTCTTCCAGCAGATCTGAACCCATTTCGCGGTTAATTAGCTCGATGATTTTGCCTTTGGCGCGGAAGAGTTCGTTGCGTAGTGGGGCGGATTCTATTTGCAGAAATAATGTCCTGTCTTTGATATAAACCGTTTTCGTGCGGGTTGCGATCGCCGAACCCATAATCTTATCCCAATGCGCTACGACGTAAGATTGATCAAAGCGATTGCGCAAGCGATATTTTTCCAACATTTGATCAATTGCATCTTTCAGCGGCGTAATGCCGGGCCGGCGCGATGCTTTTTCTTTGTCGAAACGATAATGTTGTGCCATATTAATCAGGAGTGGATCTTACAAATGTAGCAAGTTCTCACAGTCCGGCCGTTGCAACCGGGCTTACTTTTTCAACAATTCCTGATAAACAACGTCCATGATCGCCGTGCGGATATTGAGCTGGGAAATCTTATTATTTTCCCTGGTCGGATAAACACGGTTGGACAAAAACACATAATTCAGCTTCCAAGCCGGGTCAGCCCAGGTCATAATGCCCGTGTAACCTGTGTGTCCAAAACTCGATGGACTCGCATATTTTGGAGCATTTCCCGAATATTTGAAAGTGGGTTTGTCAAAACCAACGCCCCGGCGGCTGCCCATTTCCGGATATTGATAACGCGTGAATTCAATCAATGCATCTTTGCTCAAAAGTTGCTGACCGCCATAATAACCCTGTTGCAGATACATTTGCCAAACTTTCATCACATCATTTGCATCACCAAACAAACCGGCGTGTCCGCTCAAACCGCCCAGCATAGCAGCGGCTTCATCGTGAACCTGTCCGTGCAACTGCGTCATCCGGAAAAACGTGTCACGCTCGGTTTCAACGATTTCATTCAGTTTGTAAAAACGTTTTGGATTGAATGTCAATGTGTTTGCCCCGAGCTTATGGTAATAATGGTTTTTCAGATAATCCTCGAAATTTTCACCGGAAAGCGTTTTCACGATCTGCGGATAAAGAATGAACGAAAGATCGCTGTATACATAACCTTCTTTTTCATTTAACGGTGAATCGCGGATGGCTTCGAAAATCTTCTTGTCGTAATTTTTGAAGATAAAAAGGCTGTCGCCCACAACGGAAGTCGGATATCTTTTCGACTGTTTTGTGCTGAAAGTCTTCTTTTTCCACGATCCGTCCGCATTCTGCGCTTCTTTCCAAAGCACGATAAATGCTTTTAAACGGGCGCTGTGTGTCAAAACGCGGCGCCATTGCAAATCGGCCTTGTTTGAATTCTTGAAATCGGGCAGATAATCTTTCATTGTTGCGTCCAGATCAAACTTTTTCTGATCCCAGAGGCTCATTAGTGCCAGTGTTGAGGCTGTGATTTTGGTTACGGAAGCCAGATCGTAAAGGTCCGTCAGTTTCACATTTGCATTTCCCTCGTAAGTGTGTTTTCCATAAGCTTTCCGGAAAAAGACTTTGCCGTCTTTCGCAAGCTGAACCACGCAGCCAGGAGTTGCTTTTTGTGTAAGCGCAACATTAGCAATTGAATCAATCTTAAATGTAATGATCTCTGAATCAAGTCCCAATTCTTCCGGAATCGTGTATTTTAACCGCCCGATTGCTGGCGTTTCTATGCCTGCATTATATGGGAATTGCGCATTAACAGTGACCGGCAGCTTCCCCTGAGCAGGAATGGCGCCAAAAATCAGCTGTGCCGAAAGATCCTGTGTGTAAGGTGTTAATTGATAAGCCATTAGCAATGCTTTCGCATTTTCCGGCTTCTGCATTTTGTTTAAAGCATAAGGATTTCCAAAAACAGAAACAACTGCTTTGTTAGAAGCGATTAACTCCTGCAAAACAGCATTCATTTGCTCAGTAAAGCCATAATTGGTGCGCGGCGAAATGCTTCCCAAGTGAACGCCGACCAATAACAGATTGTATGCTTTCAACTTCTCCCGCAGGTCCGCAATCTGCGTTTCGGTCGCTTTGGCTGGAATGTAAAAATGTTCTACCGTTGTGTACAAGCCGAGTGTTTTCTGGAATGTGGTGATGGTGTCGGCACCAAGGGAAACAGACGCGATTTTCAATGTGTCCAGCTCCCTTAATGGCAGCAGATTGTTGTCATTTTTCAAAACCGTTAATGCTTTTTCGGTCAAAAGGCGGTTTGTCAGCTCCGCAGATTTTGGGTTCAGATCTTTGTAGAGATTGTTCAGATCGACCGGCTTATAATGATTCAGACCAGCCCATGCTTTGGCTTGCAGCACTTTTTTGCAGCGTGCATCAATTTCTGCCTGCGTGATTTTTCCTTCCGCAATGCTCTTTTTGATCTCGGCAATGGATTTGGAAACGTCTTCTGTGAATTCGAGCAAGTCCATTCCTGCCTCTAAGCCCATTGCGTCCGCTTTTCCATTCGGGAAATATTTGGTGACGCCTTTCATGTTCATCGCGTCAGAATAAATCAGACCGTCAAATCCGAGCTGTTTCCTGAGCAAATCCGAGACAATTGGTTTGGATAATGTGGAAGGCAGATTTGGTGTTTTATCCAAAGCAGGAATGCTCAAATGTGCGATCATCATGCCGCTTATTCCGTTGGCGATCAATGCTTTGAAAGGATAAAGTTCCAGGGAATCGATCCGGGTTGTGTTGTGCGAGATTAACGGAAGGTCATAATGCGAATCCACGCCCGTGTCACCGTGTCCGGGAAAGTGTTTTGCGCTGGTTAGCAAGCCGTTATCCTGCATTCCTTTCATGTAAGCCACGGCTTTGTCGGCCACTTTGTATTTATTTTCCCCAAATGAGCGGAAGCTGATAACGGGATTATCTGGATTATTATTAACGTCGGCAACCGGGGCAAAATTAATGTGCATGCCAAGTCTCCGCGCTTGTTTGGCAAGTTGCGCGCCCATTTCGTAAATCAGGTCATTACTGCCCTGGATCGCGCCTAATGTCATTTGGTAAGGATAGCGCACGGTGCTGTCGATCCGCATGGCCAGTCCAAATTCTGCATCCATGGCAATCAGCAAAGGCACTTTTGAAATCGATTGATAATAATTGGTCAGTTGGGCCTGGGGAACGGGTCCGCCCTGAAAAAACACAATCCCACCCACTTTATTTTCCCGGATCAATTTTTCAACAACCGCCGGATTGCTCGTTTTTGGGTCAATAACCGCCCTTTTTACATCGGAAACAGCCGCAACCATAATCAGCTGCGCAATGCGTTCGTCAGGCGTAAGCGTCGCAAAAACCGAATCAACCCACTGCCTCGACTCACGAACCTGACTTTGGTTCAAAAAAGCAGGAGCCGCCGCGATCTGGGCTTGGGAAACAGTGTGACAAATTGTTAGTAGGAAAAGGGGAATTAGTAGAAAGGTGAAATTTTTCATGAATTGGGGACATAATAGGAATCAGTTTCCAAAGTTTGGAAAAGCAATTGACTAATCCAATGGAAACTATCTCACTAAGGAAACATCTGGCTTTCAAAAAACCAACCCCAACACCAATCCTGCCAGAATAATGACGTAGGATGGGATTTTGGCGAAGGTTAGCAGGAGGATGGTGCAGATGACGGTGACCAGGGGTTGCCAGTTGTTCATCATCGGTTGGAAAAGGGAGATGGCGGCGGCGATCGTGAGGCCGCAGCTGGCGGCGTGAATGCCTTCCAGCGACGCGCGGATTCCTCTGTATTTTTTGAGCTGATCCCAAAATGGATAGGCAAAAAAGATGAAGAATGTTCCGGGTAGGAAAATCCCGGCTGTTGCTACGAACCCGCCAATTATTTGCCCGGTAATGCCTTCTGATTGCAGCGAAATGCTTCCGACGAATGTGGCAATCGAGAAAACAGGTCCGGGGACAACTTGCGTCAGCGCCATTCCGGCCAGAAATTCCTGATCAGTTAGATAATGCTTGAATTCTACAAACTCATTATAAAGGATGGGAATCAGCACTTGTCCGCCTCCAAAAACCAGGCTGCCATTTCGGTAAAAGTTTTCAAAAAGTCGCACAGGAAGCGAATTGGTCACCTTTCCCACAACGGCGGCAACGATCAAAACGGAAATCCAGAAAATAATTGGCCTCCATAAGATCCGGATCGGCCCTTTTTCCATGACCTCATGTTTCTTGAAATTCAATGATGCTGCAATGCCGCCCGTGATAATGAGCACCGGCGTCATGTAGGGCGACGGATATAAGTAGGCCAGGATTGTAGAAATGACCAAAAGTGACCAACCCTGGGTGTTATGGATCACTTTGCGGGCAATGGACGAGGCGCCGTACATTAAGAATGCGACCGCCATGGGCCCGACAAATTTGGTAAACTGCAAAGAAATCGAATGCCGTTCCAGATAATGAATGCCGATTGCAGCCATCGTCATCAGGATCATTGCAGGCAATGACCACACGATCAATGTAAGATAAGCAAGCGGCTGTCCACCAATTTTTAACCCGATGGCCGTGACTGTTTGCGTAGAACTTGGCCCTGGCAAAACCGAGCATAAGGCCTGCAATTCGAGTAATTCTTCTTCTGTAATGTATCGCCGCTTCTGCACCAGTCGCTCTATCATCATCATTAAATGCACTTGCGGACCTCCAAATGCGGTTACTGACAACAAGAGGATGTCCATCAAATAAATGATGTAACGAAATCGGCGGATAGGAGGGTGGGCCAAGTTTGTTGCCGGTTATTTTTTTAAACCGAGTTCTCTTAATCTTTCGTCTAAAAATTCGCCGGCCGTCATGTCGGTGTACAACTTTGGATATTCCTGCGACACGCAACTTTCAAGGCTGGTCAGGTTCATATCGGCACGCGGATGCATGAAAAACGGAATGGAATAGCGGGAAGTGCCCATTTTTTCGCGTGGCGGGTTCACGACCCTGTGAATGGTCGACTTCAACTTATGGTTTGTAAGCCGGTCCAGCATATCGCCTACATTCACGACGATCTGATCGGGAAGCGCGGTGATCGCAATCCATTGTCCGTCGCGGCGAAGCACTTCAAGTCCTTCGGCGCTGGCACCCATTAATAATGTGATGAGGTTAATGTCGCCATGAGCCGCCGCACGCACAGCGCCTTCGGGCACGAGTTCGGGATTTGGGATTGGGAAATAATGTAATGCACGGAGCAGGCTGTCGCCGTTTTTAACTTTGTCTTCAAAATAATCTTCCGGCAAATGCAAGTAAATGGCAATGGCCCGCAGCAACATTTTGCCTGCGTTTTCAAATGTGTTGTAAACTTCCAAAGTGTATTTTCTGAAATCGGGAAGCTCTTCCGGGAAAACATTGGAAGGCATATTTCCAATTGGGTCGGGCTGACCGACATGGTAAAATTCTTTCAAATCGGCCACTTTGAAGCCTTTTGCCGTTTCTTTTCCTTTTCCTATATAGCCACGCTGCCCGAACAATTCCGGGAATTCATATTTCCGCTTAATGTCGTCGGGCAAGGCAAAAAACTGCTTTACGATTTCATATAATTCGTTGCGAAGCGTGTCGCTAAGCCCGTGATTTTTGATTGCAACAAATCCAATGTTGGTAAATGCCTCACCCAAATCAGCCACAAACTGCTTTTTCTGCTCCGCATTTCCAGAGGTGAAATCGGCCAAATCCAGCGAAGGGACTTGATTTAACAATGCTGGTTCCATAAAATACTTTTTTGTTGCAAAGTATAAAACTATCTGCAGACTTACCAAGTGGAGATTTGCCGATCTTGATTGGAGGAAAGATTTGTGCCGGTAAGTCCAAAAAGCAGTGAGCGGCAGTTGAAAGGCGTATAAACGCTCTTCGACTGCCGCTCACGGTCACATTCTTCGCTAGTTTTTTATTCCTTAATTCCCTTAATGTAAGCGATCGTCTGAGGAATCTGCTTCAAATAAGATGGACTTTCGTCTTCAATGAAGTAATGTTTGATCCCAACTTTTTTCGCCGCTTTTAATGTTGCAGGAATGTCGATTGAACCTGTTCCGAGTGCCACATCATTCGTGGTCGGTGTGCCGCCGGAAAGGTTGCCTACAACCCCTTTTTTAAGGTCTTTTAAGTGCATTAACTTCCAGCGCGTCGGATATTTCAGCAGCAACTTTGCCGGATCCTGACCTGGAAATGCAGTCCAAAGCACGTCCATTTCGAAGTTTACATATTCAGGATTTGTGTTTTTAACAATGTAGTCAAACAATGTGCCGTCTTCATAAGGCTCGAATTCGTAGCCGTGGTTGTGGTAAGTCAGCTCAATGCCAGCCGCTTTCAGCTCTTTTCCAGCTTTATTGAAGTCAGCAACTGCTTTTTTAGCCGTTTCAAGATCGAATTTGCCTTTATGAGGAATCCAGGCGACCATGACATATTTGGCACCCAAAACTTTGGCATCTTTAATGGTCTGCTCGCTGCTTTCGGCAAGTTTGTTATAATCCGCGCCGATGGAAACCATTTTAATGCCGCGTTTGTCAAGCTGCTTGCGCAACTCGTCGGTCGTCATGCCTTTGATCGGGCCGCCTTCCATTTCGGTGATGCCCAATGACTTAATGGTGTCCAATGTTGCTTCAATCCCCTTGTCCCAGCTCCCGCGGAATGTGTATGCCTGCAAACCAATCGGGTTTGTGTACACGGGTTTGCCTTGTGCATGCACCGCGTCCTGGCTCATAAAGGCTGCGGCTGCGAAGAGGCATGTTTTTAACAGTTTGTTCATTTGTTTGATCGTTTTTATTTAAAAAGTAAGCACCGCTCCGGTTATACTAAAACCCGTCCGCCTTGATCTGCTTTTCGGTCAGCTCGCCGTATTTCTTGACCGATTCCCTGATTTCATCGGCTTTCCCCACCATAACGAATTGCAGCTTGTCTTTCGGGAAATAAGTTTCGATTATTTCTTTGGTCTTCGCAGTTGTTAGGCCGTCGACTTTCGCTTGAAATGTGTTGATAAAACTTTCATCGAAGTTGTACACGTGCATATCCGTGAGCAGTCTTGCCAATGCGCCTGCGGACTCATATGCGGGTGGAAAACTGCCTTTTACGTATGCTTTGGCTGATTTCAGTATTTCATCATTGATCCCTGTTTTATGCAAACTATCCAAAACATGCAATGCCATATCCACGGCGGGAACGGTCGTTGAATTTTTAGTAAATGTGCTGATCGAGAATGTTCCCGCGAATTTGTAACGGTTAAAACTGCTTCTCGCACCATAAGTAAGGCCTGAGTTGACGCGCAACGCATCATTCAGCCAGGATGTAAAGCGGCCGCCGAGAATGGTGTTTACAACCAAAACCGGCACATAATCGGCTGAATTGTAATCGATTCCCTTTCCTGCGATAAGGAATGTTGTTTCTCTTGCATCGGGTTTATCAACCAATAACACGCGGCTTTTTTCAAATTCCAGATTGGGCGCTATGCGTTTTACCATACGGTAAGGCGCAGTTTTCCAGGAACCGAACATGGCGGTCACTTTTTTCTTCATATCCGCCGTTTTGAAGTCTCCTACAATGGCAATTGCACCCAGTCCCGATGTATAATTGCTTTCGTAAAATGCCTTTGCATCGGTTGGGGATAGCTTTTCAATGGATGCGGGCGTGCCGCCGGTGGGTGTTGCGTAAGGAAAATCTCTAAACATGAATGCATTCATGTAAGCGTTGATAACCGCGCGTGGGCTTTCTTTTTCTCTGATCAGTTCCTGAGTGAGTCGTTGCTTATGCTTGTCAAATTCTGTTTTATCAAAAACCGGATGCATTATCACCTGCTGAATGATGTCGAAAAGCTTTTCCTGATCTTTGGTCGCAAAAGAGGAAGTCAGCCCCGCCAGATCTTTGGCTGCGTAAGTGCTAATACTCGCGCCTACAAAGTCGGTCATTTCTTCGATTTGCGGTTTCGTATATTTTTCAGTGCCAAAAAGTAGTGCGTCAGCGGTGAGTCCTGCAAGTCCGTAACGCTCGCCGTCGTTGATGGAACCTGCGTCAAAAACTGCCGAAACATTGATTAGCGGCACTTCATGCTGTTCCATCAGGTAAATGGTCAAGCCGTTTTTGAGCTTGAATTTTTCAAATGGCGGCACTTTAAAGTTGTTTTGTGCCGAGGCCGAAAGCGTGAGCAGCGCCAGGAACACAAATAGTATCTTTTTCATATTGTTCAAATTATGATGAATGTCCGTGTGAAGGGTTTTGATTATTTGGATTTCTCGGGAAGCAGATAACCGACAGTCCGGTTGCGCTCGGTGAAATATTTTGCTGCAACGCGTTTAATGTCCTCAACGATCACTTTTTTATACAAATCCGGCGCTTCGAACATTTTTTTATAATCCCCAAAAAACACGTCATAACTGCCCAGACTATTGGCTTTCCCGTTAATCGTTTCCAATGTGTGATAGAATTCCATCAGCTTCTGATTTTTTACTTTTTGAAGTTCTTCGTCCTTTACGCCGTCTTTAATTATCATATCAATCTGATTATCAATCGCTTTTTCCAGATCCGGTGCCGAAACATTATTTCCTGCAATGGCATAAATGATAAAAAGGCTTGGATCAAAACTTTGGTCGGTGAAGCTGGAAACATTGGTCGCAATGGTCGAATCCATCACCAGCGACTTGGTCAGGCGCGAAGAGTTGCCGGAAGTGAGCAGGCTGCTCAGCAAATCGAGCGCGTAATAGTCGGCATGGCTCGTTTCTGGCACGTGATAGGCCATTAAAATGTTTGGCGAAGCAATGTCTTTATAAGTTGTAACCCTTCTTTCACCATTCTGCTGCGGCTCAACGGTCCTGATCTTTGGCGGCAAACCTCTCGCTGGAATAGGCGCCATATATTGATCAGCCAGCTTTTTCACCTGCTCCAAAGTCACATCACCCACCACAACAACCGTGGCGTTATTGGGCGAATAATAGGTTTTGAAATAGTTTTCCAAATCCTCCTGCGTCCAGCTCTTAATGTCCGATTCAAAACCAATTACGGGGAACATATATGGATGCTCCTGAAATGCAACAGACTGCACAAGCTCGCCTATGAGCCTGTAATTGCTGTTCTCCAATCCCGTGCTGCGCTCGGAAAGCACGACGCCGCGTTCGCTTTCCACCATTTTCGGGTCAATGGAAAGGCTGGCAATGCGATCGGATTCGAGCTTGAAAATGGGTTCTAATGCGTCTTTTTGAAACCAGTCGGTGTAAACGGTCACGTTTTCCGTGGTGTAGGCGTTGTTGGAGCCGCCGTTGGCTTCCATAAAACGGTCAAATTCCTTCGGGCCGAAGTTTTTGGAACCGTTGAACATCATGTGCTCAAAGAAATGCGAAAGTCCCGTGATGCCGTGCACTTCATTGCGCGAGCCCACTTTCCAGAACAGATACATGTTCGCATTGGGGATGGACTTGTCTTCCAGGACCAGAAATTTCATCCCGTTAGCCAATGTGAAGGTTTTCACATCTTCCGGTTTGGTCTGCGCAAAAGATGTCCCGAAACCGCCCATCAGCGCCGCGGTCAGCAGTATTTTCTTTATCATTTGATTAAGCTTCGTTAATTGATGTGTAATGATAGCAAACGGATTTAAATCTATCCACTACTTTTGAGCTTCAATGTCCTAATCCTTTAATTCTTTATGAAAAATAGCTTTTTTACTCTGCTTATCGTGCTTTCGGTGGGCGTTTTTGCAAATGCAGCCGACCTCGGTAAACCTGCTAAAAAATATCGTTTCAAGGTGATGACCTACAATATTCATCATTGCAACCCGCCGTCTGCCGGAGATAAAATTGATGTGGAAGCGATTGCAAAGGTTATTAATGCCGAGAAACCCGATTTTGTGGCATTGCAGGAAGTGGATGTGAATACCGAACGTTCAGGAAAAGGTAAAAACCAGGCGCAGCAACTAGCAGCATTAACGGGAATGAAATTCTATTTTTCCAAAGCCATTGACCACCAGGGCGGCGATTATGGCGTTGCCGTTTTGAGTAAATTTGTGATTGAAGATTGGTAAGATACGCACTGCCGATCCACGCCGACAAGCCCGAAGAAAACCGGACGGTTGCGGCCATCACCGTTACATTGCCTAACAAGCAAAAGATCATTTTCGCCAGCACGCATTTGGGCCTAAAAGAGCCTAACCGCCTTTTGCAAGCAGAAAGGATCATGGAAAAGTTTGGAAAAACAACATTACCGATGATCCTGGCAGGCGACTTCAATGCCGTTCCGGAAAGTCCCGTAATCGCTTATTTTGACAAATATTTCACCAGATCCTGCTCAGAATGCAAGCCAACGATCCCGGTTGAAATGCCTAATAAAACGATCGACTTCATTATGCATAAGCAAGGAAGCAAACTTAAATCATCTGATACAAAGGTGATTGATGAAAAATACGCTTCGGATCATTTACCCGTTATCGCCAGTTTCGAGATCGACTGAGATGTCATCTTTCAGCCATTTCACACGCACAATGCGGCTTTGCACATTGTGTTCTTTAAAGAAATGCTGCCAATGTAACTGCCTGGATGACAGGTGATCCGTTGGGGATTTGATTTCTATAAAAGCATATTCCGTTTCATTCCAAACCAGTAAGTCGGGAAAGCCGCGCGTGTTTTCCCGCAGGTTTAATGCTATTTCCATCATCACCAAATGGATCTGCTCGGGGCTTAGCAAGGAAATTAAAACCAGCACTTTCTCCAAAGCGCCTTCATACCATGGCACGAGGACGTTGGTGATGCCGTATTTTTCCATGTAAGTCTGCGTCACAAGCTCCTCGATAATCTCTTTGGAATGTGCCGCTTTCAGTCTTTCTTTTAACTGATCTGCCCTTTTGTAATAAAAATCAGGAAGAAAAAAATCGGTGGGAACGCGTTGCAGCGGATTGTGAATGGTCTGCACATTGGTGTCATAAATCGCATCCCAAAAAAGCAGTCCGAACAATGTGCGCCAAGGCTCATTTTCGCTGAAAAATGCCTGGTAACCGCGTTCTCTGTAATAATGAATGGCACCCAATTCAACCTGATAGCGATACATGATCGGCACTTCAATGGCCTCCGCTGCCTTTAATGCTTGCGTTGTGCGCTTGATGATCCGCGTTTTTTTGTTTTTGATCCTTTCATAAAAATCCATGCTGAAATAGCGCTCGTCTGCATTTTGCGGATTTTCTGCAATCTCCTCGCAAAGCGCCAGGGCTTCATCGATTTCACCCAGGTTATACAGCAGCCGCACACGCCGTTCACGCGCCGGGGCATCGTTGGTAAGCTGGTAAATGCTCAATGCCTGCGAAAGCATTTTCTTCCGTTCGAGCCACGCGCTTACTCTGAGAATGAATGCATTGAAGGATGGAATGGCCTTTGGACTCAGGCTCGTTCCGCTGCCCGTGTGCCAGTTCATGAACCAATCGAAAATCTCTTCCGGCGGCAGATCCGTTTTGAGGTCGTCGAAAGTTTCCTTCATCAGCGACACCATTAATGTGTCGTCCACATCCTTTCGGGTCTCAAACTGGATCGCTAAATGTTGTTCGTCAAACGAGTTGAAGCGCACGTGGCCCAAATCGCGGATAACGAATTCGGTCATATCCGCATTTCTGTTCCCGAAAAACAGAAATTTCATCACCATCACTTCGGCTTCGTACGACACTTTTACCACCGGTTCGTGCTCCGTAATGATCTCGCAAAGTGTTTTGAAATCATATTCATACATCAGCCAGCGCACCAGATCGGGCTTTTTGATGCTTTTGGAAGGCATAATGTCCGGACTCAGGATCTTTGTGAAAAGCAAATGTTCAGGCTTCGTGAAAAGCTCCATAATCTCCGAAAAGCGCACTTCATGCGCGTCGCAAAGTGACTCTATGAAATGCTTTTCGAAAAGCTCATTCAACACGGCTTTAATGTCGCTGATCTCCGGGTAGGAGAGCCTGTTGACCCTGAAAAAAGACTTGCTGCGGTTGCTGAAACGGATAAAAAGGCATTGCGCATCTTCGGAAAGGGAGTCGTAATCATTGAGAAAACGCAGCTCATTTTCGTTCAGCACATGCGCATAACGCTTCCTGACAAATTCCAGGACATAGCCGAAATACTCGTGGTAATATTTGGGTGGAAGATCCGTCGGAAACTCGACATTCTGCACATAAGGATTCGGAAGCACTTCGATAAAAACGGAATGTTGATGATTTACTTAAAGATAAAGTTACCAAATTAAAGGTTTTAGGCGGGCAAAAACAGCAGACTTTTTCTGTGACAAAACGATTGGGAAGACAGAAATAAAAATTTGGCCTTTTAAACTTATTATTGAAAAATTGACAGTAAAAATTGCATTATACCTATTACAAATGCTGCAAATTCTTAATTTCATAGTATATAATAAAGAAATTGGATTACATTTGCTGCCTATGGAAAACAATTTTACCTGCCCATGACAACATTAGATTCGTATGATTTTTCAGGCAAAAAAGCCTTAGTCCGCGTGGATTTCAACGTCCCGCTTAATGACAAGTTTGAGATCACGGATGACACCCGGATCAAAGCTACAATCCCGACTATCAGCAAGATTCTTAACGATGGAGGCGCCGTTATCCTAATGTCGCACTTGGGACGCCCGAAAGATGGACCAACTGAAAAGTATTCGCTGAAACACCTGGTTAACCCTTTGTCACTTATTCTTGGCAAAACGGTAAAATTCGCTGACGACTGCATTGGCGCTAGTGCAACGGAACTCGCAGCATCGTTGAACCCAGGCGAAGTTTTGTTATTAGAAAACTTGCGTTTTTATAAAGAAGAAGAAAAAGGCGACGAGGCTTTTGCAGAAAAGCTTTCGAAATTGGGCGATGTGTGGGTTATGGATGCATTCGGAACTGCTCACCGCGCACACGCTTCAACGGCTGTGATCGGCAAATTTTTCAAAGACAAAGTTTGCGGTTATGTAATGCAGGCTGAGCTTGATAATGCGGAAAGACTTTTGGAACATTCTGAAAGACCATTCACAGCAATTATGGGCGGCGCCAAAATCTCGGATAAAATTTTGATCATCGAGCGACTGATTGACACGGTGGATAACCTGATCATTGGTGGCGGAATGTCTTACACATTCTCAAAAGCGCAAGGTGGCAACATCGGAAAATCGCTTTTGGAGGCTGATAAACAAGAACTTACGCTTGAATTGGTAAAAAAGGCAAAGGAAAAAGGCGTTAACCTAATTCTGCCTGTCGATTCGGTTATTGCAGACAAGTTCAGCAATGATGCCGAGCGCAAGGTCGTTGCGGCTGGCGAAATTCCTGACGATTGGGAAGGACTTGACATTGGTCCTGAAACGATTAAGATTTTCTCTGAAATCATCAAAAACTCAAAAACAGTTCTTTGGAATGGTCCTATGGGCGTTTTTGAATTCCCGAATTTCGCACAAGGAACCAATGCGATCGCTGAATCCGTGGTGGCGGTTACAGAAGAAAATGACGCATTCTCATTGATTGGCGGCGGCGATTCTGCTTCTGCGATCAACAATGCAGGTTATGGCGACCGCGTAAGTTATGTGTCCACCGGTGGCGGCGCGTTGCTTGAATATATGGAAGGCAAAGTGCTTCCTGGCGTTGCTGCATTGGAAGCTTAGGCTTTCGATTGATTTTTAAAACAGTTTTGTTACAAAATAAGAAAACCATCCCGCATAGCGTGGGATGGTTTTTCTGCATAACAAACCTAACTAATTTATGAACACAGGTCCGAAAACCGGAATTCCGATCTAACTTCCGCCGTTTGCACGTTTCTGAAGATCATCAGATCCCGTGTTGCGCTGGCGGGCGCCTTTTACATTTTGGTTACCAAAATTGTAAGTAAATGTAACCCTGAACTGGCGGCTCGGCCATTCAGACTTCACTTTGAAATCGATGTCCTTGTAAATCGCCGTGCCATTGAAGCGGTTGGTCCAGAAAATGTCGTTGACATTCAAACGGATCGTTCCTTTTTTGTTCAGGATGTTCTTTTGCAAACCTGCATTCAACATGCCCATCGGCTTCGCGGCATACAATCCGTAAAACGCTCTGCTATTATACCATCCGGAGAGCTCAGCGGACCATCCCTTGCCCAAAGTAAAATTATTGCTGGCATACATATTCCACGATGCTTGCTTGATTTCCAGCTGCTGATCGAGGTAAATCGAGTTATATGCGTTGTAAACTCCTGTGAAATTTGCTTGCAAATTCCACCATTTCGCAATCGGCACCGGGAACGAAACGGTTAAACTCACATTGTCCTGATTATCCAAGTTGTCCGATGTCACAAATGTTTTGTTTTCGGCAGCAATCTGCTGTGGAAGCTCGTCAGCGATCATATCCTTGATGCGGCTGTAAGCAAGCGTTGTGTTCAGGAAGTTTTTGTAAACGTGTACGAGTTGAAATGAATTCGTGTATTGTGGTTTAAGGTTCGGGTTTCCTTTCTGAAATGTATATGGGTCCAGATAAAACTCAAATGGGTTAAGCGACTGATAATTAGGGCGATCAATGCGGCGGCTGTAAGAAATGTTCAGCACATTGTTTGTGTCCAGTTGCTGCGAAAGGAAAATGCTTGGGAAAAGGTTAACATAGTTCCGGTCACGTTTCTGATTTAATGTCACAGAGTTACCGATCGAATGCGTATGCTCACCGCGGAGACCCAACTGGTAACTGAGTTTCTTAGTGATTTTTCCGTTATAGTTCACGTAAGCAGCATTCACATTTTCTGTGTATTTGAAGCGGTTGGAGCGTGTTGGATCGAGCACCCATTCATCCACTTTTGTTTCAAAAACCATGTCATTATCAGAAGCGACGAAGCTTGTTTTTAAACCGGTTTCAAACTTTCCTTTGCCCAATGGCTGTGCGTAATCCAGTTTCGCCACCGCAATGTTAATGTCAGAAGGCATATTGTTACGAACCGTTTCCCGGCTGCTGCTTTCTTCCTGGCCTTGCGGATTGAAATAGCGGGTATCCAGATTGCTTCTTTTCGACCCGCTGTAATTCACATAATCCACATCAAATGTCAGTTCCTTGCCTTTGTCATCAAATTGATGTTTCAAATTGGCATTTGCACTGACATTATTCATTGTGCCGCCGTTGAAAACATCGGTTCTGAAAGTGCGTTGCAAACTCAGATTTTCGTTTAAAATTCTTGTGTTGGTCTGTCCGAACGGGTTACTGAAGTTGTTATAAAATCCTGAAACCAAAACCCCTACCGTTGTTTTTTCTGTAACAAAGTAATCGACACCGGCACGGACGTTGTAATATTGAGATTTGTTTGTCCGCTCCGTTTTTTGGTCAAAAATGGTCACCTTGTCTTCGAACGGGATTCTTCTGTAAATGTCGTTATTGTTGAAACCTTTGTTCAAAAATGCGCCTCCGCTGATGAATGTGCTGAGTTTTCCGGCCCGGTGATTGATGGTTGCCGTGGCGTTGGAGCGGCCGTATTTTGCGTAAGCAGCGCCCAGGTTAAGGTTTCCGTTTGTGCCGTAATTCTTGTTGCGTTTCATCTTAATGTTGATGATCCCGGAGTTTCCTGCCGCGTCATATTTGGCAGAAGGATTGGTGATCAGCTCAATTTTTTCAATGTTATCGCTGGGCGTGTTACGCAGGAGCGTGATGAGTTCTTGTTGGGATAAAAATGTCTGTTTTCCATCAATTTGAACGATTACGCCTTCTTTACCGCGTAATTTAAGCTGCTCATTTTGCTGGTCCACAGTTACGCCCGGTGCGCGTTCCAACACTTCCAATGCCGTTGCGCCAGCGGAAACAATGCTATTTTCAACATTGACAACCGTGCGGTCGATTTGCTGTTCGATAAAGGGCTTTTTTGCAACGACCGTCACCTCGTTTAATGCTTGGGTGTCCGTTTTTAAGGAGATGGTTGGAAGTGTTACGGCGTCGTCATTAACTGTAAATGTTGCGCTGTAACTTTTTTGATAACCGACCATGGAAACCAGCGTCATGAATTTGCCGGCTGAAACCTGGTCGAAAAGAAACTTGCCGCTTTCGTCTGCTGCAAGCCCCTTTACTAATGTAGAATCGCTTGCCTTTAATAATAAAACGTTGACAAACGGGAAGGGCTGGGCTTTTTCATCGAGGATCACTCCGGAGACTTTCCCTTTGCCTGGGGCGCTGGAAGGCATTTGTGCCTGCACAAAAGTTCCAGCAAGTAGCAATGCTACAGTTAGGTTAAATAAAATTTTCATGGCTAATAAATTATGTTCAATGTCCGGGTTTCGGGTGCGTTAAATTCCCTTCCGGTACATTGTAAAAGTAAGTACTTTGTATAACATAGAACCTTAGATTACATAAGTGGTTTTTATGTTACACGAGCGGAATGTGTGTCTGACTTTTGAGTGATAGATACAAAGGGAGTAAACAAAGTTGCATGCAGGCACAAAAAAAGTTTAAATGGCAAAATGCTGTTTTGAATGTTAAAAGGCACAAAAAAAGCCGCTTTCGAAAAAGCGGCTTTTGCATTTTATATTAAGTCCCTATCAGGCAAGCTTAACATTAATCGCGTTAAGGCCTTTACGTCCTTCCTGAAGGTCAAAAGTAACGTCGTCGTTTTCGCGAACTTCATCAACAAGACCGGAGATGTGTACAAAATAGTCCTGTCCTGTTTCTGTGTCTTTAATAAACCCGTAACCTTTTGAGTCATTAAAGAATTTTACTGTTCCTTGATTCATATTAATTATATATTGAAAATTTACGTAAAGGTAAGGATAAGTCAGCGTTTGTACAAGATTACATTGAAAAAATTAAAATCTGACCAACTGCAAGGCACTCAACCGCTTGTCTAATGATTGAATCTGGTTTTTTGATTTGGGTCAATTGCCGTACATTTGCGTTTTAGATACGCATTTATATGACTGAACAAATTCTGATTTTAGATTTTGGTTCGCAATACACCCAGTTGATAGCACGTCGTGTTCGTGAGCTTAATGTTTATTGTGAAATCCACCCGTACAATAATTTCCCTGATCTTACTCCCAATGTCAAAGGCGTTATCCTCTCCGGAAGCCCTTGCTCGGTTCGCGACACAGAAGCACCGAGAATAGATTTGGACCAGTTCCGCAAAGTTGTTCCTGTTTTAGGTGTTTGCTATGGCGCCCAGTTAATGGCGCAGGAGCTTGGAGGAGACGTAAAGCCTTCGCAACACCGCGAATATGGCCGCGCCCGACTGGTGATTGATGACACAGATTCTTCATTGCTGGCCGGTTTGTCCGAATCGTCGCAGGTTTGGATGTCGCATGGCGATACAATTGTTCGCGCACCTGAAAACTTCCATGTGATTGCTTCGACGGAATCGGTTAAGGTTGCGGCATTTAAAATCGAGAATGAGCTTACATATGGCATTCAGTTTCACCCGGAAGTTACGCATACGACCGAGGGCAAAAAGCTGATGTATAATTTTGTAGCCAAAATTTGCGGCTGCAAGCAAGATTGGACGGCTGAATCATTTGTAGAGCGAGACAGGTTAATAATCTCCGTAAAAAGCTAGGCAATGATAAAGTTGTAATGGCGCTTTCGGGCGGCGTTGATTCTACCGTTGCTGCCACACTGGTTCACCAGGCCATTGGTTCAAATTTGTACTGCATATTCGTGGATAACGGGCTTTTGCGTAAAGACGAGTTTGCAGAAGTGCTCCATTCTTATCAGGATATGGGGTTAAATATCAAAGGCGTTGATTCCAAATCACATTTTTACCAATCATTGGACGGCTTGTCTGAGCCGGAAGCAAAACGTAAAGCGATTGGAAAATCATTTATCGACATTTTCGATCAGGAAGCGCATTTGATTGAAGATGTGAAGTGGCTGGGTCAGGGAACGATTTACCCGGACGTTATCGAGTCGGTTTCTATTAACGGGCCGTCTGCGACGATCAAGTCACACCATAATGTGGGTGGATTGCCTGATTTTATGAAATTGAAAATCGTGGAGCCGGCTTAATACATTGTTTAAAGACGAAGTAAGGGCAGTAGGGCGGACATTGGGCATTAATAAGAAGTCTTTAGGACGTCATCCTTTCCAGGTCCCGGACTTGCAATCCGTATTTTAGGAGAAATCACACCTGAAAAAGTTGCGATTCTACAAGAAGTGGATGCCATTTTTATCGGCGGACTCAGAAAATGGAATTTATATAAAGATGTATGGCAGGCTGGCGCCATGTTGCTGCCGGTTCAAAGCGTCGGCGTAATGGGCGATGAGCGCACGTATGAAAGTGTGGTTGCACTTCGCGCGGTAACTTCGGTTGACGGGATGACTGCTGACTGGGCGCATTTCCTTACGATTTCCTTGCAGAAGTTTCCAATGACATTATTAATAGAGTGAAAGGGGTCAACCGCGTTGTCTATGACATTTCGTCCAAGCCGCCGGCAACCATCGAATGGGAATAGCATAAAACGAAAAAAGCGGACATTGTCCGCTTTTTTGATATCGTTCTTGATGGCATCAGGATCGCCCGACGCCACGGCTGATAAGGCTTAATACAAATAATACCAGGAATACGAAGAATAGAATTTTAGCAATTCCAGCTGCTCCGGCGGCAATTCCGCCAAAACCAAGCACCCCGGCTATAATAGCCACGATCAGAAAAATTACGGTCCATCTAAGCATAATTGACAAAAGGTTAAAGTTCGTTAATGTGTTATGCAATCGTTTTTACCAATTATGTGCCAAATGGTTTGGAGGCCAAAAACGTTATTCTGAACAGGAATATGCTGTAAACCGGAGAAAAAAAGCCATTTCAATGGGGAGAATGATGCCCAATTTTCCGAATTTTTCCAATGATCGTTTGAATATTAGTCTCTTAACAGTCGTTGAGCTTGTAATGCAATTGTAACCCATTAACAAACAAGTCAATAGTGCAACCTAACCATTTTAAAATAGTACGAATGAAGTTTAATTTTGTCGTGTTGTTTGCTATCATTAGTTTGAATGTTTCGGCACAAAGTGATCGTTGGCAACAACGCGTAAAGTACTCAGATGGACGTCGATTTTGACGGACCAAACACCAGTATAAGGGAACCCAGAAGCTTATTTACAGCAATAATTCGCCCGATACGCTGAATAAGGTGTTTTATCATTTATATCTCAATGCATTTCAGCCGGGAAGCCAGATGGACGTTCGTTCGAGAACCATCAGCGATCCCGATCCGCGCGTAAAAGACCGCATTTCGAAACTAAGCCCCTCAGAAATTGGCTACGAAAAGGTTTTATCATTAAAACACAACGGAAAGCCGGTTAAATATGAAGTCGTTGGGACAATCCTCGAAGTAACGCTTAACGAAAACATCCTGCCCAAAACGCAGCATACATTCGAGATGACCTTCGAAGCGCAGGTTCCGATCCAGATCCGGAGAACGGGTCGCGACAACTCGGAAGGAATCGATTATTCGATGGCGCAATGGTATCCCAAAATGAGCGAGTACGACTACGAAGGATGGCATGCAAACCCTTATATAGGAAGAGAATTTTACGGAATCTGGGGTGACTTCGACGTGAAACTAACATTAGATGCGTCCTATGTGGTTGCAGCGACGGGTTATCTTCAAAATCCGGATAAGATCGGGCACGGCTATTCAACAAAAGAAGTGAAGCACAAGCCCGGCGAAAAAATCACCTGGCATTTCATCGCACCCGAAGTGCATGATTTTGTGTGGGCTGCAGACCGCGACTATCAGCATGATGTTGTGAAAGTGGATGACAATCTGGACCTTCATTTTTTCTATCAAACAGACACATTAGCGAACGTTTGGAAAGAAATGGAGCCGCTTGCTGTGCGCTGTTTCAAGATCATGAACGAGAAATTCGGTCGTTATCCTTACAAGCAATATTCGATTATCCAAGGCGGGGACGGCGGCATGGAATACGCCATGGCCACGCTTATAACGGGTCGTCAGAATCTTGGCGGTTTGGTGAGTGTAACCGTTCATGAATCCATTCACAGCTGGTTTCAGCACGTTTTGGGAACGAATGAATCCAAATATTCCTGGATGGACGAAGGCTTCACGACTTATGCGCAGAACATTGTAATGGCAGAATTATTTCCATCCAAAACGGACGCGCAACGAGGCAGTACGATCAGTTACCGCAATCTTGCCAAATCTGGAATCGAAGAGCCGCTCACGACGCACGCAGATCATTACAACACCAATCGCGCTTACAGCATTGCCAGTTATTCCAAAGGCGCTGTATTCTTAAATCAGCTCGGCTACATTATAGGAAAGCAAAAACTGGAAAGCGGCATGAAACGCTATTTTAACGAGTGGAAATTCAAACATCCGAACCCAACTGATTTGAAAAGGATCATGGAAAAAGAATCCGGGTTGGAATTGGATTGGTATTGGGAAGATTTCGTTGGAACGACCAAAACGATCGATTATAGCATTAAAGAGGTTGTTTCTAACGGAGCAAAAACGGCTGTTGTGTTAGAAAAAATCGGTCAGATGCCGATGCCTTTGGATGTTGTGGTGAGTTACAAAGATGGAAGCCAGGAAAATTTCAACATTCCACTGGAACTGATGCGCGGCGAGAAATCGGAACAATTGTATCCTAAAACCACCTATTTGAACGACTGGGGCTGGACATTTATCCAGAATACACGTCTCGATAGACCGAAACCTGGCCGACATTGAACGCATTGTCATCGATCCAAGCCAGCGAATGGCTGACGTAAATCCGGATAACAACACATATCCATCGATTTCAAAGGAATCCCCAAGATTAAGGCGGAAAAGGTTAAATAATCTTACCTGCCAAACTTAATTGAAGTCCCCACGCGCCAGCCCATCTTTACGAAGTGGCTGCCGTGGAATTGAGCGACAGCTTCAAGGCGGATCACGCGCAGAATGTTGTCGATGCCATATACAACCTCAGAATAATTGCGGATTGTCGGTGCTCTCAGATAGTGCAGCTGCACGGTTTCTGAAATGCCGGTGATCCGCAATGCTTCTATCCGGGTAAGTGCAAATCGCTGCAAAGTCCAGATGGCATGTGCCTGAAAAAACCAGGAATCTGTGCTGTAACGATAATAAGGCAGCATTCGGAACTGATCGGGTGGATAGGCATATTGGAAGAAAAATTCATTGCCCATAAAATGCCGGTAATCCGGAAAATACATTTTTTTTTCTGCTAGAAAACTTCCACCGTTGACATAATATTCCAGGTTGCTTCTGGGCCCTAGATTTAGATCTTGTCTCACTGTGCCTTGTAAAATCGAATAATCTACATCGCCTGCAACGCCAACGCCGCGCTTGTAATTCACACTGAACGCCGGTCCTTTACTTCTCAAATAGCGTTTTTCGCCATTTCTAATTAAATATCTTCGCCACGGACGGAGCGTTGCGGTTACATCCAGGATCACTGCATCGTGTTCTGGAAATCCTGTGTTGGCAAGTTCCTTATTTATCGGTCGGTTGGGCGTGTAGAATTGTATTGGCTCCAAAAGAAGATGGGTCGTGCTGTTTCCTGATTGAAAAGCTCCTTCCGATGCTCGTATTCCAGGCTCGCATTGAAACTCAGTACATCCACAATGTTGCGCAGTGAAAATTCTGCTCTTCCAAATTGCTTTTGGTAAAGCTTCATATAATTCCGGTCAAAAAACCGCGCACCGATGCTGTTTGGCAATGGCGGAATGGGGTTGTTATTATTGATCTGACTAGCCATTTCCCCGCCCGAAAGGATCAGCGTCCAGTTATTGTTTCCTACGGCCGTTTCCAGCTGACCATAAACACGTTTCCTTCCAAAGGAATAACGCACAAGCGGGCTGATTCTGTAATAGTAAGATTTCCCCCAGCGCTTTTGCCATTCCGTGATCAGATTTATCGCATTGCCTTCGACCGTGTTATAGCTGATGGACAAAATCGGGCTTTTGAAATAAAATGTCTTCCGGTCTCCAAGCGAGTAAGTGTTGCCGGTAACCAAATGCAGTGGCTTAAAAGCAACCGAATCCGGCCTCGTTTTCTCTCTGATCGAATCCCTCACAACCTTAATGCTATCCTGCAAAACGTAGCTGCTAACCTCAGATTTGGTCAAAGGAATGGGTCGCAATGCTTGCCAGTAAGTGGTGTCGCGCTTATTGGCCATCGTGTCGATCACGATCGAATCCTGCCTTACCAAGCGGTCATTGAAGCCTTGCTGCTTGTTTTCCTTTTTCTGCTCTTTCTCGTATTCTTTGGTCAGTTTTCGGAAGTTTTTGGTAGAAAATTCCTTTTGATCCTGAATCAATTTTTCCAGATCCTTTTTCCTGCTCGATCCGCCCGACGGCTTTTCTTTTTTATGGTCTACGATCACAATGTCTTCCTTCAGGCCTGGGTCAACGTCCAGCTTTTGATAAGTCAATGAAACCAGATAACAGGAATTCGCCTGCGAAACCAAGATAACTTCCGTCAATACGAAACTGCTGATTAACCGGGATCCAGACATTCTGAACCGGACTAAAAATCTGCTTTTGCTGAAATGTTCAGTCCGCTTGTTGTCGTTTGCAGATCATAACTGTGAATGGCCCAGCGATCTTCCAAAATGAAAAGGCTTCCCTTAAAAACACCCTCACCATAAGCTTTCGGAATCACCTTGATCTTATTGACCAACTGCCCCTGATCTTCAAAATAGCCTTCGTATTCAAACTTATAATAGGCAAATGCACGGGGCGAAAGGGGAGAAATTGTTCCGGCAATTTCGGGACTATACAAACTCACCAGAATGTATTCATTAGGCGAAGGAATGCTGTTATCCAGACTGTTACGTGTTGAAACGATTTTTTGGGTGTAACTCGCTGGTCGCCTGTATTTTATTTCGGCAACACTTTCGTTGAGGATCGCTTTACCTTCCTGAATGCCCTCTTTTTCAGTCTACGCTCGACCAGATAAGGGATTTTTGTTGGTAATGCAGTGCTTCTTAAGTAAACTTTGGCCGTGTAACCCCGCAATTGTAGTTGATGAAAACGTGCTTTTGCGATAGCACGGCGCATAATGCTGTAAGCGGGATCTTCTTTGCCTTTGCCAATGGTCGCTTCTTGCAGATTGAGCGCCTGCTCTTCCAGGACAATGTCTAATTCTGAAAAATCATTTCCTACCGTAACGCTTTTTGGAAATGCTTTTGAAACCAAGATATTGAAACAGGATTTCGTAGCTTCCGGGTGCGAGCGCAAATTCATAAACACCTTCTTCATTGGCCATTGTGCCATTACTCGTTCCTTTAACCGCAATTCCGGCATAGGGAAGCGCCTCGCCGTTGTTGGTCTTAATCCGTCCTTTTATTCCACCAGCATTGGATTGAATTTGGAATCCAATAAAAAGTATCAGAATTAAAAAAAGGCGCATAGAGGTGGTGGATCGTCATTTCATTGCAATAAGCACAAATTCAACGAAATTATCTGTTTCGTGTTGCTTACATCACTATATAACCGTACCAGTGCTATTATACGCAAACAAAGAAGCAGTGAACGGGTCTAGTCGCTCACTGCTTTCAATGAATTATTATATGTTAATCACATTCGCCATCAACGGAGCAATTCGCACCGTCAGCGAGTGAAACGAGGGATTGCGGGTTCGCCTTTTCCCATTCAGAAAAAGATTTTTTCCAAAGCGCCGAGGAAAGTTTCAGGCTGCTGCGCGCCGGAAACGGCATATTTGCGGTCCAGTACAAAGAAAGGAACACCGCGTGCACCCACTTGCTGCGCTTCATAAATGTCATTGCGCACCTGCTCGCTAAACTGCGTGCTTTCCAAAACAGATTTCAGTTCAACAACGTCCAGGCCGATCGCTTCGCCCAATGCGAGCAATGTGTCTTTATCAGCGGTGTTCTTGCCATCGGTAAAATAGGCCTTCAACAATTGCTCTTCAGGCATCGTCGCCCTTTCCTTTTGTTTTGGCAAATTGAACAAAACGGTGGGCATCGAAGGAATTAGCAACCACAGCCTTATCCATATTGTATTCCAAACCGACTTCAGCGGCAATGGATGTTACATGATCATTCATTTGTGCAGCATAATCCGGCGTCCAGCCTTTCACTTCGGCCAGATATTGGTTAATGCTTTTGCCAGGTTCAGTCTTCATCGCCGGGTTAAGCTGAAAGCTTTTCCACTCGATTTGAATCTTTTCTTTTTGTGGAAACTGCGCTAATGCCGTCTCAAATTTCCTTTTGCCAATGTAGCAAAATGGACACATGACATCACTCCTATATCTCAACTTTCATTATTTCAATGTTTTTAGTTTAGAAACAAACCCTTTTTACCTGGCATTAAATAGAAATGAAAAGCTCCTCGCTCGATCTTCTTACCCTCTTCGCATGCGCCAGTCCGTCGTTGGCGGAATCGCGGTAACCCAATGTCATGATGACAACACTTTTCAGGCCTTTTTCGGTAAGTCCGAGGATTTCATCCAGTTTGGCATTATTAAAACCTTCCATTGGCGTTGCATCCACATGCTCAGTCGCAGCAGCAACCAATCCATGTCCTAATGCGATATATGCCTGACGAGCCGCCCAGTTGAAATTGCCCTCATCAGAACGACTTTCAATGCTGTTGGTAACATTCTGTTGAAATTTGGATAATGATTCAACCGTTACGCCGCGCGTTGTCGCGATCAAATTCATGTAATCGGTGATTTGCTGAGCAGTGATTTTGGTCCATGCAGCAAAAACAAGCAAGTGAGAAGCATCCGGAATCTGGGGTTGCGGGGCGGCTTCTTTAAAAATCTTATCCTTCGTTTCCTGATCTGCAATGACAACGATATTGTAAGGCTGCAAGCCAGCAGAAGATGGTGATAACTTAATGGCTTCCAATATGGTATCCAATTTTTCTTGTGGGACAGCCTGTCCATTATCATTCTTTTGGCCGCATATCTCCAGGTTCGGTTTTCTATCAGGTTGTTCATTTCAATATTTTTATTAATTTCGATATGCAAACTTATATAAATAAACTATACTTTTGTAAGTACTATACCAAAGTAAAGTGAAATTAGTTCAGTTATGGAAACAGCAGAAGCAACAATCGCAGATAAGAAAAAGCCTCATACGCAGGGAGCGTGCACAAAAAGTATGCTGCCCGTGCGTGACGCATTGAGAAGTTTTAAGCGGCAAATGGAAATTGCCTATTATTATATCCTTAATGTTTGGCAACAAGCGTTTCTCGCAGATCGCGAAAGAAATTCCGGGCATTACAGACAAAATGTTATCAAAGGAACTGAGGGACCTCGAAGCAAACTGCTTAGTAAAAAGATCCGTCTACGACTCCATCCCCGTGGTAGTCGAATACACATTAACAGAATACGGCCAAACCTTAATGCCGGTTATTGAAGTGTTACGCAAATGGGGCGAAGCACATAGGGATAGGATTATGAGTTTGTGATCAACAAAAAAAGCAACCCTCGCAGGTTGCTTTTTTTATCTCATCAAAATCCAGCCTGAAATTATCCCAGCTGGTTAATGCAGTTCAGATCTTCGAATGCCAGTTTCAGGCGTTGGATCATGCTTTCTTCGCCTTTACGTAGCCATACGCGTGGGTCGTAGTATTTTTTGTTTGGCGAATCGGGACCATTTGGGTTACCCAATTGCGTCTGAAGGAAGCCTTCGTTTTCTTTGTAATATTTCAAAAGACCTTCCCATGTTGACCATTGCATATCCGTGTCAATGTTCATTTTGATCGCACCGTATTCGATGGCTTCACGGATCTCTTCGCGGGAAGAGCCTGATCCTCCGTGGAATACAAAGTTTACAGGCAATTCTGCCGTTCCGAATTTCTCCTGGATAAATTGCTGTGAGTTGCGAAGGATTTTCGGCTCCAATTTCACGTTTCCTGGCTTATAAACACCATGAACATTACCAAATGCTGCTGCAATGGTGAAGTTTGGAGAGATTTTTGAAAGCTCTTCGTATGCGTAAGCAACTTCTTCTGGTTGTGTATAAAGTTTTGAGCTATCCACGTCGCTGTTATCAACGCCGTCTTCTTCGCCGCCCGTTACACCCAATTCAATTTCAAGTGTCATGCCGATTTTCGCCATGCGCTCGAAATATTTCGCTGAAATTTCAATGTTCTCTTCAATCGGTTCTTCCGAAAGATCCAGCATGTGAGAGCTGTACAAAGGAATGCCGTGCTGGTCGAAATAACGCTCGCCCGCATCCAAAAGACCGTCGATCCAGGGAAGCAATTTTTTAGCACAATGGTCTGTATGCAAAATGACAGGAACGCCGTAAAGTGCAGCCATTTGGTGCACGTGCATGGCACCTGAAATTCCGCCTGCAATGGCAGCCTGCTGATTGGTGTTAGCGAGACTTTTTCCAGCATAAAATATCGCACCGCCATTCGAAAACTGAATGATAACAGGGCTGTTAACCGCTTTGGCAGTTTCTAGAACCGCATTTACTGAGTTGGTTCCTACCACGTTAACCGCCGGAAGGGCATAGTTATTTTGGTTGGCGTGGCGGAAAATTTCGCTAACTCCGTCACCGGTTACAACACCGGGCGCAAAGCGTTTTGTGGTTTCGCTCATAGTAATAAAGAATATTTTTTCAAGAATAAATTTTACAATTCAGATATAAAAAATGAACTGCGCGGGAATCGCTGCAAGTTAGGTATTTTACAGAAAATGGCGGAAATATCAAGGGTATATTATGGTTTATGACGAAGATTAATCTATCTATAATCGTTTTAGCGCAATCTGCGTATCTTTGAAAATGATTGAAATTGCAGGCATTTGTCTGCAACATTGTGTTACCAAAGCATTATTAATGAATTCCAAACTGACCCGAACGATTCTGATCGCCCTCACACTTGGCTTTTTTGTCGTGTGGGTGCTCGAATTCCGCAGGACTACAATGTTCGAGAGTTACTGGCTGCTGTTGCTCAGTATCATGTGTTTGCTTTTGTTTCAATTCAGCCGCCTGAAAGCATCATTGCAAGCCAAGCGCGACAACGAATTGAATGTGAATATTAAGAAGGATAAACCGGCCAAAACTGCGAAAAAATGAGCATGCTATTATTGGGTTTGACGGTCGTGTTTTTCATCCTTGCGGGTTACTATGGCGCTGTGCGGTCCGTTTTGCTGGATGTTTCCATCGACCGTTATTCATTGCGCCACGAAAAATCGGAGGAAGTTTACGAGACATTATACTGGCGGCGGATCTTGCGCATGATCCGTTTGCTAACGGTCGCATTGGGTTGTTTTTTGGCCATTGCGACATTTTATCCCGTTCTTTTGGTTGATCTCGGTGTTCATGAAGGCGTTTTAATAGCTGGAATGTTTGCTGTTTTGATCGTCGTCTGGATGGCAAGTTATTCGAGCTGGGTGAAAATAGGCCGTGCTTTTCCGGATGCGCTCAACCTCACTGCATTTCCGGTTCGCTTTGCGGAATGGGTCATTACGCCGCTTTATTGGGTTGTGGAGCCATTTGTGAAAGAAAATATTCTGTCACCATCATTGCGCGACGATGCTATTTCTGCCGACGATCCTGATTTTGATGATCATAGTATTGAAGAAAGAATGTTTATCAATGCATTGGATTTCAAGGATTTGCGGATTCGGGATTGCATGATTCCGCGGACTGAGATTTCAGCAGTGAATGTCAATGCGAGCATTGAGGATTTGCGCACAGCATTCCTCACCAGCGGCCATTCGAAAATTATCGTTCACCGCGAATCCGTAGATGAAGTGCTCGGTTATTGTCACGCATTATCCCTTTTCAAAAAGCCAAAAGAAATCAGCAACATTATCACGCCGATCCTGATCGTGCCCGAAGCAATGCCTGCCAGCGACCTGATGCTGCGGTTTTTGGAGGAAAGAAGAAGCCTTGCCTTGGTTGTGGATGAATTCGGAGGAACGTCGGGACTGGTGAGTGTGGAAGATGTCGTTGAGCAGATTTTCGGAGAAATTCAGGATGAATATGACTCGACAGAAGACTGGACCGAGCGCCAGTTAGACGATAACAGTTACATTCTGAGCGCCCGTCACGAGCTCGATTATTTGAACGAAAAATATGGCTGGGAGCTCCCGGAAGGCGATTATGACACATTAGCAGGCATGTTAATCGACAACTTTGGCGATTTACCCGAAGTGAATGAAGTCGTGAGCATTCCGCCGTATGCATTTCAAGTCGTTTCTATGCAGGACACGCGCATTGAGCTGGTTAGACTCACCATTGAAGAAAGAGAAAAGAGAACCGATAAAAGTTAACAGGTCAAAAAAAGATTTACCAATCCAATGAAAATAAACGCATTACGCATCTTTCTGTTAACGACAATATTCTTTTTGCCAAAACTATTATCAGCTCAAAATACAGATTTAAAAAGCAAGTTAGAAAGCATTACCAAGCAAATTGACGGGATTACGGGCATAGCGATCCAAAATTTTGCCAGCAAGGAAAAGACGGTTATAAATGGAGATCACAAATTTCCAATGCTGAGTTCTTTTAAATTCCCGATTGCGATGGCAGTGCTGAATCAGGTTGATAAAGGAAAGCTTTCTTTAAACCAAAAATATCACCTCACTAAGGAAGACGTTCAGCTTAAAACTTACAGCCCGCTCAGAGATAAATATCCTGCTGGCGAAGTGGATCTGACCATTGCGGACTTGTTTACAAGCATGGTTTCGCTGAGTGACAACATTGCATGCGACATTCTTTTTAGGCTGGTTGGCGGCACAAAGCCGGTGCAGGATTATGTGCATGGCCTTGGGATTAAAGACATTGCGATTGTTGCCAATGAAGAGCAAATGGGGCAGGATTGGAATGTGCAATATACCAATTGGTGCAAGCCTGGCGCAATGTTACAATTGCTTGAAATCTTTTATAAAGGCAAAGCTTTATCTAAAACCAGCCAGGAATTTTTATCGAAAATCATGATCGATGGGCCGACCGGTTTGAACCGGATCAAAGGTCAGTTGCCAACAGAAGCTGTGGTGGCGCATAAAACGGGCACTTCCGGAACAGATGACAAAGGCCTTAAAGCCGCGGTAAATGATGTTGGCATTGTAAAAATGCCCAATGGGAAAAGTTTTGGAATTGTGTTATTTGTGTCAAATTCAACCGCCGATTTGAAAGCAATTGAGCTTGTCATGGCGCAAGTTTCCAAGGCAGCTTATGATCATTATGCGACGAAATAAATGGCCTGATTGGGTCCGCGTCCTCATACAAAGTTTTGAACAGTGCGAATATCAGTTGAGAAAATAGGGAAGAAATTTGTGAAGGAATGGATTGTTCGCAATGCAACTTTCGAGCTGCAAGCCGGGCAACAATATACATTTGTAGGGCCCAACGGCAGTGGAAAATCAACACTTTTGCAATTGCTGACGGGCATTATGCCTGCGTCCGAGGGAACGATAAAATACATTGACACAACAGGAAAGGAAGTGGAGGTCGACCATTGGTATAAACATCTGGTCGTTGCAGCGCCTTATCTCGAACTGATCGAAGAGTTCACATTGCGCGAGCTGATCCAGTTCCACAGCAAGTTCAAGCCACTCAAAAATGGCCTTTCGTTCAAAGATTTTGAGGACTTTATTCAACTTTCGCACGCAAGCAGCAAAACGCTCCGCCATTTTTCCTCTGGAATGAAACAGCGCGTCAAGCTTGGCCTCGCGTTTATGTCCGACGTTCCCATTATTTTCCTGGACGAACCCACCACGAACCTGGACGTTCCGGGCATTAATTGGTATCTCGATCATGTTGTGCATCACACACAGAATCAGCTCGTTTTGCTCGGCTCTAATGTGCGGCAGGAATATGAATTTTGTGAAAATATCATTTCAGTTTCTGCGTTCAAATAAAAACACAGCCAAGCCTATATGCGGAGAAATTTACGTGCAATCGTTTTACTTTTCCTGTTTTTGACCTGCACAATAGGCAACGGCTTCGCTGCCGGAATGCACTTTATCGAGAACCGCGGCCAGTGGGAATCCGACATTTTATTCCGCACTGAAATTCCCGGCGGCTTTTTATTCCTCAAAAAAACAATCACTTGTTTACGTCTTATATAATGCTGCGCAGGTTTCCGCAAATCATGGCAAAAGCCATGCGGCTTCATCTGCTGCGAGAGAAAATGCTGGACTGATCGCTGCCCATGGCGTTGAAGTCGAGTTTCTGGGATCATTGCCGAATGCTAAAATGACGTCCAAACTTCCTGTCGAAACGGGTTTCAACTATTTCCTTGGCAAGGAGGAGCAAAAGTGGGCTGGTGGTGTAAAGGGTTTTGAAGAAGTGATTTATCAAAATCTTTACCCGGGCATCGATATGCGCGTTTATCTGCATCAATTGACATTAAAATACGAATTCATCGTTCATCCCCAGGCTGATCCTTCCCAGATCAGGATGAGATACAATGGTGCCGACAATGTTGCAGTAAATGAAGCCGGTCAGATTGTGGTAAAAACAAGCATTGGTTCTTTCAAAGAAGCGGAGCCTTATTCTTTTCAGCAAGTTAATGCACGAACCACAGAAGTGTCCTCAAAATATCTTTTATCCGCGGAGAATGTTGCAACATTCAGTATTCCAAAGGTTTATAATAAATCAGAAAAGCTGACAATTGATCCTGAACTGATCTTTTCCACATTTTCCGGCTCCGTTGCGGATAACTGGGGGCATACGGCAACTTATGACGACGAAGGAAATCTGTATTCCGGCGGAACAGTTTTCGGGGCCAATTTTCCAGCAACGGTCGGCGCTTTTCAAACTAAATTCGAAGGGCAGGTCGATGTGTCGATCATGAAATTTACGTCCGATGGAAGCAAGCTTGTCTATGCCACATTTCTGGGCGGAAGCAATGCTGACATTCCAAGCAGTCTGATCGTTAACAGCAAAAAAGAGCTGCTGATCCTCGGCACAACATCTTCCAAAAATTTTCCAACCCGAACCGGCGCATATCAGGCAACATTCGGAGGAGGAACGAAGGTTATCCCCATTTCCGGACTCGATCTTGATAATGGCGGGGACATTTTTGTATCCAAAATGAGTGTGGATGGCAAGCAGCTGAGTGCGTCAACATTCGTCGGCGGAAGTGGAAATGATGGCGTCAGCGCAACTGAGAATGTGTTGATTAAAAATTACGGAGACAGTTTCAGAGGGGAAATTGGTGTAGATAAAGATGATAATGTGCTCGTCGTTTCTTCAAGTAATTCGGCTAATTTTCCTGTTAAAAACCCGGCACAGGCTAAGCTGGCGGGCGATCAGGATGGCGTTGTTTTTAAACTGAATTCTGCGCTTAATGCTTTATTATGGAGCACATATATTGGTGGAAGTCAATGGGATGCGGCGAATTCATTGAAGATTTCGGCCAATGGTGATATTTATGTTGCGGGCATAACACAAAGCGCAAAATTGCCAATCAGCGCAACCTCTTACCAGAAGGATTTGAGTGGAACGGAGGACGGTTTTGTCGTGCGCTATGCCAATGATAAATTGGCTGCTGCAACTTATTTAGGAACTGCTAATCAGGATGGGGCCTATTTACTGGATCTTGATCAAAGTAATAATGTCTATGTTTACGGGCTGACTAATGGCGCATATCCCGTCAGTCAAGGCGTTTATCAGAATGCAAAAAGCGGGCAATTTGTGCATGCGCTGGACGGTGCATTATCCAAAACTATTTTCTCGACCGTCATAGGGTCGGGGAGAGGCTTTCCTGACATTTCGCCAACGGCATTTCTCGTCAGTGAATGTGGAAACATTTATCTGGCAGGATGGGGAGGCAATGTGAATGCTTCAACCGGCAACAATCCGAACAGCACGACGCGCGGAATGGTCGTTACGGACGATGCAATCCAAACTTTGACAAATGGAAACAACTTTTACATTGCGATCTTAGAGCAGGGAGCAAAATCGCTGCTATATGCCACTTTTTTCGGAAGTCGGGATCGCTCAGGCACCGTTCAGGGCGACCATGTGGATGGCGGAACGAGCCGGTTTGATAAAAACGGCACTATTTATCACGCAACCTGCGCTTGTGGCGGCAGCGGTTTTCCGGTAACCCCACAAGCCTGGTCGAAGACAAACAACAGCGAAAATTGTAATAACGCAGCATTCAAGATAGACATTGATCGCCTGAAAGCGGATTTCGACGTTTATTCAGGCAGCACCAAAGATGTGCTCCGCGGTTGCGCGCCGTTGTCGCTTTCATTTGTAAATACGAGCGAGGGCGGCGTCGATTACATTTGGGACGTGGGCGGCAATACTTTTTCGCGGGAAGAAGATCAGTCGGAATTCACTTTTACGAAACCCGGGGAATACACGGTGACATTGAAAGCCTATAACCGCCTCAGCTGTAAACGGGTTGATGTTGCGCAAAAAAAGATCATTGTCGAAACGCTTAACAGCAAAATTAAGGCGGACACAACGGTTTGCGAAAACTCAAAAATACAGCTCTGGGCTTCCGGCGGAACGCAATATAAATGGTCGCCGACCGCCGGAATGGATAATGCTGCAACCGCAATGCCTTCTGTAACGGTGCAGGAAAACACAGAATATTCAGTCGAGATCAGCAATGCAAGCGGCTGCAAAGTGACTGAGAAAATGAAGGTCGCAGTTGATAAAAAGGCGGATTTTATTGAAATGCCGGATGTGGAGGTTTGCCCGGGATCAACCGTTGTCCTGAGTGTTTCGGGTGACGGCACGCAATATCGCTGGCTGGCCAACAATGGATTGGAAGAAACGATTGGAAAATCGGTAACCGTGAAGCCTGAAAAAACAACAACATACAGAATAGAAGGCATTTATGCGGATGGATGCCGCCCATATCGCGAAATCACGGTGAAGGTGGACCGATCGTATGAGCCGGTTTTTGAGATAACGCAGTCCGGCGGAGCATGCAATGCGCCATTTAGTTATTCTACGGATAACAAAACGCAGAATGCGACGCGCTACGAATGGAACCTGGGGACGGGTAACACGGTGACAGATCCGAACATTAATGAATATATTTACGAAACGCCTGGGGATTATACCGTAACGCTAACTGCTTATAATAGTGCGGGATGTGCAATTTCCGGATCGAAAACGATAAAGGCTGCTCCGCCATTTACACTGGCCAATGTGATTACGCCGAATGGTGACGGCAAAAACGATTTGTTCGTAGTTCCCGTTTTGCCGGCATCGCTGGAAGTTTTTAACCGTTGGGGAAAATCAGTTTTCAAAACTTCTGATTATAAGAACGATTGGGGCAAAGGAATTGGAAACGGGACTTACTTTTACGTCGTCGACACGCCGCAGGGCAACCATTGCAAAGGCTGGGTAGAAGTTTTGGAATAATTATCTTACACTTAAACACATATGAAATGAAGAAAGTAATGTTGCTGATGATGCTTGCAATGAGCACATTAGCTGTAAAAGCACAGACGAGCAACCATTTTGGTAAAGAGATTACAGAAGCCAAAGCCATTGAAGCGAGCGCTTTGCCAAAACAGATGGCTGACAAGACTGAAATGAATGCCAAAGTAAGCGGCGAGGTGGAATCGGTTTGTCAGGTCAAAGGCTGCTGGATGCTCGTGAAACTTGATAACGGCGAAACGATGCGCGTAATGTTTAAGGATTACGGATTTTTTGTGCCAAAAGACATAACAGGGAAAACGGTCGTTTTCGAAGGACAGGCGCAGAAGAAAACGATTCCGGTTGAGCATTTGCAGCATTATGCCAAAGACGCGGGTCAAAGCAAGGAGGAAATTGCAAAGATCACCGAACCAAGGGACGAACTGACCTTTATAGCAGACGGCGTGATTGTGAAATAATCCCGCGAATCAAAGTAAGAACTGAGTGAATGGGCACTTTTGGGCATATCCAAATGTGTCCATTTCTTTTATATGAAGTCGAAAATCGCCCTCAGTTGCTTTGTTTTAGCCCTTTCGTTCCATCTTACATTTGCACAATCCAATAAGCTCAATTGGTGGAATCCGCAGACGGCTACATTTCCCGTTTTGGAAGGTCAGGCTTGGCCGAAAGAAGTGAAAAATCCATACGATAGGCTGCCAGCGCGTGCTGAAAAGCTGGTTAGGGAACAAGTTTGGGGTTTATCCAATCAGTCTGCGGGGTTAATGTTGCGGTTTCGTGCCAACGCTGGTGAAATATGCATTCGTTATGTTGTAGGCGGAAAGCATGCATTGCCGCACATGCCTGCAACGGGTGTAAGCGGCGTGGACCTTTATGCCATTTCAAGCGATGGAGACTGGCGCTGGTGCGCTGGGAAATATGCTTTTGGCGACACAATTACTTACACTTTCAAAGGGCTGGAGCCCAATGATTCATATCACAAAAGAGGTCGGGAATACAGACTTTATCTGCCGTTATACAACAGCGTAAAATGGCTGGAAATCGGCACCCCGGAAGGAACTGAGTTTGCACCATTGAGCGTGAGACCGGACAAGCCAATCGTCATTTACGGCACTTCCATTGCTCATGGAGCTTGTGCATCACGCCCTGGAATGGCCTGGACGGCGATTTTTAGGACGGAAACTAGATCATCCGCTGATTAACCTCGGCTTTTCCGGGAACGGGCGGCTGGAAGAGGAAGTTGTCAGCATTGTTTCGGAAATCGACGCCAAGATATTTGTTCTGGATTGCCTCCCTAACCTCACGATCCGGCCCGATTCCAAGCTTGGACTGACCATTGATGACGTGAAAAATCGCATCTTGGCAACAACAAGAACATTACGAAAAAAGCATCCGAAAACTCCCATTGTGCTCGCATCTCACGCTGGTTATACGGATGAAGATATGAATCCGCAGAGCAAGCATTTTTACAGCGAAGTGAATGAGACATTGAAAGAAGCATTCGCGCAGCTCAAATCGGAGGGCATTACGCAGTTATTTATCATTCCAAAAGCCGATTTTGGACAAGATATCGAGACAATGGTGGATGGAACGCATCCCAATGACCTGGGCATGATGCGTTATGCGGAAGGATATGAAAAGCATTTGCGCCAGATCCTGCATGAATACAAGGGCACAGCTTCGACCACGCAGCCGGTGATCCAAATGCGGGAGCCTAATAATTACGATTGGGAAGCCAGGCATGCTGAGATTTTAGATTTGAATAAGAAAAACTCAACTTCGACAGTGGTTATCGGCAATTCAATCACGCACTTTTGGGGCGGACTTCCGAAAGGGCCGCGAGCAACTGGAGCAGATTCGTGGGACAATACTTTTGGTAAAAATGCGAGGAACATGGGCTACGGCTGGGACCGCATTGAGAATGTGCTGTGGCGGATCAATCACGGGGAACTGGACGGATATGCTGCCAAGCAGGTTTTTGTTAACATTGGCACCAATAATCTGCATTTGAATTCCGACGAGGAAATTGTTGAAGGATGGAAAATGCTAATCGAAGCCATCAAGTTTCATCAGCCGGATGCGCAAATTGTCATGCTTGGCATTTATCCAAGACGCGCACAAGAAGGCAGAGTCAAAATAATCAATGAGAAGTTGGCGCAGTTAACCGGCGAAGCGAATGTAACTTTCCTCGATCCGGGAAAAGTGTTTTTACAAAAAGACGGAAAAATCGACGAATCGCTGTTTTCAGACGGTCTGCATCCCAATGCGAAAGGATACAAACTGCTGGGAGATGCGATTAAGCCATTTGTAAAATAATAATCGCTTACAAAACGACCCCTATGCCGAACAGGATAACAAACAGCAATGTAGAAAGTGCCATTTGTTTCAGGTAAGGATCCAATTCACTTGCTTTTTTTAATCTGGAAATAGCCAGGCCGTTTTTGATAAATAACGGGAAGCTCAGTAAAAACATCAAACTGGTATAACCTGAAAAATGCTCCGCGGTGTAGACGGACACACAAAACATGCCGATAATGAGAATCGTCCAGTGATAAGCAATGGCTTTTTGGCGTCCTAAGCGCACGGGAATGGAGTTTTTGCCCGTCGCTTTATCAGATTCAATGTCCCTGATGTTGTTAATGTTTAACACGCCGACAGCGAAAAGTCCGCAGCTGGAAGCGGGTAAAAGCAAACCCCAATCCCAAACGTGCGTATGCAAATAACTGCTGCCGAGCACGCCAACCCATCCGAAAAAGATCAGCACCGACAAATCTCCCAAACCGACATAACCATAAGGACGTTTTCCGGCGGTGTAAGTGATCGCGGCAATGATACAAGCAATGCCAATTCCCCAGAAAAACCCAGAATGTATTGGCAGGAGCGCCTTTTAGAGCAATAATTAACAATGTAATGCCGGAAGCCAATGCAAGAATTGAAAAAAAAATGATGGCTTTCAACATTGTACCAGCCTGAATATGTCCTGAATGAACAGCTCTGCGGGGCCCTTCACGTAACTCTGTGTCTTTGCCATTCACCGCATCGCCATAATCATTTGCGAAGTTGGAAAGAACCTGCAATAAGATAGTCGTTAAAACGCTTAATCCTGCAACGGGCCAGCTGAATGTTCCGGTGGACGCCGCCAGGAAACAGCCCATTAATATACAAGAAAGTGCGAGGGGCAATGTGCGCGGGCGGGCCGCTTCAATCCAGGGATTCATTGATTTGAGAGGGTAATGTTAGACCTGCGATCTCTGCTCAGCCCAGTTAATGATTTTATCTGCAAGTTGGAGACCTTCCGTTGAAACGCCTGCACTTAGATTCCCGTCATAACTCATGGCTAAGTGCAAAGTGTCATAAGCGGCCAGAAAATAGGAAAGTATTTTTTTATCAGTCGTTGATAATTCTTTCTGATACCACTCTACACTTTTTCGCGTTTTCGTCTTTTTTTCTCCTAAAACACTGTCTAGTGCAACCAAAACGCCAGCATACGCAGTGTGGCCAGCCATTTTTACGTATTTACGATCTTTGTAAACACCGTTTTCCTTTATCGCTTTTTCTCTTAAAATTTCCTTCGCGTTGGAGATGTAGCGCTTTGCTTCTGTAATGTCCTTCATGCTTAGTGATGTGTATATGAGTTAAAATATTTCGGGCTGCAACATTTGCAGCCCGAAAGTTAAAAAGCTTTTATTAAATGCCAACTGACTTCAAAAATTCCGGGTCGGTTGGTAATATTTTTGAGGCAAAGAAGTTTGTCAATTCACCTTTTTCATTTACTACATATTTGCAGAAGTTCCAGGTTGGCACTTTGTCATTCCAGCCGTTCAACTCTTTTGTAGTCAACCATTTGTAGATCGGAGCCTGGTCATCGCCCAGCACAGAGACTTTCTCAAACATCGGGAAGCTTACGCCGTAAGTTTTAGAGCAGAATGTAGCGATTTCTTCGCTTGTGCCTGGCTCTTGTCCGCCAAAGTTATTTGCAGGAAAGCCCAGCACAACCACTTTGTCTCCGTGTTCTTTGTTGAATTTTTCCCAGTCAGCATACTGCTTCGTATAACCGCATTTGGATGCAACATTAAGGATCACGACTTTTTTGCCTTTATACTGGCTCGAAATCAACCGTTTTGTCACCCACCAACGACTTTACTTTAAAATCATAAAGCGATTGTTTCGCAACCACATCGTAGTCTGGTTTCTTCGCAACTTCGGACTTGTCGGCGAAAAGGCCGCTTATCAAACTCGTAATCATAATGAATAATGTTTTCAAGAAGCTCATAATTGTAGTTTGGTTATTGGTTAGTACAGGTTATTGTATATAAAAGAGAAATATTTAAACGCGACACAAAAGCACAATCAAGCCCACCTCCAAACCGATTGGAACGTTACATCCGTTCTGGAACTTCTATCCCTAATAACCCCAAAGCCTTCTGAATTGTTTCAGAAGAACTGCGCCGGATAATGCAACACGGAATTTGACCGCATCCTGGTCCGGATCTGAGAAAATTGAGACCTCGGCATAAAACTGGTTATAGACCTTCGCAAGCTCAAATGCGTACAACGAAATAATGGACGGAGCAAACTCATTAGCAGCCGCTTGCACGCGAACCGGATATTGAGACAATGCAAAAATAAGCTCCTTTCCGCCTGATGTAACGCATAACTTACGGGCGGAATTACAGCCTGGATGCCTGCCTGCTCAGCTTTTCGCATAATAGAACGAATGCGCGCATACGTATATTGAATAAACGGCCCCGTATGTCCTTGGAAATCAATAGATTCTTCCGGATTGAAGAGCATTCGTTTTTTAGGGTCAACCTTTAAAAGAAAATATTTTAATGCACCCAACGCCAGCTGATTGTAAAGCTGCTTCGCTTCGGCACTGTCGAAGTCATCGATCTTACCCAATTCTTGCGTTCTGTCGGCAGCCGTCTGGATCATCTGATCGACGAGATCATCCGCATCTACAACCGTTCCCTCACGTGATTTCATTTTGCCCGACGGCAAATCCACCATTCCGTAACTAATGTGATAGCAACCGTCCGCATAAGGTCGTCCGAGGCGTTTTAAAATCGCGAAAAGGACTTTAAAGTGATAATCCTGCTCATTGCCCACAACCCATAAATAACGGTTGTTATGGAAATCACTGTATTTCAATTCCGTCGTTCCTAAATCCTGCGTAATGTAAACCGAAGTGCCGTCGCCGCGCAAAACAAGCTTTTCATCCAGCCCCTCGGCAGTAAGGTCGATCCAAACAGAATTGTCTGGTTTTTTGTAAAAAACATTGTTTGTTAAGCCTTCCTCAATAATGTCTTTTCCTAAAAGATAAGTGTTTGATTCGTAGTATGTTTTGTCAAATCCAACACCGATTTTATCATAAGTCTGGCGGAAACCTTCGTAAACCCAGCCATTCATTTTATGCCATAAAGCGACGGTTTCCGCATCATTATTTTCCCAAAGCAAAAGCAATTTCTGCGCTTCCAAAATCCAGGGCGCTTTTTCGGCAGCTTCCTCCTCAGACATTCCCTGCTCGACAAGCTCCTGAATCTGCTTTTTGTATTCTCCGTCAAACTTTACATAATATTTCCCAGCCAAATGGTCACCCTTAATGCCACTCGACTCCGGCGTTTCACCGTTTCCTGAATTCACGATAAGCCAGCATGGATTTGCAGATGTGAATCCCGCGATCATTAACCAGACACGTTTTTACAACATCATAACCACTGGCTTTGAGGATTTTAGAAAGGGAATCACCAAGGAAATTGTTCCTCAAATGTCCCAGGTGCAAGGGCTTATTCGTGTTAGGCGAAGAAAATTCTACCATAACCGACTGCCCGTTTGAAGGGGAAAATCCGAAATCTTGATCATTAAAGACATCGGAAAATAGTTCGAGCCACGTGGTGTCTTTCAGGCTGATATTCAAAAATCCCTGTACAACATTAAACTTCGCTGCTACGGATGACTGCTCAGCAAGCTCCGTTCCAATGATCTGCCCTATTTCCGCTGGCGATTTCCGGATAGACTGTAAGCGGAAAAGTAACAAAAGTGTAAAATCCTTCAAATTCCTTTTTTGTCGGTTGTAAAATGATGTCTTCAACGCTTAGATCAAAATGCTTCTGGATTGCTTTTTGAATGTCGTCTTTCAGAATTGCTTCAATCGTCATGAATGATGAGGTAATGGAAGTGCTTTCTCAGAAACTGAGTTACATTTCTCTAAGTTTTTATTTGAATAAAATTATTTATAATATTAATAGCAATGTTATCCTTTTTGATGCAAAATTAGGGTAAATATTGAAGCGAGTTACACCCCGAAGGAAGAAGTTATGAATAACCATTCTTTACACTGGTCCCGGATTTGCTGGATGCTTTTTCTGAGCATTATTCCCTTTTGGGGCGCCTATGCGCAGTTGCAGCAATCCGATCGTTTAGAGATCCCCGCCAATCCCACGTCAACAGAGCAATTTGAGGTTTTTAGTTTGGGACAGCAAGGTTTGCTTTCCGTGATCAGGGGAAATGAATGGTCTAATAGCAGAAATGAGCAATGGCAATTTGTCAAATATGACACCACGCTCAAAGTGCTGTGGAGAACGTCTTACAAGCTTGATTTTCGCTACATTCCGGTCATGGCTTACAAGGGCGAGGAGAGCGGTTACTGGTTATTTGCCGAGCCGGACACAGACCGTTTTCTTTTCATGCAGCTCAATTACAGCGACGGTTCTATCGACACTTACAAAGGCAATCTCCTCTCCGGCGTAGATGTCCAGCATTTCAAGGTGATTGGCAGTAAAGCACTTGTTTCAGGTTATTACAGATCCCGGCCCGTTGTAATTGTTCATTCGTTTTTCGATCACACAACGCGCGTTCTGCCCGGGCTTTTTGAGAAAAATACGGAACTTAACAATGTCGATATCAATGAAATCGACGGCTACATTAATGTCATCACCTATGCTTTTAGGAAGAAAAATTGCGTTTTTGAAATCAAAACGTACAATTATGAAGGCAAGCTGCTAAAAAAGACGACGCTGAGCGATCCGAGATATAGCTTCATTTCCGGTCAAATCGTGCCCTTGAATGCCGACGATTCTTATTTGATTGGCAATTATTCAGTGGGCTGCACGCAGTATTCGCAGGGCTTATTTGTCACTCATGTGGAGCACGATGAGCCTAAGGAGCCTCAGTTCATTGAATTTTCGGAGTTGCAGAATTTTTTCAACTATATGAAGCCCAAACGCCGTGCGCGAATGATGGAGCGCATCGGCAAGAGAAAAAGCATGGGCAAAGAAAACAAATTCCGTTACAGGCTGCTCGTTCACGAACTGATCCAGACAGAAAATGAAATTGTGCTCGTGGCAGAGGTTTACTATCCAAATCAAAGGTCAACTAGTCCCATCATTACAGGAGGCATTTCGCGGCCTTACATTTCCCGTTCGCTGGAAGGTTATCGTTATACACATGCCATTGTCTGCGGTTTTGACAGGAATGGGAAATTCATGTGGGACAACACCATTACGATCAAAGATCTGACGAGTCACGATTTACAGGAAATGGTTCAGATCACGCCGGTTGACGATTATTTCGTGCTGGCTTATCCACAGGAAGGCGAAATTCATACCGAAGTGATCAGCCGCAATCAAGTGGTTGTGGAAAGTGAAAAATTCAAGATTACTGCTAAATCTGAGAAGGAAAAGGTGCTGAACAATGAGGATAATTATCTCTCGCCGTGGTATGGTCAGTATTTCCTAGCATATGGCATGCAGCGCATCGGAACCTCCACAATAGGGCAGGGGCGCGAAGTTTTTTACATTAATAAGCTCACATATAAAACCGAAGACATCGGGAAGGCAACAAAGGAAGAGGCGTCCAGGCCGCGCTGATTTGCCTTAATCGACCATCCAGATGTGATCGGCTTCAAAACCTTGCTCTTTCCATTCCACCTGCACACGCTGGCGCTCCACAGTGCTCACCTGCATGCCCACGTAATTTGGATCAATCGGAATTTCGCGGTTATATCGCCTGTCGATCAGCACCATTAACTCAACGGTTTTCGGTCGGCCAAATGCAGTCGATCCGCGCGTCCAATGCGGCGCGCACCATGCGACCGGTTGAAAGACACGTCATCAATCGGCAGGATCACATCTTTTTCCTTCGATCAAAAAAGGAAACACTCGTCTTGTTGGGGAGAAGCGGAGATATTCGCGTCTTCTGAAATCGTCGCGGTAAAAAGTGGCGTCGAGATAGCCCATGGGAATGTTCTTTCCGGTGCGTTCCCTTAATTCTGCAATAATGCGTTCGGCGAAATAAATGCCCCGCGGCTGCAATCCCATCACCACCGAGTTGTCAAAGTCCTGGTGATTCTCAATGAGTTGTTGACATAACCGGCTGGTCATGATCTCTAATAGCGGGCTGCTTAATATCAATCGTTTTTGGGGCACCATGTAATTTCCCTGAATTTTAGCCTAAATTAAGTGCTCAAAGACGAAATCAAAAACTTTTACCAAATGAAATATCTGATTGCCGGATTGGGAAATATAGGTCCGGAGTATGCATTCACAAGGCATAATGTGGGATTTATGGTGCTTGACAGGCTCGCGGCGCAGCACGATTTCAAATTTTCGTTCGAGAAGCTGGCCTTCGTTGCCGAATGGAAGCATAAGGGCAGGCATATTTATTTTATCAAGCCCACCACCTTCATGAACCTGAGCGGCAAGGCAATTCGCTACTATATGGATCAGTTTAAGATCCAGGAAGAAAATTTACTGGTGATATTGGATGAGCTGCAACTTCCTTTCGGCACATTGCGCATTAAACCAAAAGGCAGTCACGGCGGCCACAATGGTCTTAAGAATATTGAAGAGCTTTTGGCTTCAAGCAATTATCCCCGTTTGCGCTTTGGAATTGGAAATAATTTTCCACGTGGCAGGCAAGTAGATTATGTGCTAAAACCTTTTTCCAATGAAGAAATGGCCGAACTGCCTATCTTTTTGGATACAGCCGGGGATATGGTCTTAGCTTTTTGTACTTTGGGAATACAAACAACAATGAATAATTATAACCAATGATTGTACAATTTAAAGAAAATATAAATATTTCAAGAATCGTATTTATTTTGTAATTTGCCAAAATCATAAAACTTTATTAAAGCCAGATTAGAAAAAGCAAATTAATGTTATAAATTATCAATTGAAAACCAGTGTTAATTCCAAATATTATTTTGTTAGCAGATTCTATCAAAGCTTGTAATATCAAAACTAATTAAGATATTTGTATCACGGTTCGCCGAAATAAAAATTGAATAAATCCAAGGGAAATAAAATTAATGTTTTTACCTTTGTGAAAGAAAACAAGTTTCGTTAGTCGCTCAGTCACAAGTTAATAGACCAGAAGTTACTCGAAACGCATTGAAAGGCTAGTAAGCAATGTTTGCGGCAAATCTGAAAAGTAAATTTCGCCGTATATAGATCAAAAGTTTCCGGAATTTGTTAGACAGGAAATTGGAGTATTATTCAAAACATTGTTACTTTATATCAAAGACATTAAGATTCGTTTGCATTGCATGAATGCAGAAGATATATAAGATAAGAAAAGGTTAAGGGTTTAGGAATAGTCAGTATAAAGCCGTCTCAGTGAGATGGCTTTATCTTTTTATAGGCTCAGCCCAAATTTCCACCCTGCGGTTCGAGCGCTTCAAAGCCTCGGTCTGGTTCATGCGTGTCGGCTGTGCGGACCCATATCCGGATCCTGAAATGCGATTTTCCGGAATTCCCTTTGCTAGCAGATAACTACGCACCGTCTCCACACGCTTGTTGGACAGTTCAAGATTTTTATCAAAATCACCCGTGTTGTCCGTATGTCCTTTCAGAATTATTTTCAAATCGTCTCTTTTTTGGAAATAGGAAACAATGGAATCTATTCCCGCCAAAGCATTGTCTTCCAGCACATCGGCACTTTGTGTGAAATATAGTGTGGTCAAAGGCGTGTCGTAAGTTGCCGCAGAAAGGCTGATTAATGATTTGACCTCCTCGAAACGGTTGTTCACTTTAACCGAAACGCTTTTGGACTGAAACCCGTCTGCACGGGCAGAAATGCGATAAGTCTCGTGCGGGCGCAGCTCAAAATTGTAGACGCCATCGACCGTTTTCGTTTGGGCAACCAGCGAATCGCTGCTGGAATTGCGCACCATCACATCTGCATCATTAACCGGTTTCAGGTTCCGGCCGTCATAGACGCGACCCGTGACTATTGCCAGATCAGATCTTCTTTTTACAGGCTCCTTTGTGACGGGTGCTGGCTCAGGTTCCTTTTCTTCTTTTGCAATCGGCTCTTTCGAAATTTTGCTAATGGTTTGATAACTTCTCCGTACGAACACCGGCGTCATCACGCGGTCATAAACCCGGATCAGCACAATGGATCCTGCGCTGGATTCATGATTCGCTATCAGATCGTCCTGGAATAAATTCAGCACCTGATCAGCATCGAGCATGCCCTCTGTTCCCGGATCTTTAAATTCCAGCTTAGACTGCCCGTTGATGTACATTTTTATGATTTTCGTCTCATGATCGCGGGAATAAACATAATGTACATATTGATTGGCGCGCACAGGCGCTTTCTCTCCGATTGCAAAATCATAAAAATTGAGCTTGCCGTCGTAAATGTAGCTGCCGTAATCGCTCTTCCGGTTTTTAAAGTCCAGCACACGTTTCCAGCTGTCGAGCTCTTCCATCTTGAAATAGATTTCGACGGTAAAAGATTTGCTCAAAAAACCTTTGGCTTCGGCATTATTGAATTGTAAACCGCTGTTTTTCTCGAATTGATAAATGGTCCGGCTGAGGTAATCTGATCCGGGAATCTTCTCCTTAATATATTTTCCAGGCACTCCGAGCACCTTCAATGCTGGTCCTGCATTTTCAATAGGGTTAAGCCCGTTATTGAAGTCATAAGTCCATTGACTTTGTGAAAAGGAAGGAAAACAGAGTCCGGTAAGTAAAATTGAAAGAATGCACCTGGCATTTTTTTTGCTAATCATGCCCAAAAATATAAAAACTGCGGGGGGAAGCCGAAACGCATCGCGTATTTTTGGATCATAACTCAGTTTACGCGTGAAAAACATTGGTATTGGTCTTCTCTTTTCCATTCTGTGGTCATCTGCTTCCGTCGCCACCAAGTTTGGGGTCCGGTCTGCTGCTCCGTTAATATTGGCAAACGTTCGCTTCTTTATAGCTGGTATACTGCTGCTTTCATTTTCGTATTTGTTGGGCAAAGATCAATCTTTCCGATTGCCGAACAGAAAAGAATGGAAACAGCTCGCGTTGTTTGGCTTTCTCAATACAACGCTTTACCTGGGCCTCTACGTGTATGCAATGAAATTTACAACAGCCGGAATCGGCAGTTTGGCAGTTTCTACAAATCCTCTGATCATTGTTTTGCTGTCGTCCTGGTGGTTGAAAAGGCGTCCTAAGTCGGAAGAATGGCTGGGGATTATTCTGGGAATGGCCGGCGTTGGCGTGGCAACTTATCCGTTGCTTGCCGGGAGTTACATGAATTTTACAGGAATTACATTGCTCCTGATCAGTATGATAGCGGTTTCGGCTGCAAGTGTTTACTACGCCACGATTCAATGGGAATTGCCGAATCTGCTTATAAATGGCTGGCAGGTGCTGCTAGGCGGCATATTCCTGCTTCCTGCAACATTGCTTTTTGGTGATTTCTCAACCACAGTCTGGGACGGATCATTTTGGTATCCTGTGCTGTGGCTGGTCTGGCCGTTTCAATTGTCGGCTTGATTTGCTGGTTTTATCTGCTCCGTATCGACACCGTGAAGGCATCATTATGGCTGTTCCTATGCCCGCTTTTTGGCTTTTTCTTTGCCTGGTGGCTCATGTCTGAGCCAGTGACCATTTACACAGTCATAGGAACAGTCCTTGTAATAGCTGGATTGTATGCGGGGCAGCGGCGCAAATTAATGAGCTGATCACTCATCGATCAAAATCTCCCCTTTTAGATAAAGTCTGGCTTGTCCGCCAATGTGGACGCGGTCGCCTACAAGCTCGCATTTAAGATATCCGCCTCTTTTCGATAACTGCTTGGCTGTCATCACGGTTTTATCAAATTTTTCTGCCCAGTAAGGAATCAGCGTGGTGTGTGCCGAGCCGGTTACGGGATCTTCATCAATGCCTGATTGCGGTGCGAAAAAGCGCGAAACGAAATCAACGTCATCTCCGGCAGCTGTAACAATAATGCCTCTTGCCGGAATTGTAGACAGGACAATGATGTCAAGATCAAGGTTCTTAACCTCTGCTTCTGATTCCAAAACGACCATATAATCCGTTTTGCCCTTATAAACCTCGATCATTGTGGTGTCCGTAAGGCTTTCCACCAAAGCAGGCGGCGGCACGGCGATGTGAAACTGGTCCACTGGAAAATTCAGCGTAAGCCAATCCTCTTTGCATTCAACCAATAATTCACCGCTCCGCGACTCGAAACGGATCGAGTGACCTTCATAACCCTGAATGTTGAAAATCACATAAGCCGCAGCGAGCGTAGCGTGCCCGCACAGATCCACTTCGACAGAAGGCGTAAACCAGCGGATGTGAAAACCGCTTTCACTGGGAATGTAAAATGCAGTTTCGGCGAGGTTATTTTCAGCGGCAATGTTGAGCATTGTTTCGTCCGGAAGCCACTCGTTCAGAGGAACAATAGCAGCAGGATTTCCACAAAAGAGTTTATCAGTAAACGCATCAATCTGGTATATGGACAGTTTCATGAAGTTCGAAAAAATGGGGTTAGTAATACCAAGGTATTAAAAATATTCTCTATTAAAGGAAGTTGACTCTGGAAATTTTTAATAATATTATTAGAATCAGATAATAATTGAAATGTGATTTCGTGTCAGGTTAGCTCCTTTTATTCCGCATTCGCAGATAAACGCCATTGGTCCATCCGAATCCTTCCTGGATCTCATATTCGCCTCCGCCGGCTATCAAATTGGTGTCTGACACATTGTATTTTTCAAGCATTTTGCCCGAATGTTTAAATTCCTTATCCACAAGTCCGATCCACTCTGCGCACAATTCATTAGCGGTCCTGTGGAAATTATAATTCCGTAAACCCTTGTAAGTGATCCATTGCAAAGGCGCCCAGCCATTTGGAGCGTCCCACTGCTGGCCGGTTTTCACGGTTGTTGTGAGCAGTCCGCCCGAGCGCATGAAATTCAGACGAATGTATCCGCGCATAAAATGTGACTGCGACTTGGTGGCCAGTTTAAAATAAAGTGGAAATGTCCCTGCCAGTGTCACCGCTTTTGTAAAATCTTTTTGCTTAAAATCATAATCCATAAAGAAGTTACGCGTGTCGTCCCAAAAATACGTTTGAATGGCTGTTGCCCGCAAACGAGCTTTTTCCTCCATTTCCAAATGCTTTTTCGAGTTGTCTGATAAAAAAGATATGCCTCCGCCAAAGTTTTTTCGAGATGATACATCAGACAGTTCAGGTCGACGGGCAAAATGTCTGTGGTGTGAATGCTCGTAAAGTCGTTTTCATCCGCAAACCACCGGCTGCTGAAATCCCATCCGGACTCTGCCTGCAGCCCGGATATGCCTGAAAACGGCATCAGGAAAGTCCGTTCCATATTTTTCCTTCGCTTCTTCGCTCAGCTCCACATCTTCTCGATAAGATTCAGGCCGGGGGAGTCGCCTTGTCGTCCCAATAGCGGTTCAAGACAGCGCCGTCCGGCAGGTTAACAACACGCCGATGTGATGTAAATGGCTCCTCGGAGATCGCCGTCGTCTTTCATCCAGTAATCATATTCTTTCTGCAACTGCGGCAAATAGCGTTTCAGGACCTTTTTGCCCTCCATATCACTGTAAAGCCGCACCATTAATGAAAAGAAAGGCGGCTGCGAACGCGTCAGATAATAAGTGCGGTTGGCGGTTGGAATGTAGCCGGAACTATCAGATCAGATCTGGCGAAGTTATTCAGCGTACTCTCGATCAGGTCCGTCCTGCCGGACTCTTTCAGCCCGAGCATTGTAAAGTAACTGTCCCAATAATAAATCTCGCGAAAGCGGCCGCCCGGCACCACATAAGGATAGGGGAGCGGAATAAGCGAACCGCCGCGCTCCTGGTTTTCGGGCTGGCGGGTCAGCACAGACCATAATCTTTTAATATGTTCCGAAGTCGATAACGAAGTGTCAGCCTTAAATGTGGAGACAATGTGCGTGGGCATGCGGAAATATTGCTTCACAAACGTGCCCAGATCGAACTCCGGCTCGTCTTTTTCATGGTGATATTTTTCAATGATGAAAACCGGATCTTCTAACGGAATTGCATCTGCGAAAGTCTTCGAGTCTTCAAAAATATTGCTTTGCTGAATGTCACGAAACAATGTTCCGAACAGCTCTTCCGGAGAGGCATGTGATTGACCATAAGTGAAGGAGGGGGCAATGAATCCGTACAAGATTTCGGTGGTTTAAATTGTCAGTAATACGGATGATGATCCGGTATAGTGTGGATTAACTTCAAAAAATATGGTCAATGGTTGTAAAAAACGCTTACTTGACCTCAGTGAATTTTAGCTTCGGAAGTTTCATTGCATTCTCAATAAGCTGAATCTGAATAGCCAGGATGCCTGCGGCTGCTTCGAAATTAATTTTTTCAGGATCGTCCGTCGGTTTGTGATAATCGTCGTGTCCGCCAGTGTGAAAGAACAGCACAGGGATCTTTTTGGCATAAAAAGAGCCATGATCAGAGCCGCCGCTTCCTGCATTATCTGTGAAAAATTTTGTTTCGCTTTTTACGCCTTTGAAAATCGCAGGCCATTCATCGCTTGTGCCATAACCGCCAATGCCGACGCCGCGGCTGGGATCATAGCGGCCAATCATATCCATATTAGACATGAAATCAATTTTATCCAAAGGCAATGTTGGATTGTTTACAAAATGACGCGAGCCTAGCAAACCCAGCTCTTCTGCTCCAAAAGCAATGAACAGGAAGTTATAAGGCTCTTTTGTGTCGTTTTTGGAAAAATATCTGGCCAGTTCGAGCAGTCCCGCAACACCCGAAGCATTGTCGTCCGCGCCGTTGTGGATTTGTCCTTCCGGCTTATCGGCTTTTGAACTTCCTTGTCTGCCTAATCCCAAATGATCAAAATGGGCGCCGATAATGATGGTATAGTCAGCTCCGTTGTCTAAAAACCCGATGACATTGTTTGTTTCGCGCAGACTGTCAGGCACGGTAACCCTTCTGACTTTGGCAATGAATGGCTGGTAAAAACCTTGTGTTCCTTTTGGTTGAAGTCCGTATTTTTTGAATTGAGAAGCGACGTATTTTGCTGCTTTTTGATTCTCCTTACTCCCCGTTCCGCGACCTTTCATTTTGTCGGAAGCAAGCTTATAAATGTGTTTGGAGAGGTTTTCGGAAGAAGGCAATTGGGCAAACGAACTCTGGCAAGCAAAAAGAAAAAGAAACAAATAAGTTTTCATCGAACGGAGTGACATTAAATGGCAAAGATAAACCGCCCTGCATCCCCTGCAAAATAGAATTTGCCCTTTTGTTTGCATTTTCAGGCATCCAGGCTTAATATTGCAACATCAAGTCAATTGCTTCACCTTGTGTGCGATTGATTTATAAAGAAGAGGCGAGAGAATGGGCTCTAAGAACCTCTGGCAACCTGCTACCACAATGGAGAAAGGTGCTAATTCCCACCTAAGTTATTAGGAGATATAAACTCAATTCGCGTGAACTTACAGTTAGAAATTTCCGTAAGCCGGATGGCTTTATTCTCACACCTGTTCTGTAATTTTTACGGATCGGCCTGTTAATATTTTGTATCAAAACCTGTGCTCTGGCACTTATGCAAGCGGAACAAAGAACATTTAAATATCCTTACGCCTACGCGCTTGAAATGGGCGGTGAATTACCGGGCTTCGAGTTGTCCTACACCACTTATGGAAAACGAAATGACGACGAAAGCAACATTGTCTGGATATGTCATGCACTCACCGGGAGTTCCAATGCTGCCGAATGGTGGGACGGACTTGTTGGAGAAGGCAAGTTTTTTGATCCTGCCAAATATTTTATCATCTGTGTCAACGTGCTGGGCTCGGCTTATGGCTCCACAGGTCCGCTAAGTATTAATCCAAAAACGCAAAAACCCTATTATCGTGATTTCCCTGTTGTAACGGTGCGCGATGTGGTTGGGGCGATGGATCTGCTGCGTCAGGAGCTGGAAGTCAGGAAGATAAAAATCTGCATTGGCGGCTCGCTAGGCGGTCAACAAGCATTGGAATGGGCTGTTGAAGTGCCCGAACTGTTTGAAGAACTGATCCTGATCGCGTCCAATGCGCTACATTCTCCCTGGGGAATCGCATTCAACGAGTCTCAGCGGATGGCAATCGAGGCTGACCCGACATTCAAAGATAACACCGACGATGCCGGAAGCATGGGCATGCGCGCTGCAAGGTCCATTGCATTGCTTTCCTACCGCAATTACGACACTTATAATTTTACCCAGGCGCGTGATAATCCGGATCAGATCGATGATTTCCGGGCTTCGTCTTATCAGCAATATCAGGGCGATAAGTTTGTGAAACGTTTCAATGCATATTCTTACTGGACGCTTTCAAAGATCATGGATTCGCATAATGTGGGTCGTAACCGGGGCGGAATTGTGCATGCATTAGGTTTGGTAAAAGCCAAAACGCTGGTGCTGGGCATAAAATCCGACTTACTATTCCCATTGTCCGAACAGCAATTCGTTGCCCGGCACATTCCGGATGCGGTTTTTCAGGAAATTGATTCATTATACGGCCATGACGGCTTTTTGATCGAATACAAGCAGCTTAACCAAGTCATCAGGGCCTGGCAGGAAACCAATGGCCAATTACAGACCGCCAGAATTTAAGGTTAACCACATAAAAAAGCGCAGCTTCGGGATCCGGAGCTGCGCTTTTTACTTATTAAGGCAATTATTTCGAGATCTTCAAAAGCAACTCAGGCTCGTTGGTCGTAATGTAATCCACATGCTGTTCAAGGAACCACTTCATGTCATCTTCATTATTTACAGTCCACACATTCGTCGTCAGTTTTTTGTCGCGAATGGCTGTAATGTATTCAGGTTTTTTCTTCAAAACACTTAAATGATAATCGATGCCATCCAGGCCAGCCGCTTCGATTTCGTCCGGCGTTTTATCACCGTTCAGATATTCAACATGTGCTTTTGGAGCCAGTTCTTTTACTTTTTTGCAAACATCAAAATCAAAAGCAATGTAATCCGTAATGTTCTCCACTTTCAATTTCTTAACCATTTCAACGCATTTCGTAGCCAAAGCCAGCGAACGTTCTTTACCCATCGAAGACGTTTTTATTTCAAGGATCAAGCGCGTTTTTTTCTGTTTTTTACCGGCTTTCAGATATTCTTCCAATGTTGGCAATGCGCTTCCATCTTCCAGTTTGATCTGTGAAAGCTCCTGCGAACTCGTCTTTTCAATGTGTGTTCCTTTAATCGCATGGTCGTGATGCACGTAAATAACCGAATCTGACGACATATGCACATCAAATTCGCTGCCATAGCAACCCAGTTTGATCGCATGCTCCAATGCGCCGATGGAATTTTCAGTAACGCCTGTGTTTTTCCACGCGCCGCGGTGCGCAATCACTTTATTTTTGTTTTGAGACATGCCTTCAAAAGCGGTCAGACTTAGGATTCCAACTGCAATAATGGATAAGATTTTTTTCATTTTTTCAAATTTGGACTTCAACAAAAAGAAATTTATTAACTGGATTTACCCTGAACATTTGTCCAAAGCAGTCCGCAAATTAAGGCTAGTTTCGTTCAGCGGTGTTAGCTCAATGTTAATTTTCAGGATGCATTATTTTTCAAAATACATCCAATCGACATAAAAGAGCAACTTTTTGCTGGTATCCGGATTTTTGAAAACCAGGAAAAGATTTGTCATTTTGTTAACCGGTTTAATGCTCGCCTGCATTTCTTGCCACTGCTGTTTGTCACTTTTCGTTTGGCTGCCCGGCACTTCCAGTGATCCCAGCAAATTCCCGTCAACAGCATTCTCCCTGATTTCAAGCATTCCGCCATCACCGTCCATTCCTATCCTGAATTTGAGCCGCTTAATGTGGTTTAGGTCAATGTCATTGAAGCTCACAAACTTGCCATTTCCAGCCGGGACAGAAGTCACGAAACCATTGTTTTTTGTGCCAATTGAAACGCTGACATTGCCTTTTTCAAAGTCTTCCAATTGCACCAAAGGATTTTTCAGAATAACAGCCGTGCTGCCCTTCAACGGCTCGATGCCATTTGCGCCTTTGTCCGTATAATTTGCTGTCAAAACATAAGCGCCTTCATTTCCTTTGCCAATGTGTTCGTCAAGCATAATGCTGCCTTGTGGCGCCAATTTTGGCTTTTCACCCGTTAGTGCAAGGATGTATCCAGCCAAATCACCCGATTGCGCAATGGTCAGATCGGGGTGCGGAGGCATGGGGTAGGAGCCCCAATTCCCGCTTCCGCCTTTGATGATCTTTTGCGCCAGCAGATCGGCCGCACCCGTTTTGGAAGCATAACGCTTCGAAACATCCTTCAAGGCCGGCCCTATGGATTTCGTATCCACTGTGTGACAGGACTTGCAATCCAGCGACGCATAAAACGTTTCCGTGGCAGCATAACGCAGGTTTCCATGACTCGCACCCGAAAGCGCAGCCGCGAAATCCTTCCCGACAGGCAGATAATCGAACGCCAGGTTAATGTCTTGTTTAGCAGGCACTTTGTCTTCCTTATCTTGCAAGATCACCTTGTAATCGAAAGGGACATTATCCCAGTAAAAGCTGCGGTTAGCCGTTGTGCTGATGCGCACATCCGGCGGCGTATTTCCCACTTTAATTTGCGCTGTGGCTACACCCGATCCACCCGCCTGATCGCTCACCGTAAGCGCAACATTGTAAATGCCCGGTTTATCGAATGTTTGCTTTAATTCCTGTCCGGTAAAGTTTTTATCACCAATCTTCCAATTGAATGTCAGCTTATCATTTTGATCATAATCCTTTGATTGCGAAGCGGATAATGTTGCTGTAAGCGGCGCGGCACCAATGCTTTTATCCACCTGAATGCTGGCAATCGGATTGCGGTTTCCTTCCGAATATTCAATGCGTATCAGGCCCGCGTCTGTGTTTTTTGCAAACCAGTTTGTGCCATAAGCAAGCATATAGATCGCGCCGTCACGGGCAATCTGCATATCCATGGGCGCAATGAGTTTTAGATGAGGCAAAAAAGGCTCCATACTAACATAATTTCCATCTTTGTCCAATGTTACGGCCATAATCCACTTCCGGATCCACTCGTAAATAAAGAGTTTCCCATCGTAATATGCAGGCAGTTTGTATTTCGCATTGGGATAAAGATCGCTGTAATAAACAGGCCCCGCCATGGCACTCGCAGCGCCTTTGCCAACCATCGGCCAACGTTTGGATTCGCCTTTTCCATACCAGATCATCGCAGGCTGGGCGGCAGGCAATTCTTTGATTCCTGTGTTATTGGGTGAACTATTGATCGGGTGCGCGGGATCTTGTTTTGGGCCTTCCTTTTTGGTTTCAAAATCATATTTAGGAAAGGCCTCATTGGAACCGAGAAAATAAGGATAACCAAAAAATCCGGGTTTTTTGGCCTGGTTAATTTCGTCATAGCTCAAAAAACCTTCTTCCGCAGGCACATTCGTATCCGGCCCAACATCTCCCCAATAAACGTATTTGTTTTTCGGATCAACCGACACGCGGAACGGATTACGGCAGCCCATCACATAAATTTCAGGAAAACCCAGCGAGCCGTCTTTGGGAAAAAGGTTGCCATCAGGAATGGCATAAGTCCCGTCAGGAAGTGGCTTGATCCGCAATATTTTACCTCTGAAATCCTTGCTGTTTGCCGTCGTTCCCTGATCGTCGGAAAGTTGTCTGCCGGGGCGTTCATCGGTTGGGTTATGCCCTTCAATTTCCTCCGCATTGGTGTTGTCTCCGGTCGATAAATAAAGCAATCCGTCCGAAAAAGTAAGATAACCTGCTGAATGGCAGCAATAAGTGCGTTGGGTGGGCACTTCAAGAAGCACTTTTTTGGAATTGATATCCAGTTTTTGGTCGATGAAATCATAGCGTGCCAAATGACTGACATTTTTATCGCCAGCGACGCCATAATAAAGATAAAGCCAATGGTTTTTGTCAAAATCCGGATCCGCCGCCACGCCTAGCAACCCGTCCTCAATGCCGCTATAAACATTGATGTGCGCGACGGTTTTGATATGCTTTTCTTTGGCATCATATAGCTTCACATCTCCCTTTCGTTCGACAATGATAACGTCCAGATTTGGCAAAATGGCCATTTCCATCGGCTCATCAAGTCCTTGCGCGAGCGTCATGTGCGTGAAGCGCGTGCTATCCGGCGCATCCTGAGCAGGACGATTTGTCTTGGGTCGTTGTAAAAAGGCGAAAAGCGAGAGGCAAATCGCCGCAGCTGAAAAGGTTAGTAAAAATTTTTTCAAGGGTTAGGAAGTTTGGTGTCTGATAAGAGTTAATGTTAACCGCCAGCAGCTTGCAAGTGCTTGTGAATGGTCAGTTTAACAAGCTTGGAAGTTGGCGTGTTGCTCTTATCCGCCACGCTGTTAATGGGCACAAGTACATTGGTCTACAGGAAAATACGTCGCTGTGCAGCCTTGTGGAATGGAATAAGGAACCACGACAAATTTGTGTGCAATGCGTTCAACTCCACCAAAATCATTTCGTAAATCCACGAGGTCTCCGCTCTTCAAGCCCCTGCTTTCCATGTCACGCTCATTCATCATAATGATGCGGCGCTCATTAAAAATGCCCCTGTAACGATCATTAAGGCCATAAATCGTTGTGTTAAACTGATCGTGGCTCCGGATTGTCATCATCATTAGCTCGTCCGCAGCAAGTTCCGGATCGTGAAGCTCGCCAATGTTGAAGCTGGCTTTTTTGGTTTCGGTGTCAAAATTTCCATCGCGGTTGCAATTCGGCAGATAAAAACCGCCCGGAAGTCGCACGCGCTCATTATAATTTTCAAAACCTGGAATCGTGCGTTCAATATCAGCGCGGATCACGTCATAATCAGCCGCATAACGATCCCAGTTGATCTGACTTTTTCTTCCCAAAACTGCTTTTGCAAGGCGGCATATAATCGCAGGTTCGCTCAGCAGCTGATCTGAAACGGGTGGCAGAACGCCTTTCGACATTTGGATTACGCCCATCGAATTTTCGCAAGATATAAAACGGTTTTCGCCATTCAGCATATCCATATCGCTTCTGCCCAGGCATGGTAAAATGAGCGCCTCGGTGCCCGTTACCAAATGACTTCTGTTCAATTTGGTGGAAACGTGCACGGTGAGCCGGCAATTGCTTAATGCTGTTGCCGTGTATTGCGTGTCGGGCGTGGCGGACAGGAAGTTGCCGCCCATCGCAAAGAAGACTTTCGCTTTGCCTTCGTGCATGGCCTTAATGGATTCCACCACGTCATAGCCATGTTTTTTGGGCGTCGTGAAATGGAAGTTTTTTTCAAGATCACTGAGAAATTTCGGCGTCGGTTTTTCAAAAATTCCCATTGTCCGGTCGCCTTGCACATTGCTATGGCCGCGAACGGGGCAAGTTCCGGCGCCCGGTTTTCCTATGCTGCCTTTTAACAGAAGCAGATTAACGATTTCTTTGATCGTGTCAACTGCGTTTTTATGCTGCGTCAGGCCCATTGCCCAGCAAGTGATGATCTTTTTCTTCTCTGCCAAAACGCGCACAACTTCCTGGATCTGAGCCAAAGACACACCGCTTAGTTTGGCTAATGTCTCAGCATTCTGCGTTTTAATGTGTGCAACAAAATCGTTATAACCTTCCGTGTTGTTTGCAATAAAATCGCGGTCAAAGACCATTCCGGGATTGTTTTCTTCCTCTTTTAGCAACAAAACCTCGATCGCTTTGAGCAAAGCCATGTCCCCATTGATCTTGACTTGCAGGAAAATGTCGGTCAGCGCCGGATGAATGCCCAAAACGCCCTGCACACTTTGCGGATTATTAAATCCCATCAAGCCCGTTTCGGGCAGTGGATTGATGGAAATGATCGTAGCACCGTTGGCTTTGGCCTTTTGCAATGCAGTCATCATCCGCGGATGGTTCGTCCCCGGATTCTGACCCAGGATCATGATCACTTCCGCTTCATAAAAGTCATTCAATGTCACCGACCCTTTGCCAATGCCAAGCGATTCGCCCAATGCAATGCCACTGCTTTCGTGACACATATTACTGCAATCCGGCAAGTTATTGGTGCCATATTCACGGACAAAAAGCTGGTATAAAAAGGCAGCTTCGTTGCTCGTTCGGCCGGAAGTGTAAAATATCGCTTCATCCGGTGAAGCCAGCCGATTCAGTTCAAGGCCGATTTTTTCAAAAGCAGCATTCCAGGAAATGGGCTGATAATGTTTGGCGCCCGCCGGTAAAAACATGGGCGTAGCGATCCTGCCTTTTCCACCAATTTCGTAATCAGACAATTTGCCGAGATCGACAACTGAGTTTTCTGCAAAAAATTTGGCATCCAGTTTCTTGGTTGTAGCCTCTTCCGCAACAGCCCTGGCGCCATTTTCACAATATTCTGCAATGCCCGAGCGCTCATCGTCCGGATCGGGCCAGGCACAGCTCGGACAGTCGAAACCTCCTTTTTTATTTAAATTAAAAAGTGCTTTCATGCCACGCTGCAATCCTGCTTCCTGAAGTGTTTTTTGAAAACTCGAAACAACTGCCGGAATGCCCGCAGCCACTTTCATCACATCCTTTTGTTTCAGGCCGGTAAGCTTGTCAGGATTTTCGGCGCCGGGAATGATATGCTGTTCATTTTCCATGTTAGCAGGTTTTAGGATTTTCGTAATTGTCCGATTGGTCCTCGGTGACATTATCCAGACATTTAAAGTCCTTTTCTACGAGTAAATGGAGCGTTTCATTTTCATTGATTTGCATGGTGGCATTGAAGCCCACAATGTCGTTTGCAGCCCATCCAGAAATCAGGTTTTCAGGCATAATCATTACAATTGTCCCATCTTCAAACACTGCGGAAAGCGCTTCGTCAACAGTCGACCGGCTGATCGCATAGCCAAAGCGGGCATTTGCAAAGGCCGTTTCCTCTTTTAGAAAGCCAGTTTTTTCCAATTTATCAATGTCCGTTTTACTAAGTCGAAAACGCACGGAATTGCGTTGAATGCGTATTTTCATATTGTTGAGATCCGTTCAAAACCGGAGTAAATGTTGAATTTTTCATTTTTCAAAAAACCGATCAGCGTAATGCCGCTTTCTTCGGCAAGTGCAACCGCCAGGCTCGAAGGCGCCCCGATTGCAGCCACAATCTGAATTCCAGCCATTGCCGCTTTTTGGATCAGTTCAAAACTGGCGCGTCCGCTTAGCAGCAGAATATGGTTTGCCAGTGGGAGCTGGTTGTTGAGCAGCGCGTCGCCGATCAGTTTGTCCAATGCATTGTGCCGGCCAACGTCTTCGCGCAGGGTTATAAATTTTCCGTTGTGATAAAAAAGCGCAGACGCGTGCAGACCGCCCGTGCTTTCAAAGATGCGCTGCTGGCTTGCAAGCTGGTCGCGCAATGTGAACAGGACCTGTTTTTCAATCCGTAACGCAGTAGAATCGTTTTGGTATGCCGACACGGTTTTGATTGCATCAATGCTCGCTTTTCCGCAAACGCCGCAACTCGATGTGGTGTAGAAGTTTCTTTCCAGCGATTTTATTTTCGGCTGAAAGTCATCGGACATAAGTAACCAGCACTTTGTTTTCATCTAAAATATTGTTTGTAAACCGACTTTATCTGAGCACTTTCGCTGATAAATTGCCTTCTGTAAAACCAAAAGCCAACAGCAAGGGATGCGTCATGTTCCCGGCGTCCGCATCGTTACAGAAATGCTTTTTTTGACCACTTTTCCAGACTCATGGTAACCAAGCTGAATTTCCAGTGGCTCTTCCACCGCCAGATCGTCTTCCGCATCGGTGAATCCGTGCTGTGTAACAACTTGTATGCGCTGCTGCGCTATCGAACTGATTTCCATTGATTTAAATGTTGAGATTAATTAAGGCCCTGACCCGCTCGTATTCCTCCCTCGTATCTACGCTTGTCATGGCTTCTTTCGATTCCGGCAAATGCTTTTCCGCATTCATTTCTTTTAAAAAATGCTGGAGACTATATTGCTTTTGGTGAAATCGATCCAACAGTAATGAGGCCGAATCCTTTGCATACCAAGCCATTAACGGCTCATATTTTCCGGCATCATTATAAAAAGCAGCAGCAACCGCATCTCTTCTAGTCTTAGAAAGAAAATTTGCAAGATCCTGTGAGGTTAAGAAAGGATAGTCGCAGCCGATGATCAGGAAGTCGTTGCCAGGGTGCAATTCAAAAGCTGTCAGCAGCGAGGCCATTGGGCCAATGTGTTCAAAATGAGGCAGGTCTGCGAGTGTTTTGTTTTTGTCAAAAAGCTTTACCTGAGAATTGTTGCAAGAGATGAAGACTGTTTCACAAAGGGGGGTTAGCAAGTTTAAAACGTGTTCTGCCTGCGAAACTCCAAAATATTGCAGCTGACTTTTGTCAGCGCCCATTCGGCTGCTTTTTCCGCCACACACCGCCAAACCGATCATTGCCATGCTTCAATTAAAGATAGAACCTGTAATTTAAGCATTATAAATGCTAACTTACTTTATGGAACAGGGTGATGTTAAAATATTAAAAAAGAAGCCAATTTATCCCGTAAGCACCGAATTGCGGAAATATCTGCGTTTTTATCAGCGTGATGCGAAGCTGCCGGTGGGTTATCACGATCTGTTGAATTTTTACGAGTCGTTTCCGGTGATGGACAAAAATGGAAAGGACACGCTTTGGGAAAGTCCACTTTATCCCCCGCACGAAATTGACCGGCTGCATAGCGGCTTAAAAAAGGCTTATGCGATGCTGAAAGCCTCCGGTAATCTGCGCATTGTCGAGCACAAATACATTGACCGAATTGATTACTGCAAATTTGGAAACTCCAATCCGTTCAGGATCAAGATCGTAAATCGGCTAAATGATATTTACGATTATTTTTATGTGAAAAGGGCCGACGCATCCCGCATTTATGGTTTGGAACTGGAAGAGATTTTTTCACCAAATCAGGTTAACTATCTCGTCGACGGCGACAGCTTAATCGAAGAGCACATTGCAGGAATTCCCGGCGATGAATTTGCCGAAACGCGTCTCCGCGAACCCGATTACAATCCCATCCGCATTGCAAAAGAATTCGTAAAATTCAACGAGCGCTGCATGATCACGCTGCTCGGCGACATGCGTGCTTATAACTTCGTCATGCAGATCACCCCCGATTTTGACGATTTTCAATTCCGCCTCCGCGCCATCGACTTCGACCAGCAATTTTACGAAGGCAACATTAAGGTCTACATGCCTCAGTTTTTCAAAGAAAACCGTCCTTACGTCGAGCTGGCGATGGAATATCTAACCGACAAAACGGTCCTCCAATATCAGCAGGAAGAACAATCATCAATTATGTATCAGGCAAGAAGCGAAAGATATCGCCTGAAAGAGCTGCGCGACGTATCAATCAAAGACAACATTTCAACCGTCGACAACATCCACCAGCTCCGGGAAGGCTTGTTCAAACATTATTCGGACAACCAATATCACCGGTGTGAGACGATGACTGATATTATTGAATTGAATATTAAGAATGTGATTCGGCAGGTGAATGCGTAGTTTGGTTTCTATAAGTAAGCTGGCGACTTCAGTTGTATATGGTGCATTTTTTCAAAATATTGTAACCAAGGATTACTTATTACTCCACCAATCACTTTTCCTCTTTTATGAAAAAACATTTACTGCTGATTTTTTTTGTAATAATAGCAAATTCATTTTCCGTCAAAGCAGCCTGCACCGTTGGCGATCTGATATCTCAGTTTGCTATTGATAACTTCTCCATAAATTATCCGGGTTGTACGGAAGTGTCCAATGGTCTTTACATTTCAGGTGTTAACATCACTAACCTTGACGGTCTGTTGGGAGTTACATCGGCAAGCGGATTGGTGATTTCCAATAATCCAAGGCTTCGGGACCTTTCCGGGACTATCAATGTTGAAAAGCTCTGGGTATTCATATATTGATAATAATCCAATGCTCGCGGACTTGTCTGGACTGTCACAGCTGGAAACTGCGGAGAACATCGATATCGAAAACAATTCGTCCCTGGTCAATCTATCTGGCCTTGGGAACTTAGTCAAGGTGGGAAATTTTCGCGTCGTTTTCAATGCTGCCTTAATTAGCGTGGCGGGTGCGGGCAAATTAACTGCCGTCAATGGTCACATGTCAATTGGTGGTAACCCTTTATTAGAAAGTCTCTCATGATTGGAGAATATTACCTCTGTAGGAGATGCTTTGATGATAAGTCTTAGTGATAGATGAAAGATGTCTCTGGTCTAATCGGCTTGAAAGCAATCGGGGGGGGGTATATTGGTAACAATCTTCTGCTTTCGGATTTGAGTGGCTTAGCCAATCTTTTAGAAATCAATGGTTACATTAAATTGGAAAATAACCCTGCTCTGACTGGTCTGGCAGGCCTGGACAATATCAGTCGTTCGGGTATATCAACTTTGCAAATTTTTAGCTCCACTAATCTCTCAGTTTGCGGAGTGAAGAGCATTTGCTCTTATTTGAATGGGCTGTCTGACAATCTGTTAGTACAGCTTAGAGGGAAATGCCAGCGGTTGCCAAACCAAAGCGGAAATTCTCAATTCCAATGTTTGCCAAGACATATTGCCCGTGAATCTCATCAGCTTCTCCGGCAAAAGCACGCTCGAAGGGAATCAAATGACCTGGACAACGACCTGGGAACAAAACAATGCTGGATTTTACATCGAAAAAAGCGTAAATGCAATAAAATTTGATCAGGTCGGATTTGTGGATGGTGCTGGCACTAGCAACCGTAGCAATACCTATTCGTTTACGGATGCTGCTCCGGAAATAGTCACATACTACCGTCTTAAACAAGTGGACTTGGATAACTCGTCCTCGTATTCAAGAATTATAGTGGTAAAACGGACGGAGAATAAGCAACTTCCAAAAAAATAACTGTTTATCCAAATCCCTCAACAGGGCAGCTTTTTGTGAAAGCCAGCAACGAAAATATTAGGTATAGCATCCAGACATTAAATGGGAAAACTATAAAAGAGGGTTTAGTAGTGAGCAACAAACCTATCGAAACAAGCTCCCTACAAAATGGTTTGTATCTGATCACGGTTGGCAAAGAGGTGTTTAAGGTGGCTGTGCAGAATTGACAAGCTTTATCCGTACTTTTGTGGAACCTGTGCCAGCGTTTTGGCTGTTACAAATTTTCAACTTAAACAAAATCGGAAGGCATTCAACCTTCGCGGATTCCTCGAATGAGCAAACACGGACGCATTCTCGTCGCCATGAGTGGCGGCATTGACAGCTCGCTTGCAGCTGTTATGTTACACGAACAAGGTTATGAGGTCATTGGCATGACCATGAAAACCTGGGATTATGCCAGCAGCGGAGGCACCAAAAAAGAGACCGGCTGCTGTTCCCTAGATTCCATCAACGACGCAAGAAACATTGCCGTCGAACTCGGTTTCCCACATTACATTCTCGATATCCGCGCTGAATTTGGCGATTATGTGATCGACCATTTTACAGGTGAATATCTTGAAGGCCGCACGCCTAATCCGTGCGTTTTGTGCAATACGCACATTCAGCCGGATGCGCTTTTTAAAACGCGCCGACCGCTTGGATTGTGAAATTTGTCGCAACCGGACACTGTGCTAATATGCAATTCCATGACGGCCGTCATTATGTTTCCAAAGGCATTGATGCCTGGAAAGATCAGAGTTACGTGCTTTGGGGCGTTTCGCAGGAAAGTCTGGCCCGTACGAAATTGCCGTTAGGTTACCTGCATAAATCGGAAATCCGTGAGATGGCTCGGGAAAGAGGTTTTATTGATCTGGTTAACAAATCAGAAAGCTACGAAATCTGCTTCGTGCCGGATAATGATTACAGAGGGTTTCTGAAAAGAAGAATTCCTGGATTAGAGGCCGAAGTAGCTGGTGGAAATTTCGTTTTTGAAGACGGCACAATCGTAGGAAAACATGAAGGTTATCCGTTCTACACAGTCGGGCAGCGCAAGGGTTTAGGCATTGCTTTGGGTAAACCTGCTTTTGTTACTGAAATCAGGAAAGACACAAATGAGGTTGTGCTGGGCGATCTGCCAGACCTTTTCAGAGATGGAATGTACGTCAGCAAGCTGAATTTGCAAAAATATGCTTCACTCGAAAAGCCAACCAAAACTGTAAGCAAAAATGCATTCAAAACCAACGGAACACCTGCTGCTATCAACAGAATTGAACCAGATAAAATCGTTGCCCGTTTCCACGACGGCGTAAATGGCATAGCACCCGGTTCAAGCTGCTGTGCTTTACGAAGGTGATGATGTTGTTGGCGGAGGCTGGATAATGAAGAGCTTTCGGCAATGATCTAAATAGAAAAACACCTGACGTGCTTGGAGAAGTTAATCCAATGCAAAGTCAGGTGTTTTTTAATATAATGCTTTGAAGAAAATCAGATTTTAATCCGCTGCCTTTACAGCCTCGTAAAGCACAATCGAACTCGCCACAGACACATTCAGCGACTCCACTTGTCCGTTCAACGGAATCCTTGCTCCAGATCTGCCAGCTGTATGAATTCTTTTGAAATCCCGTCTTCCTCAGATCCCATAATGATGACAGTAGGAATCGAAAAGTCAATTTCATAAAGCGATTTTTCTGTCTTCTCCGTACAAGCGATGATTTGCAAACCGCTGTTACGCAGATATTGCAATGTTTCGTACAAATTCGGCTCGCGGCAAACCGGCAGGAAATTCAAGGCACCAGAAGAGGTTTTCATCGCATCTGCATTGATCTGCGCGCCGCCTTTTGTGGGAACGATCAGGGCTTGCACACCTGCACATTCTGCGGTCCTGGCGATTGCTCCAAAGTTTCTTACGTCCGTTATCCGGGTCTAGAAGAAGCAGCAATGGTGTTTTGCCTTCTTCATAAACCTGCGTCAGCACGTTATGCAGGGGCATATACTGGATCGGAGATACGAAAGCGATGACGCCCTGGTGATTTTTCCGGGTTACGCGGTTGAGTTTTCAACAGGCACGCGCTGAAAAGGGACGCCTAATTCTTTGGCAAGTTTCTCAATTTCAGCTAATCCGAATTCTCTCTGAATGAATAATCGTTCAATTTCTTTGCCCGAACGAAGGGTTTCAAGTACAGACTGTGTACCAAAAACCATGTCGGCCTGGGACTGTCTTGGGGCGGGTTTTCTACCGTATACTGCCGTTTCTCCATGCTTCTACAACTGGATACCAAATGGGC
>NZ_CEEDCD010000017.1:0-424311 GCF_979253085.1 Dyadobacter sp. AC419 | reverse complement strand
TGTAACCTACTCGTTCGGTTGTGCCGAACCGATATTAACCGAGCCTCTCATTGTCCGTTCTCTAGTTTTCGCATTTATCGTGAAACGCTTTCGCGTTTTTCGTGCGCCGCTTCATCCGTGCAGTTAAGCTTTTCTTTGCACACGGATTGGCACCCCGCATCAACGTCTTCACCAACTTATGTTTAAATACAGACTACTTGTAATTGCACTGTTTTTCGGGCTTTCCAGGACGGCAATGTCCCAGCATTTACCAGGTGTCGCGATGAGTAACTTTGCAGGAACCAATGCACTTTACCACAACCCAGCATTTGTAGCAGACAGCCGATACAGCTTTTATGTAAATGTGGTCGGAGCCCAGTTTTACACTGCCAACAACCATGTCAAATACGAAGCTCCCTACTCCTTTTTAAGCCTGCTTACTAACACGGTAAACGATAAATATAGGAACGAAAGAGGCGTTCTTCAATTCCCGCGCTCCTATCTGAGCGAAAAGCTGAACGGGAACGAAAAATATCTAAATGCAGGAGGCGATTTCCGGTTACCGTCTGTAATGTTCAATTTATTTAAAGGGAAAATTGGCGTTGGAATTGCAAACACGGGCGCGTTACATGCTGAATACATCCGGTGTAACTGAACCTTTGGCTCGCTTGATCAGCAAGACTACACAATTAGAAGAGTTGCAGGGACCGGTTTTTGAAAATCAGTCGGGCAAATTGCATTTGAACGGTTTTGGAGAGGTTGCTTTTACAGTGGGCGGAACCGTTTTTGATAACGAAACGGACTTTCTCAAAGTGGGTGTTACAGTTAAAAGACTGATCGGACTTTATAATGCACATGCCATCATCTGACGCGTCTTCCTACGCAATTAAACCGGATGAAACCTGGGAAAACATAGCGCCAATATCTTGAGCGTGGAAGAAATCAATGTGAAATATGGCATAACCCGCGATGAAGGTTTTACCAAAACATTAAACCCTCGCCTGCTTGGCTTATCGGCGGCGCGCCTCCCGGAAGCGGCTGGGGCTTCGACGTCGGGGCTGTTTACGAATATCGCCCGGATGTGCACAAATACACTTACACCGAAAAAGGCGAGCGCAAGCGCGACGCTTCCAAAAACAAATATCTCTATCGTGTTGCAGTGTCGCTGACCGACATAGGACGGGTTCATTTCAAAAATCCGGCGTATGTGTTACAGCAGGAAATCCACAGCACCGAATAAGGAATTGCGTTACGACTACGTTCCAAAAATTGGAAGGTTCGGAAGGAATTTTTAATGCGATAAACAGCTCACTGGACGGTGGAGCGCCGCTTGCCCCTAATTTCAAATCTGTTTTGCCCGCAGCATTTCAGGCGAGCGTTGACTATAATGTAAAACCGAATGTTTATGTAAGCGGGTTATCGGTGCAAAATCTGGTTCCGCGAAGCGCATTTGGCATGAAAGCCGAATCAGTCGTTTCTGTTACACCGCGTTACGAACACAAATGGTATGAAATATCGGTTCCGCTTACATTAATGAACCGTTATCGTTCCCCGGCAATCGGATTGGCAGGACGTGCGGGACCGCTTTGGATCGGGACGGATCATTTGACAGGACTACTGAACATTGGCAACCCGAAAGCGTTTAATTTGTATTTTGGCATATCGGCAGGACTATTCCGCAGACCACCTGAATCGCAAAATAAATGCTGGCCACCCGAAGATTCGTGGATAAGACGCATTTTCACTAAACGATAAAAGCAGCGACTGCGTTTATAAATGATATGGTACGATTATCTTATTGCTGCCATGATCTAAAACCAAATTGAAATGAGAGAAGTAGAAAAAACCAAAGAAGAATGGCAGAAAGAGCTTACCGGGCAACAGTGCTTTGTACTCTTCGAAAAAGGAACAGAACGGCCTTTTTCTCACCCATATAACGACAATAAAGAAAAAGGAACCTATGTTTGCGCTGCCTGCGGCACACCATTATTCAGCTCCGAAACGAAATATGATTCAGGGTCAGGATGGCCAAGTTTCTTTCAACCCATTTCATCGGGCAATGTGGAAGAAATCGTTGACCGGGGCCATGGAATGATCCGGACGGAAGTGGTTTGCAGAACTTGCGGCGGACACTTAGGACACGTTTTTAATGACGGGCCCAAGCCAACCGGGCTTAGATATTGTATGAATGGCGCTGCGTTAAAATTCGACAAAGCCTGATCAATTAATTCATAAAAAGCCGGACTAACTTAGAAATGTCCGGCTTTTCTTATCTTTGAATTCTTACGAACCTTAACGTTTGATGGAAGTTATCAGATCGTTCTTTAATAAAATCCGCGCATTGTTTCAATCCATTGGAACACAGCTTTCAACATTCATCAACCGCATTGCATACACGCTAACTTCATTAGTTATTGGTAAGAAACGGGCAGATGCATATTTCCTTTCTTACCGGACCAGGAAAAGGTCGATACGCGATTGGTGGCATTCCACGGTCGATGTTAATGCGCCTTATTACAAGCCTGTCGTTACAATCTGGAAAACTTTCGTTTACGGATTTTTAGCTTTTGGGATTTACATTTTTTGCGTTGAAACCAACTTCCTGTGGTTAATGGGAAGCATGCCGAGTGTGGAAGACCTGCAAAATCCGAAAGTCGCGCAATCGTCTGAAATCTACACTTCCGATGGCGTCATGATCGGCAAGTTTTATACAGAGAACAGAACGCCGGTTACAGCTAAAATGATCTCTCCAAACCTCGTAAAGGCACTTATTGCAACAGAAGACGTGCGCTTTTACAAGCATTCGGGAATCGATTACAAAGCCATGGCGAGCGTGGCGGTTGGCATTATAACCGGCGCAACGGATCGTGGAGGTGGCAGTACGATCACCCAACAATTGGCAAAAAAACTCTTCAAAACCAGAAAAACCGGCGCGAGAGGCGTGCTAGGCTATGTTCCGGGTTTTGGAACATTGATTTATAAAACAAAAGAGTGGCTGACGGCTATTAAGCTGGAAAGGAATTTTACCAAAGAAGAAATCCTGACCATGTATTTCAACACGGTGGATTATGGTAACAACACTTACGGGATCAACACGGCAGCACAATCCTATTTCAGCAAATCGCCTGATAGTCTGAACATTCAGGAATCAGCGGTTTTGGTTGGTTTGCAAAAAGCCACCACGACCTATAACCCGATCCGTAACATGAAGCGCTCGCTGGAAAGGCGCAATGTGGTGATCAATCAAATGGAAAAATATGGCTACATATCGGCCAAAGAAGCGGATTCTATTAGTGCTCTGCCTATTGAATTGAAAACCAAGTTTGAAACGCCTTACGACGGCAACGCCAATTATTTCAAAAACGCAGTTGTTGATTTTGTCAGAAAATGGGGCGAAGAAAATGGTTATGATCTTTATACAGATGGTTTGAAAATTTACACAACCATTGACTCCCGCATGCAGCAGGCTGCCAGGATTGTTATGACGCAGAAGATGAAGCAATTACAGCGCGTTTTCGAAGATCACTGGCGGAACCAGAATCCGTGGCGTGACGAGCAGGGACAAGAAATTACCGACTTCCTGGATAATGTTGTAAAACGGACCAGCAAATACAAATCACTCGCAGCCAAATTCCCTAATCAGCCGGATAGTATCAAATATTATCTCAACAAGAAGGACACGATGACCGTGTACGATTGGAAGAACAGCGGCGAAATGAAGAAATACTGGAGTTCGATGGATTCGCTGGATTATTACAAACGTGTTTTACGGGCGGGGATGATGGCGATGCATCCGCAATCCGGGCAGATTAAGGCCTGGGTAGGCGGTTTGGACTATAATTATTTCAAATATGACGCAGTAAAACAAGGCAAAAGACAGCCGGGATCAACATTCAAGCCGTTTGTTTACACCACTGCGATCGACGATTCCACGTTCAATATGTCGCCTTGCGACCAGATCGTGGATAAGCCTTTTGAAAAAATATATATGGAAGACGGCGAGCAAAAGGAATGGAAGCCCAGAAACGCAACCGGCTCATTCTCATATGCCAGCATGACTTTGCGTCGCGCGCTGGCACAATCCATTAACTCGGTTACAGCTGAACTTACAGACCGCGTTGGTCCTGGAAATGTGGCTCGTTATGCGAAGAAAATGGGCATAACCACGCCATTAAAGGCACTTCCATCTATTGGACTTGGGCCATTTGATGTTTCGCTTTATGATATGGTGGCGGCATATGGCGTGTTTGTGAATAATGGCACATATACAAAGCCGATTTTGGTAACAAAAATCGAAGATAGCAACGGCAAAGTGATCGAAGAATTCCAGCCGGAACACCGTCAGGCCATCAGCGAAGAATCGGCTTTTTTAATGGTTCAAATGTTGAGAGGCGGCGTGGAAGAGCCGGGTGGAACATCAGGAAGCCTGCGCTGGAAATTCGATGTTACGAAAAACGGCAACGAACTGGGCGGCAAAACAGGAACAACATCCAATAACTCTGACGGCTGGTTTATGTGCATTACGCGCGATCTGGTTGTAGGCGCATGGGTTGGAGGCGACGACAGAAGCATTCACTTCCGGTCAACGGATTTGGGTGAAGGAGCCAAAACCGCATTGCCGATCGTCGGAAGCTTTTTAGAGAAAATTTACAGGGATAAATCGCTGGCGCTTGAACCCGGCCCTTTCCCGAAACCATCATTTAAAGTTTCTAAAAACTACAATTGCCCAACACAATGGGCTCCGGCATCAAGCGATTCGCTCGGCATTGACGGCGATAGCACGCCTGCGAAAAGGAATGACGAAGACGATTTCTTAATAGGCCCGCCGCCGATCCCCACTGGACACTGGAGGCAGGAATTAAGTATAAAAAAAGCCTTTCCCGATTTAAATTTGGAAAGGCTTTTTTGTTGTCACTTAGTTTGCGATCAACTAGATCTTCAAAACTTCTTTATACTGCATTCGGTAAAGGTTTGCGTAAAAGCCCTCTTTTTCAAGCAATTGCTCGTGATTTCCCTCCTCAACAATCTCTCCTTTATCGACAACGATAATTTTATCTGCTTCCTGAATTGTTGAAAGCCTGTGCGCAATCACAACGGCGGTGCGGCCTTTCATCAGTTTCTCGATCGCTTTCTGAATCAATTCCTCAGTTTCGCTGTCCACAGAAGAAGTGGCTTCGTCCAGCACGATAATCTCAGGCTCATGCACCATCGCGCGCACAAATGAAATGAGCTGGCGCTGCCCCACGGATAACGTCGCACCCCTTTCCATTACATTATAAGTGTAACCGCCGGGAAGCCTTTCAATAAATTCATGCACGCCAACGAGCTTGGCAGCTTCGACAATTTTTTCATGCGTAATGCTGCTGTCACCGAGCCTAATGTTGTTTTCAATGGTGTCAGAAAACAGAAATACGTCTTGCAAAACTACACCAATGTGCTTACGAAGCGCATTCAGGTCATAATCGTGCACTTCCACATCATCCACATAAATGTTGCCTTTGTTAATGTCGTAAAAACGGGTTAGCAAGTTGATAATGGAAGATTTTCCAGCGCCTGTTGCACCCACAAATGCAATGGTCTGACCGCTTTCAACAGAGAAATTAATGTTTTTCAAAACATATTCTTCTTCATTATAAGCAAACCAAACGTCTTTAAATTTCACATTTCCCTTGATCGATTCCGGTGAAAATGTGCCATTGTTGGATGTATACTCGTCGCTATCAAGCACTTTCAAAACCCTGTCCGTGCTCACAATGCCCATTTGCAATGTGTTGAACCGATCTGCTAATTGTCTGATTGGCCTGAAAAACAAGTTGATGAACATAACAAATGCAGTAACGGTCCCGAATGTAACTTCTGCATTCAGAATTTGCTTTGAGCCATACCAGACAACAAGTCCCGTTCCCGCAGCAGCGATCACGTCCGCAACCGGAAAATAGATGGAATAGTAAAGAATAGACCGGATGTTGGCATCGCGGTGCACTTTATTGATCTCTGTGAATTTTTTGTATTCAATGTCTTCACTGCTGAAAATCTGCACAATGCCCATTCCCGTCAAATGCTCCTGAACAAAAGAGTTGAGATTGGAGACCGCAGCGCGCACTTCATTAAAGGAATCTTTGATTTTTTCCTTAAAAACATAAGTGCAAAACAACATTAAAGGAATGGTGGACAAGCTGATAACCGACAGTTTCCAGTCCGTGTAAAACATCACTGCAATGATCAGCACGAGTTGTAAAATATCACCTGCAATGGCAGCCATTCCATCACTGAAAACATTAGAAAGCGTTTCGACATCCGAAATGGTGCGGGTTACAAGCCTGCCAATTGGCGTGTTATCGAAGAATTTGAGCCGCAGTCCGATGATCTTTTCGTAAAGCTGAACCCTTATGTCGCGAATAATATATTGCCCAAGCCAGCCCGACATATATGTATTCCAAAATTGCGCAAGCCCTTGAAAAATCGTTACGACCACCATAATGATGATCATCACTGTCAGTTGTGAATAATCGCCATTCGCAATGGGCGTATCAATGGTATATTTGATTAAAAGAGGCGTCAGTGGCGCAAGCAGGGCATTTAGTAAGATAATTGCGATCAGCAGAAAAAACTGCTTTTCATATGGCCGAACGAACGCATATAACCGTCTTAATGTAGGAAGATCGAATATCTGGCCGCTTTTGGTTTCTTGATTCACCTGTTGAAATTGAATTGGATAATTTGTTGCAGACTGTGTTACTGACCAACAATGTAAAAGTAGAAAATGTCACCCGTGATATTAAATATTCTGCCAATTGTGGCTTTTTACTCTGGTAGTTTTCTGGTTTTAGCCGCTTTTCCAAAGGTTAATGCATTTGAAAAAAACATCATTCATGGCTTTTGTCTCCGATGCAATCCCTGTCCATTCGCTGCCGAAAACGCCTAATCAGGTTCCTGCATTAAAGATTTATCGTTTCAAAAACAGCAATGGCGTGCAACGAGAATCGCCTGTCTCATTGCCGATTACGCCGCTTCCCACGGACGCGCCGCACCGACATACTTATTATGAAATTCTGTTTATTGAAGAAGGAGTCGGATTCCACGAAATTGATTTTCATTCCTACAACATTCAAGGCGCGGGATTACATTTTCTGACTCCCGGACAAGTGCATTTGCTTACATTCTCGACCTCATTCCAAGGTTACATTGTTGCCTTTTCAGAAGATTTTTACACATTCTATAATCCTGTAAATCCGTCCCTTTCGCAGCTTCCGTTTTTTCAGCCTGCACGAAGACAACCCATTATTACGCTTTCTGAAACTGAAAAGCGCTATTTCCACAACATCATGGAAAACATGGTTTCTGATCATTTAAATGCAGAAACGGATCAGACTATGATTGGAAAATATTTGGGCTTAATGCTTCAAAAATGTGCTTTTCTGGCTCCAAGTCACATTGAATCTGCCGAATCAGCTTTGCAGACTGTTCCCGAGCTCGTCGGACGCTTTCAGGAATTGGTTGAAAAGAATTTCAGGCAAATGCATGAAGTTCAGCAGTATGCGCAGGCACTTTCTGTGTCGCCGGATTATTTGAGTAAGATCATTAAGAAATATCTCGGGACGCCTTCACAGGAATACATTCTGGATAAACTGCTTTTGGAAGCCAAGCGCCTGCTCGTTTTTACGAATCTGAGCAGCAAGGAAATAGGTTACCACATTCACATGGACGACCCTTCTTATTTCAGCCGGATCTTCAAAAAGAAAACAGGACTCACCCCAAATGAGTATCGGGACCATGTTCGGAAAAGTACCATTTAATACCCAAAATGTACCTTGCACCCAGCTAGGCGCGCAGATATCTTTGTATTATCCAAAAATAAAATGGCTAAATAATACTATCGATATCCACTATGCAGATTCGCAACGATATTACTGCCGCATCGCTTCAACCGAAAATTGACAGGCTCTGGGCGCTTTCCGCCGAAAAAATCAATCTCATTTCAAGGGAATACGACAACTCCAAAGGAACACCGGTTTTCACCGTGAATGGAAAATACACCTTGCGCGGCTGGACAGAATGGACGCAGGGTTTTCAGTTTGGTGCCGAAGTTTTGCAATTCGACGCAACAGGAGAAACGGAATTTCTGAATAGTGCCAAAAACAATACTGTGAACAGCATGGCGTCGCATGTGGGCCACTTCGGCGTGCACGACCATGGTTTTAACAATGTCAGCACTTACGGAAATCTTTTGCGCCTGATGAATGAAGGCCGGATTGAGGAAAATGAATGGGAGCGCAACTTTTACGAGATCGCGCTGAAAATCTCGGGAGCAGTTCAGGCGAAAAGATGGACTAACACCAAAGACGGTCAGGGCTTTATACATTCATTCAATGGTCCGCATTCCTTATTTGTGGACACAATCCGTTCGGTGCGTGCGCTGATGGTTTCGCATTTGCTCGGCCACAGCTTAATGGGTGAAAATGATGTAAAAACCAGCTTGCTGGAACGCGGAACATTGCACTCGATCGCAACTGCCAAATATGCCGTTTACTACGGGGAAGGTCGTGACAGTTACGACATTTGGGGCCGCACGGCGCATGAAAGTGTATTTAACACTAATGATGGCAATTATCGCTGCCCCAATTCCCAGCAAGGCTTCTCGGGTTTCACAACCTGGACACGCGGACTGGCCTGGGCTATGGCCGGCTTTGCAGAACAACTTGAATCACTATCCGCATTCTCAGACGAAGAACTCGCACCTTTGGGAGGCAGGGCAGAAATTGAAAAAATATATTTAAAAGGCGCCAAAGCAACCTGCGATTTTTACATTGATAACACGGCATCAGACGGAATCCCTTATTGGGACACCGGCGCGCCGCAACTTCACAAATTAGGCGATTACACATCCAGAACTTCGGATCCTTACAACGAATTTGAACCGATAGACAGCTCCGCAGCAGCCATAGGCGCACAAGGTTTACTTCGTTTGGGAAAATATTTGAATGATAAAGGAGAAACGGATCAAGGCAATAAATACTGGCAGGCAGGCTTAACCGCATTGGATTCGCTGTTTGCAGAGCCTTATTTATCGACTGATCCGACGCATCAGGGATTGATCCTGCATTCCATTTATCACCGTCCGAATGGCTGGGACAACATTCCTGCGGGACAAAAAATCCCTTGCGGAGAGTCCAGCATGTGGGGCGATTACCATGCCCGGGAAGTGGCGCTTTATGTGGACCGCATCAACAAGGGTTTGCCTTATTACAATTATTTAGGCGCTGTAAAATGAGCAACATTCAGGATATAACATTAGACCGCTGCTGCATCCACACCATTACTACGAAGCCATGGGAGCTTTCGGAGGCGGTGGAAAATTACGCCGCGGCAGGTGTAAAAGGAATAAGTGTCTGGCAGAATGCAACTGAACGGATCGGCCCTCACCGTGCCGGAGAGCTGATCCGATCTGCTGGGCTAGAAATCGTCTCTTACGTTCGTGGCGGATTTTTCCCGCATACGAGCAGCGCGGGACGTGCGCAGGCCATTGATCACAACCGGAAGTTACTCGAAGAAGCCGCAGCTTTGGGTGCTCCCATGATCGTGTTGGTTTGCGGCGCATCGCCCGATCAGTCGATGGAAAAGTCCAGGGAACAGATTAAGGAAGGCATTGCCGCCATTTTACCATTGGCCGAAAAACTGAAAGTGAAGCTGGCCATTGAGCCGTTGCATCCGATGTATGCTGCTGATCGATCGGCGATTAACACATTGGCGCAGGCGAATGATATGGCTGAATATTTCAATTCGCCGTTCGTTGGCGTGGCGGTGGATGTGTATCATTTGTGGTGGGATGGTGATCTCGAAAAAGAAATTGCCCGCTGCGGAGCAAATGGCAATCTGCTTGCTTATCACGTTTGCGACTGGAAAGTCAACACCATTGACATGCTGAATGACCGCGGGTTAATGGGTGAAGGATGCATTGATCTAAAAAAGATCCGCGGATGGGTTGAAGCGACTGGTTTTAATGGTTTTTGTGAAGTTGAGATTTTCTCAAACATTCATTGGGCCAAGGATCAACATTTGTTTTTAGGAGAAATTACAGAGGCATTTTTGAAAACTGTTTAAATAAAAAACATGACTACACATAACATTGGCATTATCATGAACGGCGTGACGGGCCGTATGGGCACGAATCAGCATTTGTTGCGCTCTATAAAAGCTATTATCGAACAGGGAGGCGTGAAAATTTCGGCCGACGAAGTGATTATGCCTGATCCGATTTTGGTTGGACGTAACGAAAGCAAGCTGCAATCGCTTTGCAAACAGTCCGGAATTGCCAAATACACAACCGACCTGGATTCGGTCATGTCCGATCCGCAATATCAGATCTATTTCGATGCGCAAGTTACTGGTCGACGTGCGGCTGCGGTTAAGAAGGCAATTCTGGCTGGAAAGCACATTTATTGTGAAAAACCAACGGGCACAACGACTGAGGAAGCACTTGAATTATATGAGCTGGCAACGGCAGCCGGTTTGAAAAACGGCGTTGTTCAGGACAAGCTCTGGTTGCCCGGCATGCTGAAATTGAAGCGCTTGATGGAAAATGGTTTTTTTGGAAAGATCCTTTCTGTGCGTGGAGAGTTCGGTTACTGGGTTTTTGAAGGCCATAGTATTCCGGCGCAGCGTCCTTCCTGGAATTACCGGAAAGAAGACGACGGCGGCATTATCGTGGATATGCTTTGTCATTGGAGATATGTTTTGGATAATCTTTTTGGTAAGGTAAAAGCTGTTTCCTGCCTCGGCGCCACGCACATTCCAGAGCGTATTGATGAAAATGGCAATCCTTACAAAGCAACAGCCGACGATGCTTGTTATGCCACATTCGAGCTGGAAGGCGATGTAATTGCTCAATTCAACTCTTCATGGACCGTCCGCGTCCGCCGCGACGATCTGTTAACATTGCAGGTCGACGGAACGCACGGTTCGGCAGTTGCGGGCTTGCGCGACTGCTACACGCAACATTACGGAAACACGCCAAAACCAGTCTGGAATCCGGATATTCCACAACCCATTCCATTTTTTGAAGGCTGGTCAAAAGTGCCTGAGCAAGAGATTTTTGACAATGCATTCAAAGCGCAATGGGAGCTATTTCTGAAACACATTGTAAAAGACACGCCATTCCCTTGGGATTTGAAAGCGGGTGCGCGCGGGGTTCAGCTGGCAGAAAAGGGCATTGAAAGCTGGGAAAAACGTCAGTGGGTTAACATTGAGGAACTATGAAAAACACCGCACTCATCACCGGCGGAAGTCGTGGAATCGGTTTTGGAATAGCGAAAGCGCTTGCTAATGAAGGCTATAACCTGGCAATTAACGGCGTACGCGACGAAGCAGGCGCAGCCGAAGCTCTTAACGAATTACGAAATCTGGGCGCGGAAGTGGTTTATTGCCAGGGAAACATTGCCAATGCCGCTGATCGTGAGGCGATTGTTGAGAAAGCGTATTCTGTTTTTGGGCAAATCAATATTTTGGTAAATAATGCTGGAATAGCGCCTCGCGAACGACTGGACATTCTTGAAACAACGACGGAAAACTTTCAGGAAGTCATGCAAACCAACCTGGAAGGGCCATTTTTCCTAACCCAAGCGATTGCAAAAAGAATGGCGCACGCTAAGCAGAATAACCATGCATTTGAAGCGACGATCATTTTCGTAACGTCCATTTCGGCAACGGTTGCTTCTATTAATCGTGGTGAATATTGCATTTCAAAGTCAGGTCTGGCAATGACCAATCTGCTTTTTGCCGTTCGTATGGCTGAATTCAACATTCCGGTTTTCGAAATCCGCCCAGGCATTATTGCCACGGATATGACTTCCAAAGTGCAGGAAAAATATGATAACCTGTTCCAAAGCGGCATCGCATTACAACCACGCTGGGACACCCCGGACGACGTTGGAAAAGCCGTCGCATCGTTAACAAGAGGTGATTTCCCCTATTCCACCGGTCAGGTAATCGGCGTGGATGGCGGAATGTTGATTGATAGATTGTAGCTTTTAAAGTAAACCAAACCATCATGTCTGAACTTCCTAACCCTCGCCCTACTCTACTTTCCCAACTCATGCAAGTGCCGGTTATTGTGGCTGCATTGGGCTATTTGGTCGATATGTATGACCTGTTTTTGTTCAGCGTAGTGCGCGTGCCGAGTTTGAAAGCATTGAATGTGCCGACTGACCAGTTACTGACCGAAGGCATCAGGCTGCTGAATTTTCAAATGGCTGGAATGCTCATAGGCGGTGTTTTATGGGGCATAATTGCAGACAAAAAGGGTCGGTTATCCGTGCTTTTCGGCTCCATTATCATGTATTCATTGGCCAACATTGGCAACGGATTTGTTACTTCCCTTGATCAATATGCATTGCTGCGTTTTATTGCCGGCGTCGGACTGGCCGGTGAGCTGGGTGCTGGAATTACGTTGGTAACCGAGGTTTTACCCAAAGAAATACGCGGTTACGGAACTACATTGGTTGCTACATTAGGCGTCTTGGGTGCTATCCTGGCCTATTTTGTGGCTGACTTGTTTGCCTGGCGGATTTCCTATTTCGTTGGTGGCGGAATGGGACTGCTTCTGCTGATTTTGAGATTTAACGTATTCGAATCAGGCATGTTCAAGCAGGTGAAGGAAAAAACGGTGGACCGGGGAAATGTGATGATGATCCTGACCAATGGTAAGCGTTTTGGCAAATATATGATGGCAATTCTGGTTGGTCTGCCGATCTGGTTTGTAGTTGGAATTCTGATCACGTTTTCACCGGAATTTGGCGCAGCAAAAGGCATTGAGGGAATTAATGCTGGAAAGGCGGTTATGCTGGCATTTTCAGGACAGGTTTTTGGTGATATTTTCAGTGGGTTATTAAGTCAGTATCTCAAAAAGCAGGAAGCGCGTCATTGGCCTGTTTATCATCCTGTCGTTGATCATGATGATCAGTTACCTGATGATTCCAACGCTCGATTTGTTTACATTCTATTTAATGTGTGCATTGCTTGGTTTTTGCAACGGTTACTGGACATTATTTATCACCATCGCAGCCGAACTTTTCGGAACCAACTTGCGGGCAACCGTCGCCACCACAGTTCCGAATTTTGTCCGGGGCGCGACCATTCCACTTGCAGCGTTGTTTGTAAACTTCAAACCAGACCTCGGCGTGATCCAAAGCGCGTTGCTCATTGGCGTTGCCACTTCCATGGTTGCGTTGCTTGCCCTCTATTATTTGGAAGAAACTTTTACGAAGGATATGAATTTTGTTGAGAAGGAATAGTTCGTCACAAATATCGGTAATAACTCAAAACGGCTCCTGCATTGCAGCGAGCCGTTTTTTTTAACACTTATTAACATATCAAGAAGCAACATTCCGGGTGCTTAGCCCATCATTGAGCCAAACATCACCAACCATTTAATTACTCATGACAGATATCAACCATTCATTCACCTAAAATTTCCACTCCTGTACTTTGTTATGCATAGTACCATGCTTTACCCCACCTTTGTAATGTCATCAAGGACAAAAGAAAATAAAAACAACAGCCATAAACATAAATTAGCCATGAAAACTTCAATCAAAACTTTCGCATTAGCATTCGCATTTATCGCTTCTTCTTTCGCTGCTAACGCAGAAGATAAAGAAACTAAGAAATCAGCATCATTAGGAACCGGAATTTATCCAACCAAAACAGGCAAGATCAATGTGTTGGTCAACAAAGCCGACAACGACGCGAACACGGTGATCTTACTTAAAAATGAAGCTGGTAATGTGATTTACCGCGAAACTGTCAGCAAAGACAACCAAAAATTCGGTCGCACATTGAACATGGACCAAATGGATGCGGGTAAATACGAACTGGACGTCATCAGCGGCAAAGAAATTCAGTCCAAATCCTTCGAACTATCGGAACAAAAAACTGAACGCACATTGACCGTCAAATAATTAAGCGTAAACCTTGAATCACAAAGCCTCCGGAAATCCGGGGGCTTTTTTTGTTTTGTACGTACAAATATTTAAATTTAGACGTGCACTCGATATAACTCATTATGGATACCAAGCTTACGTTGCGACTCGATACAAATACGATTGAAAAGGCAAAAAGTTACGCGAAGGAAAAGAAGGTTAGCCTTTCACAGCTGATCGAAAATTATCTAAATTTTGTGACCACCGCAGGTGATAAATCTGAGGAAGTCACTCCATTTGTTAAAAGTCTTTCAGGAATAATAACGATTCCCGAGGACTTTGATGAAAAAGCAGATTACAAAAAACACATACTAAATAAATACTCAAAATAGCAGTGGAAAAAGTCTTCGTCGACACAGATGTATGCATCGATTTGCTATCTGGCAGGAAACCATTCAATATTTTCGCCGAACGTCTGTTCTCATTAGCGGAAAAACGTCAAATTGAAATTTGCATTTCAGCGCTTTCGATATCCAATATCCATTATGTCCTGCACGCGCAGTATCGCGCCCAAGAACCTACGCTCCTTATCGCACAATTCAGAACACTGGTTACCATTTTAGCTGTAAATGAGAAAATTATTGATCGGGCCATCGTGTCATTATTTACAGATTTTGAAGATGCCATCCAATACAATACAGCGATTGAAAATAATATAAGAATCCTGATCACCAGAAATATCAAAGACTACAAGCAGGCAATCATACAAGTTGTCACTCCTGAGGCATATCTGGTATAACATAAGGAGATAAACGCTTTTCTTAACTTTCTCAGTTGTTCCAACACCTTAACAACTGCCTATGAATTCCCGTCGTGATTTTATACAAACGCTTTCACTCGGAATCGGAGCGGCCACGCTCACTGACCTCACGCCTGCGATATCAGCGCCTTTTTCAACCGACGCCCCGAGTACCGACAAACAACTCCGCGTCGCATTAATGGGTCTCGGCGGATATGCGAACATTGTGGCTCGCGGAATGAAAGAATGTAAAACCGCGAAACTGGTGGGAATCGTGACAGGCACGCCGTCCAAAATCCCGGAGTGGAAACAGAAATATGGGATTGAGGACAAGAATGTGTACAACTACGAAAATCTGCACGAGATCAAGAATAATCCGGATATTGACATTGTGTATGTAATTACGCCTAATTCACTGCATCACAAGCATGTATTGCAAGTTGCGGCAGCCGGAAAGCATGTGATTTGTGAAAAACCCGTCGCGGATAATGCAAAGCAAGCCAGGGAAATGATCGCGGCTTGCGAGAAGGCGAAAGCTAAATTCTACATTGGTTACCGTCTTCATTTTGAGCCACACACCAAAGAACTGATCAGAATGCGGGAAGCCGGGGAATTTGGCAAGATCATGCACGTCAATAACTATGCTGGTTTCCAGATCGGCGATCCGACGCAGTGGAGATTGAAAAAGAACTTGGCTGGTGGCGGCGCAGTGATGGACGTTGGGGTTTATTCTACAAATGGAGCGCGTTACTGCACTGGCGAAGAGCCGGTTTGGGTTACGGCGCAGGAATCTAAAACCGATCCCGTCAAATTTAAAGATGTGGATGAAACCGTTACATTTCAATTAGGCTTTCCGAGCGGCATTATCGCCAACTGCGGCTGCACTTATAATTTCAATCATGTAGAAATGCTGCGCCTGATGGGCGAAAAAGGCTGGGCGGACATGAACCCGGCATTTGGCTACGGCCCCATTCGCGGAACTACACACAAAGGCGCAATCGACCAGCCTGACGTAAATCACCAGGCTTACCAATTAGACGGAATCGCCGACGCAATCCTGAATGGAAAACCAGATCCCAACGTAACTGGCGCAGAAGGTTTGAAGGATATGCTCGTCATTGATGCCATTTATGAATCGCTTCGCAAAAACGGCGCAAAAGTTTTTATCAATAAATAACACTCATTACTATGGATTCTCGTCGAGATTTTCTTCAAAAACTGACATTAGGAATTGGCGCCACGGCCCTCTCCGACCTTCCGGCTGCCGCCCGCGAGCTTTACTCCGGCCCAAAAGCGGATAAACAATTACGCGTCGCCATTATGGGACTTGGCAGTTACGGAACCCGCGTGGCAGACGCGATGAAAGATTGCAAAATGGCAACATTGGTTGGCGCTGTTTCCGGCACGCCCGCCAAATTGGAAGACTGGAAAAAGAAATACAACATTCCCGAAAAGAACACTTACAACTACGAGACTGTCAGCAAGATCAAGGACAATCCGGACATTGACTTGGTATACATCACCACGCCTAACTCATTGCATTACAAGCACGTTTTGCAAATCGCCGCAGCTGGAAAACATGTGCTTTGCGAAAAACCGGTTGCTGACAATGCCAAACAAACCCGTGAAATGATCGCCGCTTGTGAGAAGGCCGGAGTGAAGTTTTACATTGGTTACCGCATGCATTTTGAGCCGCACACCCGCGAACTGATCCGTATGCGGGAGGCGGGCGAGTTGGGCAAAATCATGCATGTGAACAATTATATGGGTTTCAAATCCGGCGATCCCAATCAGTGGAGACTCAAAAAAGCATTGGCTGGCGGCGGAGCGATGATGGACGTAGGCATTTATGCATTAAACGGAGCGCGCTATGCAACCGGCGAAGAGCCGATTTGGGTAACGGCGCAGGAAACCAAAACTGATCCGGTGAAATTCAAGGAAGTGGACGAAACGATCATGTTCCAGCTCGGCTTCCCGAGCGGTGTGGTCGCAAGTTGCGGCACAACTTACAATTTCAACAACTACGAAAGACTGTATGTGATCGGCGAAAAAGGTTTCGTGGAACTCAGCCCCGCATTCAGCTACGGCCCGATCAAAGGCCGGACACACAATGGCCCAATGAACCAGCCCGTGGTAACGCACCAAACCCTGCAAATGGACGGAATCGCCGACATTATCCTCAACAACAAGCCCGATCCGAATGTAAGTGGCGCCGAAGGATTGAAGGATATGATTGTAGTCGACGCGGTTTACGAATCCATTCGCAAAGGCGGCGCAAAGATTATGTTGGCAGGAAAATAAAAATTAATTAAGTAACGCATCACCATGATCGTCCCGAAGTTGTTCAAACAAAGCATCTCCGCCGTCATGGTGATGCTTGCATTAAGTACAAGTTGCAGTAAGAAAGGTGTCACCGTTTCTAAAAACACGGAAACAGATAATCGCTTTAAAGTGATAGGTTATCTGCACAACCGGACGGATTTGGTGGCCGCAGCCAATCAGGTGGATTTCGTGAAAATAACGCATTTGTATATTGCATTCATCAATCCGGACTCGCTTGGTAATCTCACCGGAACTGAAAATCTTAAAGAAGTCGCCGCACTGGCGCATTCCAAAAATGTGAAAATCATGGCTTCCATCGGCGGAGGCGGCGCTCCGAAATACTATCCTTCGTTTTTGACCGGGGAAAAGAAAACAAAGCTGATCAATGACCTCGTAAATCTTGCAGTCAACAACAATCTCGACGGCATCGACGTAGACCTTGAAGGCGACCTGATCGACACGAACTACGAAAACTTTGTAATCGACCTCGCAAGTGCATTAAAGGGAAAAAGCAAGCTCATCACAGCCGCCATAGCCACCGTTTACAAAAGCCAGTTCACCGATAAAGCCTTAGCGCAGTTCGATTTCGTCAACATCATGTCCTACGACCGCACCGGCCCATGGCGCCCCGACAAACCCGGCCCGCACGCTCCCTACTCTATGGCCGAAGAAGATCTCCAATACTGGCTTGAAACCCGCAAAATGCCCAGAAAAAAACTAACCCTCGGCGTCCCGTTCTACGGCTACGGCTTCGGAGGAACTGCTCCGGAAAGTATGTCCTACAAAAACATTCTCCGCCAATATCCCGATTCTGTTAATCAGGATCAGATGCATTTGAATGGTGGGATAGTATATTATAATGGATTGCCGACTATCCGGAAAAAGGCTGAATTGGCTAAACAGAAGGTTGGTGGGGTGATGATTTGGCAATTGATGCAGGATTCGACTGGGGTAAAATCGTTGTTGGGGGAGATTGATGGCGTGGTCAAGGGAAGGTGATTTTTGCCGAATGTTATATTTTAAGTTAACTTTACACAACACACTATTCAATGGAACAAGTACGGGAACTCGTATTTTACAAAACCTATTTTGACAGTTTCTATCAACAGCAAACCTTAAAAGTAAGAGATAAAATCGACCACGTAATTTATCTTTTAATGCATATTGATAGAATGCCAGAAAAATTTCTGAAACATATCGAAGGGCAAAAAAGGTCTTTACGAACTACGGATCGAGGTTGGAAGTAATATTTTTCGGATTTTCTGCTGCTTTGATAAAGGTAAGGTCGTCGTTCTTTTCAACGGTTTCCAAAAGAAAAGCCAGAAGACACCCTCGGAAGAAATACAACTTGCCGTTAGGTTAATGAAAGAATATTTTGAAAGAAAATGACATGAACGAGAACCTGCATATAACTTCAGCGGAGGAACATTTCACCCGTTACCACGGCGCACCTGGAACAAAAGAGCGAGTGGAATTTGAATTGAAAGCGAAAGCATTCATGATTGGAGAAATCATAAAAGAAGAAAGGAAACTAGCGAGACTGACACAGGAGCAGCTTGCAAATAAAATAGGGGCAAAAAAAAGCTTTATTTCAAGAATTGAAAACGGTCATACAGACATTCAGCTCTCGACTCTTTACCGAATTCTAGAAATTGGTTTGGGAAAAAACTAGAATTATCGGTACATTAAGGTGGACAATCTTCACTCACTGATCAACCAACCGTATCAATTCCTCCAATCGAACCCCCAGCGCCAAAGCGATTTCGTACAGCGAATAAAGTGAAGGCGAAACCTTCCCATTCTCAATTCTTTCAATAGATTGCCTATCTTTTTCACAAGCTCGGGCAAGATCGGATTGACTCCAACCCTTTTCTGTTCGGAGTTGAATTATCCTCTTTCCTACGAGTTTTTGAAGTTCAATTTTATTCAAGATTTAGGAAGCTCAACATCTTTGAAAACTGCTTTAAGCAAATCACAGGGATCGACATCCATAGCGAGCGCAATTAGGTAAAGCTCCTTAGCCCTCAAATGAGAACCTTCTTTCAAAGTCAATTCGCTAAGCCTTGAAGCGCTAATTCCAGTTTTACGTGAAATCTCCGCCTTATTGATAGATTTTCTTCCCAGATATAGACCTAATTCTGTCATTATATTCCCGCTTTTCAGGATATAAATTTAGAATAGGCAATGATCTATATAGAATTTCTGCATACTGCTTTGTAATTTCGACAGTATATCAGTAGCTTTATATAGAAAAACAATATGAATGTATCGAAAACCTAACTTAAAACTTTCAATATGCGCAAGCCACGCCTTCTGAAAATCTATTCTAAATTTCAACAAACTTCACAGTGGAACTCAAAGTTCGTCCCGGAAATCAAACTTTGTGGCGAGTGGTTGAAAAATTTAGGCTTTGATTATGGCGACCACATTGTGGTTCGTTTCCAAGATGATAGGTTGATTATTGAACCTGTCGCAGAGTTAAGGAAAAGTCCGCAGTTGGAAATTTGGGAAGATTTGGCCGAAAGTCATTAAGATCATAACAACCCTAAACCGATTGATAAATGCCACAAACCGATGGATAAACCAATTAGCAGCTCTTGGTTTCGGCTTTTTACATTTCGCCATTTCAATCCAGACCCTTGTGAATGGCAAATTTATCCGACTCGTACAATGTTGAAGGAATCAAACTATCTGCTGGCTATAAATTTATCTTTTCAAGCAACGGTCACAAAGTCATTGTTAAGACGGTTCAGTACACCTACATTCAACAGTTCGAGGATAGGAACGTTTATAATCTGGGTTTTGGAGATTATGATCCGGCATCGTTGTATGTTACCGATCAAACGACATCGAATAATGGAGATGCCTACAAAGTTTTCCGCACGGTTCTATCCACCGTCCCCACTTTTTTTGAGAATTTTCCTAACGCGATAATTTCTGTGCAGGGCAGCGATAGTGATCCAAAGTTTGCTGAAAATTGCAGAAAGTCTTGTTCAAAGCGTTGCATGAGCAGTTGCAGAAAGGCTCATCAAAGAATAGCGCTTTACCGTAAGTATGTTGAGAGAAATTTTGAAGAACTGAGCTTGTACTATTGGTTTTTAGGAGGATTCATTAAATTAGGTCAGAACATTGTAACTGAGCTTTTTATCCCCGGTCGTATGTACGATGCCATTCTTTTATTCAAGAAATAATTTTTAACTTTAATATATGGAAACCAAAGAAAGACAACTTCGAGAAATTCCAACCGACCCGGAAGAGCAGGCCGAGTTCTTAAAGACAAATTTTGAGGGAAATTGGCGACCGAGACCTGTTTCCGGAACAAACTGCTCGTGCCCGGAAGTTTTTCCAAGGGCTGGGAAAAAGTCAGCAACGGTTGATTCCGTAAACTTAGGTGTCTAGTTTGGCACCTTGTTTTTTTGGGTGTGCCACGGATTCACGAATGTTACACGAATGGATTTGTGGGAATGCTGAACATGCTGTGAGCTTCTCAACAAACCAACTTTGAGCTTTTCAACAAAGCTGCACCTCCCGTTCCTGCCGACCTTTGTCTTAGTTAAAACACAAAAAAACGATGACAAAGATTTGGTTTATTACTGGCAGCTCCCGCGGATTGGGAAAAAGCCTTACGGAAGCGGTGTTAAAAAATGGCGATAAAGTTGCCGCCACAGCACGCAATACACAACAATTAGACGAGTTCGTTCAGCAGTTCCCCGATCAGATTCTCCCTATCCAGCTTGTATGTGACTAATAAGCAACAGATTTATAAAGCTGTGGCTGATGCGGTGCAGCATTTTGGTAAAATTGATGTGCTTGTGAATAATACTGGTTTTGGAGATTATGATCCGGCATCCTTGTATGTTACCGATCAAACTACATCGAATAATGGAAATGCATACAAAGTTTCCACACGGTTCTATCCACCGTCCCAATATTTTTAGACTATTCCTCTAATGCAATATATCAGTTTATGGGAGCGATAGTGACCCAAAATTTGCTGAGAATTACAAAAAGTAGCCACAACATCTTTCAAGCCGAATGACAAATGCTCCTTCTGACATTGCTCTCAAAAAAATAGAATCTGCGGGCCTAAATTTCAATACAGAAGGATTCAAAAGATCATTTTCCGGACATCGTTCAGATGAACTATTTGAGCTGTTCATTAAAGCTGGGATTATTGAAAAGATCAAGAATCCGGACAGTATCCTACGGCATTGCGTTCAAAGAGCTTCGTTGGCAAAGCTGAAAACACTCCTTTCAGTCATGAATATCAAAGATTTGTCAAACGAGTTGTTTTTTGATCTGACCGAACGGGCAGCATTCGAAGATTATGATGTTCCTGATAGTCCTACGACATTACAGTGGATGAGCTTAGTAAATGATTTCTTAAAGGGAATTACGGACGCGAATCTTACAAAGTTCAGGAAAGTCCATTCAGGTAGTTACAAAGGAACAGAGGAGCAATCAATTTTAAAATTTGCTGTGAGTATGAAAGATCCACAGCTAGTTCAGTCTGTGATCAATAAAGGAGGGTTTGCCAATTCGCGATACCTTCAAGATAGTTACCTGCAAGGTGGAAACTTACTTCACCTGATTTCAGCTCAAAAAATCACTATTGAGAAGGACATTGAGATCATTAACATTTTAATGGCGGCAGGAATCGAAATTGATTTAAAAGACAATAACGGGCACACACCACTAGCTTTGTGTGCTATGAATGGATTGTTAGAAGTAGCGCGTGCGTTCATAGCCCACGGCGCTTGCGTCAACACCATGATTGGTAAGAATAGCGATAGCACAATTTTGATACACAGTATCTTACATGCCAACTATAAAATATCTCAACTATTAATAGAGCATGGCGCAGACATACATTTCCAGAACAAAAATGGCTGGACTGCGGCAAAACTTGCATTCAGCCGACGTAATAGAGAAATTGGAGAAATGTTAATTGCAAAGGGCGCTATTTTGCGACCCTTCATAGGATTGGGTGGATCTCCTTGCCTTAATGGAGGAATCAATGTTGAAGTGCTCGACAATACTGTCTTAGGAAGCGCCTTCGCCGCGGGTATTAAACGAAATGACATAATTATTACCGTTGACTTACAGCCAGTAAATTCAATGGTTGAGTTGATTGATCTTACCGCAAGAAAACGTCCTTTAGACACGGTTGAATTAACTGTACTACGCCAAGACGAAATTTTGAATTTCACAGTTGAGATTCTGGTAATCTGACGATAGTCACGCTCGAATATTGACTACTTTAACATGCCTACCGGCAGCTACTGCGGGCTGGTAAAGCTTTACGGCATTGCGCCTTCGCGCGTTGCATAAGTAAGGAATCGCCACTTGCAGACTTTTAAAGCAACCGGGACCAACTTCGCCCGGCATTGTTTTGATATGAAAAAATCAGCAGGTTTTTATTCTTTCTGACCGGAATAGCAGCATTGCTCTTTCCGGCCTTACTTTCAGCACAAATGATGGATTCAAAGTCAATAGTAGCGCCCGGCGCGCAGGTTGAGAAACTCGGTGACGGTTACAAATTTACCGAGGGACCGATTGCCGACAAAGATGGCAATGTATTTTTTACAGATCAGCCCAATAACAAAATCATTCGCTGGGACGCGGAAAGCGGCAATTTCAGTGTTTTTTCGGACAACGCAGGTCGTGCTAACGGCATGTATTTCGACAAGGCGGGTAACCTCGTTGCTTGTTCGGATGAAGACAATCAAGTTTGGTCTTTTGATAAAAATGCCAAGCCAACCGTTTTGGTAAAAGACTATGAAGGAAAGCTCCTAAATGGTCCAAATGACCTCTGGATCGATCCAAAGGGCGGAATTTACCTGACCGACCCGATGTACAAGCGCGATTACTGGAAGCGTGATCCAGCTATGCAGCAGGATGGGCAGCACGTTTATTATCTCAATCCGGAAACGAAAAAATTGATCCGCGTTGATGAAAAAATGAAGCAGCCCAATGGCATTATCGGCACCAAAGACGGCAAAAAGCTTTACATAGCCGACATTGGCGATAACAAAACCTACGTTTACGACATTCAGAATGACGGCACGCTTGCCAACCGCACGCTTTTCGTTTCAAAGGGTTCCGATGGAATGATCCTGGACGCGGAAGGAAATCTCTACATTACAGGAAAAGGCGTTACGGTTTTTGACAAAACAGGCCAGCAGATCGCGCATTTTCCAATTCATAATGGCTGGACGGCGAATCTTTGTTTCGGAGGAAAAAATAACGATTTGCTTTTCATTACTGCTGAAACGGCCGTTTATGGATTGAAGATGAAGGTTAAGGGGGTGAAATGATGTCAAAAGGAAGCTCCTCGGGAGCCTGCGTCGCGCAAGTAACGACCTTGCTAGAAACAGGAAGCCCCGCCGGGGCTTGCGTCTTGCAAATAACAAACGTGCTAGAAAACAGAATGCCCCTCCGGGGCAACTCATTGCGAGCCAGCAGGCGGCAGCCTGCTAGCCGCGGAGCGGCTTCCTGTTTCTAGGAAATAAAATATCCGTGTTGTTTGGCGCCGGAGGGGCCTCCTATTCGGGAAACGATCGTTTTTCACCTCTTAACGCCCTTTCGCGCCGCTCACAAATTCTGTCATTCCTGGTTGCAACCTTTGACCGTTTTCTGGTTTCTGGCTAATAAAAAATCATTTATTAGCCATGAATCCAATTTTCAGATCCGCTTTACAATTAACAAAATCAACTCTTTTCGCGGGCATTATTTCCGTTGCTGCGTTTTCTTGCCGGACTGCTGAGCTTGCCGTTGACAATGATCTAAAAAATGAAACCGAAACTCACACGGTTAAGGGCCGTCAGGGCTCACAAATCGGGCAGGTGATTTCGTTTGGAGATTATAAAACAAGCAAGGTGAAGCGCGGCTGGACTTCCGGTTACTCGGTTCCGTTTATTGTGAAATTTAATGGCGCAAAGGAAAAATTGAGCTTTCAGCAGTTCGGGCCGGACGGGAAATCTGCCGAGGTTGCACTTGTCAGCCGCTTTAAGGAAACAGAGTATGAACCTTTGCAGGATCATTTTTCGATTGCGCTTAAATACAAAAATTACTTCGCAGGATCTGTTAAGCCGGCAAACAGCGATGAAGCGTGGGACTTTATCGTCCACAATGTCGACGGTTCGAGCCGAAGTTTGAACAAAAATAAAACAGTTGGTTTTGCGCGCTCGCGGCATATGCAGATTGACATTGCGGGCATTTGCGAACTGGAAGGCTCATCGAGCTTTTTGACCCAGAATGACGTCTACGGTTATGGATTCCAGCTGGACGGAAAGATTATCGGAGCCGTTTCAACACTTAACAATGGGAAAGTTTGGTTCAAAAAAGGCCTTAGTGAGGAGCAGAAGCTGATATTAGCCGCCGTTTCCTCGGGACTCGATGCTCAGAAATAATGTTGCGGAAAATGCCATCGCAGCCAATTAAGACTACCTTCTTGTAACTAATCGTTGAATATGATAAATTGCGTGCTGAAAATTTAATCACGCAATCGGAATGTTTCAGGCATTCCAATGATCATTCCATTATGCCGCAGGAAATTTCGAATCCATTTTTAACAGCATATAACACGCCGTTTCAGGTTCCGCCTTTTGATAAAGTGGCAACCTGAACATTTTTTGCCGGCTTTTGAACAAGGCATAGCCGACCATGAAGAAAGCATTGCGGCCATTTCGAACAGCGATGAAACGCCTACATTTGCAAACACAATTGAGGCACTCGAACGGAGCGGCGACCTCCTTACCCGCGTCAGTTCAGTGTTTTTCAATCTGGCTTCGGCCAATACAAATCCTGAAATTGAAGCACTTTCAAAAGAAATTGCGCCCAAACTTTCCCATCATAGCGACAATGTTTATCTCAATCCAGATTTATTCCGCCGTGTTAAGGCGATCAATGACACGCAAAAAAGTCTGAATCTCAGCCCAGAACAAGCGCGGTTGCTGGAAAAAACATACAAAGCATTTGTAAGAAGCGGGGCGAATCCTGAATGATGCCGAGCAGACAAAAATGCGGGACATTAACAAGCAATTATCTGTCCTAACAGTCCGTTTTGCACAAAATCTGTTGGCTGAAACGAACAAGTTCGAGTTGATCATTAACGATGAATCTCAACTTTCAGGATTGCCCGAATCCATTAAATCCAATGCTTCGCCAGAACTGGCGAAGGCGCGCTGGAAAGGAAGGGAGCTGGAAAATGTACACTGCACCAGCCGAGCGTCATGCCGTTTTTGCAATATGTTGATGACCGGTCGCTGCGGGAAACCATGTACAAAGCTTACACAAGTCGATGCAATCATGACGACGAACTAGATAACAAGGAAATCGTAGTGCAGATTGTCGGATTACGCGCTGAGCGGGCTAAGTTGTTGGGTTACACGAGCCATGCCGATTATGTTTTGGAAGAATGCATGGCTAAGGGTGAATATGAAGCCTTCAATTTCGTGCATAATCTTTGGGAAATAGCTTTACCCGTCGCTAAATCAGAAGCCTCGAATATGCAGGACTTAATGAATAGCAAAAGCGTTGAAAGTGAGCTGGAAGCGTGGGATTGGGCTTACTATGCCGATCAGGTTCGGAAAGAAAAATTCAATTTTGACGCCGAAGCATTGAAGAAACCATATTTTCAGCTGGATAATGTCCGGGACGGCATATTTCACGTCGTTCAAAACCTTTACGGATTAACTTTTACGAAAATTAAAGACATTCCAAAATACCACGAAGATGTGATTGCCTATGAAGTGTGTGAGGCCAATGGTGATCTGACGGGCATTTTTTACATGGATTTTTTCACGCGAAAATCAAAAAGAGGCGGTGCTTGGATGACTTCCTATCGCAAGCAAAGCGTTAAAAATGGCCAGCGAATTGCTCCTATCGTGTCCATTGTTTGCAATTATGCCAGCTAAAAACCGGTGAAAATCCCGTCTTACTGACTGCGGAGGAAGTGGAAACATTCTTTCACGAATTCGGTCACGCATTACGGTTTGCTGTCCAATGTTGAATATGAAACACTGTCCGGCACTTCGGTTCCGCGCGACTTTGTGGAACTGCCGTCACAGATCATGGAACACTGGGCATTTGAACCGGAAGTCCTGAATTTTTACGCCAAACATTATCAAACCGGCGAGACGATTCCCGACGAAGCAGTTGAGAAAATGAAAAATGCGTCCAAATTCAATCAAGGATTTGCAACGGTGGAATATTTGTCGGCATCCCTGCTCGACCTCTTTTATCATATGGAACCCACGCAGTTTGAACCCAACACATTTGAGGAGCAGCTGACGACAAATCTTGGGCTGATCAAACAGATCGCTCCGCGTTACAGAAGCACTTATTTTCAGCACATTTTTTCGCCGGCGGTTACTCGGCCGGTTATTACAGTTACATCTGGTCAGAAGTGCTCGATAGCGATGCATTTGCTGCTTTTAAAGAAACGGGAAAGATGATCCCGCAACTGCGTTATCATTCAGAAAAAACATTCTTGAAAAAGGCGGAACAGGCGAGCCAAAGGATCTTTATAAATCATTCCGCGGCAAAAATCCGAACGAAAAATATTTACTGGAAAACAGAGGACTCGCAAAATCATAGCAGCAAACATTTGATCCAATCGGCGCAAAAAGGAGTATATACGGCAAGCGGAAGGTTTGTCCATTGTGTATTTTACCCTTTACTATGATCTATACTCTATTATCGAAGGAGTCGTTACAAAAAACCGTTATTCCGCTGCCATGTGCTAGATTCTGACCGTCTCGTTTTTGCTTTTTTCGCTAACGATCTTTGCACAGGAACGGGTTACAATCAGTGGCTTTGTAAAGGAAAAAGGCAGCCAGGAGCAGTTGCCGGGCGTTAATGTTTATATTGAAGGCACGCCTTATGGCGCAGTAACAAACACTTACGGGTTTTATTCGCTTACGCTTCCCGCTTCCGACAGCGCCACACTTTCGTTTTCATTTGTTGGCTACGAAAAAACCGATTTACGAATCAGTCTTGCTAAAATCTTGAACTGAGCATCTTTTTAGCGACCATTAACCAGCTTGAAGAAGTCGTTGTTTCAGCTCGGCGGCAGGATGATTATGTGAGCCGGTCGGTGCAGATGAGCCAGATCGAAATTCCTATTGCCCAGCTCAAAAAAGTGCCTGCTTTTTTTGGTGAAAAAGACGTTTTACGTGTGCTGCAACTCATGCCGGGCGTGCAAAAAGGCACCGAAGGACAAACCGGACTTTACGTGCGCGGCGGCGGGCCGGATCAATCGTATCATTCTCGACGATGCGGTCGTTTACAATGCCAATCACCTTTTCGGATTTTTCTCCATTTTCAACAGTGACGCCTTAAAAAGCGTAGAGTTAACCAAAGGCGGCTTCCCGGCGCGCTATGGCGGGAGACTCTCGTCGGTTTTGGAAATGAATATGAAAGAAGGAAGCAAAGATAAGCTGCATGGCGAAGGCGGGATCGGGCTAATATCTTCCCGACTTACATTGGAAGGGCCCATTTCAAAGGAAAATCATCATTCCTGATCTCCGGACGCAGAAACTACATTGATTTGCTGGCCTCTCCATTCATTAAGCAATCCCAAAAAGGGGACGAAAGCCAGGTTAGGCCAGGTTATTATTTTTATGATCTTAATGCCAAAATGAATTACGACCTCGGCCGAAAAGACAAGCTTTATGTCAGCGGATATTTTGGACGGGATAAATTTCACGTTGACGAAGAAAGCTCCGATTCTGAAACGCGCGCAGGGCTCGATTGGGGAAATACGACAGCCACAATGCGTTGGAACCACGTGATCAGTCAGAAGCTTTTTGTAAACACCTCACTCATATTCAGCAATTTCAACTTCGGTGTTTCCAGTTATTCCAAAGAAATCAATGGGGACGGCGCCACGGAAGACGAGTTTAGCTTAGACTATAATTCCCGGATCAGGGATTTCGGCATTAAGACCGATTTCGACTTATATCCTTCGTCCAAGCATGCCATTAAATTCGGCGCGCAAGTGACGCAGCACAAGTTTATTCCTTCCGCATTGGCCATTGAAGGTTCTTTTATCGACAATCCCATCGAACGCTCAGCGAGGCCGATCAACACTTTGGAAGCAGGCGCCTACATTGAAGACACGTGGCAGCCGGTGGAAGCTTTGAAGATCAACGGCGGCTTTCGGGTTAGCGCTTTTCAAACATCGACCAAGACATATGTGCGTCCCGAACCGCGTTTGTCTGCTGCATTAAGGCTTGCGCAGGACTTTTCGTTGAAAGCGTCCTATGCGCAAATGAACCAATATGTGCATTTGCTTTCCAACACCGGATTGGGGCTTCCAACCGATTTGTGGGTTCCTACAACCGACCGCGTAGCTCCGCAGCAGTCAAAACAAGTTGCTATGGGCTTGGCCAAAGATCTTGAACGACCTGCGCTGACATTGACCCTGGAAGGTTATTACAAACGAATGGGGACAACATTCTCAACTACAAAAGAAGGCTCGTCGTTTCTGAGCATCAATGGTGAAAATGCGAACGAACTCAGCTGGGAAGACAATGTTACGGCGGGCAAGGGCTGGTCATACGGCGGCGAGTTTTTGATCCAGAAAAAAACGGGAAGATTTTCTGGCTGGATTGGTTACACATTGTCCTGGACTTACTGGAAATTCCCGGAATTGAACTTTGGCAAAACATTTTTCCCACGCTATGACCGCAGACACGACCTTTCTGTCGTAGGCATTTTCGAGGTGAACAAGCGGATAACCCTTTCTTCAACATGGGTTTACGGAACGGGCAATGCGCTTACTTTACCCGTTGCCACTTATCAGGGCGTCAGCGACAATTTCATCACGCGCTTTAATCCAAACAACAAACCAGTCGTAAGCTGGAATGGACCTACGGTGAGCGAATATGGCCAGAAAAACAGTTTCAGGGCTGAGCCTTTCCACCGCATGGACTTCGCAATCCAGTTTCACAAGCAGAAAAAGCGCCACGAGCGCACTTCGGAGATTTGGTGTGTACAATGTTTACAACCGCCGAAATCCATTTTTCTACGACATTGATTCTGATGACACCGAAAATGGCTCAACCGGCTCAGGCAAAAGCACATTGAAACGCTATTCGTTGTTTCCCGTGCTTCCTTATTTTAGCTACAATTTCAAGTTTTGACCGCCATGAAATTTTCCCATATCATATTATTATTGCTCACAATTGCTGCATCTGCATGCGAGTCGCTGATTACGGACATTCCGGCTGATAAATTGCCAAGAACGGAGTCGAAGCTGGTGATCCAATCTTTCATTTCTCCGCAATCTCCACGCATTAATGTTGTTGTGACTGAGTCTGTTCCGTTGTTCAGCGAGACGACCAATAAGGGCGGCGTTGTGCGTAATGCGCTTGTTAAAATCTCCGATGGTTCCAGGGAAGTTGAAATTCCTTACGACACGGCAAGTGCTTTATACAGCATTGACAGCGCTATTTTCCCGATTGTTGCTTCCAAAACTTACTCACTTTTCGTGTCCGACGGCACGCGCGTCGCAACTGCCGTTTGCACCGTTCCCGACAAACAGGTCCGGGCATCATCATTCAAAATTGACACATCATTTTCAAGCAACTTATTCGAACAGGACACGTCCCTGACCGTTCAAATGACCTGGACGGATATTGCTGCCGACACCAATTATTATCGTGTAAAAGCATACGTAGACCTGGAATATAGTGTTGCAGAAGGAAATAGTGCAGAAACATTCAAGGAAAGAAGGGTCAAAAACCGCTTTGCCTTTAACTGGGACGAAACCATTGGCCGCAATGATTATCAAAGTGACGGCAATCTGGACGGCGCTGCATTTACTTCACCGATCGGCCGGACGGTCCTGCCTAATGTGATTGTGTATAATTATGGGAATGGAAACGAGTTCACCGTTTATCCGAAGGCCAAAATTGCCTTGTTAATGCTCGAAATTTACAACACGGACGTGCATTACTTTAAATATCACCGCTCCCTGGAAATGCGCGGTAATTCTGACAATCCATTCATTGAACCAACATTGATTTACACCAATGTCAGCGGCGGCCTGGGTTGCTTCGCGGCCTACAACACGGGTTTATTAAACTATCGTCCTGAATAAAAAACCCGCTTCATTCTACATATTATAGCAAATTGAGGTCAAAGCACCTCAAAATGTTCACGATTGTTTTTCAACAATTGCAGAAGAAATCTCTGCATTAATCACAGCAGGAACAATTTACCGCAAGCTTACTTATAAGGCATACTTTTTTCAGGTTTGCACTAAAAAGGCACTATTCGTTTCTGCTTTTGACGCAGAAATTCATTACGCCAAAGTTCAAAATTGCTTCAACACATTTAAGATATTCATTGTCAGCTCGACTGACATTTTAATAAAACACTAACCTTAAACCAAATAGATATGGATTTGCAAGGATCAGATAAGGATAAGGAGAAAAAACCGCATCCATCCAATAAAAACATGAGCGAACCCGATACGCTCATTGAGACACTCGAAGATTTACAGGCGGAAGGTTATACATACGATTTCAACATGACCGCGCACGCATTGGAAGTGCATAAAGACGACGGCATTTGCCTGACGCTTTCGCCAGAAGACTTCGACATTATCAAAGTTTACCGCTTCGAAGGCATGACAAACCCTTCCGATATGTCGATTTTATATGCTATTGAATCAAAGGATGGGTTAAAAGGCACATTAGTAAGCAGTTATGGCGTTTACGCCGATGCAATGTCCAATGAAATGATCAAAAAGCTGGACACAAGAAGCTCGCTGATCGTGCATCATCCGGAAGACGACGACATGGCTCATTAAGCGCGAATTTAAGCGTATATCAACATTAGTTAAGATTAAGATGTTACTTTACCAACCAAATGGTCGAGTAACATCTTTTTCATAACTATACAACCTATCATGAAATTTACCCCTCTTTATCAATCAATTGCCCTTTTAATATGCAGTATTGTGATGCTTGCCTGCGACAGCGGGAAAACGGATAACGACGACAATGCAGTAAGCGGACATTACGTGAACCGCACTTTTCTGGAAACCGCAAAAGATTCGATTCCAGGCACAATTAACACCTATGCTTATGAGCTTGACTTCATTAGTGCGGATAGTGTAAAAGTGTTTTACGGATTTGAAGAGGCAACATTGGCTTATGCCAAATCAGGAAAAAAGTTTGCGATCAAAAAGGCATTGCAGGAAAAGGATATGTTGTTTTCCATCGACGACAGCAAGCAGCTGATCCTGGAAGACAGCGCCTGGAAGCAGTCAAGTGAGAACTCAATGTTTGTTAAAAATGCAGTTGTGAGCGGACATTGGAACTTCCCGACGCAGCTGAATGAGGAAATGATCGCTGGCTCTTACTCGCTTTTCGAAAAAGGAAAGGCAACTGAAAAGAACGTTGTTTTTGATGCAAACGGAAAGGTGACCGGACTTCCCTGATTTCACAAATTATGAATTGTGTTTCAGTGGCGATTGCGTAGGCGAAGTCCATCCGATTTCCAATAATATTACATTCAGTTCGGCGACAAATAGCGGAACAACTTATGCGTTTCAATTCGATCGGGCGAGGAAACTGCTTAATATTTACAATATTGAAGCGCCTATCAAAGACATTAAAGGCGAAAGGGGCATCAAAGACGTTGCGTTTGAACTGCATTACTGAGCGAAATTTTAAACCAACATTGCATGAAGGAAATTTTTGAGTGGGAAAGATTCTTAATGAACGAATTGCCTTCCTCTTTCTTGATAGAAGTCGTGGTGCGCTCGACGATCATGTTTACGTTTTTGCTGATCGCATTGCGTGTAACGGGCAAACGCGGCGTAAGGCAACTATCTGTTTTTGAAACGGTTATCATTATTGCATTGGGCTCAGCAGCAGGTGACCCGATGTTTTATGAAGACGTGGGCATTATACCGGCGCTGGTGGTTTTCACAACCATCATTATGCTTTATCGCTTTGTAACGTGGTTAACCGGCAAAAGTGAATGGTTTGAACGATTGGTTGAAGGAAAAACGGTTTGTCTGATTCAGGAAGGCCGGTTTTCAATCAATGCATTCAAAAAGGAAACGCTCGCGCAGGATGAGTTTTTCTCAGAGCTCCGCGTTAAAAGCGTTGAACATTTAGGCCAGGTCCGGACAGCCTATCTCGAACCATCGGGCGAAGTAAGCGTTTATTTTTTCAAAGATGAAGACGTAAGGTTCGGGCTTCCGCTTACGCCTGATCTTTATCACAAAAAAGCAAAACGGATCGCGCAAAATGGGCATCATGCTTGCACATTTTGTGGCAATGTTGAAGAGTTGGAGCAGGGAGCAGCAAGTTGTCCGGTGTGTAAACGGGATGAATGGGTGGTCGCAATCAACAGCTTGCGAATTAGTTAATAAATATCAAAATTGCTTAAATCAGGCTGGCATGGCTATTTTAGGCTGAAACAATTGGACTTACAAAAGCATTGGAATATGGAAATGATCGAACTAACCGACTAGATAATCAGATCTGCCGAGCAGCGGTCAGCCGGGCAGGCATATCCTTTTTTTATAAAAAACCTGAAAGCGATCGGGGTGGAAAGTTATGAGGTCAAAGTCAAAAACCACAAACGTACTTATACATCCGTTATTGGTGAAAAACTGGTCATTCCCGGTGACATTCCCGAGTTTGAATGTGCAGAAACATTTGAACTGGAATCTGTAAAAGCAGCCATTAAGCGCTTCCAGGATGTTGCCATTGATTATCCTACATTCCTGAAAGAGCTTGGCGCTGCGGGAATTCACACATATGTCGCTGACCTGGTGGGCATGAAGGTCATTTACCAGGGCCCGAATTCAGAATACGAATATGAAGAGCTCATTTCCGGAGGTTTAGCCCCGGAATGTATCAAGCAATCCGCTTTTCCATTTCTTGCAAATGATCGTCAGTGAGATCAAGGTGGGTGACGAAACGCACGAGGTTTTTACCAAAAGCAACTGCCATAATGCCTTTCTGCGCTAGCTTTTGAACATAATCAGCCTCTGAAATATCGCTGGACAGGCGGATGATCACAATGTTCGTATCGACTGGAAAAATATCCTCGACTTCGGGCAACTGACTGAACATTTCGCCAATGATCTTTGCCCGTGCGTGGTCTTCTTTTAAACGTTCGACGTGGTTATCCAACGCGTAAATTCCGGCTGCTGCGAGGAAACCAGCTTGCCGCCAGCCTCCGCCCATTACTTTGCGGAATCTTCTTGCTTTATTAATCACCGCACGCGTTCCCAGCAGCAGCGAGCCGACCGGGCATCCCAAACCTTTGGAAAGACAAATGCTAATGCTGTCAAATGCTTGTCCATATTGCAGCGCACTCTCGCCCGTTTCGACTAATGCATTGAAAAGCCTCGCTCCGTCGAGGTGAAGCGGAATGTTGTGCGCTTTACCAACTTCCTTAATGGCTTCAATTTCCTTGAAATCATAATAGCAGCCGCCACCTTTGTTCATAGTGTTTTCCAATGAAACCAGCCGCGTTACGGTTGAGTGAATGTCGTGCTCGGGACTGATTGCTCCCGCAACCTGAGCGGCTGTCAGCCTTCCGCGGTCGCCATCAAGCAGCTTGACGGACGACAATGCATTGAGCATAATGCCGCCGCCTTCGTAAAGATAAATGTGCGAATATTTATCGCAGATCACATCGCTTCCGGGCTGCGTATGTACGCGAATGGCGAGCTGATTGGTCATTGTTCCCGACGGACAGAAAAGCGCGTCTTCCATGCCAAAAAGCCGTGCAGCTTTTTCCTGCAACGCATTTACCGTCGGATCGTCGCCCAATACATCGTCCCCTACTTCGGCCGCCCACATGGCTTCCTGCATTTCCCGGGTAGGTTTTGTGACTGTATCGCTGCGTAAGTCAATTTTCATATTGGATTCAACGTTTTTAAAAGAATATGCAAAAGTATGCGCATATATTGCGCAAAAATAAAGACAATGGAATTTGAAGCGTATTTAAAGCTGAAAAAAATAGATCCGGAAGCATTCAGAACCAAGGATCATGTGCGTTTCAGCGAGTGGGAAAACCTGTTTTCAACGATGCATCCGGATAGTTTTACGGCGCAAAAAAAGTTTTTGGTAAATGAAATCCGCAGGCGATATCATTTGCAGGAAGAACCTAAAGCTTGACAACGGAAATGTGCTCCCCAATGCTCAGGCACAATAATTGAATGGTTGATGGAAAGCAATTTTTATCTATCATCAACTACAATCAATTATGAAAAACGTTTTTCTTACGTTCGTTCTGATGTTGCTTGGCAGCATCCTTTACGGTCAGGCGTCAGCTCAGCCATCCATCGCCCTTCACGGATCTTACGGCTTCTCAGACCAGGGTGATATTTCCAATGGATTATGGGGCGGCGGCGCTCAGTTGCGCTTTTTCCTAGGGCCACATTTTGCAGTGGGTGCAACCGGTAAAATTTTCACAGAAGACCTTGAAATCACGCCCAGCACAGCCAACATTGAAACTTCCAGTTCTATCATTCCGGTTTCAGGTTTGCTTGAATATTATTTCACAGAAAAGGGCGTGCGTCCTTACATTGGAACAGAAGCTGGCGTCTATTTTCTGAAATTGAAAAGCGGAAATTTAGAAGCGACAGCCTCCAATTTTGGTATCGCACCGAAAGTCGGTTTTCAGATTCCATTGGGAAAAACCTTTGGCATATTCGCAGAAGGCGCTTATAACATTGTTTTTGGAAACGAAAACTCGATCCGCGTCAGCAACGCAGGCAACATTGATTTCAACAATTCCAGCAAGTTCTTTACGCTGCAAGCCGGAATCATCATCGGCCTCGGAAGCTCATTTTAATATATCGCTAGCACCAAGCTCTGGCTTGGTGCTTTTTTTATCCCTTCATCTCCTCCATCAGCTTCATCAATATCCCCACTGTCTTTTCCGTCTGCTCCTTACTTGGCGTCGTGTCCCAATTCCCGACAATCCCATTGCTGCCAATAAAAATGCCGTCTTTCCTCGAAATGAAGTTCGCACCTTTGAGTATATAACTTATAATTCACATCGCTTTGCGGGATCAGACAAGACAACTGGCCCGAAACCGGCGTAAGCTCCTGATCATTAAAAACAGGTTTTGCCCCAAGTCCCATGCAGTTCACGATCACTTTTTCTGACAATGCGTCAATGTCTTCCAATGTCTTGATTTCCTGGATTTTTACTTTGCCGCCAAACATGGTAAAATCCTGCAACTGGTGCCGTAAGTAACTTGGAATGTTGAACATAAGGTTTGTGCGGCGGGTAACGTGTGCGGCTTTGAACGGATGTTCTTTTGCTTCCAGCTTTACGCGTTCAGGGATCAGGCCATGAATTTCAAAATCCTCGCCGCCTGCTCCTGGCGTATAAACGGGCATTTCTTTAAAAACGCCATATTCCTCAGCCCAGCAGGCAATGTCGTCTAATCCTAAAAAGAATTGGAAGCGTCGGAAAGAAAAGCGCGTTGCTTCTTCCCAAATGGCCTTAAACTCCGGCTTAGCAACCTTTACATCGCATACGCGAGAAGCGGGTGACCACGTTCCGGTTGCGAGGTTACTGGTGATATTGGGCGGGACATCTTTTGTGTAAATCGTCACTTCGCAGCCACTTTCCTGCAACAATCGCGCGGTTGCAATGCCGACCGTTCCGCATCCGAGCACGGCCACTTTTTTTTTCATTTGTGGCCAGCACATTTTTTCGCGCAATGTTGCCCGTTCCCCACGAAAGCGACCATCCGCTGCCGCCATGCCCATAATTATGTACAATGGTTTTGTTACCAACCTGCTCCACATCCAGTCGCGGACCGGAAGCCCGGAACGGACGCAGACCCACCGTTTCTTTGACGATCCGGTCCATCGAAAGTCTCAGCTTGGGAATCTGATGATAACCTCGGCCAATGTGGAAATGCTTGTCAGGATATTGTAACTGCGTTTTCGGGGCGCAAGACGATGCAACTGCACCCAATGCAAAGGTTGCGGGTAATGCTTTTTCAAAAAAATTTCTGCGGTTCATTGGAGACGGGCTAAGGAATGTTACATTCGAAAAATAACGAGGATTATGCTTCAATACAAATTTTATATTGCCATATTAATTTTTAACAAAACGTTATATTAATATTCATAATAAATGCAATCATAATGGAGACTCAAAACCCCTTTGTGATATAAATCCTTTCCGATAACATTATTATCACTTTTTGATCTCTGACCGATTTCGGTAACTTTCCCGAATGAAAATCAATATCATTGACACCGGCTATTTCAAATTGGATGGCGGCGCCATGTTTGGCGTTGTGCCGAAGACATTATGGAACAAGCATAACCCGGCAGATGAGAAAAATCTTTGCAGCTGGGCCATGCGTTGCCTGCTGATTGAAGATGGTGGCAAGCTCATTTTGATTGATACAGGACTGGGTGATAAACAGGATCAGAAGTTTTTTGGTCATTACGATCTGCACGGCGATGCAACTTTGATTTCTTCGATTCGCAACTGCGGTTATGACGTAACGGACATTACAGACGTCATCCTAACCCACCTGCATTTTGACCACGTCGGAGGCGCTGCACGATATAATGCGGATCGAACTCGCATATTGCCCACTTTTCCGAATGCGATTTATTGGTCTAATGAGGCACATTGGGAATGGGCTGTTAATCCGAATCCGAGAGAGAAAGCTTCGTTTTTGAAGGATAACATTCTTCCGCTGAAAGAATCCGGGCAGCTGCAATTTCTTCAAAAAGGGCAATCCCCATTTCCTGCCATCGATTTCATTCATGTGGACGGGCATACGGAACAAATGATGCTTCCTGTGATTGCATATCAGGGTCAGAAGATCATTTACGCGGCTGATTTACTGCCTTCGTCCTATCACATTCCGTTACCCTGGATCATGAGCTATGATATGCGTCCGTTGACGACATTGGAGGAAAAACAGCAGGTTTTGCAAATGGCCGCGGCGGAAAATTGCATTTTATTATTTGAACACGATCCTGTTTTCGAAGCAGCTGTTGTAGAGCAAACGGATCGGGGCATAGCATTGCGGCAACGCGGCGCTTTAAGCGAATTTATCTCGTAATATGAAAGTTGGATTGGTGTTATCCGGTGGCGGAGCAAGAGGCATTGCGCACATTGGCGCGGTGAAAGCATTAATGGAAGCTGGAATGCAGCCCGACATCATCAGCGGAACAAGTTCCGGGGCGTTTATTGGGGCAATGTTGGCACATGGCCACTCGCCAGATGAGATTATTGAACTGATCATTCAGACAAGCTTTTACCCTTATATCAGGCTTGGATTTGGTGTAAATGGCCTTTTGCAAATGAACCGCCTTGAAGCGGTGCTTTGTAAATATATTCCTGAAAATACATTTGAATCATTGAAAACCTCGCTGGTCGTTACAGCCACGGACATTGTTTCGGGTGAAGAACTGCATTTTCGCAGCGGTCAACTGGCGATTCCCGTGCTGGCTTCCTGCTGTATTCCCGGCTTGTTCAGTCCCATCCTTTTTCAGGGACATGAGCTTGTGGATGGCGGCGTGCTGAATAACCTGCCCGTGGAGCCGATCATGAATGAAGCCGATTATCTGATCGGCATCCATTGCAACCCTTTTACATTAGACAAACCGCTCAAAAAAACAACCGAAATCATTTACCGAAGCCTGATCCTGGCCATGCACAGTAAAACCAAGGAACGTTTCAAAAAATGCAACCTGTTAATCGAACCGCCAGAACTAAGCAAATTCAACATCTTCGACTTCCGAAAGCTGGGGCAGCTGTTTGAAGTCGGCTATGTTTACACCAAGCGGCTTTTGGATGAGCTGGAAGTTACTTTTTAGTCATTAACCTAGTAAATCCAAAGTTGAACTTTGGATTTACTAGGTTGCGATGATCGCTTCACTCCCCAAGCTTCCTAACCACCCAATCCCCCACTTCCAGACCTTGTTTCTGACCGTTTTCGATGGCGTCCATGAAGTGGATTCCTCCGTAGAAACGGGACATGCCGGATTCTTCTGCGGCGGCGATGAAGGATGGGAATTTTCGCGCTTTCAGGCCGAAACGTTCTTCGACAGTATCTGTATAAGCAAATTTATCTCCGAAAAAATGGGTCAGGATCACTGCCGACGATGACGATATTACCGAATGTCCGCTCAGATATTCGGGGAAAGGCGGGGTTTGCAGGAATGGTGTCCAGGTGGGATCAATGTATTTGCGGATGGCGGTTTCGGGACGGATTCGGTTGCTTCTGTATTTTTCGTCCCAGCACGCCATAAATCCGTCCATTAATCCAATGGCAACGGCGGTGTTGACGAGCAATGTTTTTGAAAAATCGGCTTTGGCTTGTTTGCATGCAATGGCAGTAATGCCCATCCAATGTGCTCCCGGCGATATTTTCTTCATTCCGACGAGTAAGTGTCCCCGATTTTCCAGTGCAAACGGATTGCAATCCCAGAATGCTGCCATAACCCGGTGCTGCGCTTCCTTTTTATCATCATAATTCTGCTTCATTAATTTGAAAAAAGCAGAGTTTTTGTCCTCCGAAAAAGGAACCGGAGGCGCAGGCCGGAATTGTGAAACGGAATCCAGCGTGAACGAACGAATGGTTTTGAAATAAGGCTCCACGGGTGGAAAATAGCCCGGTGGCGTCGGATACCAGCTTCCTGTCGCGCGCTGCGGCTCGTATCTTGGATAATTGCTGATCTGATTGTATTTGTCAGCTTTGGCATATTTCAAAATCTGCTTGCTGATCCCCACGGCATATTCCTGAGAACCGGCAATGATCGCATCGCTGACCCCTTCTTTCCTGCACGAATCAAGTAATTTCTTTTGATAGGCTTCCAATAATGCGCCGGATGGCTGCATTTTCTTGGCAGTTTCAATCATTGCCAATATGGCGCTAAGCTCGGCTGCGTGCTCCTCAACTGCCGGCTTTTCCATTTTTGGATAATCGTTCAGCACGCCGTGCATGCTTTTGTAAGCTGTATCATTTTGGGAAACCACTTCATATCCGGCCAGACATGCGTAAGCGAAAAACCGTGCACTCAATGGCGGATTCGTCACATCGTGCACCATAATGTCGGTCATGCTGGCCGTTATATGACTAATCGCATCAGGATCAATTCTCGCAGGTTTTTCCTTTTTGCAGCCTGCCAGAAAGCATAAAACGACCAAAAAAATGCTATTTAACTTTACCAATTTGATACGCTTTAATTTCTTGTTGATTAATTCCAAACAGCAGCTTCTCACCAACCGGCAGCACACTCCGCACATCACCTTTTAAGTTAAAACCGGACTTGTCCTGGCTAATGTAAGCAAACTGCCCCTTGCCATTTCCTTTCAATAAAACGCCATAATTAGCGTCATATTTACCAAATCGCAGTCTTGCCCGGCTGACATTACCGCAAAGCAGCAAATCCTTATTTCCATCCTGATCATAATCGACCGCCGTAATGGTGTAAACCGGCGCCACTTGTGCCTGGAAAGGAAGACTTTTCTCAACGAATTTTCCATCTGCGGCTCTCTCGAAGTAAGCCGTTTTCAGATAATTAGCCTTTAATTCCTTGGCTCCATTGAGTTCGTCGGCTGTAAAAATCTCTTTCGTAGTTGCGTCCGCATAGCTTTTGTAATCCTGGAAGCGCGTCCGCATGATGCTCATTTGATCCAGCATTTCGTCGCGTGTGACATAAGGATAACTTTTGCCCTGAATGTAAAAGCTCATGATCGGGTCGATGGAACCGTTGTCGTCGAAATCTTTATAAATCATCTCAACCGGCTCAGCATCAGAGGCTTTACACTGACTGTTTAAACCCAGATTTCCAATGACAAGATCGTCCTTCCCATCCCCATTCATATCGCTGAGCAGGATTTTATTCCACCAGCCAGTGTAATTCTTGGCAAAATAAGTCGACGTTTTGTTTTCAAGCTTGCCATTCGCATTGATGAAAGCGGTAACCGGCATCCACTCGCCTACTACGACAAGATCTGGTCTTTTATCATTGTTCAAATCCGTCCAAACGGCGTCGGTAACCAGGCCAATGCTGGCGAGTTCCTGCGAAAACTGGCTGGTCTGATCCGAAAACTTTCCGCTTCCGTCATTGATCAGAATGTAGCTTCTAGGCGTTTCAGGATATCGTCCAGGGATTACGCGGCCGCCTACAAAAAGATCCGGTTTCGCATCTCCGTTAATGTCTGCCACGCGCACGCAACTTGTGCTGGTGATCATTTTAGGCAAACTTCCCGCGCTTTTGGTAAAATTTCCTTTGCCATCATTCAAATACAAACGGCTTTGCAAAAGCGGATCTTCGGGCATGAATGCGGCATAACCGCCACTGCACACAAACAGGTCCTGAAAACCGTCACCATTGGCGTCGAAAAAGGCTGCATCCGTATCGTCACTTTGTTTATCTGCGTCAAAAGCAGCAACCGGTTTGCTGGAAAAACTTCCATTTTTCTGTTGTAAATAGAGCTTACCCGATTCTCCGGAGCCGCCGCCTGCAAACACATCTTCCAAGCCGTCGCCATTCACATCGCCTTTGACCAGACATGGTCCCGAAAACGAAATAGGATTGATCAGCAAAGGCTGGCGTTTGAAATCGTTGGTGTTATTGGCAGTGCTTTTATAAGCTATCGGCGATTGCACCGCTGTGTAAACCGGCGCTGTTAAATTGGGTTTAGACTTTTCCGTCTTCGCGTTTTTCTCGGATAATGTTAATAACGCATTTATCTTGGGCGCTATAACTTTCTCCTGTTTGCCATTCAGCCACACAACCAGCAGTGAATCAACACTTTGCTTACCCAAACCGAAATGCAAAATGGGTGATACACTCGACTGATAACCGCGCGTCGGCATTTGTTCAAGATATTGCTTTTGCCCTTTGTTATAAATGATGACTTTGGCGCCAATCCCAAACTTATTCTGTCCGTCTCCGTCCAACTTTACTTTTAAATAATTATTTTTCAACAACTTATCACCGTCATTCTGGTAAATAAATGCTGGCTTGTTAATGTTGTTCACAATCAGATCGAGGTCTCCGTCATTGTCCAGATCTGAATAAGCTGCGCCGCCGCTGTTGGAAATTTCGCCTAATCCCCAACGGTCTGCAACATTGATGAAAGTCAGGTCTTTTCTGTTTTGAAAAAGATAATTTTTCATGTTGGAGGAAGGCATTTGATACACCATTTCCAGCACATCTTCGCGCCTAACCTGCCCTTCAATGCGTTTCAGACGATCGCCCATGAATTTGACAAAATCCATATTGGTGAAATCGCGCAGGTTTCCATTAGTGATAAATAAGTCCTTCCAGCCATCATTGTCATAGTCTGCGAACAGCGACGCCCAGCTCCAATCCGTGTTGGAAACGCCCGACAACTGCCCTACTTCCGAGAAAACGGGCACCTTGCTTTTGCCTCCCAGTCCCTGGTTCAGTTGCAGCATATTGCGCATATACTGGTGATGAAAACCCACTTTTACATTGAAATCAAACAACTCGTAATTGTCCAGTCCATGCAGCAATTTCTGGCGGCGATTGTCTTCCGGAAGCATATCGAGTGTGAAAATATCCGGAAGTGCGTCGTTGTTAAAATCTGCAATGTCATTGCCCATTGAAGAATGGGAAGTGTGACCGATGGAGGCATCGAGCGCATCGGTAAAAGTGCCGTTTTTGTTATTGATATATAAAAAATCAGGAACGGAATAATCGTTAGAAACATACATATCCTGCCAGCCGTCCTGATTTACATCTGCAATGCCGATGCCCAATCCATAAGTTAGCGGCGAGCTGTGAATGCCTGCCTTTTTAGTAATGTCAGAAAAAAACGGTGTCCCGTCTGGCTTCGGATCGTTTCTAAAAAACCTCAATCCTGCAATAGGATCATCTTTTTTAAGCAAATCAGCTGTGCTGGCTTCGTCGAGTATAGGAAGAGATTTTGGATTGTGATTTAGTAAAAACATATCCAGATCACCGTCTTTATCAAAATCAAAAAAAGCGGCCTGTGTGCTGTTGCTGGGCGCTCCCAAGCCATATTTCTCAGCGGATTCTTCAAACTGCGGAATGCCGTTTGCATCATTGCCTTTATTTACAAAAAGCTGGTCTTTCAGGCTTTCGGGAGACACATTGCCGGAATAGCAAACGTAAATATCCAGCTTGCCATCGCCATTTACGTCGGCCATGGTCACGCCTGTTTTCCAAGGTCTTTCACGCCCCATAACGCCTGCGGTTATGGTAATGTCTTCAAACTGCATTTCCCCTTTGTTCAGATACAGTTTGTTGGGCACCATATTTCCGGTAAAATAAATATCGTCAAGCCCATCGCCGTTGAGGTCGCCGGCTGCGACGCCACCGCCATTGTAAAAATATTCGTACATCAACACATTCGTATTGAGGCCTTCCGTGAGTGTATTAGCAAAATCAATTTTGGTTTTTTCCGCTGGCAATAGCGTGAATAATGGCGGCTGATCATTGCCCTCTTTCGCTTGTCCGGAATCGCCGGATTTATCACAATTAAGCAAGGACAAAATGAAAATCAGCACGATAACACCTGGATACCAGGATTTTATTGGCTTCATAAAAAGACCACGAAGGTTGAACTGAATGTAAAAAAGAAACTATGCCTTCATAACGAAGACATAGTTCCACAAATTTACTAATAAAGCGAGGACTAACTATTTATCATAACCTGGATTCTGCACCAGTTTGGCATTTCTGTTGATCTCATCGCGGCTGAACGGACGGAAATACATTTTGTCAACCCAAGTGCGGTTTTCATGAGATTTCTCTTCAACCGGCGTGTAGGTGTAGTCATAAACAGTCGTATCGTAATGATATGGCTCTTTCATTGACTTGCCTGCTTTGAATTTACCCAACACATTAATGTATGCCAAAGGACGTCCTAATGTCTCTTTCGCGATCATCCAGCGGCGTGCGTCGTGGTAACGCTGCTCTTCATATGCCATTTCAATTCTTCTTTCGTGGCGATATGCTTCTTTCAAAGCAGCACCTGTAACTTTCAATGCGGGCATCCCTGCACGGAAACGGATCTTGTTAAGCCAGCCAAGTGCTTCTGCTTCCTGACCTAATTCAATGCTCGCTTCAATGTAGTTGAAAACGCTTTCAGTTATTCTCAAAAACGGCCATGGAATGTTCTGACGGTCGGTGTTATCATACAATGCTGGGTTTGGATCGATAAACTTGCGCATGTAATAACCAGTCCGGCTTCCGTTCCAGTCTTCGATTGAAGAGCTTCTTGTGTCCAGTCCTTTGCGGTTGATCAATGCATTTTTGTCGTCCAGCAGGTCATAAGCGCCTGTTTGGATCTGGTTTGCAGGATCTTTCGCATCCGAAGGACGTGGCTTCCAGTCAGCGCCGTCAAACATTACGGTCGCATAGAAACGAGGATCACGGTTTTTGTAAGGAGCAGCTTTGTGCGTTGGATTTGTCCAGCTGAAAGATGTTCCGTCCATTAGTTCGTAATCATCAACCAGCGTTCCGATCGGCGTGTTGCCAGCCCAGTTGTGGTAACCATTAGGACCATTGTTCAAACCAGTCTGACGCGCACCTTCACCCAAACTCGGCGTAAAATAACGTCCGAAAAGGATTTCACTAGCAGCAGATGGGTCGAGTGTTTTGTCCGCACTTGCACCGGCCATTGCGATGGAAATGTAGTTTAGCTTTCCTTCGGCAGCCGATACTGGAGCTGACAAGTTCAGCTTGTAACCGCTCGCAGCCCCTGCATCCACAACAGCTTTGGCAGCAGCTTGCGCAGCAGTCCAGCGCGCTTTGCGGTCGCCTGAAAGATATCCCAAAAATTCAGGATTCGGATAAGCTGCAATTACACTTGACTTCGCTTTTGCTGTTGGAATGTCGTGCAAATCACTTGCAGCATAAAGCAAAACCCGCGCCTTCAAAGCCTGAGCAGCGATTTTCGACGCGCGACCTTTTACAAGCGTTTTGCCGTCCATCAGCAATGCAGCACTGTCGCAGTCACTTACAATAGACTGAATGCATTCTTCCCAGGTGTTACGCGGAACGCTGTAATCTTCGTTCAATGCATAAACCTTTTTGATCAAAGGCACCGCACCGTAGTAGCGCGCCAATTGCTGGTAATAATACGCTCTCAGAAAATACGCCTCTCCTTTCAGTCTCGCTTTAAGCGTTTCATCCGTGAAAGTCGCAGTCTGAAGATTGGCAATCGCCAGGTTTGTAGCCCGAATACGCGAATACATAGGTCCCCAGCCATAAGTGTCATCCACCCAGCCCAGGTTGGAAGGGCTCAAACTTCCTTCATTGACCGTGTTAATGTTACGCCCGGTGTGGGTAAAAACGGCTTCATCAGTCAGAGAAGCGAGCATTTGTTCGCTAAAACCGCCTTGCTGAAGTCCTGCATAAATACCCGTTACAAAACCTTCTGCCAGCGCTCCGTCTTTCCAGACTTCTTCTGTCGGAATCTCTGTTGGCGGTGTCACATCCAGGAATTCAGTGTCGCAGGATGATAATCCGGCAGCGCTCAGCAACGCAATTAAGATTATACTTTTGTATTTGAATTTCATGTTAGTTCTCATTAAAATGCTAAACGTAAACCTGCGCTCACAACTCTTGCCTGTGGATAATACTGTCCGCTCTGGTTAGTGGATTCTGGATCCCAAACCTTGATCTTGTCGAATGTCAGCAAGTTCAGACCATTCACATAAATACGAAGGCTGCTCAAACCGATCTTGGAACCGATCTCCGTAGGCAGGTTGTAGCCCAATTCGATGTTTTTAACACGCAGATAATTGTTGCTTTTCAAGAAGTAATCATTGATACCAGCCTGACCCGTGTTGGTGTAATATCTGTTGTTACGGTTAGTCAAACGTGGGTACTCGCTTGTTGGGTTATCGATGGTCCAACGGTGGTCGTAGTCATATTTCAGATAGTTACCAATGTCACCTGATTCTGTCAAACCTACGATTTGCAGACCGCCTAATGTTCCCTGCATCAAGACTGACAAGTCAAACGCCTTGTAACCCAAGTTCACAGAAGCACCACCGGTAAACCAAGGACGCTGTACTTTTTCTGTACGAATACGGTCATCAGCACTGATTTTACCATCACCATTGATATCCTTGAACTTCATATCGCCAGGTCTCAGGTTACCTGTAATCGGCGAGTAGTCGATTTTGTTCGCATCAATTTCACTCTGGTCTTTGAATGCCCCGTCAAATGTGTAAACAAGGAATGATTGGTAAGGCATACCAGTCGATTGCTGATAACTTGGTGCGCCTGGCACTTCATCCCAATATTTGATCTTGTTTTTGGCATAACCACCATTCACGCTTACCGAATAGTTGAAATCACCAGCATTGCCATCGTAGCTCACTTTGAATTCCCATCCTTTGTTTTGCAGCTTACCCAGGTTTTGAGGCGGAAGCTTTCCGTCGATACCAGCAGATGATGGCGTTGTGCCTGTTTTTGGGATCAGAATGTTTGAACGGTTGTTTACGAAATAGTCAAATTCGAATGCCACTTTGTCGTTAAACAATGTTCCTTCGATACCGAAGTTGCTGTTGTTTGCAACCTCCCACGTAAACGCTTTGTTGGCAACGCGGGATTCAAGCAATGTTTTGGCAACCTGGTCATTGATAATGTAGCTGCCAAAGCCCATTGTTGATAAATATTGGTATTCCGCAAGCGTTTCTGTTCCCAGGATGTAAGGCTCAGCACCCATTTGACCCCTACGACCCACGCACTTTTACATTGTTTAGGAAGCGAATGTTGTTTTTCCAGAAATCTTCCTCTGAAACTCTCCAACCCGCAGAAACACCCGGGAAGAAACCAAAACGGCCCTCTTTTGGAAATACATAAGATCCGTCTACGCGCCATAGGAACTCAGCCAGATACTTTTCTTTAAAGTTGTATCCAGCACGTCCGAAATAGCTCAAACGAGCTCTTTTGTAAAGATCAAAGTTGTTAATGTCCTGCTCAGCAGTTCCACCCGCAAACAGCTGGTCAACAACCGGTGAGATGAAATATCTTCGGAATGCAAAGAATCCGTCCGCTTCGACTTTTTCACGCTGGATACCCGCCATTACATTGAAGTTGTGGCCACCAATAGATTTTTCGTACGAAACCTGACCTGTAAGCTGGATTGAAAGTTCTTGCGAAGCGCTTTCTCTCACACGAGGATCTTTAAATGTAGAGCGAACCGTTCCTGTCAATACAGGCGTTGTTCCGTCTGCTTCATAAGATTTTTTGTCCCAGAAATACAAAGTCCAAGGCGTTTCGAAGTTTTTCTGACGACGCAATTGCTTATCCAAAGCTGCCATTGCATTGATTTTCAAACCTGGCACACCTGGCACCTGAATTTCAAGACCACCATTTGTTTGTACGTAATCACGCTTGTCGTTGTTGTAACCGGTTGTGTTAGTTGTGATAACGGCCGGGTTCTGACCATTTTCAATGTCCGGTCCAGGACGTCCGTCTGGCCAGATCGCCATTTCTGTTGGCTTACCACGCATTAACATACGGAAGATCGCACCCGCGCCGTTGCCACCGCTTGGGAAGTGACGGAATTCTTCGCGAAGTGTCAGACCAAGGTTTGCAGTTACATATTTGTTGATCTTTGTATCCAAATTGATACGCATATCATATTGTTTGTAACCAGTTGCAGAATTTACGTAATAACCGTCCTGGTTAATGTGGCCTAACGAAGCAAGATATTTAATGTTCTCGCTACCACCGGTCAGCTGCACATTATGACGTTGCTGAGGCGCCCATCTTCTCAAAACCGAACCATACCAGTCCGTGTTCGGGTGCAAAAGCGGATCAGAACCGTCAGCGAATTTCTTCATGTCGTCTGGGTTGAAAACCGCGTTGATTACGTTTCCGTTGTCAACTCTTTTGTAAGAACCCGTTGTGTTAAAGCCGGTTAATGCACCCTGCCATTCTCCAACCGGAAGGTTATCATAGATCTGCAACTCATTTCTGATCGTTGCATATTCTGTTGCATTTGACATTTCAGGTGTACGTGTCGGCTGCGACATCCCGAAGTTCATATCGTAAGATAATTGCGGCTTACCTGTTTTTCCACGTTTTGTTGTGATTAGGATAACCCCGTTACCAGCACGTGAACCGTAAATGGCAGCGGCAGCATCTTTCAAAACAGAAATACTTTCAATGTCAGCCGGGTTGATACGGTCCAAACCACCGCTCCGGTTAGGAACACCATCCACAACGATCAGCGCATTGCTGTTACCCAGTGAGTTGGTTCCGCGGATACGAATGGCCGAGCCATCATAACCAGGTTCACCACTGCCTTGTACAGCAGAAATACCTGGCAAACGTCCACCCAATGTATTGGAAAGGTTAGCGGCAGGCGCTTTTTGAAGCTCAGTTCCCTTAACGGCTGTTACAGAACCTGTTAATGTTGCTTTTTTGGCAGTTCCGTAACCTACTACAACCACTTCTTCAAGTGCTTTTGTATCGGTAACCAGCTTGATGTCAACGCTGTTTTTGCTGCCAATTTCGATTTCCTGGGTTAGATAACCGATAAATGAAAATACCAGCGTCGAGTTCCTGTCGGCTGCTACATTGTAATTACCCTCATTATCTGTAACAGAACCGGTTGTGGTTCCTTTTACAACGACACTTACGCCGGGCAGGGGCAGCCCTTGCTCATCACTGACTTTTCCTTTAATGGCATTCTGGGCAACAGCTCCCATCACTGCAACGAGGATCAGTAAAAGAGAAAACACAGATCGTGATGCTGCACGAAGTGTCCATCCAGTAGAATTTCTCATAGATTATTATTTGAATTAGGTAGTAGGATAAAAAATTTGCTTAACCGTATAAGCACGGAACGTAGAGTCAGCCACAGGCTTCCCTAATGGAGCCAGTCAGTTTGGAAAGAAAGTTCGGATTGGAAAGTATTTACATAGGTTAAATTAGGGTTATTAATTGATTTTTGTAAGCTCGATTTGTTCAGGTTTGAAGCGTGTTAATCGTACACAATTACATGCGTAAAATTCACAAGCTTACAGGATAAGTACCAAATTAGATGTTTTCCTCGTTCGATTGTACAAAAAGATATTAAATATTTCACAAATGAAAGCATTCTATGTTAGTGTCAATGCATTCTAAGAAAATAACAATTTTTTGCCCTCAAAATTTGATTAACAAAACTTTGTCTACTAAAAGTTACATTAATACGCGGCAAATCTGCTGGATATTTGCTTAACTTCGTGTTCTGAAATTGCCATAACATATCCTACCGCATAAAGAATGAAATTCGGTTTACTCTCGCTGATTTTGATTGCGCTTACTGTTAGTTGCTCCAAGACTGTTTCACCAGAAGAATACAACGCAAAAGCTTCTGACCCGAAACTGTTTCATGAAACGACCACACATCTCACGGATGTCATTATTCACGATATCTTTAAGCCGCCGGTTGCCAGCCGCATTTACGGCTATTCTTTCCTTGCGGCATATGAAGCATTAGCCCCTGCTTATACTGATTATCAATCACTTGGCGGACAATTAGTTAAATTCACTGCACCGCCAAAGCCTGATACGGCGCTCGCTTATTGTTTCCCGCTTGCTAGCATGAAGGCGTTCACGGTCGTTGGCCGGACGCTCACTTTTTCGGGCAATATGTGGGACGATTACGAAAAGGATCTTTTTGAAAAATATCGTAAAATGGGCATTCCCGAGGACGTTTTTGAACGTTCCACTGCATACGGTGACTCAGTTGCCAAGCACGTGCTCGCTTATTCAGCAAAAGATCATTATAAAGAGATACGCGGTTATCGCTATACGGTTACAAATGCGCCCGGAACCTGGGTGCCTACGCCGCCTGCTTACGCGGATGCGTGTGAACCTATGTGGAACACCGTGCGGACTTTTGCGCTGGATTCTGTTAACCAATTCAGCTGCCCGCCGCCTGCAAAGTACGACCTGAACAAGACCAGTCCATTCATGAAGCTGGCGATGGAAGTGTACAACACGGGCAATGCGTTAACGGAGGAGCAGAAAGCAACGGCTTACTTCTGGGATGACAATGCTTTTGTAACGAATGTTGTGGGACATGCCATGTTTGCCAATAAAAAAATGACGCCGGCCGGTCACTGGCTGGCCATCATTAAAACGGTTGCAACGGACAAAAAACTGAATCTAATGCAATCAACTGAGGCTTACACATTGGGTTCGTTAGCCATATTTGACGCATTCTCGGCTTGCTGGCAGGAAAAATATAAAACGGTCCGCATCAGGCCTGAAACGGTGATCAATAATAACTGGGATCCTAACTGGCGACCTTTCCTGGAAACACCGGCTTTCCCGGAATATGTAAGCGGGCACAGCTCCATTTCAGCAGCCTGCGGCACGGTCCTCACACATTTGATTGGTGACAATGTTGCCTTTACGGATACAACCGAAAAGAAATACGGGCACGGAATCAAATCCTTTAAGTCGTTTAAAGAAGCCTATTGGGATGCTTCAATCAGCCGCGTTTATGGTGGAATCCACTATCGGGACGGCGTCGAGGAAGGCACTTATCTTGGCGAAAAAGTGGGTGAAAACGTGTGGCGACGCGCGGTTACCAAAAAAGACCGCATTCGTCCGGACGAAATGCATCCGGACCCAAAAGCAATCACTAAGCGATAACGCGATCAGAAGTTACGTGATCCGAATTGTAATGCAGCCCGATGTTTTCACGTCGGGCCATTGCCATTTTTATAATCAGATAAGAAACCGAGATCATATTCCGCAACTCACATATCGCCACGGAAACTTTCGACTCGCGATAAAGCTGCTCATGTTCTTTGTGCAGCAATTCCAGGCGGTCGTAAGCGCGTTTCATACGGCGATCTGTGCGGACGATGCCAACGTAATTGGACATAATGCTATTCAGTTCGCGCGTCATTTCAGTTACCAAAACCTGTTCTTCCGGATGCGTTGTTCCTGAATCATCCCACTCCGGAATGTTTTCCGGTGTAAATGCGCTGTGAAAATCCGCAACGGTGCTTTCATATGCGCGATGGCCAAAGACAGCTGCTTCCAGTAAAGAATTGGAAGCCAAACGGTTAGATCCGTGCAAGCCTGTGCAAGAACACTCTCCTACTGCGTATAAAAAGTTGATATTGGTTTTTCCCCACTCATTAACCTTAATCCCGCCGCACAAATAATGCTGCGCCGGAACAACGGGAATCATATCTTTTCTAATATCGACGCCCGATTTAAGGCAGTATTCAGTAATGTTTGGGAAACGCTCGAGGAACTTATCGTAATCAAGGTGGCGCACGTCAAGATATACGTGATCCACACCATTTTTCTTCATTTCGGAGTCGATAGCGCGGGCCACAATGTCACGCGGCGCGAGAGAAAGGCGGTCGTCATAAAGCTCCATGAATGTGCTTCCGTCCGCCCTTTTCAAAATTCCTCCAAATCCTCTTACGGCTTCTGAAATCAGGAATGAAGGTTTTTGCCCGGGTTGGTAAAAGCTGGTGGGATGGAATTGTATAAACTCCATATTATCACAAATCCCTTTGGCGCGGTAAGCCATTGCAATGCCGTCGCCGGTTGCAATGGTGGGATTGGTTGTGCTTTGATAAATATTGCCAATGCCGCCTGTCGCAAGCATTGTAGTTTTAGCCACAAATTTTTCAACTTCACCAGTCTGGCGATTCAAAACATAAGCACCATAACATTGAATGTCTTCGCGGTAACGATAAACAGTTTCGCCCAAATGATGCTGCGTAATCAATTCAACGGCATAGTAATGCGTGAAAATCTGAATGCTTTTATGTCTGTTCACTTCTTCGAGCAAAGCGCGCTCGATCTCTGCACCAGTAATGTCTTTGAAATGTAAAATCCGGTGGTCTGAATGTCCGCCTTCTTTGGCCAGATCATATTCCCCTCCTTTTTCCTTGTCAAACCGCGTTCCGTAATCGATCAGCTCCTGAATCCGCTTTGGTGCTTCCCGCACGACAATCTCGACAACATTGCGCTTGTTCACCTCGTCACCCGCATCCATTGTGTCCTGAATGTGCTTTTCAAACGAATCCGATTCAGCCCAAACCACCGCAATGCCGCCTTGGGCATATTTGGTGTTAGTCTCGTCCGCCTGCACTTTTGTAATGACGGCAATGGAAATTTCCTGCTTCAATTCGTCAAAATGTCTTGCCAGCTTGGCTGCATAACTTAATCCGGCAATTCCGGAACCGATAATCAGGAAATCGAATTGGGGCATTTTTTTGAGGTTAGTGTTTGGGCAAAATTGGCAGGCGGCTTTCGGCTTTCGGCAGCCGGCAGTCGGCTGAATGCTGATAGCCGAAAGCCGATTGCTACTATATTCCTTTACTTAATTCCAGCATGCGGGCAACGGACTTATATGCTTTGAGACGAATGTCCTCTGGAACAATAATCTCCGGCTGCTCATATAAAAGTGCATTATACACCTTTTCCAATGTGTTCATTTTCATGTAAGGACATTCGGAGCAAGCGCAGGTGTTGTTGTCTGACCCGGGAGCAGGAATGAGCTTTTTGTCAGGAACAGACTGTTTCATTTTATGCAAAATTCCCGCTTCTGTTGCCACGATAAACTTCTCGTGAGGAGAATCTTTTACAAATTTCAGCAAGCCGGTTGTAGAGCTCACAAAGTCTGCCTGCATCAGAATATCTTCCTTACATTCCGGATGCGCGATCAGCAATGCGTCCGGATTATCCTCCCGCAGCTGTTTCAGCTTTTCTCTTGAAATGTCAATGTGCACGATGCAGGCGCCATCCCACAAAACCATTTCACGACCTGTCTTATGCGCAACGTAGCGTCCCAAATTCGCATCGGGCGCGAAGATGATCTTTTGATCCTTCGGAAGACTTTCTACAATTTGCAACGCATTGGAAGATGTGCAGACAATGTCGGTTAAGGCTTTAATTTCGGCTGAGCAGTTGATGTAACTGATCACAATGTGGTCGGGATATTGTGCTTTAAATGCAGCAAACTTATCAGCAGGAGCAGAATCCGCGAGTGAACAGCCTGCATTCAAATCGGGAATAACCACTTTTTTGTTTGGGCTAAGCACTTTTGCAGTTTCACCCATAAAATGGACGCCGCAAAAAACGATCATATCCGCTTCTGTTGCGGCTGCCTGCTGCGAAAGTCCCAGACTATCGCCAATATAATCCGCAAGGTCCTGGATTTCTGCATCCACATAATAGTGCGCCAGGATCACTGCATTCTTTTCTTTTTTCAGTCGATTGATTTCTGCAATCAAATCAATATCATCAGCAACAGCTTCGGTAACATATCCGTAACGGTTGACCTGCGCTTCAATAGTCGTCATTATGGTGAATAATTGGCTTTTAGTTGATCATAAAAATTCCGACCATCGCGTGGCGGCCATCGCGTGGACCCGAATTTACAATATTAAACCAATGAAAAGCAAAGAAAGTGCAACACGCTAAAAAATTCAAGGGTCGCCGGAAATGCTCCCGGCGACCCTTCAATGCTATATATAATAACTTTATTCTACAAAATCCAGCGGAAAAACACGTAAAGTGTTCCGGACAAAACCATTGTTACCGGAAGTGTTAAAACCCAGGCAATCACAATGTTCCGGATCGTTCCGCCTTGTAAGTTCTTAACCCCTTTGCTAGCAACCATCGAACCTGCGATCCCGGAAGAAAGCACGTGCGTGGTGCTTACCGGAAGACCCAGATAAGACGAAACGCCGATTGTGCTCGCTGCAACAAGTTCAGCGAGAAGCGCCTTGTGCATAAGTAAGGTGTTGTTTTCCGATTTTTTCACCAATCGTTACAACAATCCTTTTCCAACCGACCATTGTTCCTAGCCCTAGTGAAAGTGAAATCATTAAAATCACCCAATCCGGTGCGTAATCCGTGTATCGTCTGATGCCCGTTTCACTGCCCGATTGCGATTTCAGGAACGCTTTATCTGTTGCATTCAGGTTTGCCTGACCGTTATCCAAAATGGTTTTCAGGTTACGGCTGATCAAAAGCAAAGAGCGACGTGCATTCATGCGGTCTTCCAATGGCAGCTTATGATCCACAAGCGGCTGGTTAATCTGCGCATTAAGCGTGTCAATTTCTGATTTTATCGTATACAAATGGTGGCGATCCGAAACAGACAATCTCGAAGAATCGATTGTATTTACCGCGCGTTCAATGCCTGAAAGATCTGTCTTCATCAATGCTGGATCAATGCTGTTGTCCAATGCGAAGTGTGCCGGGACAATCCCGATCAGGATCAACATGACAAGTCCAACGCCTTTTTGACCATCATTAGAACCGTGAAAAAAGCTTACAAGCGTACAGGTTGTGATCAATATAGCCCTGATCCACATCGGAGGCGGCTGATTTTTCTTTGGCTCACTAAATACAACTTCGCGGAGCGGCTTCGAAAGCATTCTCCGTAAAATGAACATGATTATGATCGCTAATGCAAAACCAAAAATCGGTGAGGTAAGCAGTGAAGTAAATAATTCTTGCGCTTTGCTCCAGTTAACGCCAGCTCCTTCTGAATTTTCAGGCATGAATGTAAAAGCGAGTCCTACACCCAAAATAGAGCCAATCAATGTATGCGAGCTCGAACTGGGAAGTCCGAAATACCAGGTGCCGAGGTTCCAGATAATCGCACTGAACAGCAATGAAAAAATCATAGCAGCGCTATGATATACATTTTGGTCAATTAATAATTCAACCGGAAGGAGGTTGACAATCCCCATTGCAACCGCGATGCCGCCAAGAAAAACACCGCAAAAATTCATGAAACCCGACCAGATAACGGCCACATTGGGTTTTAATGAGTTGGTATAAATAACAGTGGCAACCGCATTTGCCGTATCGTGGAAGCCATTTACAAACTCGAATGCACAGGCTGCTAAAATACTGAAAGCAAGGAGGATAAAAATGTCGGTTTCAAGACCAAACATAAATGAAGAATATAGGTTTATTTAATAGGAGACAAAACTACTTATTACTTGCCGCTGCAATATTACCAAATTGTTAATTCAGGATTCGCAATAAGTATTCAAGATTATGCTGCTTCTTTATTGGCCAATTGACCGCAAGCAGCGTCTATATCCTTGCCCCTGCTCCTGCGCACATGCACAGAAACGCCTCTGTCTTCGAGATAAGCGGCAAATTTGTCCAATCTGTCCGCCTCCGTATTCTTGAAATCTGCCTCAGCGATTGGGTTGTATTCAATGATGTTAACACGTGCAGGAACCCGTTTTGTAAATTCCCATAACTCTTTGGCATCCTGCAATGTATCGTTGAAATTATTGAAAACAATGTATTCGAACGTAATCCGGTTGCCTGTTTTCTTATAAAAGTAATTTAGTGCCTCAGCCAGATTATCAAGCGAATTCGATTCATTAATCGGCATGATCTGGTTCCGCTTTTCATCATTTGCTGCGTGCAATGACAATGCTAATCTGAATTTCACTTCGTCATCGCCCAGCTTTTTGATCATTTTGGCAATTCCTGGCAGTGGAAACCGTAATGCGCCTCGGCGACATATTAAGTCCTTCCGGGGAAGTAATGTGCTCGATGGATTGCAGCACATTGGCATAATTCAGCAAAGGTTCGCCCATGCCCATGTACACAATGTTGGTCAATGGTGCTTTAAAACTTCCTTCTGCCTGACGAGCGATCGCCACCACCTGATCGTAAATTTCTCCTGCTTCCAGGTTACGTTTGCGGTCCATATAACCCGTTGCGCAAAACTTGCAGGTTAATGAACATCCAACCTGGCTGCTTACGCAAGCCGTCATGCGGTCGGCAGCTGGAATTAGGACGCCTTCTACGAGATTGCCGTCAAAAAGTTTGAATGCAGATTTAATGGTGCCGTCGTTGCTTTGCTGTTGTTTGGCAACACCGAGCGAATGAATCAAAAAGTGCTCATTCAGCATTTGCCGAGTTGTGAGCGACAAATTGGTCATTTCATCAAAAGAATGGGCTGATTTTTTCCAGATCCATTCAAATATCTGTTTGGCACGAAAACCCTTTTCTCCATGCGTGGCCAGCCAGCTTTTCAGCTGTTCAACGTCCATTTTCCGGATATCCTGCCGCTTATTAATTTCAATCATTGTCTTTTTCTATGATTCCAATGCACAAAGGCACCGGACGATTTATTTCGCAAAGTTACTGAAACTCAACTACGGAACGTAACCTTTACGGAATTTTGAAAGTTCAAATCCTGACAGTCTTTGTACAAATCACAGATCTTCCTGCGAAACCGGTTCCGCTTCCTCATCCAGATATTCATGCTTCCATTCTCTGATCAGCTCCGTTCCTGAGGGCATTAATGTAAGCGCTTTGGTGATCAGGTTTGGAGCAATGGGCACAACGATCGGATAAAGATACGTGTCAGACGTGCGGTGTTCCGGGATTTTGACACCGATCGCATTGACCAGCCAAAAGAAAACGCTGATCCCGAAAACCCAGGTCAGCACACCCACCATTCCTCCGGCCACACTATCAAATGTTCCTAATATGGAATAGCGCAGCGAGCGCCGGATCGAATAGCCAAATTGATTCAGCAAAAAGATTGTAGGAAAGAAAATGGCCGAAAACCCAACGTAAGGCAGAATTCTCTTGGCCACACTGTCACTAAAATAAGGCGTGAGAATTTCCATTCCCAGGCCTAAAAATTTGAAACCTAAAATCATGGCGATCACAAGTCCGGCAATGCCGATAATTTCAATCAAAAGTCCTTTGCGATAACCATGCAATGCTCCCCAAAGCAGGGGAATGAGGATGAGAACATCCAGTAATTTCATGCTAGCAAGCTCTTTACCAAAGTAGAAACCACACGTCCGTCTGCCTGTCCTGCCAATTCTTTGGTTGCCACGCCCATCACTTTGCCCATATCAGCCGGTGAAGAAGCGCCAACTCTTGCGATAATGTCCTGCAATTTGGCCTTAACCTCATCTTCTGTAAGCTGTTTTGGCAAAAATTGCTCGATAATGGCAAGCTCAGCTTCTTCTTTTTCCAAAAGGTCAGGACGGTTTTGTGTCTTGTAAATATCCGCCGATTCGCGGCGTTGCTTGGCTGCCTTCGTAAGCAGTTTAAGTTCGTCATCCGCAGTGAGTTCTCCGGTTGCGCCACCTTTTGTTTCTTCCAAAAGTATAAGCGACTTGATCGCGCGCAAAGCCCGCAATGTATCCTGATCTTTGGCCCGCATGGCATCCTTAATGCCGTTTTCAACTTGGGTTTTTAGTGACATATCTCTTTAATTTTGAATGACTGAATGAGTGAATGACTGAATGTTGTTACTTGAATGAGTGATTAATCGGTTCAATAGTGGTGAATTGGTTTAGTTTTGATTTTTGAATGGCTGAATGTTAAATTCGCCAATCGGGCTGCAAAGTTAACCGAATCCTTTAAATTGTGCTTACCAAAGCCATTGCCACATTCGATCATTCAGCGCAACGGCGCTCACACATCAGCGCAAAGCGCACACACATTCATTCATTCACTCATTCAATCATTCAACATTAAAACGATGACCCGACTAAGCGTTAACATTAATAAGATCGCGACTATCCGCAATTCCCGTGGTGGTGATAATCCTAATGTGCTGAAAGTGGCGCTGGATTGTGAGCGTTTTGGGGCGCAGGGAATAACCGTCCATCCACGGCCCGATGAGCGCCATATCCGTTATCAGGATGTGTATGATTTGAAAGAAGTGGTCACGACAGAGTTTAACATTGAGGGAAATCCTTCTGAAAAAAAATTCGTCGAGCTTGTTTTGGCCAACACACCGGATCAGGTTACGCTTGTGCCGGATGCCTTGCACGCGATCACTTCCAATGCGGGCTGGGACACGATTACGAACAAAAGTGAGCTGACTGATTTGATTCAGACATTTAAATCGGCTGGCATTCGTGTTTCCGTTTTTGTTGATCCGGATGAACGGATGGTGGAAGGAGCGAAAATTTGCGGCGCTGACCGCGTCGAACTTTATACTGAGCCATATGCAGCACATTACTTTGAAAACCGCCAGAAAGCAGTCCTTCCATTTATTCTAGCCGCCGAAAAAGCGCGGGAAGTTGGTCTGGGATTGAATGCCGGCCACGATCTTAGTTTAGATAACCTTCATTTTTTGAAACAAAGCATTCCCTGGATGGATGAAGTTTCCATTGGTCATGCTTTGATTTCAGATGCGCTTTATTTGGGATTGGAAAATACAATCCAAATGTATCTGCGGGAGTTAGAGCTTTAATTACCAGCCCGTTCTGTATTCTCTTTTTACAAACTGGTTGGCCACATCGAAGTTGGTGATCTTCATATTGGCGCCATCCCAGATCAGTTTTTGTCGTCCCGGAAAATTGAAGCCGCCTTTTCCGTCGGCTTTGGGCTCACGATGCAAATAAGAGCGCACGGCAAGATTTCCCATCAGCACGATTTCGGTCAAAGGCCCTGATTCTTCAAATGCTGAGCTGGTGTAAGTGCCGTGGCCTTTTTTACAAGCCTGCACAAACTGCTGCTGATGCCCTTCCGAGCCTCCCTGAACCAGTGCGCGGGGTTTTGTATTAATCCTTACGTTTTCAAATTGCTTTTCCGGCCACAAACGCGGGTTATTGCCAAACATTTCTGCGCTGATAATGCCTTTGCTTCCGGTGAAAAGCATTCCGCCGTCGACACTGCCGAAAACGGTCTTGTAATCGCACCCTTCCGGCAACTGGGGGCGCATTCCGCCGTCGTACCAGGAAAAGTTAATGTCCTTACCGGGCGTTTTGGAAGCGAATTTCATGTGAATGGATGCAGAAGGCGGAGCAACATCATCGAAAAATGCCTGCTCAAAAAAGTCCGCATAAACCGATCCGACGCTGCATTCAACCGAAGTCGGATAACCCAATTTTAATGCGCGAAACGGCACGTCGATGAAATGGCAGCCCATATCGCCCAATGCGCCGGTGCCAAAATCCCAGTAACCGCGCCACCTGAACGGCATATATGCTTCATGGTAATCACGCTTCGGGGCCGTTCCGAGCCAGAGATCCCAGTCAACGCCTTGCGGAACGGGCTGCGATTCGCCTTTGTCTTTTGGCGATTGCACGCCTTGCGGCCAAACCGGGCGGTCCGTCCAGACTTCAATCTTTTGCACATCGCCAATGACGCCGGATTGCACCAATGCTTCGGTTTGCCGGGTGCCGTCGCTGCTGCTTCCCTGGTTGCCCATTTGGGTTACAACTTTATATTTTTTGGCCGCGTTTGTGAGGTTACGCGCTTCCCAAATGTCTTTTGTCAACGGCTTTTCGACATAAACGTGCTTGCCGAGCTCCATAGCAGCCATGGCAATCGGAAAGTGCATGTGATCGGGCGTGGTAACAATGACGGCGTCAATGTTCTTGGCTTCCTTTTCAAGCATTTTCCGGTAATCCTTATAATAAGGTGCATTCGGAAATTGCTTGCGATATTTTACAGCTTGCCGGTCGTCCACGTCGCATAATGCCACAATGTTTTCGGCGCCTTCATTATAAGCTAACCTTATATTTACGTCGGCCTTTCCTCCGCAGCCCACGGCTGCAATGTTCAGCTTGTCGCTTGGCGCAATAAATCCTTTTCCCAAAACATGACGCGGCACGATCATGAAACCGGACGCAGCAAGCGCGCCGGCTTTCAGAAAATCCCTGCGCTGCAAATTGCTGGCATTATGCTCCGTTTGCTTCTCCATAACACGTCATGATTTTGGTTTTGATAAAAAATGGACTGCCTGGAATGAAAAGGAATTGCCTGGCCCAGACTACTATTTTCCGCCGAATGTCTCCGCGATTTTCATAGCCACACCCATATCCCCGTCAATTTTAAGCTTTCCGGTCATGTAAGCCATCATTGCATTCAGGTCGCCGTCAATCAGTTTAAGCGCATTTTTGGTAGAAACTTCAAAAGTACAATCGGCTTCCAGGTCATCATTGGTAACCACATTAGGCACCGATTTGCTGTCGATAAAAACGTTTCCTTCCTCTGTTTTGAATTTGACAGTGGCGCCGAGACCGCTGTCAGTTCCCAATATATTTTTAACGCGGTCAGTCAGAATTTGTAGGCTCATAAAAGGTGGTCTTTCGGTTGTTGTAATATTTTCACACTAAAAATGACAAATGTATGTTCCCTTATAAGAATATTCAAATGGCTTTGGTGTTTTCAGCTAAAACCACAAATTTTACATCCTTCATCAGAAAACCCTGCTGACTTATTTACAAACTAATGAATGAAATAGTAAATCGACCAACGTTTCTTACCATATTATGTATCCTTACTTTTATGAGTTCGGTTTCAGGGCTTTGGTCGCAATCTGAACGTTTGTGGAACCCGGAAATCATGGCTGATAAGACGCGTGAAACCTTTGAAGGTGTGCGCGAAAGTCTGAAAAACCAGGAAACAACGGCCGACACCCAGACGATGGACAAAATGTTTGAGGCAGTGATCGAACAAACCAACGCCGGATCCATAAAAACAGGAGCGATCATTATGCTCATCTTCGAATCGCTTTCACTGTTCGCAGCTTATCAAATGTGGAATCTGCAGAAAAAGGGCTTTTATCTCTACATGGCCGGAATTGCTTGTGCATTCCTTTTGCCGCTTTTCCTGATTGGCGGCTGGCTGGGGGTTATCACGGCTTTTGCAGGAGTCTTCTTTAGTATTTTTATGCTAATTCTTTATGCTTTCAATTTGAAACACATGCAATAAGCATAACCTCTTGCATTCCACGAAGAAAAGATTTTATTTTGCGGACTAATTTGAATCGAGAAAATGGCCTTAATTACAAAAATCAGAGAAAAATCCGGGGTTGCTGTAACGGTAATCGCTATCAGTTTAATTCTTTTTATGGTGGGGGGCGATTTGATGGGCCCGAATTCAATGCTTGGAGGAGGAAATGACCAGACAGTGGGTGAAATCGCCGGCAAAGAAATCAATATCAAGGACTTTCAGGCTCGTGTTGATGGCTTTCGTCAAAATTACGAAGCACAATCAGGCCGCAGCCTTAACGAAAACGAACTGGCATCGCTGAGAGATCAGGCATGGAACCAGTTTGTTGTCGACATAGCATACAAAAAGGAATTTGAAGATCTTGGTCTGACTGTTACAGATCAGGAACTTGTTGATATGGTTCAGGGAAACCACATAAGCCCATCGATTCTTCAGGCTTTTTCTGATCCTACAACGGGCCGTTTTGATAAAAATGCGGTTGTTAACTATCTTAAAAACCTCAAAACACTTCCTGTTGAGCAACAAAAATCATGGGAAAATTTTGAGAAAAGTCTTCGTGAGGAGCGCATGCGTTCGAAATATGAAAACATGCTGAAACTGTCGACTTACATCCCAAAAGCATTAGCTGAAAAGGAATATGTTGCGCAAACCAGCAAAGCGACGCTTCGTTATCTATATGTACCCTATTTCTCGGTTGTTGATACAACGATTAAAGTTACAGACAAGCAACTTGAAGATTACCTGAGCGCTCACCGCTCTGAATACAAAGGAACGGACACGCGTTCAATCGAATACGTGACTTTCCCGATCCAGCCTGCAAAAGACGACAGCGCTGCGCTTTACAACGAGATTAAAGAACTTGCACGCGGTCTTGCTACGGCAACCAACGATTCAGCTTTTGCAAGCATGAACTCTGACATTCCGCTTCCGATCAATATGTCATTGGGAACCATGTCTGACCAGTTAAAAGAAGCTGTAAAAACGTTCGTTCCGGGTGGCGTTTACGGTCCTTACCGCGAAGGCAACACCTATTATATTTACAAATACGGCGGCACGCGCGTTGACACAGTTGCTTCTGCAAGAGCAAGCCACATTTTGATCCGTGCAGAAAACCAGTCGGATTCAGCGAAAGCAGCAGCGCGTACAAAAGCAGAAGGCATTTTGGCTCAGATTCGTCAGGGTGCTAACTTTGAAGCATTGGCAGCAACCACAAGCGCTGACCCACAGTCTGCACAACGTGGCGGTGACCTTAACTATTTCCAGAACAATGGTCAGATGGTTAAGCCTTTCGAAGAAGCAGTTTTCTCTGCAACTGCTCCCGGCCTGATCCCAAGATTAGTTGAAAGCCAGTTTGGTTTCCACATTATCAAGGTTACTGATCCGAAATCAAATACATTATACCGCATTGCAGCCATCGGCAAAACGATTGCACCAAGTCAGGCAACACGTGACGAGGCTTACAGAAAAGCGGATGAATTTGCGAATACGGTTAAAACGAAAAATGAATTTGACGAAGCCGTTAAGAAAAACAAAGCATTGGTTGTTGCCAACGCAAACCGCATTCCGGAATCTGCAACCAACATTAATGCAATTCAGAATGGCCGTGATATCGTAAGATGGGCATTCAAAGACGATTCAGACATTAATGAAGTTTCTCCTGTTTTTGAAACCGAAGAGCAATATATCGTAGCGGTGCTTGTTGGCAAGTCTGATGCGAAAGATGTAAAAGTGGCTGACTTCCGTGACGAGCTTACAACGAAAGTGCGTAACCAGATCAAAGCGGAACAAATCACTGCCAAGCTGAAAGGCGCAACGGGAGATCTTTCCGCAGTTGCTGCGAAATATGGCGCAGGTGCATTGGTTGAAACAGCAACGGACATTTCACTTGCAACGGGTTTCCTAACGAGCGCTGGATTTGATCCAATCGCACTTGGTAAAGCATTCGGGTTGAAACCAGGTCAGAAATCAGATGTTTTCACAGGTGAAAATGGTGTCTTCATCATGGAACTGGTTAGCAAAACAGAAGCTCCAAAAATCGCAGATTACACCCAATACAAGACGCAGCTGACGCAATCTTTGGAAAGCCGCATGTCTTACCTGGTTAACGAAGCCATCCGCGAAAACGCTAAGATCGAAGATCGCCGCGCGAAGTTCTTCTGAGAAATTCAAAAAAATTATTGAAAAAGAGGAGCAGAAATCATTTCTGCTCCTCTTTTTATTTTCACTGCAAATAATTCAAAAAAAAAGTGATAGTATTGCAGATGAAATGTCAAACTTACACTTATTAATAAAGCACAAATCACAATGAGCATCTTACTCGGAGAACAGGAGTATTTTAAGGGTATCGGGAAAATCGCATTCGAAGGTCCTGAATCAAATAACCCACTGGCGTATCGCTTTTACGATGAAAACCGCATTATCGCCGGTAAAAGCATGAAAGACCATCTTCGCTTTGCTGTGGCTTACTGGCACACATTCTGCGGATCAGGACTTGATCCGTTTGGCGGCCCAACCTTGTTTTACCCTTGGGATAAAAAAGCAGATGCCGTTGACCGCGCAAAAGACAAAGCGGATGCAGCATTTGAATTCATCACCAAATTAGGCGTTCCTTACTATTGCTTCCACGACCTTGATGTTGTTGATTATGACGACGATGTGAAGACAAACGAAAAACGTTTGCAGACATTGACGGCTTACCTGGGCGAAAAACAAAAAGAATCCGGCGTTAAATTGCTTTGGGGAACGGCTAACCTGTTCAGCCACCACCGTTATATGAACGGCGCGTCTACCAACCCTGATTTTGACGTTGTAACGCATGCAGGTGCGCAGGTAAAAATGGCTTTGGACGCTACAATCGCATTAGGCGGCGAAAATTACGTGTTCTGGGGAGGTCGTGAGGGCTATATGACATTGCTTAACACAGACATGAAACGCGAGCAGGAGCACTTTGCACAAATGCTTAAAATGGCTGTTACTTACGCACGTGCGAACGGTTTCAAAGGTAAATTCTTCATCGAACCAAAACCATGTGAGCCTACAAAACACCAGTATGACTACGATGCGGCAACCGTAATCGGTTTCCTTCGTCAGCACGATTTGCTGGGTGACTTCGCATTGAACCTGGAAGTGAACCACGCAACATTGGCTGGACATACATTTGAGCACGAATTGCAAGTGGCTGCTGATGCCGGAATCCTTGGCTCAATTGACGCAAACCGTGGAGATTATCAAAACGGCTGGGATACAGACCAATTCCCAAATGACCTGTCTGAATGGACAAAAGCATTGCTTGTGATCCTTAAAGCAGGCGGATTGCAAGGCGGTGGAATCAACTTTGACGCAAAACGTCGCCGTAACTCAACGGATGTTGAAGATGTATTCCACGCACACATTGGTGGAATCGACACAGTTGCAAGAGCATTGATCGTTGCAGATAAGATCATCCAAAATGGTGAATATGACAAGATCCGCACGGACCGCTACGCAAGCTTCGATGGCGGAAAAGGTTCAGAATTCGAAAAAGGACAATTGAAACTGGAAGATCTTTTTGACCTGGCCGCAAGCAAAGGCGAACCGGCAACAATTTCTGGCAAGCAAGAATATCTGGAAAACCTGATCAATCGGTTTATCTAATAAAATAAGCGTAAACAAAAACTGCCCGGCATCGCTGTCGGGCAGTTTTCGTTTAATGATATGCTTGCTCTTAATGATAAGCTTTACTCTGCGCTAAGTTCTTTGTTAATCGCAACAATGCGTTGCTGCACTTCCTTCTGAACGGTTTCCAGACGCTTATCTTCCATGGGTTTCGCCATTTCCAGAATGTTGGCCTGTAACAAATCACGCTCTTTAACTGCTTTATCCATTTTAGCCGACAAACGTTTCTTGGCGTTTCCGTCAGCAGACTGAATCTTTTCATTCAGTTTAGTAATGCGTTCTTTCAGTTTTGATTCTTCTTCTTTCAGCGACTTCATGTAAGCGCGCTGTTTTTCATTCAGATCGGTGTTTACTTGCAGCAGATCTTCTTTCGCATCTTCAATTTCAGTCGTGTCCGAGCTTTCCGCAATTTTACTGCTTGCTTCGTCAGCGGTTTCCAAAGCCTTTTCCTCAGCGTTTGCAAGTTTTTTCCTTTCGGTTTCAGTTTTCGAATTACAGCTGAAACACAATGCGGCCATCGCAATGGCAACGTTAGCAAAAATGATGTTTACTGTCTTTTTCATTTTGTAACAAATTGTTGATGATGGTTAATTCCCTAAAAATCGGTGCCAGCAGCGCAATTGTGCATTTATCAAAACCCAGTAAATAAAATAGGCCGCCGAAAGTTTTCAGCGACCTATCAATGCTATTAAACCCGAAAGTTTAATTATTAACCTACAATGTAATGTTTGTAACCTCCTTAATATCCCATATTCTGAGTCAGACTCGGGTTATTGCGGATTTCCGATGTGGGGATCGGGAACAGCAATTCTCTTTCTGTTACGGTTGGTCCGTAGCTGAATTTATGACCCACGTAGTTTTCAAATGTCTTCGTTTTTACATTATATGCTTTCCGCAACCTCACCATATCAAACCAGGTAATGTTCTCAAAACACAGCTCATGCCAGCGCTCTGTCCAGATCGCCTCACGGAGCTTGTCCTTCGCTAAGCCAGCCAATGCAGGCAATTGTGCGCGTGTCCTGACCGCATTAACCGCTTCTAAAACTTTGGCTGACGGACCGGTTGCTTCGTTAGCAGCTTCCGCATAAGTCAATAAAACGTCCGCATAACGGATCACCGGCCAGTTTAAATCGCTGTTGGCCGTGCTCGTTTGGGCAACATTATCAAAATGCTTGTAGATGAAATAGCCACCCAAATCCACGACCTTATTGCGATCGGCTTCATTCGTGAACTTTGTGAAGAAGAATTGCTTCTCTTTTGTACGCAGATCGGCAGCGTCATAAGACTGTACAAATTCCGCTGTGGAGTAAATCCCGCCTGTTTCATCCGAATATTGCGAGATGTTTTTGTTGTAAGGAATAATCGAAACCTGCCAGCCGGAAGGAAGCAGCTGCGTCCTGAACTGGATCATGAAAATATTCTCTTCAACATTCTTCTTTGCAGGATTGTGAAGGTCGTCGTAAGTCGCAAAAAGTTTGAATTGCTTCGAATCAATCACTTCCGCTGCTTTTGCAGCTGCCAGCGCATAATGCGATGCGCCTTTTTGCAAAGGAAATCCGGCCATTGTCAGATAAACCTGTGAAAGCAATGATTTGACAGCGCCCATGTTCACACGTCCGCTTACATCCGTCCATGGCAATCCCGATTCCTCAGCCAGTTTCAAATCTGCAACGATCTGGTTATAAACCTCTTCGGGTGAAGATGCAGAAGGTTTCAGGCGTTCGGAATCCAATGTTACCGGCTCTGTGATCAGCGGAACACCGCCGAACATGCGCACCAGATTGAAATAGTAAAACGCTCTCAGAAAGTAAGCTTCTCCCAACAACTTTTTGAGATCAGCTTCATTCATTGCGGGAATCGTAGGCACTTTGGAAATGGAAAGATTTGCATTCGCAATGCCCCGGTAATAAGCCGACCAGTAAGTCTGTCCGTAACCGTTATCAGACGTGTTGCGCAAGTCTTTCACAAAATAACTGTTCACGGCTTGTCCTAAATCTGTTTTTGCCAGACCGGTTGCAAACTCCGTCATCATCCACGCGCCACCGCCAAAACCACTGCCAAGCGGATCGCGCAAAGGCGCATAAATGGCATCAACCGAACTTCTGCCGTGCGCAGGCTGCGTAAAATAGTTCTCGACGGTGAAGTTACTGGGATCGGATTCGTCCAGGAAATCACTGCAACCCGTTGCCCAGAATACGCTCAAAAGTGTAGTGAGCAAGCCGATTCTTTTTGATAATTTATTCATTTTACTTCAAGTAAGAGTCTGTAATGATGTTATAAACCAATGTTCAAACCGAGCATGAATACTCTTGGCTTCGGATAATCGTACAAGCCGAATCCCTGGTCAAACGGAGAGCCTGAGTTGGAAACTTCCGGGTCATAACCTTTGTATTTGGTCATCACGAAGAAGTTCTGAACAGAACCGTAAACCCGCAAACGATCCAGTTTAAGCCTTGAAACAACAGAAGCAGGGAAAGTGTAAGCAAGAAGCAAGTTCCTTCCACGGATAAATGATGCATCGGTTACTTTATGGCTGTCATTATTTGTCGTGTAATACCGCGTTGATCGGGCGGATCTGCGCAATCGGCGTGTTCTGATTGGTTTCTGTCCACGCATTCAGCACGGTTTTGTAACTGTTGGCAATGCCTTGTCTGTCTTCCGCAGAGTGGATGCTTCGGTCAAGCACATCATTTCCATACATATACTGCAAGTCAACAGTCAGGGAAAGCGCTTTGTACTGGAATGTGTTTAAGAATGTTCCAAAACCATCTGGAATCCCTTTTCCAATGATAGCACGGTCATTATCATTGATCGTTCCGTCATTGTTCAAATCCTTATACTTTACGTCACCCGGAAGCATGTTGTACTTTTTGGCTTGCTCAGCTTCCGCAGTAGACCAGGTTCCTTCATGCACACGTCCGAAAAATGCACCAACCGGCTCTCCTACCCTTACAATTGTATTTCCTGAGAAAATATCACTGCCGCCTGAAAGCGCTAACACTTTGTTTTTATTGACAGAAATGTTGAATGTTGTATTCCATGAAAAATCGCCGGTTTTAATGTTTGTAGAGTTCAATGCAAACTCAACCCCTTTGTTTTCCATGCTCCCTACATTGGTAAAAATGCTTCCATAACCGCTGCTCATCGGAAGTGGTGCATCCAGCAACATTTTGTTCACTTTTCTTCTGTAAAGATCAAGTTCAAAACTCAACCTGTTGGAAAGCAATCCCAATTCGATACCGAAGTCAACCTGCTGCGTTTTTTCCCATTGCAGATTGGAGTTCGACATACGGCCTACGCCTGTTCCGATATTGCGGACGCCACCAAAAATCACGTCATAGCTCGCCATTCCCGCCAACGCGCGGTAAGCTGGAATTTCCGAGTTCCCCGTCGCACCATAACTCGCCCGGATTTTCAGGTTTGAAATCGCAGACACATTTTTAAGGAATTCCTCTTCGCTAACCCTCCACGCAAGTGCAGCAGACGGGAAGAATGCATAGCGATTGGCATCCCCAAACTTCGACGAACCATCGATACGACCGGTGAATGTGACCAGATATTTGTCCATCAGGCTGTAATTAAGCCTTGCGAAGTAAGAATTAAGCCCGTAAGCCGATGCACTTGAAGAAGGTGCAAGTGCTGTCGCGCCCGCTCCCAGGTTGTTGAACTGGAAATAAGTGTCCGTGAAATTCTGGCTTCTTGCTGCATTATCAAAACGGTCCACGTGCTGCCATGATAATCCGAGCACTGCATTCACAGAATGTATTTTACCAAATTCCTTTGCATAGGTCAGGTAATTTTCAAATTGCCAGGAATTGAACCTTCTGCTTGTTACCGATGCGTCACCATTGTTTGAAATGTATTGAAGTCCGGCTGCGGCAAAGTAATCTTCACGCTGGTTGATCACATTGGTTCCGATCGTGGATCTGAGTTCAAGTCCGTCAGCAAGTCTGATGCTGGCGTACATATTCCCCAGCATGGTCTGCGTCCGAAGGTAAAAAAGGCGCTCTGCAACAACCCTAAGCGGACTATCTCCACCTTCCATGCCTGGGTAATCGCGGTTACTGGCCCACTTTCCGTCGGGATATTTTACAGGAATGATCGGTAATGCTTCCAGAACCTGGCGCATTGCCGTGATTCCGCCGCCGCCCAACTGGTCAATTTGCTTTTCATTCTGATCGGTGTAACCCAATGTTCCGCCTACTTTTAGCCAGCTTTTGATTTGGCTATCAAATACAAAACGGCCTGCAAAACGCTTCTGCCATGATTCACGCGCGATCCCGTTTTCATTACGGTAATTCAAAAAAGCTCCGTAACTGCCCTTTTCACTTCCGCCGGTTAAGCCAAGCTGGTGATTTTGGGTAAATGCTTTCTGAAATGTTTCGTCCTGCCAGTCTGTGTCGTAAAGCGGGTTTCCACTGGCATCAAAAAGCAATGGATTGGTGCGTTTCAACCTCGGATCTGTATATTTTGTGCCGGTTGCCCAGCCATCCGGATCGTATTTTGCAGCATTGGCATAAATGGTTTCCTCCACTTGCAAAAACTCCTTTGAATTCAGCACAGGCAATTTTTTTGGCACAACTCCAACACTAAAATCGGAGTCATAAGTCACTTTTCCGCCCCCCGATGTCCCGCGTTTTGTGGTCACCAAGATAACGCCATTGGCACCGCGCGCTCCGTAAATTGCTGTTGAAGAAGCATCTTTCAGCACTTCGATCGAGGCAATGTCATTAGGGTTAATGTAGTCAATCGGTGTACTTCCGTTTCCAAGCTCCACAGCATTCAGGATTACTCCGTCAATAACATACAATGGGTTGTTGGATACAGAAATAGAGCTCGCTCCGCGGATACGAATGTTCGCACGACCACCCGGACGGCCTGAGTTTGAGGAAACATTCACCCCGGCGATGCGGCCCGAAAGTCCCTGGTTCAGCGATGATGCGGGACGTTCCTGCAAAACCTCACCCTTAATCGTTCCAACGGCGCCTGTAAGGTCAGATTTCTTAACCGAACCATAACCAACAACGACAATTTCGTCCAATGCATTTTCATCAGGCAGCATAGCCACGTCAACAGTTGACTGGCTTCCCACCGTAACTTCCTGCGATTTATAACCTACAAAGCTCAGTACGAGCACATTCTGCGCGCCGCCCTCGGGAACATCAAGCGTAAATTCACCATTTGCACCTGTTGAAGTTCCGCGTTGCGTGCCTTTCAAAACCACACTCACACCGGGCAGGCCAGTGCCGGATTCGTCAGCGACTTTCCCCTTAATGGTGCGGTCAACAGTCGCCTGCTGCGAAGCCGCAGGAAATACAACTGTCTCACTGGTAACGCCTTGCTCAGGAAGCGCGCTGGTTTCCCGGGCTTCTTCTTTGATCGGAGCCACTTCTTTCGCTTTCACTTCCGTGATTACAAAAGTGTTTTTCCTTGTCTTTTTATAGGTTAAACCATTCTGCTGCAACAATGCGCCGAGGTTCTTTTCCAAAGATTGATTAAAATCCAATGATCCGACCGCAACATTGACAGATCGCACCAGGCGGTCCTCAAAAATGATCTCAACTCCATAATGTTTCTGCAAGTCGAGCAGAACATTCTTCAACTTCATTTCCTGACCAAAAGCGTGATGCTGCTTGGTGGGAATGGAGGCGTAAGCGATAATCTGGGAGTGGGCAACCAGCGAGGATTGCGTCATCAGCACAATCCCGATTGCTGCCCATTGCTTAGCTGATAGCGTTATATTCATAATTGATTGATTTAGGTATTTATTGGTTTTTTAAAAGGATTGTATCTCCGCGTTGCTCGATTTTCATGTCAAGAACCTCTGAAATTGTCTTCAAAAGCTCGTCGGCATTCTTCGTTTTGAAGTTTCCCGTAATGGTCCGCTGCGCCATTTCTGCATTGGAAAGCTTCACTTTCTGGCCAAAATTTTCGTCGATCATTGCTACGATATCTTTCACCGATGTTGAATTGAACACATAGCGTTGTTCTTTCCAGGCAGCGAAAGTGTTCATATCCTGCTTTTTTGCGAGTTTCACCGATCCGGCGTTGTCCAGCACGGCCAGGTCGCCGGGCTCCATCATCATTTCCTTGCGCTGATCATTATGGGAATAATCAATGCGCACGCTGCCACTTTTCAAAGCCACCTTCGTTCCTCTCGGACGGGCAAAAACAGAGAATGTTGTCCCGAGGACCTCCACCTGAAAATCATCCGAAGTTTTGACTACAAATCGCTTATTATCAATTGTATGACTCACAGAAAACTCCGCTTCACCCTGCAAATCCACATTCCTGACATCATCATCGAACCCAAACCTTGGGATTTTAAGCTTTGAATTGGAATTCAGCGCAACTTTGCTGCCGTCTTCCAGATACACGTCTGTCGTTTGTCCATAGGCAGTTTGATAAGTTTTGTATTGAAGCGGTTCACGAAACCACCAGCCACAGCTCACCAGAAATGTTACTGAGGCGGCCATAAGCCAGAAATTGTTTGAACGGGCTGAGAAAAACCTGGGTTTTTTATTTTCGGTTTGCAGTTTTGAAACAGTAACGGGTGCCATATCGCTGTCAATGCGGCTAAGCAATGCCTGAATGGCGGCGTCCTGATCCGGGACGAACTGCGGGCATTTTGTTTCGTATTCGAGCAGCCACTGGCTGAACAGCTCAGCGTTATTTTGATCAAGGATCCAGTCCTCGACGAGCTGTCGTTCCAGCGGATTGGCGCGTCCCGCCAAATACTCGAACAGCGTGTATTTTGATATAATTGTTTTCATTTTATTTTTCAGTTCGAAGTAGGCTACGGACTTCGCAGCTAATAGTCGTTTATATGAAGCTCACCACGGTAAGTGCAACCGAAATCATCCATTCACCATGAAGCGCCGACCTGAGGTGTTTCAAAGCTTTGGAAATATGCACTTCAACCGTTTTGGGGGAAATATGCAGCTCATCCGCGATCTCGTGGTATTTTTTGTTTTCGAAACGGCTGAGCAAAAACACTTTCTGGCATTGTGTAGGAAGCCTCGCAATGACCTCGTTCACTTTCAGGAAAAGATTATTATAATGTATTTCAGCGTCCGGCTGCTGATGATATGTGGAAATCGTATTCTCTTCGTTGGCTTCAAGCGAGGCCATTTTCCCGAACTCTCTACGCATATACGTATAACATTCGTTCCGCACGGACCTGAACAGATAACTCGTGTAGGAAGATGTAATGTTCTCGTAAGCTTTGGTCCTGTAAAACTGAAAGAAAACTTCACTTACAAGATCTTCGGCGATCTGTTTGGAATAAACAAAACGAACGGCGTGGCTGCAAAGGGGATTGTAGTAACGTCTGAAAAGCAGCTCCAAACCCCTGGCCGGATTTTCCTCAAATGTGGCCTTCAGGAATGTCGCCGAATCTATTTCACTGGCACCCGTCTTACCTTCGTGTAAAGGTGACACAAATGTGCTTTTGTGCTTTGATTCCTGGCTAAGCAAAGGATCGTGCATTGAGTCTTTATTTAATGTAATAATTAAAAGACTTTTTTGTACTCGGATTCCCTTAGTCTTAATTAAAAAAAACTAAAACTTTTTTAAATGATATGATTGGAGCGTTTAGGGCAACAAAAAAACCGCCACTGTTTTGGTGACGGTTTTCAACGTATTGCTATTTATTACAAATTCTTGGCTTTCATTTCCTTAACCGCATGGTCAACGGCTCTTGCGGACAAGGCCATATAAGTCAGCGACGGGTTTTGCGTAGACGTTGAAGTCATACAAGCGCCATCCGTAACAAAGACGTTTTTGCAAGCGTGCAGCTGGTTGAATTTGTTAAGCATGGAAGTTTTCGGATCCTTACCCATGCGCACACCGCCCATTTCATGAATGTCGTTACCCGGATTTCTTTTTCCATCATGGGCTTTGACATTTTTGAAACCAGCGCTTTCAAACATTTCGCTCACCTGCTCAATGTAATCCTTGATCATTTTCTCATCATTGTCGTCGTAACCCACATTGATCTTCAGCATCGGAATGCCAAACGGATCTTTCTGCGTTTTGTCGAGCGCCACGTAACTGCTTTCTTTCGGGATTGTCTCGCCCATCATGTGCGACCCTACGCTCCAATTGCCATATTTTGTTTCCAAAAGGCCTGCTTTCAGCGATTCGCCCATGCCATTTCTGTCGTTGTAAGTCTGGCGATTAGCTCCAAAACCGGCTGCATAACCTCTCAAAAAGTCAGTTTCCTGCTTGTAAACATTGCGGAACCTTGGAATATAGCCGCTGTTCGGGCGACGGCCGTCCGTTGTTGAATCCAGGAAGCCTTCGTAATCACCGGAAATGCTTGCGCGATAATTGTGAAAAGCCACATATTTACCCAGCACACCGCTATCATTACCAAGTCCATTCGGGAAACGGCTTGATATCGAATTCAACAAAACCAGGTTGCTATTCAACGCTGCGGCATTCAGGAAAATAATGTCTGCATAAAAATCCATTGTTTCCTTCGTGTTCGCATCAATCACGCGCACGCCGCTCGCCTTCTGTTTTTTCTCGTCATAAATAATTGAATGAACCACAGAATGCGGGCGCAATGTCATGTTTCCGGTTTTCATCGCCCACGGAATAGTCGATGAATTGCTGCTGAAATATCCACCAAACGGACAACCGCGTTCACAGATCGTCCTATGCTGGCATTTTGCACGACCTTGATCCAAATGGATCTGCTGCGGATCAGTAATGTGCGCCGCGCGGCCGATAATAATGTGACGGTCTTTATATTGTTTGGAAACCGATTCCTTGAAATATTTTTCAACGCAGTTTAGCTCGTGCGGTGCGAGGAATTCGCCGTCCGGCAGGGTGTCAATGCCGTCTTTGTTTCCGGTAATGCCCGCAAATTTCTCCACGTGGCTATACCAGGGCGCTATGTCGTCATAACCGATCGGCCATTCAACGGCAAACTTGTCGCGTGCCGGGCCTTCGAAATCATACTTGCTCCAGCGCTGTGTCTGGCGCGCCCATAACAACGACTTTCCGCCAACCTGATAGCCGCGGATCCAGTCGAATGGTTTTTCCTGAATGTAGGGATGCTCATTGTCTTTTGCGAAAAAGTGCGCCGATGATTCTTTGAAATTATAGCAACGGCTCGCAATCGGATTGGCATCAGTAACTTCCTTGGGCAATCTTTCGCGGTGCTCAAATTCCCAGGGCATCATATTGGTCGTAGGATAATCCTTAATGTGCTGCACGTCACGACCGCGTTCCAGCACGAGTGTTTTCAAACCTTTTTCAGTCAGCTCCTTCGCCGACCAGCCGCCGCTGATTCCTGAGCCAATGACAATGGCATCATAAGTGCGGGCTTTTTTACTGTCAATATTAAAATTCGCCATAGTTTTTTTGTGAGACAGGAAGGGTTTTCCTAGCCTTTTGTAACCGGAACACAACCGTGATAACGTGCCGGGATCATTTCGTAATGTGTCAAATTCGTCATCACATATTCGGACGACATATAACCTTGAATGGTCAGGTTTTTCACCATGCCCAGAAACGCTTTCTGGCTTGCATCGCTGCCTTTGTCAATGTCCTGCAAAAGCTGCAGGCGTTGTTCTTTGCTGGCATCGGCGAATGATTTGCTAAACCGCTGAATGCTTTGCTCGTCCAGATTGGAGATCCCGCTTTTCAGACCGGCCTGCGCTTTGCTGTCGTAGCAATCGGCTACCATCTTCTGAACAAAACCGCCTACGCCCAGTTCACCTGCTCCCGGCGTGTCTGTTTTTGGAATAATTGTTTCCACCATGGCAGCCAGGATTTTGGCCTCGTCGGCTGCGAGCAGCGTTCCTTTTTCAAGGGAGGTTTTATTCCATCCGGATGCCCACGCGGGCAGTCCCGCCATTGCGCCCATGGCCAGTGCCATGCTTTTAAGCGCTACGCGTCTTTCCATTTATGATCTGTTTTTTGAATGTTCTGTTTGATTGTTCCGCTTTCGCCGTTTATTCTTCCAGGAAATCCAGGTCGCGGCCGTGTGTTTCAGGGATTGTCAGAATGCAGAAAATGCCTATCGCAAAGCATATGATCCCAACGAGCGCCCCCGAGTTAATGACTGAAAATGCGTCTTTAAAAGTAGCAAATAATGTTGTCATCAACACTACGGTCCCGCGCACCATATTGGGAACTGTCGTAGCGGCTGTCGCTCGTAAATTGGTCCCAAACTGCTCAGCACCAATGGTTACGAACATGGCCCAGTAACCAATCCCGAACCCGAGTAATGCTGCAACTCCGTAAAACGTTGACACAGATTTAATACCGGCGTAGAGATAAACAACGCTCCATATTAACGTAAAAATCATAAGATAAAATACAGCCTTCTTCCTGGATTTTAACCAATGACTCAAAAATCCGCTGCACAAATCACCCAGCGAAAGCCCAACATAGCACCACATGATCGACAAACCGGGCTTAATGGCGCCATCAATGCCCAATGCTTTGCCAAATTCATTGCTGAATGTCGCCAGGATCCCGATCACAAACCAGGTAGGAAGCCCGATTCCGATGCATTTCAGATAGCGGAACAGCCTGTCTTTATTGGTGAAAAGAGCGAAGAAATTTCCTTTTTCAACGTGTTTCTGGTTCTTAATGTCTTTGAAAATCCCCGATTCAAAAACACCGATCCTTAGTAAAAGCAATGATATGCCTAATCCGCCCCCGATGAAATATGCATAGCGCCAGTCAAAGAATTCGACGGTAAAATAGGCCACTACTGCACCCAAAAGGCCAATTCCGGCAACCAATGATGTTCCTATGGCGCGTAAATGTTTTGGTAAAATCTCAGAAACCAATGTAATGCCTGCACCCAGCTCGCCGGCAAGCCCGATGCCTGCAATGAACCGTAAAATCTTATATGTGGCAGGATCCTGCACAAAACCGCAGGCAATGTTGGCAAGTGAATAAGTGATAATGGAGCCAAAGAGCACGGATAAGCGCCCTTTTTTATCTCCTAACACACCCCAGAGAATGCCGCCGAGGAGCAAGCCGGTCATTTGCCAGTTCAGAATGCTGGCTCCGGTGAGGGAAATTTCAGCTTCGGATAATCCTAAGGAAGCGAGACTGGGCAGGCGAACGATTCCGAAGAGCAAAAGGTCATATATATCGACAAAGTATCCAAGGGCAGCGACGATAACGGGGGCACTAAAAAGATGGGAAACATCTGATCGCTGAGCTGTAATGGTAGCCATTCTGATTTTTATCGGGTTAAAGGAGTTTAATTTCAAACACTTAAATAAATAGCCGGATTTTCACCCGGCTATCGACCTTTTTGTTACTTAAAATTAGGCTGCAAATGTAATTGACAAAATAATGTGTTACAATTCTAATTTTTGTTTGTCTTTTAAAAGCTGCTCTTTCAATTTGGCATAATCCACGTCCTGAACGGCAACGTTGGCATCAATCGCCTGAACCGCCGCCGATGCTGCGCTTTGTCCCAAGATCATGAAAACAGGTTCCATACGGATTGAGCCGTAAGCAATGTGCGAGCTCGAAAGGCACACCGGCACGAACAGATTTTCACATTCCTCTTTTTTAGGAACAATCGAAGCATAGGAAATGCTGTAAGGCGATTTTGGATGCACGCCAATGTCCCCTTCATTTTGCACAAAACCATCGTCTTTCACAAAACGCTGCGCATTATGCGAATCCAGGGCATAAGAACCCATTCCAACTGGCTGTTCCACAGGGGTTACACCCATTGTGTGGTTTTCATTCATAACAGTGTTTGAAATCATCCGGCGCGCCTCACGCACGTAGATCTGGTGTGGCCAGCCGCCGTTGTCTTTAAACTCGTCTTTTGGTAATCCCCACTGGCTCATCTCTTTACGAACGTCCGCAGGAACGGCCGGATCATTCGTCAGGAAATACATTAAGCCTTTTTGATACAATTCATGCTCCTTAATGATCTCTTTTCTGCGTTCGTAAGTTGCCTCGGGATAATCGTAATTCTGGCCAATAAAATCGGTGCTGAATGGCCCGTGGTTGTTTGTATCCGTCTTTTTGTTCGGAATCGGGTCGTATTTGTCAAATGTTTCATCCCAGCCAGCTTTATAAACCCTTGCCAGCAACTCGTATTTTGCGGGGTCGTAACCTGCCGGCTTTTCAAATGGAATGCGGTTATCAGGATTTGCGGAAAGGCACATGCGGAAGCAGTAAGCCTGGATTTTGTTATCTCCCGAGCCATTAGGCGCGATTTTATCGTCACTAATGTAAGGCAGCAAACCACTTTTAGGATCGCCTTCCACTTTGTACGGGCTGATGTTTTTCTTGAAATAATGTCCATGCTGGAAAACGCCTGCCTGCACCCCGTTCCATTTCTCATTGTAAACGCTGTTTGCTTCACGTCCCACATGGTATTTCACGCCTGCCGAAGCCATTAAGTCACCTTCGTAAGTGGCGTCGATGAACATTTTACCAGCAAATGTTTTGCCTGAAAGTGTTTTGATAGAGACAATTCTGCCGTCTTTTTTCTCAACACCTTTATCCCGGTCGAGCCACTCGTCACGGTAAATTTTAATGTTGTTTTCTTTTACAAAATCTTCAAAAACCTGCTCCGCAGCATGCGGCTCAAAGATCCACATGGTGCGATCCGCTCCGTCCATGGCTGGCGTTCCCTGGCCTTTGTTGCCATATTCGTCTTTTTTCTGCCATTTCCAGGATTCCGGCTTATCGTAATGCTGGTATAACCGGTGGTAAAATTCTCTCGCAAGCCCGCCGATTACCGATTTATTACCCGTATCTGTAAAACCCAATCCTCCCGAAGAAAGCCCGCCCAAATGTTTGTCGGGCGACACCACGAGCACGGTTTTGCCAGACTTAATCACCTGAACGGCGGCAGTAACCGCGGCGGATGTGCCTCCGTAAATGATGACATCGGCGGTGAGTGCGTCTTGCGCTTCTTCACTTTTCTTTTCAGAGCATGAAGGACTTGCGGCGATTAAGAAAAATGCAATCAGATAAATCAAATACTTGTTCATTTTCATCAATTGTTGGTTGGGAATAGAAAAAATCAGTAACCTGGATTTTGATCTTTGGCAGGGTCAAGTGCCTTGTTATAAAGCAATTCTGAGTTGGGTATCGGCCACATCATGTGCTTTTCGGCGATATCAATGTTCTTCACTTCCTTAATACGCTGCTTAGCAATGCCCAGGCGTTTCAAGTCAAGCCAGCGCTTGCCTTCGTACATGGTTTCGTAGCCACGCTCACGCACTACGAGGTCGGTGAATGTTTTCAAAGTCAGTCCCGCAAGCTTGAAATCAACCGGCGAAGCAGTTTCGGCATTGTAACCGTAAGCACGGCGGTGCACTTTGTTCAGACTTTCGAGTGCTTCTGCCGTTGGCGCGCCATTGGCTTTCGCTGCGGTTTCGGCGTGGAAAAGCAATAAATCAGCATAGCGATACCACGGATAGTCATTTCCACCACCATCTGTTGCTGCCGGATCACGAAATTTTCTGTACAAACACGTGTTTGGTCCAAGTCCCACATCCACATTATACAGGATATGGGCTTTGCGCAAATCTTTCATGTCCCAGGTTTTGATAAATGAATTGGAAGTCGAATCTGTATACTGCGCATACACACCGCCCGGGCCATAGTAACGATACTGACCAATGGCGCGGTGGGCATAACCAACCAGCCCGAAACCCTGCTGACGGGAATATTTGAAGTAAAAGATCTCTTCGGGCGTTGATACTACTTCGGGCCCGAATATTTTCTGAAAATCCTCTGAATTACTCACCGGAACCAATGAATATCTGCCCGATGCGATCACTTCTTTTGCCCTATCGCTGGATTCTTTCCATTTTTCCTGATACATATAAATTTCGGCAAGCAATGTTTTCGCAGCCCATTTGGTTGGACGTCCTACTTCGGAAGGCGTTTCCGGCAGGAATTGCTCGGCATTGAGTGCATCACTTAAAATCTGATTATAGACTTCTTCAACACTGGCGCGCTTCACGTCCGTTACGGTCATATTCGCCTCAGTCCGCAAAGGAACGCCGCCCCAGTTTCGGACCATGGCAAAGTAGATCAGCGAACGAAGATATTTGGCTTCTGCGACGAACTTGGCGATATCGCCTTCGGATATTTCGCTCGCTTTCGGCACATTTTCAATCACAATGTTGGCATTCCGGATCGACTGGTAAAAGGCGTCCCAGATCGCGCCAACGCGGTTAATGTTGGTGTTGTCCAGTCCCTGATACAAACTGACCGGCGTTTGGCTGCCTCTGGAATTCCCATAGTCCGGCAGGCCTTCTTGTTGGGCAGGATAATTGGTGCTCAGCCCATTAGGTCCGCGCATAGGTCCGTAAATCGCGTTCACAGCAGCCCGCGCTTCATCGGGTGAGTTGTAAAAAACCTCGGCTGCGAGTGATTTGGGCTCTTCTTTTAAAATGTCATCACAAGCCGTGAGGGAAAGGGCGAGGACGAAACAAATAGCTATATTTTTCATTGTTGGAAATGTTAATGTTGATTGATCAGAAACCTACGCGCAGACCAATTGTGGTTGTTTTTGCAGTCGGATAACTGTAATGGTCGATGCCCATCCGGATGGAGTTGGAGCCGCCATAGGAACTGATTTCAGGATCAAACCAGGAATATTTCGTGAATGTGATCAGGTTTTGCGCACTGACATAAATCTGCGCGCTCGTGAGCCATTTGATATTTTTGACAGGCACATTGTAGCTCAGCTGAATGTTTTTGAAACGCAGATAAGAACCATCTTCCACAAAGCGATTTGAAACCTGCGCCTGCGAAACTTTGCCCGTGATCAAGGGATATTTTGCATTCGTGTTGGTTGGCGTCCAGTGATTTTCAAAAACCTCACGCGGCATATTCAGCGCCTGACCGTAGTCCATCGTCTGGTTTACAGAGCTCAGATTGAAAATATCATTGCCCTGAGATCCCTGAATGAACACATTCAACTCAAAGTTTTTGTAATTCATCGTTGAATTAGCGCCGTAGATCAGCTTCGGGTTCGGGTTACCGATGATGCGCTTATCGCCAATGTCACGCGTGCCGTTCCCGTTGAAATCTTCGTAAACGATCTTGCCCGTTTCGTCATAACCTTTTTCAATGTATCCGTAAAAAGCTCCGATGGATTCGCCTTCACGCAGGACATTCACATTGTCATTGATCACCGAAATGTCAATCGCCTGGCCTAGCACATCATTGCCGCCATACAGTTTCAAAACCTTATTCTTATTGATCGACGCATTGGCAGACAAATTCCATTTGAATGCGCCGGTCAGAATATTCGCATTGGCTGCGATTTCGAAACCTTTATTCTGCACTTTTCCAACATTATCAATTGTGTAAGCATAACCCAATGAAGAAGGCAATGGCACATTATTCAGCAGATCGCGCGTATTTTTGATATAATAATCAAATGTCAGTGAGAAGCGGTTTTGCAGAAATCCAATGTCCAGTCCAATGTCGGATTGTGAGGTTGTTTCCCATTTCAAAGGTCCTGCAAGGCGCAAGCCCGGTGCATAAGAAGTGGTTAATGCATCACCAAAAACCACTTTTCCCGAAGCCAGTTGATTTAATGTATAGTAAGGATCGATCGCCGTGCTGCCCGTTTCACCATAACCAACACGGATTTTTAGATCAGAAATAAAAGAAATGTCCCGGATGAATTTCTCCTCCGACAATCGGTAAGCGATGGATGCCGATGGAAAGTAACCCCATTTTTGTCCTTCGGTGTAACGCGAAGAGCCGTCGGCGCGGAAACTGAATGTCGCCAGGAATCTTTCGTTTAACGAATAATTGAAACGTGCCAGATAAGACAGCAACGTCCATTTGGAATAAAGTGAGGTAGGCACACCCTGCGTCGCTCCCGCCCCAATGTCAAAAGACTCTTGCACATCGCTCACAAAACCGCTTGCGCTTGTGTTAAGTTGCGTTGTTGTGTAGTCCTGATAAGTAAAACCGGCCACCGCAGAAATGCTGTGCTTCCCGAAGTCCTTTACATAATTAACTGTGTTTTCATTCAGTAAACTGGTGATCTGCGTCGTATTGATCGAAGCTGAGCCAAGGGAATTGACAAATTTTTTGGTCGTGTAAAAATCACCTCGGTCATCGGTGTTTTCTATTCCACCGGAAATTTTGATGGACAGTCCGTCGAGCAATGTATAAGTCAGCGCGCCATTAGCAAGCACTTTATTGGAACGAAGATGGTCGGTTTGCTGCTCAATGAAGTTTAACGGATTGGTGATCACATTCGAACCCCAGGAATAAACCGTCGCCAGATTGGAATAACCACCTTCCGGCAAACGAGCGCCAACCGTCGGATAACCCGAAAGCATGGCCGAAATCAATGAGTTACCCCTGTTTCCGCCGCCCGAATTCTTGCGATCCGTGTCGATGCGCGTCAAAATTGTATTAAGATCAAACCTGAATTTTTTGCTAAAATCAGTGCTCAGATTGGCTCGGATGGAGTTACGGACGTAATTGCTTCCAATAATGATCCCGCCCTGATTAAAATTGCTTCCTGAGATTGAAAAGCGCGTTTTTTCATTTCCACCGTTGATCGAAACTGAATGATTTTGAATGGCGGCCGTATGCAGCGTCAGATCCTGCCAATCTGTTCCGGCACCGAAACCGTTGATTTCATCTTGTGTAAAATGCGGTGCAAGTCCATCATTAGCAGCCTGTTCGTTATAAAATTGTGCGTATTCTTTGGCATTCATCATTTCAATTTTCTTCCGCGGCGTCTGGAAGCCAACATAACTGTCCAGATCCACACTGATCCTGCCCGATTTTCCTTTTTTGGTTGTGATCAGCACCACGCCATTCGCACCTCTTGAACCGTAAATGGCTGTTGCAGAAGCGTCTTTCAGGATTTCAATGGATTCAACGTCTGCATTGTTCAGCAATGTCGGGCTGCCCGAATAAGGAAAGCCATCCACCACGTAAAGTGGCTCGTTTCCACCCTGAACAGAGTTTGTTCCCCGAATCCGGACGCTGATCGGGCTGCCGGGTGCGCCTGTGTTTTGCGAAATTTGCACACCCGTCGCGCGGCCTGCCAGTGATTGCATCAGGTTTGTAGCCGGATATGCATTCAATTCAGCGGATTTGATGGAAGCAACGGAACCGGTGAGATCTGATTTTTTCACCACACCATAACCCACAACCACAAGCTCGCCGAGCGATTTCACGTCCGCTTCCAGCGTAATGTTCATCGTGCTTTGGTTTTCAACTGGAATTTCTTTGGTTGTATAACCCACAAAACTCAACACAAGCACCGCATTATCAGGCACATCCAGCGTAAATCCACCATCTGCATCCGTTGTAGTGCCGGTTTGCGTTCCTTTCACCACAATGCTTACACCCGGAAGGGGCGCATTCATTTCGTCCACGACTTTGCCGGTGAGGTTACGTTTGGGTGAAATGCTTTTTGCAGGAAGTTCGGTTGGCAACGCGTCCTGTCTTTTGAGGATAATGATTTTGCCTGACACTTCATATTGCAGTCCCAAAGGCGTCAAGATCTGATCCAGGACTTCGTACAAAGGCTTTTCGGTTGCAGTAACCGTCACCTTTCTTGCCGATTTGATTAATTTGGAGCTGAAAACAAACCGGACATCGACTTGTTTTTCGACCTGGTTCAAAACCTTTTTTACTTCACTGCCCGAAGCGACCACCGTAATTTTCTGGGAAAGAAGCGACTGTGCGTTGCTTTCGTGGGCATAACTGGTTCCGATGAACCATACGGCAAATATCAATTGTGTGGCTGTTATCCGCATCGTCCAAATTAATACCTGGCGGTATATAAAGGGTTTTTTCATAGATTTGATTGTTTTGTTAAGATTTGAAAACTGGCAAAACGATCCCTGCCTCCGCTACGGAGGTGAATGGCGACAACCAAATGGGATTTATTCCTGAGCCGGTGATGCGGGAACATCGCCGGCTCTTTTTTATGGCACTCTTTCTGTTTCGTAGTTAATTATGGCTTCGGGTTTTTGGGTAAATAATGGTTTCTATGTTGTATTTTAATTTTTGCAACCTTTACTATGGATCACAATTTGCCCGTCAAGAATCTCATAATCAGACTCAACTGCTTTGCAAATGATGAAAAGCTTTTCATGAAGTGTCTGATTTTCAAGTGTTGCCGTAAGCGGACAATCTTTCAATAACTCCTCGTCATACAGGATCTCGATTCCATAAGCTTTTCCAATGGTGTCAAAAACCTCGCTTGCGGGCGTGTCTTCAAATTCAAATTGCGGGATCTCGGCTTTTGCAACGACCATTTCAGGTTTCTCAACCAAGGTTTTCACCATCCGGATTTCCTCTCTGGAATAAATTATTTTTTGATTAGGCCGCAGCACAACGCCTTGTAACTCTGGACTGGCAGTTTTTTGTTTCAAAGCCGGATCCGATTCAGGAAAAACAGAAACGTGGCCGGTTTTCACTTCCACCGTCACTTCATTGGAATTGCCATAAGCCTTGATGGTGAAACTCGTTCCTAAAACTTTGGTAATCAAACCATTGGAATAGACAAAAAATGGACGCTCGGGATCTTTCGTAATGTCGAAAAACGCTTCCCCTTCCAAATGAACCTCACGTTTTGCAGCGAGGAATTTGTTTGCGTAGCGAATTCGACCATTTGCAGCCAATGTGATCTTGCTTCCGTCCTCTAAGAGCACGGTCATAGGCGTTTGAGAAGCGTTGGATTTTTCAATCATATCACTCTGAATGGTGCTCGCTGGTTTGTTAACAGCGATTTCAGGAGCCTGCTTTTTGCTGGATAACGAGTAAATAATCCAGCCCGCAATGAGCAATAAAGCAACCGAAGCGGCGGCACGAAACCACGGAAAGCTGTAAACTTTTCGCTGAATAACTGGCTCTTGAAAGGACGGATATTTATCGGCAACTTCAATATTGTTGACCGTATGTTTTACGATCCGGAAAATTTCATCGTCACTAATTTCCGGTTCATGCAAACGCAGGGAAAGCACGATACCTTTCGCCTGCTGGATTTTATCGAAAGATTCCGGATTTTTTTCAAGCCAATCCTGCCAAACGTCGTCCGTTTCGCCCGTTGGGGCAAGCACCCATTGGCGAAAAAAGGAATCCCAGACGAAGTCTTCAACGGTAAAATCTTGATAGCGGTCCATATGCGTCGTTTGCTGCTAACATACGATAGACAGAAAGTGGGACGCGATACCAATAAAATTTAAATTATTTCGAAGAAAAAGTATAAAACGCCTTTTTCGGTGGCATTATGGCCTTTTTTTATATAAATAAATGGATCAGAAAGAAAGTCAGAAACTCTGCTTTCCAATGTTTTTTGAGCTGCTTAATGGCAATTTGAAGCAAATTTGAAACGGTTTGCGGGGACACGGCCATGATCTCGGAAATTTGTTCGCGCGTGAGTTCCTGGAAAAATTTCAGATAAATCACTTCCTTCTGCCGTTTCAGGCAATTCATGCAGCAGCTTTTCCAGTTGCCTTGTGCGGACAAGCGTGGATTCTGTGTCAATGTATTGATCCTCAACCGAAAATTCCAGATCAAATATTTCTCCCGCATTTTCAGAAGTGCCCTCGCCCACCCAAGATTTCGAAGACGTGCTCCGGTGCATGAGTCTGCGCAGCGAAGCCATGAGATAAGGCTTCACGGCAGCATCAGCATTCAGGCGTTCGCGCTTTTCCCACAAATGCATAAAAAGATCCTGGATAGAATCTTTTACAAATTCATGATCTCTGGAAAATTTGCAGCCATAATGAAACAGCGTGCGAAAGTGGATGGACATCAGCTTTTCAAATGCGGTTACATTCCCTGACAAAAATTGCTGCCAGATAATCTTATGGTCAGAATTTTCCTGGGATTGGGAATGTAATTTCATAGTGCAACTTAATCCAATTTTCATCCTATACCAAAAATTTTCCGCAGATCATCACTCGATCATAACCCTGATTGATTGCTTTTGACCTCGCTTATTTTCAAATGAAACAATGTAAATCCCTGACGACAATTCCTCAGCAGGATGAATCTCAATTTTGTCGGGCGCGATGACTTTTGTGTCGGAATGCACGTTCCTGCCCCACAAATTAACCAGCCTAACCGACGCCAACTGAACGTGCTCAGCCCGCAAATTGATCAATGTTCGGGTAGCCGGATTGGGTGCCACAACAACCTCGCCTTCTTTCAGATCTGACGCACCATTGCGAATCAACATTTCGTGGATACGCACTTTCCCCTGACCATTCCTGAACCGCATTTCAAAATTGGAAAGCTTGGTTGCCGAAAACAGCGAATTGCCTGGATATGCTTTGCTGTTCAGGCTGATAGGCTCATTATCAACCCATAAATCATACGTTCCAGGCAATGCGTTATAGGTTACAGCGTGCGCATTGGACAATTTGTAAGGGAGCAATTTTTGCGAATTGTTAAGCACCCAGGTCAGTGTCACCCGTTTTTTTTTAGCAATAAGCTTGCTCGTATTTTGGGTGGCGAAGTCCTTGATAGTGAAGCCGCTTTCCTGAAAATTGAAAGAAAATTTGGCAAACATTAATGCATTGCCCGGAAAAGAATGGTTATCCGCATTGAAGTTTTCACCCACATAAAAATACATAGCATTCAATGCCGCCGACTGCACGGATTCTGCGCTGAGGGTGATTTGAATAAATAATGTTTGAGGATTCGGCTCAAAAGGCGTAGCCCGCAAAACACGAATGATCCCGCCCGTTGCCGAGTCCTGCTGCGTCCGGACGAGATCCATGAAACCCTTTGAAAACCTGGAATAAGACAGCGAAGGGACGGTCTCAACAATGTGGCTAAATTGCGCTGAATCAGGTATTACGCTAACAAATGGTCCTGATCCGAGGAAGTCCTGATGGAAATAAACAGTCTGCGCAAGGGCACATTGAAACAATGCAGACAATAAAAAAGCTGCGGAAACTCTGGCAAATTGAATAAAATGTGACGTCATAAAACATGGGTTTTATGCATTTAGACGTCACACTTTTGTAATGGTCACAAAGTATTTTCAGGAAATTTTTACCGGCTCCGTCCCGCTTCGCGAATCCTGGCCAATTCTGCTGCCATAGCCTTTACTTTTGCCGGATATTTTTCTGCGAGATTCGTTTTTTCTCCCAAATCTTTACTCAAATCATAAAGCTGAGGCGATGGATTGTTACCCGTTTCCGTGTTGGTTAGCTCCTGAATGGCTTTGCCTTCTCTTGGCTCAATGTATTTCCAGTTTTCTTTGGTAAGAGACAACGCGCCACCTTGTTTGACAAGATAAGGCCGGCCTGTTTTTGTTTTGCCCAACATTGCTTCAATCGTGTTGAAACTGTCCGGAGCGTCATCGACTTCCATTTTTTGTTGAAAAAAATTGGCGAAAGACGCGAGCATATCGATCTGGCAAATGAATGCGTCCGAAACAGTTCCGGGCTTGATGGTCTGCGGCCAGCGCGCGAGCCACGGGACGCGGCTTCCACCCTCAAAAGCGCTGTATTTTCCACCTCTTAATGTTCCGGCTGGCTTGTGCCCTTTTGCCAGTTCCACTGCTTTATCCGCATAACCATCGTCCAGAACGGGACCATTATCGCTGGAAAAGATGATAAATGTGTTTTCTGCCAATTTTAGTTCTTCCAGTTTTTTCAGAATTTCCCCAACGGTCCAGTCCATTTGCAGGATCACATCGCCACGCAAACCCATCTGACTTTTTCCCTTAAACTGGCTGCTCGGCATTCGGGGAACGTGAATGTCATTTAAAGAGAAATAAAGAAAGAAAGGGCTTTTCTGATTTTCCTCCATAAACTGTTCGGCTTTGCTCAAAAACACATGTGCAATTTCCTCGTCCGTCCAGCGCGTTTGCTTTCCACCCGTCATCCAGCCAATGCGGCCAATGCCGTTTACAATCGTGTTATTATGGCCGTGATTTGGCGAAGCAGGCAATTTCAATAAGTCCGGATTTTCCAATCCAGTCGGCTCGTTGCCTATTTTTTTGGAATAATCCACATGGATGGGATCCGACTTATCCAGACCCTGCACTTCATGATTTTCGATAAAAACGGTAGGAACGCGGTCGGACGTGGCCGGAAAAAAGTAAGCATAATCGAAGCCGGTTTCGTTCGGGCCTTTGGTAATCGGCTCGTTCCAGTTGATCTGCTTGTTATTTTCTCCCAGCCCCAAATGCCATTTCCCAACGGAAGCCGTTTTGTAACCTGCATTTTGAAATACTTTGGGCAAAGTCAGCCGGTCCGTCGGTATGATCAACGACGCGTCACCCGGCAAAACGCCTGTGCCCTTCTGCCGCCAGGGATATTTTCCGGTCAACAACCCAAAACGGGACGGTGTGCAAGTCGCAGATGTCGTATGCGCATTCGTGAACCGGATTCCCTCCTTCCCTATCCCGTCAATGTTAGGTGTCGCGATTTTCGTAGCGCCATAACTGCTGAGGTCTCCGTAGCCAACATCGTCAGCGTATATGAATATGACGTTAGGTTTTTGCTGTCTTTTTTGGGCTTGTAAAACTGCCGGTTGCACAAAAGCAATGCAAAGCATAAGCAGGCAAATTTTTCTCATGAATAAGGCATAGGATGGATAAGCTGTGAAGATATTAATTGTCATTTAATTCTTCTTGCCTAATATTGCAGACACACATACTATGCTACATATAAATGAATGAACCTTTCTACGACTTCACAGTCCTCGACGAAGCACATCGTTTTGATTTCCTGAGCAGAAAGACCCGAACAATTCATGCCGGGAATTCATTATTTGTATTTTGTTATATGCCAAAAAAAAGTCAAATTTGATTATCACTTACATACATAGCAATGGAATTTGACATAAAGCTGGAACAACTGAGTCGGAAGAAAAGAAAGGCAGGAAAGTTTGCAACGGCTAAGGAAGCTGGGGAATTTAAGAACGACTTGCTTATGCCTCACCTATTGAAAGTTAACCCCTCATTCTGGGAACAGTTACAATCTAAAGGACAAATCCCTGTTAATGGCAAGACTATACGGCGTTCTGTCTTTTCGGAAGATGCCTTAGGAGCTTACAAAGGTTTTTGGAAATTGCTGAATATTCCCTGTCATATCAGGTCTACACATACTATAACATCAATGAATGACCCATTTTACGAGTTTAACTCGCTGAATAATGCTACGCGTTTTGATTTTTTAAGCATTGGTAAGAAAGAAATTCACAAAGCCGTAATTTTTGACCAAAGCGCCGATCCTCAAATTTTCTCATTAAGTCTTGCCAATGTTTTACCGGATACATGTCTGGATTTTAAAACAACTAGCAACAATGGCGACATTAAAACTATTTTAGCAACAGTTATTCAAGCGCTTAAAATATTTTTCGATTCATATCCTGACGCGCTTGTAATTTTTACTGGCAATACAAAGTCGAGGTCAAGGTTATACAATATTTTGATCAGTCAGGAGATCGATCATGCGTCCGAAAGTTTCAAAATCTTTGGCATAACAGGTAATCACATTGAGCCTTTTGTCAAAAATAGCTGTTATGACAGCTTCCTGATTTCTCTTAAAAATGTTAATATTGAATAAAAAATAATTATGGCAACTACACACAAAGACAAGACTGCAACTGCCACTCCTGTCAAAAGAAAAAATTTAGGACCTTTTGCCACAGAAAAAGAAGCTTCGGATGCGAAGAATGGAGAGCTTTGGGAAAGGATTTCCAAAATGAATGTTAAAGAATTTGTTAAAAATCACTGATATCAAAATAAAGACCTGCCAAAGTGATTTAGCAGGTCTTTATTTTTGACGACTTCCCTCCCTACTTAGCCGCAGTCAATTTCTTAATCAACTCAACTTCATCCTTCTTGTACGGCGTGCCGTCTTTGCGGAAGATGTCGTGGAACCAGAGGTCTGGTTCGCTGGTGTAGGTTTTTTTCCAGCTGTCCCAAGGGTAAATAGTTTGGGATTTGCCACTTACAAGGCCCCAGTTGATGGCCCCAACATTGTATTTCTTGGCGATGGGCAGTGAGCCTTTGAAAAAGCTGCCGTTCCCGCGTGACATATATTCCGTGCAGATCATCGGGCGGCCATATTGCTGCAACTGCTTAATGCGCTTTTCGAAATCCGCCGCATCTTCGTAATTGTGGAATGTAATGATGTCGGATTGGTCGATCATTACTTTTTCAATCGGCGTCAATGTTTCGTGTGTTTCCCAGTTTCCGTTCCAAACACCCGCGGTTAGCGGCTGCGAAGGATTCACCGAACGTGCCCAAACAAATGCCTTTGAAAGCAAAGGAATCACATATTCCACTTTATTCGGCAGCTCCACATTGCCATATGAACTCGTGTTCGGATTGTCCGGCTCGTTCCAGATGTCCCAGGCCAGGACGCGGCTGTCATTCGCGAAAGCAGCAACGGTTCCCTTCACATATCTTTCCAAACGCGGATATTGCGTGCTATCTTTCAATGCTTCCAGACCCGGACTTTGCACCCAGCCCGAATTATGAACACCAGGCTTCGGATCACGCTGCTTTCCCAACTTAGGAAACGGATCCCAGCAGGAATCAAATAACACGAATAATGGCTTGATCTTGTGCTTTTGCGCAATGTTAAGAAATACATCCAATCGCTTTACAAAACCTGCCGAATCCTCCTGAAACAAAAGATCATGCAAATAAACGCGCATCGTGTTCATGCCAATTTTTGCTGCCCACCCCAACTCACGGTCAATGGTAACCGAGTCAAAATCAGCTTGCTGGAACATTTCAAGCTGATTAATGGCTGTGCTTGGCAAGAAATCCGCTCCCACCAGCCAACCTTGCTTGCTATACCATTGATTTGCCTGCTCTTTTGTCCAGATCTCGCGCGGATTTGCCTGTTTCTTCTCGTCCGCGTTGTTAGCAAAACTTGGGAAGGAAAGGCAAATGAGCAGCGCCCAGATTGTTGTTTTTAGAAATTTCATTCCGTTAAGGATTTTAAATTATAACTATTTTAAAAGAGGTGACAAAGACCAAAATATTCATCTCAAATATTTTGCCAAAACCACTTATTCCAGCCAGACAATCTGGGTAAATGCGCCATTCGCGGCAACGTCCCAAACTTCCAGCCGCACCCATTTCCTGTTTTTCAGATTTTTGGTAAATATGAATGATTTTTCACCAAATGCTTCGGTGTCTTTCAAATCAATAATGTCATGAAAAACTTCCTTGCCATCCCCTGAAATCACCTCCGCCCGGTTCAAAGGAAACGTCCATTTTGCATTCAGCTTAATTTCGACATTGCCCTTTGCATCTGCTTTCGTTGTCTCGCCGGAAGCCACATTATTTACCGTAAAAGAAGGCAGCAATATTTCTCCTGTTGAAACGAAAAACTTGCCTTTTTCCATCGCATCCAGCAAAGGTTGCCAGCCATTTTCGAACTTCGGCATTTCATCGAGCTGCATGTAATTGACATTCAAATGTCCGTAAAGCTCATAATTAGGCTCAATTCGAAACAAGTCAGCTTCCGCAATCACATATTTTTTCTGCCCCCAATTCGCCATGTCGTCCATCAAGTCGAGCACGCGCTTGCCTAATTTCGGTTGCGAAAGATCCGCCGGCATCGCTTTCCAGGCCGCGCCAAGAAAACGGTCGGATTTATAAAATGCTTCATCTTTATATTTATCAGGAAAGCCTGTTGAGCCTTTTGTCCTTGCATGCGCCGTCCATGCGAGGCCTTTTTCTAATTCAAGCAACTTCAACATTTCCTCCTTATTGCCAACTCGGTAAAGCTTTCCATAAGTCGGATTTTCCTCCACAAAAGACTGATCTTTTTCCCTTGACATTAACCAATAAACGGGTTTTGGAAAAATATTCATCCAATGTCCGCCAAAAAAATTGTTTGGTTCCTCGCCTGGTAACAGCAGAAAATTCCCGTCGGAAAGACGCTTGCATTCATCAAACATCATTTTCATCTCCGGCCAGCGTTTCGCCTCAGGCCCACGCGGACTTCCAGGCCCGTGAAATTCTCCAAGATGCACAATGTTGACACCCGTATTTCGAAACGCTTTCACAAAACCAGGCATTTCGGGCATCGGCCGGCGTGTAAGCACCTCATCTACATGCTCTTGATGAAAATGACTTGACATTGTGTAATATCCCGGAAGCGGCTCGTAAGTGTCATTATGCGTGAAAGCCTTCACTTGTTCGAGGACTTTGCCGTCTTTTTCATCGCTTAGCAAACAGAAGAAGTTGTAGCGCTGCTGCGTTTTTGGCGGTGCATTGAACCACGGAACCCAGCGTCGATCGCCCAGTAAATCGTGACGGAGGCCAATTCCAAAACCGGGAAACTGGTTCCGGTAATTGTTGCCATACCAAATGTGTTCGAGATTATAAGCGTTGTCAAGCGGATAAAAAAACTGGTGCGGTGCAGGGAAAACCGCTAAACTGCCTTCTTTGCTTTGCCCGATAATGGTCCGATATTTCACGGCCATCATTGTTACCGTGTCCATTTTTGCAACCTCCTTGTCCCTGACATTATTCTCCGTGTCGGACCAAAATAATTTTTCCCAGGGCGATTGCTTACTCACCAGTCCGGCGTCGTAAACCACCGCCAGTGAGTCCACATCAGTTGCCATTACAGCAGCGACATTCATCAGCGGACTTCCGTTATATAAAGTAAAATTGTACGATCCCGAAAATGGCCCCCCTGATGCCCCTGAAACAATTATTTCCGTTTGCGAACCGGCTGTGATGATTTTCACACCGGTTTTATCCAATGTAACAGGATAAGTTTTGTAGGGCAGGTATGCCGTTTTATCAAAGAAAATATTCCAACCATTTTGCGAAACAAGGTCCCGCTTCCCGACAGTCAGAATGATGCCCGGGTCAAGGGCTTTTGCAATGGTTTTGAATTTGTTGTTTTTTCCAATAAAAAGCCCGTTAATGATGGGCTGACCTTTGCTCAAATCGATGCTTATTTTACCAAAAGACGCATTTCCAGCTGGCCACTCGACGTGCAGCAAGTTGTTTTCATTTGTGACCTTAACGCCTTTCTTTTTGTCAAATCCACTTAAATCAACCGGAATCTGACTGTGTGCTATGAAACCGAGAAAGAGCAGGAAAAGCGTGATTAGGTTACGCATAATGAATGATTTAGGTAAACAATTCTTTATAAAAACCCAATCCTTCCTCCGCAAGCTCGTCTGCACTGTTGGCAAGGGGGCGCCAGATGCAGGCGGCACGCGCAAGTTCTTTTGAAGGTTGGCCAAATGTTTCGATCACAACGGCTCCCTCATAACCGATTTCCACCAATGCGTCTTTAATGCCTTCCCATTCCAAATGTCCCGTTCCGGGCGTTCCGCGGTCACTTTCATTGCCCTGCACGTGGCATAGCAAGTCTTTTCCGATCTTTCTGACTGATGCAGGAATGTCTTTTTCCTCAATGTTGGAATGGAATGTATCGAGGACAATTTTGAGGTTCGGACTGGAAACTTCGTTCACAATGGAAAGCGCCTGATCAACGGTGTTGACCATATCCGTTTCAAAGCGGTTAAGCGGCTCTAGACCAACTACAACGCCGTGGTCGGCTGCAATTTTTCCGACTTCAATTAATGTCTCTATGCACCACGCGCGTTCCTGCTTTTTTTGCTCGTCAGAGACAATCCGCGTTTTACCCACAGCAGAATAAACCGGCCCGCCGAAAATCGGGCTGCCTACATTTTGGGCGATCTTGATGCAATCAATAATGTATTGTTTGCCGAGCTGGCGGTGCAGTGGCTCGGTGCTGGAAATGTCGCGTTCGGGCCCAAAAGCGCCGCTGATCGTAATCTTTAAATCCAGGTCGCGAGCAACGGTTTTGACCAAATCCCAGTCGATAATGTTCGTGTCTTCAACGGCTATTTCAATAATGTCATAGCCCATATTTTTCACCTTGGTAAGCAGGGCAATATTTTGCGTTGAGAATGGGGAAACCCAAATAAAAGTGCTTGCTCCGAATAGCATTGGAAGAAGTTTAAAGACTTCCCAGATCTTCAAAACCTGGAAAGTCTGTCCAAAAATTGGTTATGCCTCGAAACTAGGCACATTAATGCGCACACCGCCTTTCATGGCTGATTCGTGGGCGCAAATGCCCGCGCAAGTGTAATTTGCCGCCAATGCTGCATCCACAGCGGAATCGCGGCCTTCAACTATGGCGGCTACAAATTCCTGCACCAAATGCGGGTGCGATCCGCCGTGGCCTGCTCCTTGGAGAAAGGAAACGTGGTTCGGATCGTCGATCTTTTCGCGCTTTGTGAAATGTTTGATCGGCTCAATCAGAAGCTCGTCTGTATCGGGGACGTCGATGCGTTTTGCATTTTCGCCACCGTCAAAAATGACATGACTTTCATCCTGCAACTGCTCCCATTCGAAAGACATTTTAGTGCCGTAAACATCATAACTCTCCCGATACTGGCGCACAACGTCAAACAAGGAGCGCGTTGCTTCTGCAACAACGTCTGAATTTCTTAATGTAAATGTGGCTGTTTCAACCGCAAACGGTGAGCCATAGCGGCTTGCCAGATCGTCGCCTAACCGCCCTGATCCGTGGCAAACAACCGTTTCAGCGATCGTGTTATTGATTTTTAAAAGCGGGGAAATGGCGTGCGTGCCATTCAGCATAGGCGGGTAACCTTTCCAGTATTCGCCCCAGCCTTCCATGCTCATATCCTGAATGTGTGAGCCACGAACAAACTGAATGCGTCCCAGTTCGCCCGACTCGGCCAATTTCAATCCATATAAAAACTCACGCGTGTAAAGCGCCGTTTCCATCATCATATACACTTTTCCAGAGCGGCGTTTTGCTTCAACGATAGCGGTGCAATCTTCCACGGTCATCGCCATAGGAATAGTGCAGGCCGTATGTTTTCCTGCATTCAATGATGCCAATGTCATTTTTGCATGTTCCGGAACGGGCGTTACCACGTGGATCGCGTCAACATCGTCGCGCTTGGGAACATCCTCAAAATTTTCGAAAACCAGGTTTGGGTCGAGATTGAATTTGGCAGTCAGTTCATCACGGGTTTCTTTGCTGCGCGTACAAATTCCGACGGCTTTAATATTCGGGTGACTTTGATAGATGGGAATAAATTCTTTTCCAAAACCCATTCCAACGATTACGACTGTGATTTGCTTCTGACTCATTTTTATTTTGTTTTTTGGTTAATGCCCGGGGCTGAAGCCCGGGTTAGTAAATAATCGTCCCTGACGGGACTGGCATTGTTCCGAGAAAGTCCCATCAGGGACTAAACACACTATGGCCCCGGGCTTAGCCCGGGAATCCAAATCAAAAGGATTTAATTTCCGGAGGCCCAGCTGATGGCATTTCTTAAAATAGTCTGGTAAGGTGCTATGGTGTGCGATGCGGCATCATGGCCCAAAGCGATTCCTACAACTCTTCCTTTGGGATATTTCACAATAAAAATGCTTGGGAAAACCTTATCCGAAGTAGCTGCTTTCGCTGTTGCCAGCACTTCGATCGGCGATCCTGTTTTGTCGGGAATCTGATAATAAAGCTCATCGTCCAAATGAAAAGTTTGGGGCACATTCTTGGTTACGGGATGTTTTGTATCCGTAACCGTCACATCAAACGGCCCGTATTTGTCATGGCCTTTTGAGCCTCCGCCGACCAATTTCTGATTATATTCCGGCCAATCCGCCCAGTTATACCAAAGTGCAGGATGCGCCAGGACAAGGCCTTTTCCAGCGTCAACGAATGCAAAGATCGCCTTGCGCGTTGCGGCGTCCGCAATCGGTTGGTTATTTGCCAAAAGCAGGACATCGATGTCTTTGAGCTTTGCCAAAATGGTGGTCGGGTCGCTCGTGTATTCAACTGCTGCAAGGCCGTCTTTTTGCAAAGTTTCGACGTCTGCTCCTTTATACCATTTGTCAAAATCATGCGAAGATCCGCCGCCAACCATTAACACACGAATTGCCTTTTTCCCTGGCCAGCTGCTTTCTGCACGCACTGCAATAACATTGACCAGCAGGAAAAGCGTCAGGAAAATTTTTAAAAATGAATTTGTCATTTGTGAGAATTAAAGGTTAAGGTTAGGAATTTGAATGACTGACTTTTCTATTTCACCACCCGCATGATCCCGTTCATGCCGCGCCAGTGTCCCGGGAACGTGCATACATAAGGATAATCCCCTGGTTCGTTGGGCACCGTGAATTCAAGTGTGACCGTTTCACCGGAATTGACCAGCTTAGTGGAATATAAAACCTCTGAAATCTTCGGAACATATTGTTTTTCAGCCGCTTTCGGATCACGCAGCATTTCATCGGCAGCGGTTCCTACTTTCTGTAAAGTGCCTGGTTTAATAATCAGCAGATTGTGTTGCATGCCGTCGGGGTTTTCCAGGTTAATAATCACTTTTTGCCCCGCTTTTACTGTAATCTGCTTTTTATCAAATTGCATAATCTCCTTTTCGACCTTCAATTCGATGACAGTCGCGTTGGATGATTTTGTAGTTTTTGTAGCAGCAATTTTCTCATTTTCCATTTCCCCGGCATTGCTTTCCGAGGGCCGGTTCAGCTCCAATGTGGCTTTTTGGAAATTACCGACAAACCCGAACTCATCTTCATAAGAACCAAGCTTGTCCTCTCCTTTTACATCTTCCCCAGTGCGGACGCTGTTGGTCAAAGGCGCTGCGAAAAGCATATGTGCTTTACCTTTTACAGCCTCCTTACCATCAATTGCAATGGTAATGTCACCCGTTTTGGTCAAGCTCGCTACGACATCAAACTTTTCGGGAAGTGGCTCACTTGTTGCGGCTTGGCTCACCATTCCATGCTGTATTACGGCCATAATGAGCTTTTCATCCTGAATGTATAATGCATAACCACCATCTTTCCCACCCTGTCCGGCGATGAAACCGCGCAGTGGTTTGTCTTTCGCCTTCGTAATGCTGGCTTTAATGGTGATTTCCTTTCCGGTCACATCCGGAGGAAATTGCATCGTATTTCTGCGGCCCAGCGGATACACTTCCTTGCGGAGTGCCTGCGTGATCTGCTCGCTAAATGCGGATTTAAGTGACTGCTTTTCTGCGGCAGTCAAAAATCCTTTTTCATGGCTAATAGCGGCTGCCAAAAGCGCTTTTGACAACCAGGGATCTTTTGCATTCTGTTCATCTAATGCGGCCTGATACACTGCTTCACCCACTTTTTCGGAAGCTGGCAGCTCAACCAAAGCTATAAAAACGCTTAGCCGTGTATTCAGATTTGCATCTTTCATGCCTTTTTGAAGCATTTCAAAACTCTGCTCATTTTTTGGCAAAACACTTGCAGCCGCTTTACGCACGCCTGCCGCCGGATGCGTAAGCGCCTTATTTACAACCTGCAAAGCTTCCGCATTGGAACCATCCAAAACGCCCAGCCCATGCAAAGTCCACAATGCATGCACTGCCGGACTGTTTAATCCGATCTCATCGACTTTCGGATTGCTAATGATTTTGTAAAGGTCAGGAACGACGGAAAGTTTTTTTGATTCAACCAAAAGCCGCTGCGCGGTCATGCGCCAGAACATGTTGTCATTTTCCAATGCGGCCAACAATCCGGGCAGATCGCCTTTCGATAACTTCATGACCGGCGTTTTCTTGCCGTTTTTATAAATAACCCTGTAAATGCGGCCGTGGTTAAGGTCTCGCATCGGACTGCTGAATGCGTTGCCGGGTCCGTGCGGCTGTTCTTTGAATGGCATAATGAACTCGGCGGGCGACTGCGCGGGCACGAAAACATTGTGCTGAATGATGAAATTATACCAATCGGCTACCCAAACTGCTCCATCCGGGCCGGTTTCCGCTTGCACGGGACCAAACCATTCGTCCGAGCTGGCCATGAAATTCCAGCCGTCTTTTTCCTTAAAACCTGCTCCATCGGGCTCCAAAACTGCCTTATGCACCAAACGAATGGTCGGTTCGGTTACAAATGCAATGCGGTTCCAATATTCTTTGGGGAAATTTCTTGCTGTGTAAAAACGGTGACCCGCAGCAGAAGTAAAACCACCAACCACATCGACCTGACGCAGATTGGGCGTTACTGAATGTGCGTCGTAATGTCCGTCAATTTTCTGAACGGATAAAACTGCGGGTTGGTCGTCGCCAATGCTGCGTTGCATATATTGGCCCGGCATGGAATAATAGGCGCTATGCGTGTTGTTGGCGGTTGACAGGAACACATTATTGTCTTCCGTCATGCCCAATCCCCACGTGTTATTGCTGCTGCTGCCTAAGTAAGCGAACTCTTTTCCGTCGGGTTTGAAATGATAAACGCCTTGTGAAAAGTTGAATTTCTTTCCGTCAATCGTGCCCCGGAATCCGGAATAACCCAGCACGCCCCAGATCTTGTTATCGAAACCATATTGCAGATTCGAGGGACCGGCGTGCGTATCGTTCTTGCCCCAGCCGGTCATGATCACTTCGCGCACATCGGCAATGTCGTCGCCATTTGTGTCTTTCATAAAAACGAAATCCGGCGCCATGGAGACGATAATCCCGCCATTTGAAAAAACCATGCTCGTCGGAATGTTGAGTTTATCCGCAAAAACGGTGAATTTATCGGCCTTACCGTCGCCATTTGTGTCTTCACAAATCTTTATGCGGTCATTAGCAGCGCCGTCTGTTTCCTTAAAAGTGTTGGGATAATCGACAGATTCTACGACCCATAACCTTCCTTTTTCGTCCCAGGCCATGGCGATGGGATTGGTAATGTCAGGCTCGGCGGCAAAAAGTTGTATTTCAAAATCAGCAGGAACCTGCGTCAGCTTGTTCGATTCGCCTGGCGAAAGCGATTCCTGCATTTTATTCACCACATGCCTTTTGGTATACTTGGAAATCGTATCGGATTGATAAATGTCCACGTCGGGCAAATTGAGGGCTGCGATTTCAGCTTTTACATTATCGCCTATGGCCCACATGACGCCATTTCTGACCAGATCCAGAAAACCTCTGTTTGTCCACGTGCTGTCTTCATGACCATATGCTGTGTAAAAAACGCGTCCTTTTCCTTCATTCCTAACCCAGGTGTAAGGCTCGTGCACATCGCCTTCCACGCGTTCGCCCAAAACGGTTTTATCCGGATTCAGGTTTTTGTGAACATAAGTTTCATCCCACGTTTCAAAATCGGTGATGCCTTGCATAACCGGATGATCGGGCTTCAAGATCGTGTTTTTGAAAGTGCCTGTTTTGTGAGAAGCAAACTGTCCGCCGATGGTTTTAATATACCAATTCGAATTTCTAAAACAGCCGGACGCCGAATGTAGCGGAATGAGGCCCTTGCCGCTTTCGACAAAGGCCTTCATTGCGCTTTCTTGTGAAGGTGATAACGAATCGTGATTGGCGTAGATAATCAGGCCGTCGTATTTTTTAAGGTTTTCGGGGTTAATGTCATTGAGATCAACGGTGTAGGACATGTTGATGCCGCTTTTGAACAATTTGACCGAAAGCCAGGGCGCATATTTTCCAGAATCGTGGTGTTTGCTGTTATGGCCGAGAAAAAGAACTTCTGCCCTTCTGCCTTTTGAAACACTGGATTTAACTCCCGAAGTATCTGTTTTACGCTTTGCGCACCCCAATGTCAATAACCCGATGAGCAATATTAAACTGTACTTCCTCATTAACTACGCTGTTTACTTGCTTTATGGTTTAGGAAAATTCAAAACTCGACTTTTTGAACGGGTGAAAAGATCATGTCTTCCACGTCTTTGATCTTGACACCAATTCTTGCAAAAACAAATTTCTGCGTAGGCACGAGGGCCGGGATCTCCGTGGATAAGTTAATGGTGTTCAGGTTCTTAATGTCGCCGCCGTTGATATCCGTTACGCCAACATTGGTTGCGCGGGATACAAATTGCGTTTTATTAATAAAAAGCGAAACGCGCTCAATGTCCTTCGCATTGACATCATTAATGATTTTTTCGAGTTTCAAAGTGGCCGAAACTTTGTTTTCAGCACCGGAAAACTGAGGCGTACGAATCATGTAATAAGGCATCACCTCCACGTCCACTTCCTGGTTTCCTTCCAGACTCACAAACAGCGTGTCTTTGGCAGCAGCGTCTTTTTCTAAAGTCCGGAACGGCCCTCTTCCTTTTGGCACAACCATTTTGTATTTGCCATTAAAAAGCACCGCCGAGTAAGAACCATCCTGATCCACAGGCGCATCGATAGCCGCAAGTTTCCCAAAGCCCGGTTGCCATAATTGCAGCCTGAACTGGTTGTATTCTATTCCGATCGGCTCGCCATTATAGACGATCCGGCCGGTTAATGTTGACTTTGGCTCCGTAAAATTGTCCTTCGCACAAGATGCAAAAAGGGTGATCAGAGCCAGTAATGGTATAAAATGAAATCTATTTTTCATGATATCGTATCTTTTTTGAAGTGATAACCTAGTGATTCGGATTCCGGACGATCTTCGGATTGTTGTTAACGATTTCATCTGCGATGTAGGAATAGTAATTCCCCAGCTGAAAGCGGTCGGCTCCGGTTACACGGCTTAATTTCACGGGCTTATAAATCCATTTACCATTATTGGCAGTTCCTGGCGCGTAGATTTTGTAAGACCAGAGGCCCCAGGGCTGCGTGTTTCGTTTGGTGGCTTTGCCAAGATCTTTGGACAAATCAGTTGCTGAAATTGCATTTCCGTCCATGATCAAATGTGCAATGCGCCATCTTTTCATATCATATAAATAATGTCCTTCGAAAGCGAGCTCTACGCGGCGCTCGTGCGCAATGCGGTCAAATGTGATTTGTGATGCCAAAAGTGGTTTCACAAGCCCAGCCCGGGCACGGACTTCATTCATATATTTTGCGGCGTCAGCCAGTTGTCCCAATTCAAATGCGGCCTCAGCAGCATTCAGGAGCACTTCCGCATAACGATAGCGAACAAACCAAACCTCGCTTTGCACTCCGCGCTGTCCTGATCCGACAACCGGATCGAGATATTTACGGAGATAAAAACCGCTTTGTGCTGTGAACTCAAAACCATCGATCGGGCCGTCGAAGCCGACTACTTGCTCGGGGACAGTTTTGCCGGGCAATGTTTTTTGCGCACCTCTGTCGTCTCCGGTGACAATGTTTCCGTTAGCAAGCTGATAACCAGCCCAAATGTCCACCGTTCTGCCTTTGTACGCTGTGCCGGGCAACATTACTGTTCCCGCCAGACGGGCATCTCTTCCTGCAAAAATGTCCGTTTGTTCATTGTAATAAATCGGCTGACCGGCTGCATTCACCGTCGGGATCGGGGCAAATGTATTATCCAGTTTTTCAAATGCTTCCACCAGATTCAGCGACGGATTAATTCGCCCGCCTTCTTCTTCCTCCGCACCATATCGCGGCTGATTGGAAATTGTAAAGCCATGAACCTTACCGCTTTGCAGTTTATAGTCTTCTACAAAGATCACTTCCGGATTATTGGCCTTATCATAGAAAATGCTAGAAAAGTTCTCTGACAAATCGGGCTTTTTGGTATAAAGAGAATAAGCACCCGCATTTCCGCCGATGATCTCTTTTGCTGCGCTTAACGCTTTGGTATAATAACCTGTGGCAAGGTTGGCAGGAATCCCAACTTCCCCTCCCGGCAATGCAACCTGCGGCGTAGTTGCGCCATATTTTGCAATAGAACCAGCATATAATGCCGCTCTAACCTGCATAGCGAGCACTGCGGCTTTGGTTGCACGTGATTTTTCTCCAACATTCGTGGGCAGCTTATCTTTGATTTCCTCTGCTTCTTTGATAACAAAGTCATAGATTTCCGATTCCTTGGCTCTTGGATGCTGCAAATAGGTCGGATCTCCGCTGAAATCATAAGTCATTGGCTCCAAAATAAGCGGAACACCGCCCATTCTTTTTACCAATTCAAAATAGTAGGAAGCCCGCAAAAACTTCGCCTCTGCGAGAAACCGGTCTCGAACGGCAGGTGCAAGTTTTTCAGCTGCTTCGCACTTTTGGATAAAAAGGTTTATCTCCCGAATGTAACCATAATCCCAGGTTGCCCATGAATTAGTTGCCCATCCGCTATTTTGAAAGTTAGCATAATCACCTGCATTTGACCAAAAAGCTTCATTTAATCCGGCCAGCGACTGCCAATCTTCAACGGTGCCAATGTCATAATATCGGTTGTATAAGTTTCCCAAAAGTGCCAGCACCTGGCCTTCGTCGCCCCAAACCTGCGCTTCGGTCAGGATGCTTGTTGGCGGTCTGTCTAGAAATTCGTCGTCATTACAGCCCCAGCTCAGGAGCAACATTAAGAAAACTGGTATATATATGATCTTTTTCATCTCGAATGCTATGGATTATTAAATTGAAATACTGACCCCTACGTTGACGAACTTGTTTTGCGGATACTGTAATCCATTGTCGTCAGCGATTTCTGGGTCCACGCCAAATTCTTTCAAATTATCGATTGAGAACAGGTTATAGCCATTGATATAAACCCGGGCACGTTGCAGCTTCACTTTTTCCAACAATGTCTTGGGCAGAGAATAACCGACCTCGATCGTCCTGGCGCGGATGTATTTCACGTTATGCAGCCAGAAAGTGGATTGCTTGTTGTAGTTGCTATGATTGCCGTCATTGTAGCGCAAAGCTGGATATTTACCAGGAATCCATTCGCTGTTCAGGTCAAAAGGATCAGCGCGGTGCCATCTGTCGAGGAATATTTTGTTCAAAGCACCGTCATTCTGGTAAGCCCATCTTTGCTCCCAGTTTTGATTCCATGAATACATCGCCCCGCCGGAAAAGTCTGCATTGAATGAAATTCCCTTCCAGCTCACTGCGAAATTCAGACCGAAGTTAATGTTTGGCTGGCCGCTTGTGGTGTAACCGATTGGTCTTTCATCCAGTCCGCTAATCACATTGTCTCCATTTATATCTTTGTAAATCAAGTCACCCGGCAACAATGTGCGGTTTCCCTGGCCATCAATGTTGACAGGATATTCGTTGATCTGCTGCTGAGACTGGAACTGCCCGATCGTTTCATAACCCCAGAAAATGTTGTTGTAACGGTCTTCGATGGAAGCGCGATACTGGTCCAGGGAATTGTTAAAAATGGGCTTATATGATGAAATAAACTTGCTTCTCGAGAAAGACACATTTCCGCCAACAGAATAGCTGATATCACCCGATTTTCCATTGTAAGTCAAAGCGCCTTCCCAGCCATACTGCGAATCACTGTTCACGTTTTCTTCGGGAAGTGCGTAACCTAGTTCGCTTGGCACCAAAAGGTCATATTTCCTTCCGCGCAGCCCTGTGCGAAGGCGATAAAAATAATCAACTGAGCCGGTAAGCTTTGTTCCAAATAGTGAAAAGTCTGCTCCTACGTCCGCAATCTTACTTTTGAACCAGGAAATGTTGTTTATAATCTGACCTTTATCTCTTGACGTAACAATGGCTGTTCCGCTCAGGACCGCATTGCCTTGATTGTAATTATAGCCCGGCAAATAATCGTAAGGTCCAATGCCAATGTCATCATCACCCAACACACCATAAGAACCACGGATTTTCAGATCGTCGAGAAAGCTTCCGCTTCCTAACATGTTCTTTACAAAGTCCTCTTCGGTGATTCTCCAACCAGCCGAAGCAGATGGGAAATAACCCACGCGACGGTCCGGTGCGAACTTCCAGGAAGCGTCACGGCGGGCCGATAATTCGACATAATATTTGCCTGCAAAGTCATAATTAACCCTACCGATATACCCTATACGCGCAAGCTGGTCATCACGATCGTCGTAAGTGTCCATTGTTGCAAAATACATGAGGGGAAGCACATTGGTTTTGGGAACAGAGTGCGCCCATTGCTCCTGATTGCGTTCTTCCTGCCGCTCCGCCACGAATGTTGCTCCGACCGTATGTTTACCAAATGTGTTATTATAATTCAATTGACCCTGATAAACATTACGCATCACTTTCCTGGTGCGTCTTTCTCTCCAAGGGTTCGTGCTGCCGCCCGTTACTTTATAAGTGTCGTCTGTCGGATTGTAAGTGTAGGCCTCATATGTGTACTCGTGACCATTCAAAACTTGATCGGCGATGTAATAAGAATACATTCCTTTGGCTACCAAACCTTTGAATCCCGGAATTTTGTATTCACCGGTCATGTTGGTTTGCAGCACGCGCCAGATGTCAGTCTGATAACCGCCGAGTTTTTTGTTATTGTAGGCCCAGTTTGTTTCGTTGTGCTTTATATCGTTGAGATACAACGGATTATCATTGGCATAAGGGCGTTCAAATGGCCTGTTGCGCAAAATAGCAAAACGCGGCAGCCAGTAATCATCACCTCCCGGAATCCCAGGTTGGTCCCGGGTTTCGATTCGACCATTGATTTGCACGCCTACTTTCAAACCGTCGGTAATATTTGCGTCGACGTTGCTTTGCAGATTATTTCTTTTGAAAGTAAACTCTCTTCCCAAAACCGAATTCTGGCTCAGGCGCGTCGCCGAAATGTAATAACTGATCTTATCGGATCCACCTGTCATATTCAGGTTCACAGAAGAAAGCGGGGAGTTTTTCTTAACGATAAAATCTTTCCAGTTGAAGCTTTTATAACCCATTTCTGTGCCGGCTTTGTATTTGTCGAGCTCCGCTTGGGTGATTGAAGTTTTGCCATACTGGTTCATTTCCGCTTCCGCTTTTCCCGCCATCCACTGGTAAGAATCATTCACCACATTCGGGAAGCGTGACCAGTTTTGCCAGCCTGTATAAGCATCCAGATTGATTGTGTTTTTGGTTCCGTTCTTTCCTCTTTTGGTCGTTACAACCACAACCCCATTTGCTGCACGAACCCCGTAAATAGCCGCTGAGGCATCTTTTAGCACGGTAATGCTCTCAATGTCGTTCGGTGAAATGTTGTTGAATTGTCCTGCATCCTGCTGAATTCCGTCGATCACAAATAGCGGATTTCCCATGTTCCTTATCTGAACCGTTGCGCTTGCACCCGGGCGTCCGTCCGGCATTCTGAATGTTACGCCTGGGATTTTTCCAGCCAAGCCTGAGCTTACTGTTGACCCGCCATGCACGCGTTCCAGATCTTTGCTGGTGACTGTTGCAATGGCGCCCGTTAAGGATTCTTTCTTTTGGGTGCCGTAACCGACCACAACGACTTCTTCGAGTGATTTGTCATCTACTTTTAATGTTACGTCAAAAGCATTTTGCACACTGGTAACCAACACTTCCTGTGACAAAAAACCCACAAATGAGAAGATCAATGTAGTTTCTCCATCCGGAACTGTGATTGAGTATTTTCCTTTTGAATCTGTCGATGTTCCGGTTTGCGTGCCTTTAAGCACTACGCTTACACCTGGCAATCCTGCTCCTGACTCTTCCTTAACCGTTCCAGTAATGGTTTTATCCACCACTTTTTGTTCCGGTTCTGAAATGGTCTCCACGGCTGCAACTTCTTCCTGTTTTTCGGTTTGGTTACCCGGACGAATTACGATCAGGTCATTTTTTACTTTGTATCGCAGATCCATAGGCTTCAACAAGGCATCCAGAACGTCTGCTAATGCGCCGTTTTGTGCCCTTATGGAGGCTCTTCTGTCTGACTGGATCAGTTTGGAGCTGAAAACGAACTTTACGTTTGTTTGTTTTTCGAGCTGTGCGAGGATCTTTTTGATATCCTCGTTCTGAATGTCCACCGTAACTTTCTGGCTCAATGCAGATTGAGCCCTTCCGTCATGTGCCCAGGAGATGCCCATAAACAGGCCTGCCAGGATGCATTGAATGAACGTTATTCGCATGAGTGTGATTAGAAAGTCTTCAAGTCGTCGAACTTTTTTCATATTTTTGAAATGAATTTGTTGGTTAAGGAGATTATTCAACGAAATCTTCCCTTGCATCCCCCTGAAAAGCGGATGTAAAGTAATGTCAGTTACTTCGGGGAACTTAGAGATCAGTCATGCTGGAACATGGCTGGTCTTTTTTTATGTAAATGGGATAGGTTTATCTCATATGCAGCTGTTTATGGGTTTAGTGACTGTGTTTTTATCCGGCAATTGTTTGTAAATCTTCTTTCGCACCTTATTTGCAACCTTTTCCTCTTATCGCAACCAGGTTGTCCTGGATCTCATATTCGGCATCCAATGCATTGCAGATCGCTTCCAACTTTTCTTTAAATGGCTGACCGATCAATGTTGCATTCAACGTGCAATTGCCCATGAGCGCCTTGTCATAGGCGATTTGCACATTGTAGGCACTTTCCATTTTCTCAAACACTTCATGAACAGGCGTTTCATCAAACACAAAAGCTTGTTTTGAAATATTCATGTCACCTCCCAGATCATTCGGCTGCTCACTCAGTTTGATGATCTTGCCGCTCTCTTTTTGAAAATGCAATGCGTTGATCCTGGCTTAATGTAATTCCTGTTAGTTCCGGCTTGTCAGACTCTTCTTCAATTGCTTTCTTGTCAAGATTACTGATAGAAAACACCAGAAACAGTCCCGGTCTTAACTTCTACACGTATTTCTTTGTTTGCCTCCGAAGCGTCAATCATGAAACTGGTGCCGAGAACTTTTGTCGCCAAACCGTAACTATACACCAAAAACGGCTTCTCTCTGTTTTTAACAATCTCAAAAAACGCCTTTCCAGTCAGCGTAACCTCTCTCCGCTTAGCGTGAGCTGCTTCTGAATAACTCAGCCTGCCGCCAGGCTCTAAAACGACCGAACTGCCGTCTGTTAAAAGGACCATCATTGGCTTTCCCGAATCATTATGCCTTTGAATAACCTTCTCAGCACTTACATTCTGCATAACAGCAACGCCCCCAGCCGGTCCGGCCTGTCTGTAATAAAACCAGTAACTTAACCGACCCGATGCTTAATATCAAAGCCGCCGAAGCAGCAACCCTCATCCACCGCCATCCTGAGATTGTCCTTCCTTTTGCAGGTTCTTCAACGGCTGGCAACGGCATAGCATCTTGCATTCGGCTTTCCACTGCATTCCACATGCGATCGCTTTGCTTTTTCGTAGGCTGATCGCGGCCGGTGTCTTTGGCCAAAAGGATCACATACTCGCGAGCGGCTGCGATGGTCTGCTTTTTCTCCGGATTATTTTCCAGAAATGTTTGCCACTTATGCTCACTGGCTGCGTCCGGGTGCATTACCCACGCGATAAATTCATCACTTCGGATCAGCTCCGTCAGAGCGTAAGGGTCATGCTTCATATCATCGGGATGCAAAAATTCGGCTTTCAAAAAGAAAGAGCATGGAAATCATAAAATGACCCCTCGAAAATGAAATTTTTTTATAGAAAAATTCTAGAAAACGCCTAACACGCAGAAGATGAGGCTGGAAATAAGAAGTATTTGCCGATTATGGCGAAGAGAAGTGAGTGCTTTATAAATAAAGTTACGAACTGATTTTAAACTGACGCCCATAATCCCTGCAATTTCCTCGACTGAAAAATCATCGAAATAACGAAGCGTAAGCGCCTCAACCTGGCGTTGCGGCAATTGAGAAAGCAAGTTTTGAATTTGTTTTGCCCGCATGGAAGCCGACTCGACGTCGATCAGAATGGTCTCTGAATTTGCAGCATTCGCTGGTGTTTCATGATCAGGAAGGAATGTGATTTCCTCGGTGACCGGAAATTTGTCCTGCGCCAAATGTATTCTTCTCCGCAATGCTCGATATAAATAGAATTTCACTGAAGTTACATTGTCCGTGAGGTTATTACGCAGCCGCCAAATGTCAATAAAGACATCCTGCACAGCGTCCTCGACGATTGCAGAATTGGAAGTGAGTTTACTTCCGTAGTTGTAAAGCGTCCTGTGATATTTTTCAAATATGATGGTAAACGCCTGCTCATTCCCCTCACGAATTCGCTGCCAAAGTTGCTGGTCCGTCATTTCCCCGGTTAAGGCATCCAAATTGATCACCGCTGCATCTGTTTTACTAACAAGGCATAAAGCTAAATAATTATCCCTAAAATACTATTTGAATATTTGGCTTTTGGAGAAACTACAACGGTTAAGAATAAAAAAAGCGCAAAGCTTAGAGCTTTGCGCTGGCACTAATATTTTGAGTGAGATTATATCTTCTGCTTCACATCTAACACAAATTCCAACGGGACATCAACGAGCCGTGCTATTTCTTCATGAGTGAAGCGCGAATCATTCAGCAACTTTTCTGTAAACTCGATATTTCTCGCCAATCGGCCGATTTCAATTCCCTGCTCTTTGCCTTCCTCTCTTGAAATATAAAGAACTGCTTCATCCATTCCCATGGTCGTGTATGTTTTTAGTGTTAGATAATCTATTTCTTTATTGAACGACTCATGCAAATACGAGTCGTTCAAGACCACATAAAATTTCAAAAAATCCATCAGCTTTCCAATTTTGTATTTGGATATTTTTCTACCCAACAGTCTCTTGGCCAGTTGAATTTTCAAATCAAACAAGTCCTGCTCTCCTATTTTCTTACTCTTCAACGCGGTTTTGACCGTCATAATGACGTGTGCGAACACATTATCGCTTTCCGCGAGCTTGCGGTCGCATTGATCTAAAACTTTCAAAATGTTGAACTCAAACCGTAATGAAGTCCCGAGAAACGATTGCTCAAAACAGCTTGGATAGTAAAGCTTATTATCATCCGCTAATATCGCCAGCGCGGTTGTGCGTTTGCGATATTTATCCCAAATCCGGTAATAGTAAGTGAACATGCGGTCGGCAAAAGCGTGATCCGTGTAGCCCTGAACTTCAATGTGAACGAGGATCCATTGCTCCTGCCCTTCTTTGGTAAAAACTTTAACCAGCTTGTCTACAAATTTACTGGCAAAATGATCTTCCTCTGGCGGGAAAAGCTGTTCCAGCTCTTTGTCGAGATATTCAAATGGTTTTGAAAAATCAAATAGCGCGTTGGCTTCGGGAAAGAAGAAAAGCAGGAAGTCTTCGAATGTGTCTTCCAGTATGGATTTCCAGAGTATGTCGTTTCTTTTCACAAAAAATGAGAGTGTTTGAACATTGATACGTCCAAACATTCTCATGGTAACGCTTAGGAATAAATATTTTTTAAATATTCCCTAATGCGTGAATCAGCTCTTCGACGGCGTCATAGGAAGTGGCAGGGAAGTTGGCAATGCGCAGCTGAGAGGCTTTAAATTGTCCATAGCCGCTTCCTATCACCATTCCTTTTTCCTTTACTTTTTTGATAATATCTGCTGACGGCGCTTCAACATCAGCTACGATCACAGTTTGGGAGCGGTTTGCAATTTCTTTTACAAATGATGAAAATCCTGCCGTTTTGTCAATGAAATCGTAAATCAACGCAGCCTTCAACTCCGTTTCCTTTCTGATTTCTGAGACGCCGATTTTGTTAAAATCCTCTGCAATTTTGCCCAAAAGATAAATTCCCATGACGTTTGGCGTCGAAGGTGTTTCATTGTTCAAGGCATTTTTCCAAAGCGTCGGCAAGTCGTTGTGCGCACCGATGGAGAATTGATTCTTAATCTGTTGCGCTTTTTGCAAACATTTTTCACTCACAATCCATACACCAAGTCCGGCTGGCAATCCAAATGCTTTTTGTACTGAAAAAAAGGCGTTATCGATTAATGAATAATCCAGATCCGGATACGGCGCTGATGATACAATGTCGACAGCGATGAATTTATCAGAATGTTTTTGTTTGAGCTTGTGAATTTCAGAAACGGGCATTTGCACGCCGGAACTTGTTTCATTATGCGTTGCACAAATGAGTTCTGCATATTCCGGAACTTCAATTTCGTCGGCTGTAAAGCCCTGGCCCATCGGTTTCTCAAACTTATGCGCATACTTGTTCAGTGCGGTCGAATATTCGCAAAACTTCTTGGAAAACGATCCGTTCACCAAATGAAAACTTTCCAACTCTACGCAGCTGAACAAAATTCGCTCCCAAGCTTCCGAAGCAGATCCTAAAAACATGATCTGATGCGAATCTGGCACATTCAAAAGAATGCGCAACTGATCAACCGTAAATTTATGCAGGTCGCGATATTGCTGGCCCCGATGAGAGATCGAACCAAGCTGCTCGCTTACAAAAGTTTGTAAATGCTTCTCAAAGGTCGGATAAAGCTGAGCCGGACCCGGGGTAAAATATGTTAAAGACATTGGTTTACGACTGAATGACCGGGTCGCCGGTGCGATGAATATTTTGTTTCTTCAAGATCTCAGTATAACATTCTGAACCTTATTGTGCCTTCAATTTCTTTCACTTCCTGAATGAATTCTTCCGTATAACCCTTCGCAATATCAACGATCACGTAACCGATATGCTCATTGGTTTTTAAATACTGACCTGTAATGTTGATATTGTTTTTACCAAAAATATGGTTCAGCTTAGCCAGAATCCCCGGAACGTTCGCGTGAATGTGCAAGAGTCTGTGCGAGTCTTTCAATTTTGGCAACTGCACTTCCGGGAAGTTCACACTTCCGTAAGAACTGCCATTATTCATAAATTCAAGCAATTTGGAAGGCACGAAATGTCCGATATTTTCCTGCGCTTCTTCTGTGCTTCCGCCAATGTGCGGCGTCAGGATCACATTTGGCAATCCACGCAATTCGCTTTCGAAGATCTCATCATTGGTCTTAGGCTCTTTCGGGAACACGTCCACGCCTGCTCCGGCAACTTTTCCACTTTTCACTGCATCTGCAAGTGCTTCAATGTCGACAACATGTCCGCGTGATAGGTTTAGGAAAATGACTCCTTTTTTCATGAGGTCAAATTCGCGTTTACCGATCAAATTGGTGTTTTCTTTCCGGCCATCAACGTGTAAACTAATCACGTCCGAAAGCGCCAGAAGCTCTTCCAACGTGTTCACTTTTCTGGCATTACCCAGAGAAAGTTTTTCAATCGCATCATAGAAATAAACTTCCATTCCCAGCGCTTCCGCAACGACAGAAAGTTGTGTTCCAATGCTTCCGTAACCCACCATTCCCAATTTCTTTCCGCGAACCTCAAAACTTCCGTTGGCAGATTTATCCCAGATTCCCTGGTGCAACTGATTGCTTTTGCCAACAATGTTACGGATCAGCATAATCATCTCACCCACAGCAAGTTCTACAACCGAACGGGTGTTACTATATGGTGCATTAAAAACTGCAATTCCTTTCTTCGCAGCTTCTTCAAGATCAATCTGATTTGTGCCAATACAAAAAGCGCCGATTGCCATCAGACGGTTTGCATTGTCTAAAACGCGCTTGGTAATGTTGGTTTTAGAGCGAATTCCAATGATGGAAACGTCCTTAATGCGCTCGCAAAGCTCATCTTCGTCCAGTGCGCCTTTTACAAACTCAACATTAAAACCTTCCTCCTCAAACGCGCGAAGCGCTGATGGGTGCACATTTTCAAGCAAAAGCACCTTAATCCTGCTTTTAGGATAAGACTGGCTTCTGCTCATCTTGTTATCATATAAAAAGTCGTCGAACGAAGTTGCAATGTGATCTGCAACTGCCGTAACTCTCGGACGCTCAACGTTTTCGGTGAATGCGTAGAAACGGCTTGCCAACCCGGACGCTTTCAGTTCATAGTCCGTATAACCATCCCCGATTGCATAAACGTCACCCGTTAAATTCAGCGAGGACAGCAATTTGATTTTCCCACCATCTGTCGATAACACATTCTCCTCATCAATCCCGATAATGTTCCCTTCTTCGTCAAACACAAATTCATTGGCATAAACATGCTCCGGAAGAATGCCCAATTCTGTGGCCACCGGCACGATAAACTCCTTAAATCCACTGGAAACGATAAAAATCTGCTGCGCGTTTTCGGTCAGAAACTGCCTGTTGCGCTGAAAAGAATCCGAAACTTTGGTCCTCAAAAAAGAAACGAGTTCGGTTATATGGGAGCGATTTGCTTTCAAAAGCGCAATTCTCTGGCGCAGTCCATCAGCAAACGACATTTCGCCGTTCATGCCCTTATTCGTCAGGTCAATTATTTTCTGAACAATCTGATCACGTTCCGAATGGCCTTTCAAGGCTATCGCTGCCAATTCATCAAGCCCTTCAACTTTCGTAAAAGTGCTGTCAAAATCAATGATAATGTACGGAGATGGATTAAGTGTTAATGTGGACATGAAGCGGGAAATAACTGAATATTAATCGGTTAAATAGAATTGGTGTTAACAGCCGCAAAATTACGAATCTGTTACATACGACACTAACAAAATAATCTCAGAATCCGTTTTATGATGAAAGAAACTCCAAAGCGCGCTCTTCCGACCAATAAACACCGTTTTTGAGCCGTGCAGGCCTGAATCCGCAATGACCGCCATCCAATGTTGCCATGAGCGTAATATGCTCGTGCGCGCGTAATGCATCAACGGGAAGACTTTCATACGGCACAATTGGATCGTTCTTCGCATTGATAACCATTGTTGGAATGGCTATGTCTTTGATAAAAAACTTGGAGCTGCATTGCGCATAATAATGATCTGCGCTATCGAAACCATGCAACGGTGCAGTAAAAACGTGGTCAAAATCATAAAGCGTCCGCACCAGCTTCTGATCATTAAGGTTAATGCGATCCGGGTGATAGGCTGCTTTTGCATTCACTTTTGGCCTTAGCGTATTCAGAAACCGGTGCATATATACTTTGTTCTCAGGCTGAATGATGGAAAGGCTGCAAGCGCGCAAGTCCATCGGCACACTGAAAACCAATGCATTTCTAATTCTTTTATCCAGCAAAGTGCCTGACTCGCCAAGATATTTGAGTGTAAGATTGCCGCCCAAGCTAAAACCGATCAGGTGGATTTCATCATAACCTTTTTGTAAAGCATTCTTAACGATCAAATCCAGGTCTTCCGTCGCGCCGCTGTGATAAAATCGCGCGGTCTTATTCATTTCGCCACCGCAGCCCCGAAAATTCCAGGCGAGACAATCGAAGTTATGCTGGTTAAGGAGCCTGACCATTCCCAAAATGTATTGCCGCGTGCTGTTGCCTTCCAATCCATGCGATAAGATGACGAGGCCTCGGGAATTTGGCTGTTTTGCGTAACTCCAGGTCCAGATCGAGGAAATCTTCGTCTGGCGTTTCAATTCTTTCACGATGATAATTTACACCATTAACTTTGCGAAATAACGCCGGGTAAATGCTCTGCAAATGCCCGTTAGGAAGCCAGTAAGGGGATATATGTGAAGTTATTTCAATCAAAGGCATGGGGCAAAGGTCAATGAATTAACTAGAATTATTCTAAGCGTTTTGAATTTTAATCTTGCATTTATATTTTTTCTGTATACATTTGGTTTTTAAAAATATAAGATCAATACTAATGGCAGAAGGTACAGTAAAGTTTTTCAATGATTCCAAAGGATTTGGTTTCATCCAACCATCAACTGGTGAGAAGGACATTTTCGTTCACGTTTCAGGTCTTCAAGACGACATCCGTGAGAATGACAAAGTGTCTTACGACGTAGAAAATGGAAAAAAAGGTCTAAATGCAGTTAACGTTCGCGTTATCTAGTTTTAGTCATTATAAGACATTTCGAAAGCATGCTGTACTGCATGCTTTTTTTATGCCCTTTCCACTCACTTTCTAGCATTCATTTCCTCACACGCCCGGTAAATTTCTGCATTTGCAGGTTCCAGACGCATTATTGCATGTCTCTTGGCCGGATCTGTAAGCGCGGCCAGCATCATGCAGTTTTTCATAACCTCCCGTTAGCGGGCGATCTCTATTTTATATTTCTTTCCTTTCATTTTTTCGACTGCAACCAATTGAAGCATTGCTTTCGCTTTATCTCTTTTCACTGCTGCAAATGAAATGTTGTCCTTCACCTCAATCAGGCCCAGATCCTGTTTTTTCGAGCTTACCTTTTTGCAACAGAAAGCCAACGATATCCATTTTATTGAGCTTCTTTTCTTCCCGCCACTGATATAAACGGTCACCCAATCAGCAACCGGAGGCGCCGCCACTTTGGCTGGCAAATCGAGAACTTTCGGCTTATTCGTAATGTAATCAGGCAATTTTTCATCCTTTGCCAGCAAGATATACGCGGTTCCTTCGGCAAGCATGCGCGCCGTGCGGCCATTGCGGTGCGTGAATTCATCACCTTTCATTGGCAACTCAAAATGGATTACGTGCTTCATGTCGGGAATGTCGAGACCACGTGCTGCAAGATCCGTCGCTGCTAAAAACAACACGGAACCATTCCGAAAGCGGATTAATGTCCGCTCCCGATCTTCCTGTTCCAGCTTTCCGTGAAAATAAGCGCAATCAATGCCTTCCTCGCTTAAAACTGCGCTGATACGCTCCACCGAATCGCGTTGATTGCAGAAAATAAGCGTGGACTCGGCACCCAAAAAGCTGATCAATTTGATCAATGGGCTGAATTTATCTTTTTGATCTGATAAAACCTGCACCAATGTGAGGCCGGCGCTTTTATTTTTATTGGTTACAAAATCAATTGTAACGGGCTCCTTAATGTTGGTAAAAGGCGGAATTTTTGATGTTGTGGCTGAAACGAGCACCTTCTTTTTCAGGTTTCGCATGTTCCTGATAATGTCCGCCATTTCTTCCTGGAAACCCAGTTCCAGCGATTTATCAAACTCATCCAACACAAGCGTGGAAATGTGCCTGCCTGAAAATGAATTTCTGCGAATGTGGTCTAAAATACGCCCGGGCGTCCCTACGATCAATGCGGGTGCTTCGACCAGACTTCTGATTTCAGTCTGCATATCGTGGCCACCATAACAGCAAGTCACTTTGAAACCGGTGGACATTTTCTTCCAAACCTGCTCGATTTGCAGCGCAAGTTCACGCGTAGGCACAATCACCATGCATTGCACATGGGTGACTTCGGGCTTTAATATAGATAGGAGCGGGAGTAAGAAGGCGAGTGTTTTTCCTGAACCAGTCGGCGCCAAAAGCACCACTTCGTTGTTTTCCTGAATGGCCGTGTTGGCCTGCTGCTGCATTTCATTCAGCTCAGTAATTCCCAGCCCAGCAAGATTAATTATTGTATTTTCCGGATTTGTCATCTTCAAAGATAACGGTTAGCCCGGATTAAAAATCCAGGCCATTACAAAATCCGGACGGTCAGTCAAACAGATCTTCTGAACGTTCGAGCATCAAAATCGATGATTGCGGAACGATGACATATTTTTGCCCGTCATATTCCAGATCAATTGCGTTACGCTGTAAATAAATCGCCAAATCACCTTCCTTAGACTGCAATGGCATGTATTTCACTTTTTCTTCTGTCTCTTTCCAAGGCTCATCTTCGGCCGCCACCGGAATCGGATAACCCGGTCCAACCTTGATCACATAGCCACTTTGGACCTGCTCTCTTTCAGTTACAGTCGGAGGCAGATATAAACCGCTGTTTGTGCGATCGTTTGGGCTTTTTGGGCGAATCAAAACACGATCGCCTACAACGATCAGACTTCTTAACTTATTATCGGCTGTTACTTCGTACATTTTACTAAATCACTTAATTCTGAACAAGAGACGTCAATCGTCTATCAAATTTTATAACAAAAAATTGGGTGCAAATGTTTAACGGCTTCGAACTCTGTTAAAACTGAAAATAGATAAACTGATTTTGAGTTATAACGCTTCAAAAAGTAGGTCAGAAAAAGCTAGAAGCGGGAATAAGATGAAAAATACGACGTTGTTCGAGGTCGGAATCTTCTCATAATAATGTTCTTTCCAAAGCAAAAAAGCGACCAGGAAAACGCAGAACCACATTTCTACGTGATTGAAAGGGCTGAGCAGCTGATCGGATAAGCAAATATTTCCGATTTTCTTAAAAATCACCATCGAACGGCTTAAAGAGTTCCGGAAAAATATCCACGCCAATGTGACTAATGCAAAGGTTATCAGGATATTAATTAACCGAAAAAAGAAATTGTCAGGCATTTTAATGTTCGCCTGCTTCAAATATTTATCCCGCAGCGAAGCCGTAATTTGATAAAGTCCATGCAATGCGCCCCAGATCACAAAGCTCCAGCTTGTTCCATGCCATAACCCGCTGACCATGAACACAATCATCTGGTTTCGATATTTCATGAATTCGCCATTCCGGTTGCCGCCAAGCGGAATGTATAAATAGTCACGGAACCACGTGGAAAGCGAAATGTGCCAGCGTCCCCAGAATTCCGGAATGGATCTGGATTCATACGGCGAACGGAAATTGTCCATTAATGTAAAACCCATTACCCGCGCCGCACCAATTGCAATGTCTGAATAACCGGAAAAATCGCAGTAAATCTGGAAGGAATAAAATGCGGTTGCGGTGAGCAATGTCAGGCCATTGTGGTCCGAAGCTGGATCGTAAGCGTAATCGACAAACATTGCTAGCCGGTCGGCAATGACCATTTTCTTAAAAAACCCAAAGGCCATTTGCATTAACCCTGACTTGACCAGCTCAAAATCATATTTAAAATACGAATGGAACTGAAAAAGCATATTTTGCGGGCGCTCGATCGGACCGGCGACGAGCTGCGGGTAAAACATCACATATAATGCATAAACACCAAAATGTCGCTCGGCGGGCTGGTTACCACGATAAACTTCAATCGTATAACTCATCGCCTGAAATGTGTGAAACGACAAGCCGATCGGAAGCAAAATCCTGCCCTCCCCTGTCGTCATCCATTCTGCTATCCGGCTGGGAATCAGTCTCGTTAATGCCGGAACAATGGGCCTTAAATCGAAGCTGGCCAGCACACTGTTAATGGAATCCTGTAAAAAATCGTAGTATTTGAAAAATGCAAGGATCCCAATGTTGGAAATTAAGCTGATGACAAGCAGCAGCTTTTTTCGCTTCTGATCTCGTGATTGTTCAATCCAAATCCCTGCATAATAGTCGATTACAATGGTTCCAAACAGGATCAGGATGAAGATCGGCTTGAAAACCATGTAAAAGTAGCAACTGGCTGCCAGCAAAAGCATCCACCGCCCACGCCACGACAGGCTGAAATAAGCCAGCGTAACAACAATGAAGAAAATGATGAATTGTATATCGGTAAACAGCATCAGCTCAAATGTACTCTCGGTTGACTATCTCCTCTTTAATAATGAACAAAGGGCGATTTTTGGACTGAAAAAATATGCGGAGAACGTATTCTCCAATGATGCCCAGTGCCAGTAACTGCACGCCGCTGAACAGGATAATAACAAAAAGCAAAGAAGTGAAACCCTCGATCACGTGCGCGAAAAACATCTTTTTTACGACCACCGTAACAAAATAAACCAGGGAAATCAGGATCGCGAAAACGCCTACACGGCTCATGAATTTGATCGGGAATTCGCTAAAATTGAAGATTCCGTTGTAAGCCAGCTGAAACAACTGCTTGAACGAATATTTGGATTCTCCCGCTGCCCGCGCATCTCTTTCATACTCAAAACCCACTTGCTTAAAACCAATCCAGGACCGCATTCCACGCAAATAGCGGCTTTCCTCAGGCATTTTATTAAGCACATCGACAACCCGACGGCTGATCAACGCAAAATCGCCACTGTCCAACGGGATCTCCACATACGAAATGGAACGCAGCAGACGATAGAATAAATGATAACCCATTTTCTTAATAACGCCCTCTTTTCGCTTTTTCCGAACCGCATACACGACATCATTGCCATCCTGCAACAAATTGTAAAAATCGGGAAGCAGCTCGGGTGGGTCCTGCAAATCGCCATCAATGACAAAAAGTGCCTCAGTTCCTCTTGCGGCAGCAATTCCGGCTGTTAATGCGAGCTGGTGACCATGGTTTCTGGAAAGAAAAACGCCGTGATAACGCTCGTCTGTCAGCGCTAGCTGCCTGATTTTAAGCGCAGTGTCGTCTCTGCTCCCGTCGTCGATCAGCACAACTTCAATTGCCAGCGGACTGGAATCCATCAATGCATTGATTCGCTGCACAAGCATTGGAAATGACTCGGACTCGTTATACAGCGGAGCAACAATTGAAATCTGAGGGATTTTAGACATTCTTCGGTTTGGCTATTTGACCTACGGCGGCAAAAATACACCTTTCAGCGCATATCAGGTGCCCAAATTATTTATGGGATTGTAATTTTTCTAAGAAGCCCGCCTGTCGACTTACCGTTTTCAATGGTAATAATGCCCAAATCATACGATCCGGGTTTGAGCGAAGTTAGCGGAATTTCTGTGTCAGCACCTTTATCATATTGTTTCAAAATGTTCCTGCCCATGTATTTCTGAGGTGTCATTTTGAAGAAATAAAGCTGTTTAGCATCCCTAACGAAGGCATATTGACCATTGCTACGGCTTAGCGACCTTTGGCTTTCAGGATCATTAATGTATAAAATATCATTGCGCGTGTCGATCGTAACGCCTTCCTGCGCGGGCAGTGGATTTTGTATCCTGCCAATTTCTGCTGCTATGTGTTCCGGAGCGTCGGGATATTGATAAACGCCCAACTCCACCATTTGCTTCATCATCGCATCCACATAAGAAGCACTTTTCGAAAATGGCACATGACCCAAGCCAAAAGCATTATGCTCTTGATTATAACCATTGACTGTCAAATACTTACTCCGCTCTGCAATGACGGGCAAATAACCATAAATTGAAATTCCCCAAATGATGACGCTGGTTGTTAAAGCAAACTGAAATATCCACTCCTGAACCTGCTTCCGTGAAACTGCATTGAGGAATGTGAGATAAGCAACAATCAGGAAAAGCGCGGGATACATTTTGTAATTGCTCACGATCATTACAAAAAACCCAAAACGCGGCCTTAATAACCCGATAATGAGCGCATTAACCAACAAGAATGTGAGAATCCCGAGCAGGAACATGTCCTGATTTTTCTTATCCGTTGTTGATGCTGAACTCGCATAAGGCACATTTTTAGGCCATTTAAATGTGCCGGACAGCCAGGGAAGAAGTTGCTTATACAACCAGATGACAACCCAGATCGTAACCAGAAAGCCTATCAAAACGGGCAATGCTGAACGAACAACAATTGTTTTTTCGGGAAAGAAATCGAATAAGCCGCCAAGAAATGCAAAGAAGCCTAAGAACGACAAGTGCGGATTTTTCACAAAAAACGCCATGCTCGACTCATTTCCCTGAGCTGACATGCCGTAAAAATAAAGCCCTACTGCTATCGCACCGGCCATAAGCCAGATCGTGAGTTGCTTATAATGAGATCTTAAAAGCAAGATCATGAAGCCCGCCGGCCACACAAAAATCCCGTTGCTCATGGCATAAGTTGCGCAAATCGCAGCCAGAACCGCCCAGCCAAACCGCTCCCTGGAAAGCAAAAACATCGAAAGTGAAATGAAAAACACGACCGGCTGATGTTGCAGACTGCATATCGCCCACAAGAAAACGAGGTGATACTGCAATTGGAAAAGCAGAAAAGGAACGGGCAGAAAATACCACCAGTTGATCTTGGTTTTGGAAAAAGAAAGCCAGAAAATATAGAGCGTTCCTAATGTGAAGCAAGCCCCGGCAATGTGCAGGAAAGTAAAGTTCAACTGCCCGGTTATCCAATAGTAAGAAAGCGTAACAAGCTTTCCGATCACCATGCGGTGCTCGTTATTGGGCTGAAAAAGCAATGTTAAGCGGTCCGAAAACAAAGGATCCGTAATCCATTTTCGCAAAAAGTCCGGAAATGGATCAAAATCGTCGTACCAGGGAAGATTGACCGAATAATATAAAATGACAAACACCCAAAGCAGCACGGGCAGGGTCATTGCGGCACCAATGGCAATTCGTTTACTGCTGTTCACCTTTTGTATCTTTCATGATAATAACTCCCTTACCGAAATATCCGGCCATGCATTTGTTCCACCAATGGTCCGGATTTGTCTTAATGTCGTCGTCCACAAATATGGATAGCGGTTTCGAATAAATCGGTGGCAGATAAACCGTGTTCTCTTTTAGACGTTTCCAAAATCCTGTAACGCTCATACATTTCCTTATCGAATGCTGCGGCAGTTCCGCGGATCAGGTCGGCGTAGATCAAATGTATATTGGCACTGCGGTAAACCGAAAGTGTGATAGAAATGATTAAAACCGCATATAAAGCCGCATATCGGGTTACGGTAAAGTGGAAATAGTCGATCTTCCTGTTTTTGAAATAATGGAAAATCACGCCTATAATGTAAAACCACCCGATCAGGAAAAAGAAATAAACGCAGTTAATAACCCGGGGTGCGGGCTCAATTCCGACTCCATAATAATTTGGAAAAAGTTGTGCAGCAAGCAAGCCTATAAACAACAGCAATGCATACCAAACTGGAATTGAAAAGTAATTGCGCGCACCAGTCGATAAGCGGGAAAGTACGACTAGCCAGGCAATGGAAAAGAAAATGAGCGGCGTTCGGAAAACCCAGTCAAAAACCAGGAATGCCAATTTTTTAAATGACGAAATAACAGAAAAAGGAATGTTGCCCCCCAAGGGATTTGTGCCAATGCGGGCGTCATTGCCGGGTGCGGTAAAAAATACGTAACACGAAAACAGCGTAGCGATCAGCATAGCAATCATAAAGCCATCTACTTTGCGGTGAAAAAGCAAGCGATAAACCCACCAAGCTCCAACCAACAGCAACATGGTCAGCAGATTAGGCTCGCTGCTTCCCATTGCAGCAAAGATGAGAAATGCTGCCAGCACGCCCAGTAAAATCTTCGCGGGCTGGGTATCCTGTCTATACCAGCGCAAAACAATGACGATCCAGAAAAGGGTCAGCACACTCGGAACTGTAAATGTTACAAATCCTGCCATCCAGTAAAAAGCCTCGGCCATGCTTGCCATCTTCAAGATATAAAGGAAGAAGACAGCGCCGGCGAAACCAATGTGCGCAACACGCGAAAGTGTGGGTGTTAGATGCCGGAAGAGGCTGTAAAGACTAAAAACGGTCGCCAGAATGAGGATTACCGGAAGCACCTTAAAGCCAGTAATCGAATGAAAAAGCAACGGATTACTGTGATTCAGAAAAATGCCGAAATAACGACCCGTCCATTCTGTGTAATACAAATTCATCGCTTCCAGCCAGCCCACTTTGAATACAGTGAAAATATAGCAAAAATCGTCTGCCGGCGAAGGATGATTATAATATGATAGCGCGAGTAACGGAACAAGGACAGTCAGCATCAGGAAAATATTAATCCAGTTGCCTACACTCCGGTATTTTCTATAAAATCTATTCATTGACAGTTTTTTCAATAATATAACGAGGACGGCCTTTTACTTCTTCGTAAATCTTGCCAATGTATTCTCCGATTAAACCGAGCGCCATCATATTGGAACCGCTGAAAAACGTAAGCGGCAGCATGGTGGAAGTCCAGCCGGGAACGGTGTAGCCAACAAGGTAGGAGAAAAGAATGTACGCCACGATGAGCATAGCTACAATGAAATTGAAAACGCCGAAATAAAGCACCAGCCGCATTGGAAATGTCGAAAAGGACGTGATCCCATTCCACGCGAAAAGCAGCATTTTGCTCAGCGGATATTTGGTTTCGCCAGCTTCGCGTTCGAGGCGGTTATAAATCACTTTATCATTTCGGAAACCAATAAGCGGCACAATGCCGCGTAAAAACATATTGATTTCCTTAAAATTGCCCAGTTCCTGCAAAACCCGGCGATCCATCAAGCGAAAGTCTGCGTGATTGAAAACAACAGGAACGCCCATTTTCTGCATCAAAACATAAAAGCTTTCTGCGGTAAAGCGCTTGAACCAGCTGTCGGAGCTTCTGTCGCCCCGCACGCCGTAAACGACCATTGCGCCGTCGCGGTGCTTTTCAATCATAGCGGTGATGGCATTTATGTCGTCCTGCAAGTCGGCGTCGATGGTGATGAAGCAGTCAAAATGATCAATGTTCTTTTCCAAACCAGCCATAATCGCACTCTGGTGGCCAAAATTGCGTGATAACCCAACGCCTATAATGTTCGCATCCTGACTGCAAAGCTCCTCTATAATGTGCCAGGTGCGGTCCCTGCTGCCATCATTGACAAAGCAAATGCGGCTATCTTCTGTGATAAGACCTTGCTGTTTAAGTCCGTTGTAATAAACGTTCAGTTTGGAATAGGTCAAATGCAATATTGCCTCTTCGTTGTAGCATGGAATTACCAGAAGTAAACGCGCTGGATTCATAGAACACCTTTGGTTGAATCGACAAAAATAGCAGTAATAAGTTAATATGCTCTTTTAATCACCCGAGTCTTCGGATTTAGCTTTGCCCGATTATTTTCCGGCCGGTGCGCCTTTTCGGCCTAAAACCGTATTAATCAGCAGCGGATAAAGCAATACAGCGAGCAATATGAGCACAGTGCCCATGTAAAATTCAGTGGTCATTCTTTCTTTTTCACCAAAAAAGAAAAAAGCCAGCGCAATGCCGTAAACCGGTTCCAGATTAATGGTCAGATTGATCAGATACGCCGAAAATTGTTTCATCAACTGCGTCGCCATCGTGCTTGCATAAACCGTGCATATCAACGCGAGGAACAATATCCAGATCCAATCTTTCCCCGCCGGAATGTATGGCTCGCCGTTGGACCAGCCCTGCCATTCGAATATGCCCACAAAAAAAAGTGAGAAGAATGTTGCCCCGATCATTTCGTAAAAAGTAATGATGTAAGCATCTATTCGCTGCACGAGCCTGCTGTTGGCAACCGTAAACATGGCGGCCAGCAAGGCGGAAGCCAAGGCCAGCATGAGTCCCAAAGCATGATCAAACTCAAATTTGAAAACAACATATAAGCCCGCAAACGCCAGAATGCCCAAAGCAACTTCGAGCGGCCGGACGCTCCTTTTGTTAACCAAAGGCTCAATCAAACTTGTCCATAGCGAAGTTGTGGCCATTCCGGCCAGACAAACAGAGGCCGTGGAAACGCGTGCAGATGCAAAGAACAGCATCCAATGCGCCGATAATATGAAACCGACGGCGAGCATTCGGACCACGTCGCGGCTTTCGGCCTTAAACTGCTTTTTCTTAAAAAATATAATGGCACATAATCCGATTGCGGCAAACAATGTGCGGTAAAAAACCAGTGCAACCGGCGAAATTGTGACCATAAGGCCTACTATCGCCGTAAAACCCCAGATCAAAACCAGAAAATGAAGATGCAGATAAGAACGCAGTGAGGTCCGTGAAAACATGGTTATCGGGGCAATGTTTTATATAAAATCAGCCCTATGCATGAAAAAACGATGTTTGGCAGCCAGACCGCAAACAATGTGTTGATGGTGCCGGCCTCCGCAACGCCTTTTGATAACAAGAAAAATAAGATGTAAATGAATGCGAGCATGAAACCAAGCGCAATCTGCCAACCTACACCTCGCCTGCTTTTTCTGGCGGATACGATTACACCAATGGCGGTCAGGATCAGGATGGCGAAAGGCTGCGTAAAACGGATGTATTTTTCGATGAGATACACTTCCAGACCGTCGGCGCCGCGGCTTTTCAGCAAGTCAATGTAAGCATTCAGCTCGGGTAAGGTGAATGTTTCGAACAGGTTATAATCACTTTCAAAATCCTTTGGCGACAAATTGATCGTCGTGTCGATTGCAGCGCCGCTTCTCAGCTTTTCACCCAGACTATCCAGTGTCCGCACCTGATAATTCTGCAATGTCCATTTGCCTTTTTTGGGCTGCCAGACTATTTTATCCGCATAAAACTTTTGTAAAAGCACATTGCCCTTGATCGTTTCCATGGTAAACTTATTACCCGTTTTGGTCATCGTGTTGTAACTTTCCAGATATGCATACACATCGGGCGCAATGGTAATGTGCACATTATGCCCGCTGAAATAGAATTCCTGCTTGACATACGTTTTCTCGAAACTGTTACGGATTTTATTGGCTTTTGGCAAAATCCACCCCACCTGAACGAAGGTCAGAATTCCCAGAATCACCGCGCCGAGCATATAAGGCAAAAGCATGCGGCCGAAACTGATCCCGCTGCTCAGCATAGCAATGATTTCGGTCCGTGCTGCGATCCTGGATGTAAAGAAAACCGTCGCAATGAACACCATTAAGGGGCTGATGTAATTGATCCAGTAAGGAATGAGATTGAGATAATAATCAATGATAATCTCTTTCAGCGGCGCTTTTTTGTCAAGAAAATCATCCACTTTCTCCGTATAATCGATCATGCAAATGATGAGCACGATGACGAATGCTACGAAAACATAGGTTATCAGGAAATTCTTGATCAGGTAACGATCCAATATTTTCAATCTCATGGCAGGGAAAGTCTCATCGGCGCTGAACCAGTAAATTTTTGGACACCTCAGAGACTGATAAACAACGTTGGGCCGCCGTTTATTTGTACAGAAGCAGATTTATCATATTCATTAATTTCCTTCACTTCTATCACCGCTCCAAGCGTAATGCCTGACCGGTCCAAATGCTGCAAAAAGGACGGCGCATGATCCAGAACGCCCATCATTAAAACCTTTTCGCCAATGTGCACGTCCGTCAAAATAGTATAATCAGGCTCCGTAAGATTTCCTTTTGCGTCAGGGATCGGATCGCCGTGTGGGTCAAATTTTGGATGTCCCAGAAATGTATCCAGCTTCTCTACAAGGATCTCAGAAGGAATATGTTCCAGTTCTTCCGCAATGTCGTGCACCTCATCCCAGCCAAAGCCCAGCTTTTCAACCAAAAACACTTCCCAAAGACGATGCTTCCGGATCACTTTGATCGCAACCTTCTCCCCGCTGTCGGTAAGCCTTACGCCCTGATATTTCTTATAATGTATCAAGCCCTTGTCCGCCAGTTTTCTGAGCATATCCGTTACGGAAGCTGCTCTGGTTGAAGTGCTTTCAGCAAGCGCATTGGTGCTCACCTCCACGCCTTCACGGCCGGATAGGGAATGAATGATTTTGAGATAATTTTCTTCTGTGAAAGAATTTTGCATTGATGTAGCAACAGTGGCCTAATCTTAATATAAGCAAAAGTACGATTTACAAACGGTAAAATAAAAAATTTAGACTAACCTAAAAATATATTTACCAATTCGTTTATCTTTGTTTTTAGTAAACTAAATTGTTTATTACAACCGCTTTAAAAATGTTCGATAGTTTGAAAATACAGGAATCTTTGCACAAAACGAAAGCAGCTGACGGCGACAGGCTCGCCTCTTTGTCGGAAGTGCATTCATCCATTGTTATTCCCGAAGGTGCAGGATTCTGGAAAAAAATGATGGCATTTACCGGACCCGGTTTGATGGTCGCGGTGGGATATATCAGACCCGGGAAACTGGGCAACGGACATTGAAGGTGGCTCGCGATTTGGTTACGCGCTGCTTTCTGTGATCTTGATATCCAATCTTTTTGCGATGCTTTTGCAGCATTTGTCATTGAAACTCGGCATTGCATCGGGACGCGATCTCGCTCAGGCTTGCCGCGATTATTATTCAAGACCGGTTTCTTTTGTGCTTTGGGTTTTGTCAGAAATCGCCATTGCAGCCACGGACCTCGCAGAAGTGATCGGTTCAGCCATTGCGCTCAACTTGCTTTTCGGCCTTCCTTTGCCCATAGGCGTGCTTTTCACTGCATTTGACGTCCTAATAGTGCTTTATTTCCAACAAAAGGGTTTTCGGATTATCGAGAGCATTGTCGCTGGCTTAATGGGCATTATCCTGCTCAGCTTTATCTATGAAATGATTGTTTCTCAGCCTTCTATGGCAGGAATCGTCGATGGCCTGATCCCAAAAACGCAGATTGTTACCGACTCCGGCATGCTTTACATTGCAATCGGGATTCTCGGCGCAACGGTGATGCCGCATAATCTTTATCTGCATTCCAGCATTGTGCAAACGCGGGCTTTTAACCGTGATGATGAAGGTAAAAAATCCGCCATACGCTTCGCAACCATCGATTCCACGGTTTCTCTGGCGCTCGCATTCTTCATTAATGCATCCATATTAATACTTGCCGCAACGGCTTTTCACGCGAACGGTCACTTTGAAATCGCAGACATTACCGACGCCTATCATTTGCTTGATCCGGTTTTGGGCGTAAGTCTTGCGGGGATTTTCTTTGCATTAGCATTGCTTGCTTCGGGCCAAAGCTCCACATTAACAGGCACATTAGCAGGACAGATCGTCATGGAAGGCTTCCTGAATATCCGGCTGAAACCATGGTTACGCAGGCTCATTACAAGAGGGATCGCCATCGTTCCGGCGCTTATCGTTTCTTCGCTTTATGGTGAAAAAGGAACGGCGGATCTGCTGGTTTTCAGCCAAGTGATTTTGTCGCTGCAACTGAGCTTCGCAGTGGTCCCGCTGGTGTTTTTTACTTCCAATAGTAAGATCATGGGCCGCTTCGCCAACTCGAAGCTGCTTACCGTTCTGGCATGGGTTATCACCCTGATCATCGTGTGTCTGAACCTCTTTTTGCTATGGAAAACATTCTCCTGACCTTAAAACTTTAACTTACTTTAACACCATTCACGCTACTTAAAAGGCAGGCTCGGGCGCCAAAACAGAATTAGCACCCGAACCGTTCCGCTTTAAGTGTCTGATCGGAAATTAATTTTGCCGCCTTAAGTACCTTCTTTGCATGCGGTTTCCTAACTTTCGCCGTTTTTCGACCTAAAGTGAATGGAATCAAAGCATAAATTAGACAAGGTTACGGCAGCGGGTGTACTGGTTGCGTTCGGGATTATTTATGGGGATATAGGCACTTCTCCGCTGTACGTAATGCAGGCGATTATCCTGAACGAGGTCATCACAGAAGAGATCATTTACGGGGCGATTTCCTGCATTTTCTGGACGCTGACGCTGCAAACCACGGTCAAATACGTAATCCTTATTTTAAGGGCTGACAACAAAGGCGAAGGTGGTATTTTCGCACTTTACGCCCTCGTAAGGAAACATGCCAAGTGGCTTACCGTCCCGGCCGTGATCGGTGGCAGTACATTGCTCGCCGATGGGATTATCACACCCCCTATTTCGGTTTCCTCCGCCGTGGAAGGTTTGCAACTCATTTATCCCAACATTCAAACAATCCCCATCGTAATCGGCATTCTGACGCTCATTTTCGTCATTCAGGCCTTTGGAACCAAAGTGGTAGGACGTGCATTCGGACCAATTATGATAACCTGGTTTGTCATGCTCGGCGTTTTAGGGCTTTTCCAGATTATGGAGCATCCCGAAATTCTGAAAGCATTCAACCCGGTTTATGGTTACGATCTCATCACCAAACATCCAGGGGGTTTTTGGATCCTCGGCGCTGTTTTCCTTTGTACAACGGGTGCAGAAGCACTTTACTCCGATCTGGGCCATTGCGGAAGGGAGAACATTCGGGTTAGCTGGATTTTTGTAAAAATATGCCTCTTACTCAATTACTTCGGCCAGGGCGCGTGGCTGCTTTCTGAAATGGGCAATCTGCTCGACTCGCGCAAGCCATTTTACGAAATTATGCCCGAATGGTGGCTTCTTCCGGGCGTTGTGATTGCGACATTGGCTGCCATTATTGCAAGTCAGGCGGTTATAACAGGCTCATTTACATTAATTTCCGAAGCAATTCGATTGAATTTCTGGCCAAAAGTCCGGCTGGTTTATCCCAGTGATCAAAAAGGTCAGCTTTATGTTCCGAGTATCAACTGGCTGCTTTGGCTGGGGTGCTCAGGCGTTGTGTTATATTTTGGCAAATCATCCAACATGGAAGCAGCTTATGGTCTGGCCATCACGCTGACGATGATTATGACGACCATTTTGTTTTCCTACTATCTGTATATGAAACGGGTGAACCTTTGGATCGTGATCGGTTTCATGTTGCTTTATCTATTTATCGAAGGCATGTTCCTGGGTGCTAACCTGCTCAAATTCACACATGGAGGCTGGTTTACAATCCTTATCGGAACACTTGTGGCAGGGTTAATGACCGTTTGGCTTAAAGCATTTTACATTAAGCTGCGACTTACGGAATACACCAAGCTCGAAAAATATTTGCCCGCATTGCACGAGCTCAGCCGCGACATCAGCATTCCAAAATACACGACGCATCTTGTTTTCATGACCAATGCCTCGCGTGCTTCCGAGATTGAAACGAAAGTGATTTATTCCATCTTCCAAAAACGGCCTAAACGAGCTGACGTTTACTGGTTTATCCACGTGGACATTACGGATGATCCTTACACAATGGAATACAAAGTGCTGTCCGACGATGATAATAATGACAATGTGATCAAGATCAATTTCCGGCTTGGTTTCCGGGTGGATCAGCGCATTAATATGTTTTTCCGAAAAGTGGTGGAAGACATGGTGATGAATAAGGAAGTGGACATTACAAGCCGTTACGAATCCCTTAGCAGACAGAATATTACGGGTGATTTCCGGTTTGTTGTGCTTGAACGTTTCCTGTCTTTTGAAAATGACCTTCCTCTCTTCGAGCAGCTGGTGATGAAGACTTATTTCTTTGTAAAAGATTTTACCACACCCGAAGACAAGTGGTTCGGACTCGACAGCAGCTCTGTAAAAATCGAGAAAGTGCCGCTGATTATCCGTCCTGTTGAGAATGTGAAGCTGAGGCGCGTTTTTACCTAAAAACGCTTATTTCAAATAAACACCTTCTTCATCCGGCCTGCTCAGAACGACCTCGACATGCTCTGTAAGCGTCGTACTTAATGCATATCCGACATAATCGGCATGGATTGGAAACTTGTGATGGCTGCGGTCTACAACGACTGCGACCTGCACTTTTTTCATGTTCACTTTCAAGAACGGCTCCAATGCGAATGCGAGCGTGCGCCCCGTGTTAAGCACATCGTCCGCGATGATCACAACCTGATTTTCAACATCAATGTCTTTGTCGAATAAAATAGGGCTTTGAAAATGAAGGTGTTTATCGAAACGGAGCTCAACCAGCTGCACATGTAAGGGTGAAATGTTCGTCAGCTCGGCCGCCAATCTTTTGGCAAAAGCATAACCTTCGCCAGCAATGCCTGCAATGATAATGCTGGTTTCCTCAAAATTATGCTCATATATTTCAAACGCGATCCTCCGGATTTTCTGTCCTGTTTGAAGCGGACTAAGAATCTGACGTTTTGAAATTGTAATGTCTGTCATTGGGATGCGTATCGTTAACGGTTAATTGATAAAATTAAGAAGAGAAGTTCTTTATCCAATAAGCAAACATGATTTCCTGCGTCAGCAATTCCAGGCTTGCAATCCCCAGCGCAACCTTATTTGCCCCGATCCGCTCGACCCGCAGCTCCATCAATGCCTGATCATATTCTTTTGGAAATTCGGGATGCGCCTGAATGCCAAGCATGCGGCTGCCGACGCGGAACATGGCATTCGGGCAGTCCGCTGTTTCTGCCAGCAGCGTTGCATACGGAGGCAATTGCACCACCTGATCCTGGCACATCATCAGCAAATTAAATGAATTGCTAAAAGGCTCCATCCAACTCTCCCGGGCAGTCAACTGAAACTGATGAACGCCTACACACCACCCTATTGGCGATTTTTCAACTTTTCCTCCCAATGCAGCTCCTAATATCTGGTGCCCAAAGCACACGCCAATGAAGACAGCATTGGCCTTATAAATAGAAACGACGAACTTTTTCAGCGTGACGATCCATTCGTCGTTATCATAAACAGAGCTTTTTGAGCCTGTGCAAATGTAAATATCACATGCATCGACCGACTCAGGAAAATCGCCATTGCAAATGTCATAAAACTCAAATTCCCACTCGGGAGCGACATTACTAAACAACGCAGGAAACATTTCGCGGTAATCTCCGGCAATATATCTTAAATCGTCTCTAACGTGATCACATTCCAGCAACCCAACTTTCATGACCAGATTATGCGTTTATTTTCAAATGAAATGATTTTGGCCGCGTTAACGCCTCGTATCCCATGGCAGAAAGCGTGCAGCCTCTTCCTGAATTTTTCACTCCCGTCCATGCCAGCGCCGGATCCAGATAATCACACCGGTTCATAAACCACGTTCCTGTTTCCACCTGCTCGCCAATTTTCAAGGCAGCATCCAGATCAGTCGTCCATATCGAAGCAGTAAGCCCGTATTGGCTGTCATTCATCAACTTAATGGCCTCCTCATCACTTTCAACGGGCATAATTCCTACAACGGGCGCAAAGGTTTCTTCTGTCATCACCTGCATTGTATGATTAACATTGACCAAAACCTGCGGTGCGAAATAAGGTGTTCCGGACTGATGTTTAGGAAAAAGATCCGGGTCGATCAGCGCTTTTGCACCTTGTGCAATCGCCTCATCCACTTGTTTTTGAGCAAATTCAGCAGCAGAAGTCCTTACCATTGGCCCGAGTGTTACTTCACTATCAGTAGGATCGCCCAGCGTGTAAGTTTTCGTTAGCGCAGCAAACTCGGTCACAAATTGATCATAAACAGCCTTGTGCACATATATTCGCTCAATCCCGCAACACGACTGCCCGGAATTAAAGAATGAGCCGTCGACCAGATTTTCCACAGCATCAGCAAGATTTGCATCCGCGCGAACATAAGCCGGATCTTTACCGCCCAATTCAAGACCGCCAATGATAAACCGCTCGTTAATAGCCTTTTGCACCGCATGCCCGCCTTCAACTGAACCTGTAAAAGCCACATAATCAATGCGGTTGTCCACAATCACCTGAGCAACTTGCTCGTGATTCAAATGCAAATATTGAAAAACGCCACCTGGCAAACCGGCATATTCAAATGCGGCAGCATAACGCTCAGCGCAAAGCGGCGTTTGCTGCGCATGTTTCAAAATAACCGCATTTCCAGCCATTAAGGCAGGAATTACAGAATTCACGGAAGTGAGATAAGGATAATTCCAGGGTGCCACGACGAACACAACACCCAGCGGATCTTTGCGAATGAATCTTTTGAAGCCCGATATTTCTTCAACTTCCACATCAGCCAACGCTTTATCAGCAATAGAAATCATGTAATTGGCCCGCTCCTGAAAGCCTTTTCTGATCTCATTGGCCGTATAACGGATCGGACGCCCCATTTGCCAGGTCAACTCCAACCCTATTTCGTCCGCATTGTTTAAAAAATATTCGATGACTTTACGGCAGATCGACTCGCGTTCTGATAACAAAGTTTTGCGCCATTCTTTTTGAGCAGCAACTGCTTTTTCCAAAGCCGCCTCAACCGCTTCCTGATCAGCTAATGTGCGTTCCACGTACACAGAACCGTCGATAGGACTTATTGTTTTTTGCGTAGCCATGATTAAAGCGGCGTTACATAAGCAGAAGTGATCCCGCCGTCCACTAAAAAATCGGTTCCTGTTACGAAAGACGATTCATCCGAAGCAAGGAATAATGCGGCATAGGCCATTTCTTTTGCCTCGCCAAAGCGCCCCATAGGAATGTGGACCAATCTGCGTTGTTTCTTTTCCTCCGTGTTCAAAAATTTCATCAGCAATTCGGTCCGCAGCGGGCCCGGACACAATGCATTTACACGGATATTTTCACGCGCGTGAATGATGGCCAGTTCGCGCGTTAATGCCAAAACAGCGCCTTTGCTGGCTGTGTAAGCCACTTGCGGCGTCGCCGCACCCAATATCGCCACGAATGAAGCCGTGTTGATAATGGAGCCGCCACCCGCTCTTTGCAAGGCAGGAATTCCGTATTTACAACCCAGAAAAACGCCTTTTGCATTAATGTTCATCGTCAAATCCCAAATGGATTCCTCAGTCGTCATCGCATTGTCGTCATCGCTATGCATAATGCCGGCGTTGTTGAAAATGATATTGAGCTTGCCAAAGTTCTCTTCCGCAAATGCCACAGCAGCTTCACAATCAGCAGCTTTGGAAACGTCGGAATGCAAAAAGAACGCCTCGCCGCCGTTCGCAACAACTTCATCAGCAGTCTCTTGCCCAGCCTGATCATTCACATCAGTTACAATGATCTTCGCGCCTTCTTTGGCAAACAAAAGTGCAGTTTCGCGGCCAATTCCGCCACTTCCCCCGGTTATTAGGGCAACTTTATTTTCTAAACGCATTGGGTTTTCGATGATTAATTTATGATAGTAATTGAGTTATATCTGCTCAAAATAACGCTTCCGCTCCCAGTCTGTCACCGATGTGTCGTATGCCCTTTGTTCGGTTTTGAAAAAATGGCTGTAATGTTCGACGACTTCGGGACCGAATGTGTTTTTTGCGAATTCGCTGTTTTCAAAAAGGGCTGTGGCTTCGGCTAATGTATAAGGGACCCGGGGCAAATGTGCGGCTGCGTAAATGTCTCCGATGAAACATTCCGGCGGCTCGATCTTATTCTTGATGCCGTCCAATCCGGATGCTAAGGATGCTGCAAATGCGAGATATGGGTTGCAATCGGCGCCTGGGATGCGACATTCTATTCGCAAACTTGCCCCGCTTCCGACCACGCGAAAGCCTGCTGTGCGGTTGTCGTAACTCCACGCGAGCCTCGTTGGTGCCCATGAACCGTCTACAAAACGTTTATAGGAATTGATCGTCGGTGCGTAAAATGGCATAACATCCGGCACGTGCTTGATCCAGCCTCCCAGAAACCACCGAAAAAGGTCAGAACCTTTCACCGGTCCAATTTCCTGATCACCAACAAATGCATTCTCACCATTTTTCCACAAACTCATGTGAATGTGACTGCTCGAACCGGCCTGATCACTCGCAAACTTGGCCATGAAAGTGACGGAAACGCCCATTGCGTCAGCAACTTCCTTCATGCATTGCTTATATACAACATGATTATCGGCCATAGGCAGCACTTCGGCGTATTTTACATTCAATTCGTGCTGACCTAAGCCCCATTCTCCTTTCGAAGTTTCTATTTCAATGCCTGAGTTTTTGAGATGGCGTCTGACAGCGGAAGTGTATTTTTCATTACGCGTTCCTTGCATAATGTGGTAATCTTCAAGATAATAGCCCGCTGGCGAAAGATTTTGATAGCCTTGCTGAAATGCTTGTTTATAGCTGTTTTCCAGTAAATAATATTCGAGTTCTGAGGCTGCGAAGCATTTAAAACCATCTTCTTCAAGTGCTTGCAGCTGTTTTTTCAAAATCGATCTTGGCCCGACGGATTCCAATGTGTGCGACTTTTCATTGTGCAAATCACAAATGATCAAGGCCGTTTTCTCTAACCAGTCTGCTATGCGCAAAGTCGACAGATCGGGGACGAGGTGAAAATCGCCGTAACCGAGCTCCCAGTTGGCATATTGGTAACCCGGCACCGGATCCATCGCCATATCCGTCGTCAGCAGATAATTGCAGCCATGCGTTCCGGACTTGATGACCGAATCGAGGAAATAATCAGCGTCAACGCGCTTTCCCATGAGCCGTCCGTAATGATCCGTAAAGGCAACAACAATCGTTTCTATCAGCCCTTCCCCTATTTTTGTTGTCAGTTCTTCTTGCGTAAGGAATCCTCTTTTACTCATCAGAAAGGGTTATTTAGGAACATTTAACTAGCGCAACTTTTCAATTTTTGTTTCAAGCGGAAATTTCAAAACGACCTTTTTCCCAGAGGCTTTTTCCAGAACCGGCGTCAGGATCTTTCTTGCATTTTCTTTTGTCTGATCCAAAATGCCCATATCGAGAGCCGATTTATGGATCTGTTTTTCAGCTTGTTTGTATGCTTCCTGAACAAGTTTCGCTTCTTCATTGAATGCATATTCTGTATTGTAAACCCTTGACTTACTGTGATCTATTTTGAAAACACAAAGCTCGGGTTCGGGCATGTTAACGACCAATGTTTCTGCTTCTGAGGAAATGTCGGCAATTTCTATTTTGGTTAAATCCACACAACCGATTGCTTCGCCCTGAACGATCAGAATCGCCTTTGCATTGGGCAGCCACATTTTTACAATCTGCTGTTCCACAACATCTTTGAAATTATATTTGACCAATTCCAGCTTACCCATTGCACTAATCTCCTGCAACACAAGCGCATGCGTGGTTTCAGTCTGATCTTTGCTGCCCATCCAGTCCGGAACCCAATTGCCGTCTTGGAATTTACTCCACATCGATTGCAACCCGGCGAGTAGCAAAATGAGCACAATCAGGCGCATAAGCCACGATAATAGGCGCATAAGGTTTTGTTTTAATTATAAAATCTGCTTCTGCCCTTCTTCTTCCACTTCACGAGCCATGCGCTGCGCAATAATGCTCGCTGCTATCAATTGCAGCGCATGATAAATCATAATCGGCAAAAGCATTAATCCTGCCTGAGCTCCTGGAAACAGCACTTTCGACATAACCGCTCCCTGAACCAAAGACTTTTTAGAACCGCAGAAAACCGCAGTAACCCGGTCTTCACGATTGAAATGTAACAAGCCGCTGATGAATGTCAAAAGGAAATAAATTCCGAGAAACAAACTCAGCATTCCTATCCCTAAAAATACGATTTCTTTTACTCCCAACGAACTAAACAAATGCTCGCCGAACGATTCACAAAAGGAAGTGTAAACGATCAGCAAAATAGACGATTGGTCGAAATAACGAATGTACTTTTTGTTCTTTTCAGCCACGTGGCCCCACTTTTTATTAAGCAAGATCCCCGCAAGCACCGGTAACAATACTTGTAAAGACAACTTTCCGACTACTGAAAAAAGATCGAAATGTCCTGGCCCGGTATCCATCACCACGCCCATCCATAAGGGCGTAATGAACACGCCGATGAGACTTGATATGCTGGCATTAAATATGGCCGCAGGAATGTTTCCTTTGGCGATAGAAACCATCACGACGGACGAAGAAACTGTTGAAGGGAGCACGGTCAGGAAGAAAATTGCCAACCATAATGTTTGACTGTCTTCTGTTTTAAAAAAAGGCTTAAAGGCCAGCGCCAGCAGCGGAAAAAGCACAAATGTGGACAAATGGACCATCACATGCAGCCGCCAGTTAACCAAACCGGCGCGTAGTTTTTCCGGACTCAACCGCAAACCATAGAAGAAAAAAATGATGGAAACGGCCATGGTCGATATTTGCGAAAGAGGCACGGGACTTTCTTTCATCCCCGGATAAGGCCAAAGCCAGGCCAGGAAGATCATGCTTAGTAAAGCGAGCATAAAGGCGTCCAGACCCGCTTTTTTAGCTGTTTCAAATATTTTACTCATCGTTACTTTAATTCGGCACTTTCACAAAGAAGGCGAAAAGTTCGTGCAAAACTGCCGTACGGTATATTATTTAAATGGCACACTTTGTATGGCATAACGCTGAATTTTCCACGCATGCCCCGATTCATGAAGCATTTAAGCCTCTTTGCACTTCTTAACTTAATAATTATGCCCGCTGCACAAGCACAATGGAAGCTGGTTTGGGCCGATGAATTTGAAAAAGACGGTGTGCCAAATCCGGAAGTCTGGCAAGCTGAGAAGGGTTTTGTGAGAAATCATGAAGCGCAATGGTATCAGGCACAAAATGCTTATTGTCAAAACGGACATCTGATCATTGAGGCAAAGGAAGAGAAAGTTAAAAATCCGAATTACGTGCCAAATAGCAATAATTGGAAAGAAAACCGCGAGTATGCTGCATTCACATCCGCAAGTTTAATGACAAAAAACAAGCAAAGCTGGCAATACGGACGGTTTGAAATGAAAGCCAAAATTGACACCAGATCAGGCTTATGGCCGGCTTTCTGGACATTGGGCGAGAAAGGCGAATGGCCGGATAATGGCGAAATTGATATCATGGAATTTTACCGCGGAATGCTGCTCGCAAACCTGGCCTGGGGCTCGTCTGAGCGTTATAAACCCATTTGGAACACAGTAAAACTGCCCGTCAAGGACTTCAATGATCCTGAATGGTCACAAAAGTTTCATGTTTGGCGAATGGATTGGGACGAAAAATCAATCAAAATATATCTTGATGATAAGCTGATCAATTCGCAGGATCTCGACAAGGCGACAAATGCGAAACAAACTGCCATGCATCCTTTCCGGCATCCGCATTACATTTTGCTGGGACTTGCGCTGGGCGGTGATAACGGTGGCGATGTTTCAAAAACGACGTTTCCGTCAAAGTTTGAAATCGATTACGTTCGCGTTTATCAGAACGAATAATTCAGCGGCTCACCAGGTCCGGCTTCAATGTCCGGAAGCTTTTCTTCACCTTTTTGGATTGCTTTTTCTTCCTTCCCCACCAGATTATCGTTCCGGTTACGGGCAAGCTCGCGCAAATGAGGCTGGCCAGGAAAACGATGATCTTGCCAGGAAGTCCCAGTATGGCGCCCACGTGGATATCGTAATTCATTCTACGCAGTTTATTGGCAAAATCTGCGTCTTTATATCTTCCCGAATAAGGGCCGGTCGTTTTGATTCTTTTCAGGGAATATTGATCAAAATAATTGTAATCAACTGTATAATAAGTCCCTGCACGGAAATTCACGTAAGAAAATATCGACTCTGATTTCAAGTGCGGGATGGAGATGTTCATGCCTGCATTCGTCGGATACTCCTTCCTTAATGTGCTCCAAGCCTTATCAACCGCAGTAATTGGCGTAAAAGCGCCCACTTGCAAAGTGGAGTCGGAGGCTGGATTGTAATATTCATCCGAGCCTTGCCCGCCGGTCGCAGTGTAAACGGATTGCGAAAACCATTTGAAACCCCAGATCAAACCCGTAAAACCAAGCAGAAAACCGATCGATAGCACGTAAAACCCAAAGACATTGTGCAGATCGTAATTTTTCCGGCGCCATGCAGCATTCCATTTAATTGAAAAACGCTGCTTCGCGGCCGATTTGTTCTTTGGCCACCACAACACAAGCCCACTGATCAGCATCACGAGGAATATCAATGTGCCGGATGCAACAACAGGCTGCCCGATTGTCGGCGGAAGCCACAAATAATAATGTCCGTGCAGGATGAAGTGGAAAAAATCATCTTCTTCATTCCACACATGCTTCACCTCAGCCGTATAAGGATTGACATAAACGACGTAATAATATTCAGGATCTGCATTGTAAAATCCAACCTCCGCATTGCGCGTCGGAACGCCATAAAGCACGCCGTTGGCCTTTTTACCGGGAAGCATTTTTTCTGCACTGGCTTGCAAAACAGACGGAGGCAGCACTTTGGCATTGGCTGGCGGCTCTACAAACATATAAGGCTGCGTAATGCTCTTGATTTCCTGCTCAAAAGCCAGAATACAGCCGGTGATTGCCACCATAAATACAACAATCCCCGTGGCCAGACCAAGGTAAAGATGGAGTTTCCCGATCAGTTTTTTCATCGATACGCCAGTTCGCAATTACTATTTAGACTCAATCAAATTACTAATGTAATGCGAACATTTCGAAAAACAAGAAATCCCGCTCGATTAGGAGCGGGATTTCTTTTATCAATCAAAATTATATTTATTGATTCCTGTGATCTCCGTGCCCGGCGGCATATCGATAATCGGTTTGAGAATGCCGTCATGCATGCCATAGACCCAGCCATGCAGATGCAGAGGCTGATTTCTGTGCCACGCTTTCTGAACAATGTCCGTCTTGGATAAATTTTTCACCTGTTCCACAACATTCAGCTCAACAAGCCTGTCGAAACGGTTTTTTTCTTCCGTAATCGATTCCAGCTCAACTTCGTGTTTGTCATAAACATCCTTAATGTGGCGCAGCCATTTGTTAATCAGCCCAAGGTCATTATTTGTCAGCGAAGCCCTTACACCACCACATTCATAATGTCCCACAACAAGGATATGCTTCACTTTCAACACTTCAACGGCATATTGCAGCACGCTCAACATGTTAATGTCGGTGTGAACAACGAGGTTGGCCACATTGCGGTGGACAAACATTTCACCAGGCCGCGAGCCCGTAAGATCCTCGGCAGGGACGCGGCTGTCCGCACAACCGATCCACAAGAAATCCGGTTTCTGGTCTTGGGCCAGATTTTCGAAATATTGCTCATCCACTCCCAGCTGCTCGGCAGCCCAGGTCTTATTGTAGGTCAAAAGCCTCTTGTATTGTTCCATATGCGGTTTGAGTTGTGAAAAATTGGTGAGGAAACGGCTGCAAAATAATACAATATGCTTTCATATTCGATCGGAACCAAGCATCCTTTTAGCAGAAAAAAAATCGTAATTTTGCGCTCTTAAAATCCTCGGTTGGTGTTAACAATACATTGAAATAACATTACAAAGCTAATAGTCGAGGCTAAAAGCTCACAGCGCATATGAAATACAACGAATATAAAAACCTCAGTTATCCACAAATAGGAGACGAAGTCCTGCAATTTTGGAAAGAGAAAAAAATCTTTGAAGCGTCGGTTGAAACACGCGAAGGCGCTCCTTCATTTACATTCTTCGAAGGCCCTCCTTCGGCCAACGGAACACCTGGTATTCACCACGTTATGGCGCGTTCTATTAAGGATATTTTTTGCCGTTACAAAACATTACAAGGCTTCCAGGTAAAAAGAAAAGGAGGCTGGGATACGCACGGGCTTCCCGTAGAATTGCAGGTTGAAAAAGAACTTGGAATCACCAAAGATGACATTGGCAAAACCATTTCTGTTGAAGAATATAATGAGAAATGCCGCCAAACGGTGATGAAATTTACGGATCAATGGAATGACCTGACTGAAAAGATGGGTTATTGGGTTGACCTGGAAGATCCATACATTACATACAAAAGTGAATACATTGAGAGCCTTTGGAACCTGCTTAAAAAGCTGTATGACAAGGGTTTGCTTTATAAAGGTTATACAATCCAGCCTTATTCCCCGGCTGCCGGCACCGGACTTTCGTCCCACGAGCTGAATATGCCCGGGACTTACAAGGATGTTAAGGACACCACAATTGTGGCCATGTTTAAGGTTACAACGCCGCAGACTTTCCAGGTTTTTGCAGATCAGGAAGATTTGGATATCCGTATACTGGCTTGGACCACAACGCCATGGACGCTTCCTGCAAACTCCGCATTGACGGTTGGCGCCAACATTAATTATGTTTTGGTAAAAACCTTTAACCCATACACGCATGCGCCGGTGGCCGTAGTGTTGGCCAAAGACCTGCTTGGAAAATATTTTTCAGAAAAAGGACTTGACGGTGATTTTGAAGGTTACGAAGCCAGCGATAAAAAGCTGCTTCCCTGGACGATCCTGAAAGAATTTAAAGGAAAAGATCTGGAAGGTGTTCATTATGAGCAGCTAATGCCTTATGTGAAGCCCACAGCACCTGCTTTTCGCGTTATCCTTGGTGATTTTGTGACAACCGAGGACGGAACGGGCGTCGTGCACACTTCGCCAACATTTGGTGCGGATGACTTCCGGGTGGCGCAAGCCAATGGCATTCCGGCGATTATGGTGAAGGACGAAACTGGTAAAGATGTTCCTATTGTGGATCGCAGAGGCCGTTTTGTCAAAGAAATCACTGATTACGCCGGTCGTTTTGTAAAACCTGAATATTACTCAGATGAAGAGCAGAATGATCCGGAATTCAGGGCAACCGATGTCTTGATCGCCATTAAGCTTAAAGAAGAAGGAAAGGCATTTAAAGTTGAGAAATACGAGCACCCTTACCCGCATTGCTGGCGGACGGACAAGCCTGTTTTATATTATCCTTTGGACAGCTGGTTTATCAAAACCACTGCAATGAAGGACCGTTTGGTGGAATTGAACAAAACCATCAACTGGAAACCGGAAAGCACAGGAACCGGACGTTTTGGCAACTGGCTTGAAAACCTTGTTGACTGGAACTTGTCGCGCTCGCGTTATTGGGGAACGCCCCTGCCGATCTGGCGCAGCGAGCACGGCGACGAGGTGTGTGTTGGCTCAATCGAAGAATTGAAGGATTTGCTCGAAGAAGCATTGCTTTCTGAACATTTGACGAGAGAGCAAGCTGCAACCAACTCCGATTATTTGCTGAAACTGGAAAACGGAGATTTCGATCTGCACCGTCCTTATGTGGATAACATTGTATTGGTTTCCAAAAAAGGCAATGTAATGCACCGGGAGCCGGATCTGATCGACGTTTGGTTTGATTCGGGTGCCATGCCTTATGCGCAATGGCATTATCCATTTGAAAATAAAGAAATTTTCGAAAACAGCTATCCTGCCGATTTCATCTCGGAAGGTGTGGATCAGACGCGTGGCTGGTTCTTCACATTGCATGCCATCGCCGGCATGTTGTTTGATTCGGTTGCGTTCAAAAATGTGGTTTCCACGGGTTTGGTTTTGGATAAAAATGGCAACAAGATGTCCAAACGTCTTGGAAATGCGGTTGATCCATTTGCAACATTGTCAAAATATGGTCCGGATGCGACGCGCTGGTATATGATCACCAACGCAGAGCCTTGGGACAACTTGAAATTCAACATTGAAGGCATCGGAGAAGTGCAGCGCAAATTCTTCGGAACGCTGGTTAACACGTATAATTTCTTTGCATTATATGCCAATCTGGATGGTTATGAGTTCGGTGAATCCAATTCGGTGCCGATTGAGAAACGCACAGAACTGGATCGCTGGATCCTTTCTAAGCTGAATACATTGGTTAAGGAAGTCGGTGAGCAATTTGACGACTATAACCCAACCAAAGCGGGCCGACTTGTTCAGGATTTTGTGACGGATCAGCTTTCCAACTGGTATATCCGCCTGAACCGCCGCCGTTTCTGGAATCCATCTCAGGAATCGGGCGAAGGTCTTACGGAAGACAAACAAGCGGCATACGAAACATTGCAGCATTGCCTTGTAACCGTTGCGCAGCTGATGTCACCAATCGCGCCATTCTTCGGTGAATGGTTGTACAAAAACCTGACGGATGGCGACCGCGCGGCTTCGATTGCAAATAACACGGAGCATAAATATGAATCTGTGCATTTAACGCATTGGCCAAAAATTGAAACGGAAGTCGTAGACCTGGATTTGGAAGCTGCTATGGAGCGGGCGCAGACGATCAGTTCGTTGGTGCATTCGATCCGGAAAGGACATAAAATCAAAGTGCGCCAGCCATTGTCTAAGATCTTGATCCCAGTTTTGAATGACACCACGAAACGTCAGATCGAGCAGGTTACTGCGATTATTTTGTCCGAGGTTAATGTGAAGAACATTGAATTTGTACATGACGACAGCGGCATTTTGACTAAAAAAATAAAGCCGAACTTCAAGACATTAGGACCGAAATTTGGCCCAAAAATGAAAGAAGTTGCAGCAGCAATCTCCGCTATGGATGACGCGGCGATCAAAGAAATTGAAAGAAATGGCACGATCACTTTGAATCCAGCCACTTCACCTATTGAGATCGCATTGACCGACGTTGAAATTCACGCAGAAGACGTTCCGGGATGGCTTGTAGCAAGCGAAGGCGGGTTAACAGTCGCTCTCGACACGACTATTTCAGACGAGCTTCGCCTGGAAGGAATTGCGCGTGACTTTGTTAACCGTGTTCAAAACCTGCGGAAAGACAGCGGTTTCGAGGTTACGGACAAAATCAAAATCACGTTACAAGACAATGACCGGCTGCTAACGAGTGCGGTAACGGCTAATAAAGATTACATCTGCCAGGAAGTCCAAGCCCTGGAACTCAATTTCATCGGTGACCTCAACGGCGAAGCCAACGAGATCGAAATGGATGAATTTTTGTTAAAAGTTAAGATCGAGGTTGTCTCGTAATGCATTACGAGGCTTATCCAACCGAAAGCAATCAAGAAAACACCCGCTTCCATTTCCAAAGCATTGGGAAGCGTGGTGTTTTTAATAAGGTGATATTAAACAGCTAATCAAATGCAACTTAACAATGCCGCAGCCGTAATAACAGGTGGAGCTTCGGGGCTTGGCGAGGCGACGGCGCGTTTGTTTGTTGAATCGGGAGTTAATGTTGTTATTCTTGATCTCAATGTTGCTGCCGGAGAAAAGTTAGAGTCTGAATTCTTTGACAAAATAAAATTTATAAAAACCGACGTTTCCAGTGAAAGTGATGTGCAAAATGCTATCGATCTTGCGCTGGAAACGTTTGGCTTTATAAGCATTGTCATTAACTGCGCAGGCATTGCTCCTGCCCGGAAAATCGTTGGAAAAGCGGATGGCATTTACGGCCCGCATTCATTTGAGCTTTTCGAAAAAACCATCAAAACCAATCTTATTGGCACTTTTAATGTAATGCGGCTTGCTGCATTTGCAATGGAGAAGAATGCGCCGAATGAAGAAGGTGAGCGGGGCGTAATCATTAACACCGCCTCCGTTGCGGCTTATGACGGGCAAATGGGCCAGGTTGCGTATGCTGCCAGCAAAGGCGGAATCGTGAGCATGACATTGCCTGTGGCCCGCGATCTTGCTAAGTCGGGAATCAGGGTTATGGCAATTGCTCCGGGACTTTTTGAAACGCCCTTAATGTTGGGTTTGCCGGAGGAAGCGCGTATTTCCTTAGGCCAGCAAGTTCCGTTTCCAGCGCGCCTGGGCAGACCATCTGAATATGCACTTTTAGCAAAATCCATTGTCGAAAATCCAATGCTGAACGGAGAAGTAATCCGGTTGGACGGAGCAATTAGAATGGGGCCGCGATGAAAGAGAAATCAAGCATTAGAAATGGAAAATCCGTATTGCAATGGCTGTTACTAGCGCTGTTGCTCACGAATGTCGTTTCTTACAATTTCTCCGAACCGAAATCTGTCTATCAGGTTGAAGAAACTTTTGCAGGGCAAACTAGGATCAAACCAGCCGGCAAATTTGCGCAGGTCATCTGTTTTCATCGTCCTAAGTCTGAACTTCCGGTCACTTGCTTTGGTAAAAAAGCGCAATATCAACGCATTGCATTGCTCTGCCAAAAACATCATTCACAAACTGAATTGACCATTTCCATCTCCCCGGAAACATTGGTTTTGGCAAAGCTGGCCATCGGTTTTGCAATTCACAAGCAATCAAGCTCAGCAGAAGAACACTTCATTTCAGTTTCCTGACAATTCTGATTTTCAATCAGAAATATGACTTGCCCCTACTCAAAAGGTTCGGGCAGATTCTCATTTGTTAACTGGAAAAATGAAATGGAAAACTTTCTCACAGCCACCAAAAAATGGCTCAAAAGACTTGCTATGGCCTATATGCTTGGCTTTGCCAACGTGATTAATCAGGAAACCAAAATGATAGACGACACTTTCTTCAAGACCGAAGAAGTGCAAAAGGAAAAGAAAGATTAGTCGCAAATAGCGTCTTAAACCATTCGAATTCCCATGTCTGTATAAATGCTAAATTCCTCATTGTCTGCCGGCTGGTCTGTTATAATCACCGATAACTGATCAGTCGGGCAGACATAAAATGCTTCTGCGGTTGCGAGCTTTTCTACGGAAGCGAGCGCAATCACCTCCTTCGATGATTCGATCATCGCCCTTTTCACTTCACTTTCTTCATAATCCGGCCCCGTAACGCCCAAATGTGTGTGAATGCTGCATATGCCGAGCAAACAAATATCCGCCCTGAATTTTTTCAAAAACTGGATCGTGTCATTGCCTATTGTTACAAATGAATTTTTCAAAAGCCGCCCGCCCGCGAACAACACTTCTACGTGTTCGTGCTCTTCGAGAATAGATGCGATGGGAAAACTATTGGTAACAACGGTTAAATGAATGTCCTTGGGTAATGACTTCGCGATGAGCATAGCGGATGTTCCGCCGTCAAAAATAACGAGCTGGCCATCTTTCAGGAAATCCAAAGCCTTGTCGGCGATGATTTGCTTTTGCTCATTGTCACGTAAAACCCGGTCACGAAAATGATGCAGCCCCGGCGAATGCGGCACCGCTCCTCCCCTGACCGATTTTAACAAACCTTGCTCTGCCAATTCCTTGATATCCCGCCGGACGGTATCTTCCGAAACATTCAAAAGTGTGCTCAATCCCGCCAGATATACTTTTTGGTCGTTGTTCAGTTGATTGAGAATGAGTTGGAACCGTTCTTCTTTTAACATGAAGTTTCTGTTTCTTGCAAAAATAGAAATTTAACAGAAATAACATTGCAAAATATTGCAGATAAAAATTACATTTGTCGCAACAAAACGCAGATCAAGCTTAAATCAAGGTTATGAAAAAGTCTATTGCCATTGACATGGATAATGTGATCGTCGATATCGAAACGAATTGGATCGATTGGTACGATAAGGAGTTCGGAGTTAGAATTGCAAGGGAGGATTTATTGGGAATTCCCGAAGACGACGCATTTCCGGACCCGGCCGCAGCGAGAAGTTTGATTTACAAAACCGGGTTTTTCCGTGACGCACCGATGATCGAGGGAGCAGCTGAGGCCGTTCTTAAATTGCAGGAAAATTACGACATCTTCATTGTGTCGGCAGCCATGGAATTCCCAAATTCGCTGATTGAAAAACACGATTGGCTGCAAGAGCATTTTCCATTCATATCGTGGAAAAACATCGTTTTTTGCGGTGATAAAAGGGTCATCGACACAGATTACCTCATCGACGACCACTTAAAAAACCTCGATTTCTGCAAAGGAATGCCCATCCTCTTCACCGCCAGCCACAACGTAAACGTCACCAAGCACAAGCGGGTTGACAACTGGAAAGAAGTGTTGGAGTTGCTGGGATTGGAATCGGCCAAATGATAGCATTCAAAGTAATTATTTGTACTTTAGATAATACAAGAGCCGCAACATATAATTATGATAGCAATAAACATTTCGGTCGACCAGCTCATAGAAGTCATCCATGGAATGGATGAAGTTGTTTCGAAAAAAGCTATGTGTGAGTTGCTTGAACGCAAGACAAATTTTCTTGATGGGAAGATATCTTCTAAACCATGGTCAGAAATAAAGACTCATTATGAGTCTTTATAATACCGAAATGTTAGTGCACGTGTAGGCAGAGCTAGCAAACTACGCCGCCTCCTTAACCCGCTGTTTCAGCTGCATCAATTCATCGCGTAGGCGGGCTGCTTCGAGGAAGTCGAGGTCTTTGGCGGCAGTTTCCATCTTGCGCTGGGTTTCGGAAATGAGCTTTTGGAGATCATTTTTACCCATATATTGCACGATCGGGTCAGCAGCAATCCGCACCTCCGTTGGCTCCACATACACTTTCCGAACCTTCGAATCCGCAACCGAAGTCTGCTCCATAATGGCCTCTTTCGACTTAAGGATCGTCTTTGGTGTTATGCCATTCTCAAAGTTGTATTCCAACTGAATGCTTCTTCTTCTATTCGTCTCATCAATAGCAAGTTGCATGGAACCAGTCATTACATCCGCGTACATAATCACTTTTCCCCGGTCATTACGCGCTGCGCGGCCGATAGTCTGGATCATAGAGCGGGTGTCCCTCAAAAATCCTTCTTTGTCCGCATCCATAATGGCCACGAGGGAAACCTCAGGCAAATCCAACCCTTCGCGAAGTAGGTTAACCCCCACCAAAACATCAAAAACGCCTAATCTCAGCTCACGCAAAATCTCAACCCGATCCAATGTCTTCACTTCGGAGTGAATGTAACGGCACTTAATGCCCACGCGATCCAGATATTTGCTCAACTCTTCGGCCATCCTTTTTGTAAGCGTCGTAATGAGCACGCGATCGCCCATGGCAATGCGCTTTTGGATTTCTTCCAGCAAATCATCGATCTGATTCAAGCTTGGCCTCACTTCAATTTCAGGATCAAGCAAGCCGGTCGGGCGGATAATCTGTTCAACGACAACCCCTTCCGATTTACGCAATTCGTAATCCGCGGGCGTTGCGCTGACGAAAATCGTCTGCGGCGTCATATCTTCAAATTCCTGGAATGTTAACGGCCTGTTATCCAATGCAGAAGGTAAACGGAAACCATATTCTACAAGCTGCTCTTTTCTCGAACGGTCACCGCCCCACATCGCACGAATCTGCGGCATGGTCACGTGACTTTCATCCACAACCATCAGGAAATCATCCGGAAAATAGTCAAGCAAACAGAATGGACGCTGTCCTGGTAAGCGACGGTCAAAGTAACGCGAATAGTTTTCAATTCCGGAACAGTAACCCAGTTCACGCATCATTTCCATGTCAAATTCAGTGCGCTCTTTCACCCTCTCCGCTTCTGCCAGTCTGCCTTCCTTCGTAAAATATTGGATTTGCATCGACAAATCATCCTGGATCTCTTTAATGGATTGCGTCAGAACATCTCTTCCCGTCACAAAAAGATTGGCAGGAAAAATGGCGATTGCACGTTCAGAAGAGATTTTTTTCCCAGTCTCAGGTTCAATGCGCTGAATTTCTTCTATTTCATCACCGAAGAAAATGATCCGGTAAGCAAAATCTGCATATCCTGGAAAAACGTCCACTGTATCGCCTTTCACCCGGAATGTTCCGCGATTAAATTCGAGTTCGGTGCGGCTATAAAGAATTTCGACCAACCGGAAAAGGAATTGGTTACGGCTTACAATGTCGCCCAGTTTCGCACTGACAATGCTTTTTTTGTATTCATTGGGATTACCCGCGCCATAAATGCATGAAACAGAAGCCACAACGATCACGTCGCGCCGTCCGCTCATTAACGAGGAAACTGTATGCAACCGCAATTTTTCAATCTCCTGATTGATTTGCAGATCTTTTTCAATGTAAGTATTGGTGCTGGAAATGAATGCTTCCGGCTGATAATAGTCGTAGTAACTGATAAAATATTCTACGGCATTTTGCGGGAAGAATTGCTTAAACTCCCCGTAAAGCTGGGCAGCAAGCGTCTTATTGTGGCTTAAAACGAGTGTTGGTTTGTTCACTTGCTTCACCACATTGGCAATCGTGAACGTTTTACCGGAGCCGGTTACACCTAAAAGCGTCTGAGCAGGTTCGCCAGCTCTGATTCCTTGTACAAGTTGTTCAATGGCCAAAGGCTGGTCGCCGGTTGGCTGGTATTCAGAGGTTATATCAAAGTCCATAACGTGTTGTGAGCATTCCAGAGATAACGCATTTCAAAGATATATTAGTTTCTTTGAAATGCGTCCCGGATACTTCTACGTGTGTTTTGTCAAGACTTCCTGCGCGTTTTCAACTGCTTTTTTCTCTTTCCAATGCTGCCATCCCAAGCCCAGCAGCTTCGTCATGCTTTTGTCCACAAATGTGTGGCGCACGAGGTTCATGCCGCCACGAACTGCTGTGAAAATGGAGTTATTAGCACGCAATGCAAGGCTGAAACCGCCGTCAACATAACGGATATAATGCCACCAAAGTGACGGAATAAAGATCGTTTCACCGTGAAGCAATGTGGTTTCGTGTCCTACCGCGCCCTTCAATGCAGGGAATCGCTCGTAATCCGGATTAATCGGATCCACTTTGCTCATCACCGTGAACGGGTGGTGATAAAGTCTTCTGCTTTCTTCGGGTGAAACAAAATAACCTGCTTGCGCGTCTGAAACTGCGTTAGGAACACATTTGAGCAGTCCATATCATAATGCAGGCTCGTTATGGAACCCTGGCCACCGAAAAACACAAACTTGTAAGATTTCAAGAATCCGTCCATGATCGTCGGGAAACGAATGTCGTTAACCAGCTCCGGCGCTTTTTTGAAAATATCAAAAAGGAAGATCCGCAGATCGGTCGGACCGGCTTCAATGAGTTTCAGATAATCGCCGAACTTCATTGTTTTCGCAATCTGAAAATATTTGTCCGCATCGTGCATGTGATTGTCAACAAGCGGCACATCGATATTTCCATGATTTTCGCGTAGCCACTCAAACGTCCATTTCTGAACGGCCGGCCAATCTTTTGCCAGGTCTGTGAACACGACCGGCTTACTTGGCTTTAAATAATTTTCAATGAACTCTTCACGGGTAAGGCCGCTTCGTTTCTCTATGGGCACTAATTTCATGTCAGAAACTGAGTAAATGGTAATCAACTATTGAAAAGCTGTCAATCAAATTAAATTTCTAACATCCTTTGACAGCGAATAATTCTAAAATTTTATGAATCTTAGTTGTATCAAATGTATTAAAGAGATTTCAAAAATATAAATTTCTGAGACACTTGAGAAACATCGTAGCTAATATATAGAATTAGTAGAATGTTCATTTTAAGCGGTTAATATGAAATATTTTACCATACCACCATCTCCCGCTCTCGCAAAATACGTCAGATTTTTCTGGGTGCTCGAGCATGAGGTTGGAACCGGTAAACCCTACATTCACCGCACTATGGCGGATGGTTGCGCGGAGCTTATATTTCATTACAAAGGCCGTTTTGATGAATTTGTGCGTGGAGAAAATACCGAAGCATCGTTCCATTCAGGCATTCATGGCCAGTCGCAGCATTTCAGGAGATTTATCATTCAAGAGGACTTCGGAATTTTCGGAGTTTACCTGTATCCGTTCGCAATTCCGGTCTTGTTTGGCATGCCGTCAACGGAACTTACCAATCAGATGCCTGACCTGCACACTTTTTTGGGCAAGGACGAAAATGGTCTGGAAGAACAGATGATGCTTGCAAAGGACCATATAGAGCGCGTTGCGATTATTTCCGGCTTTCTCGAATCGCGTTTATTGAAAACCAAAGCCTCCGAACCAGCAGTTTTCTCTGTAATCAATCAAATTATACAACATAAAGGATTGACCAATGTGCGGGAGCTTGCCGAACAAAGCTTCCTTTCGACAAGGCAATTCGAACGAAAATTCAAGGCATTTTCGGGGTTCAGTCCAAAACTTTACCTTCGCATTATCAGGTTCCATGCTGCATTGGACGCTTATGGAAGCAAGGATAAATCATTAACCGAAATCGCGTACGAATGCGGTTATTACGATCAATCGCATTTTATTCATGATTTCAAGACATTTTCAGGGCAGCATCCGCGCTTTTATTTTTCCGGGAAATCAGAAGGGAATGAATATCGGGATTTATAATGTCGTGTTTTTCCAATTTCAGGCTTCGCCAACCATTTAGATTTGTTAAAACTTTAAACAAAAAATGATGAGCACTGTAAAAATCCCGGACGGTCGACCAGGCCCTAATGCCTTATCTGATGCTCGACGGAGCTTCAAAATTCAAAGATTTTACCACTAATGTGCTCGGCGGCGTGATCAGCCAGACGCATTACCAGGAAGACGACCCGTCTGCGATCAAGCATTGTGAGGTGCGCATTAATGATAGCACGATTATGTTTTGTGACAGCCAAAGTGAATGGCCGGCCAAGCCTGCAAGTATGTTTTTGTATGTCGAAAATGCTGATGACACTTACAAAAAGGCTCTGGAAGCTGGCGCAATTAAGATTATGGAGCCCGCTGACCAGGATTATGGGCGCAGTTGCGGGGTGGAAGATCCTTGTGGAAATATCTGGTGGATCACTTCTGTTCTTTAAAAATGATCAATTACGACAACAAAATTTTCGTCCCGCTTTCCAATTCTGAGAATGGCGAAGTGGATCTCTCGATGCAGTTTGTTTACAAGCAAACCGGCAACATTGTCACGTCAACTTATTCCGGCGGCAGGATCAAAACGGGCCATTTGATCGCGTTAGTGGATGAAAATGGCAATCTGGACCTGCGTTATCATCAGGTGAATGACAAGGGCGAGATCACGACAGGCATTTGCAAATCAACGCCTGAGCAACTTCCTAACGGAAAACTGCGTATGCATGAACAATGGCGATGGACTTCCGGTGATCAATCGGAGGGCGAATCGCTGCTTGAAGAACTTTAATAGCCATTAATTTTTATCCAAAACCTCATGAAAAGCCGTTTGAAACTGTTTCTTTTTATAATCGGCTTCCTCGGATACAGCCCCATTTTCGCCCAGACTTCCAAAGTAATTTCAGGCACGACTGATTTCAGTGTAAAATATGTGCTTGGCACTTGCGATGGAACATTTGATGCGCCGAAAAGGCAGCGCCGTTTTCATTGAGAAATCACCTGAAAATGCGTCTTTCGACATTAACATTGCCGCCAGCACTTTTAAAAACCGGAAACAACTCACGGGACAAAGACATGAAAAGCGACAAGTATTTTTATGTTGAAAAGTATCCCAACATCAATTTCAAGTCTTCCAAGGTTGAGAAAAAAGACGGAAAATATCAGGCAACAGGCAAACTAACAATCCGGGACGTAAGCAAAACTGTGACCCTGCCATTTGACGCCAAAAAGAATACAGACGGCACTTATACAATTTCTAGCAACTTCAAAATCAACCGGTTAGATTACAATATTGGCACAAAGGATTGGAAATTAAAAGATGTCGTCAAGGTAAGTTTAAAGGCCATTATTAAGTAAACCAAAAAGAATAACACAGATTTGCCCAGCCCTGAAAGGCTGGGCTTTTGTTTGTTTATAAGTTTTGTTTGTATTTAGTCTAAATAATAATTTTATTTGCATCGATTCTAAATAACCTTCCATGAAACAGTTTTTTACTCCCTTTTTCCTTGTGTTATTGGCGCTCGGCCCAGTGGCGGGGCAGTCGGATCGTGGGCACGTAAAGGCTGATTCGTTAGCAAAGGATTCCATTTCATTAGACGAATTTGTGGTTACCGGCCAGTTTGAAGTCCAGTCGCTCAAAAATTCTGTTTACCAGGTTCGCACCATTGACAGCGAACGTATAACGGCAAGGGGCGCAACGAACATTCAATCGATTCTCAACACGAGCTCGGCATCCGCTTTTCCAATGACCTGACGCTGGGCACCAGTGACATTCAGCTAATGGGCATGTCGGGCCAGAATGTTAAGATCTTGCTTGACGGAATTCCCATGGTCGACCGCGGAAGCACGCGTGAAAGCCTGGGACAAATTGACATTAACACCATTGAGCGGATTGAGATTGTGGAAGGGCCAATGTCCGTCATTTACGGAACGGACGCATTGGCAGGCGTCATTAACCTCATTACTAAGAAGAGTTTTCACGGCGACAACCTGACCGTCAGTGCGCGAATTCAGGAAGAAACCGCTGGGAATGAATACAATGCACTCACAAAAAAAGGAACGCACAACGAAAACCTTGGCCTGAGTTGGCAGAAAAACGGTTTGCAACTTTCGGGCAATGTTACCCGCAACAATTTTGGCGGCTGGCAAGGCAACTCGACCGGCCGGGCAAAAGACTGGATGCCGAAAGATCAAATGTTATACAGCGCCGGATTAAGGTTTCAGCGCGACAAATGGAATGTTTGGTATCGCTTCAATGGCACAGACGAAACCATTCAGTCGCTAGGGAACCGGAATGCGATCACGCAAATCGCCGCCGACAAGGATTATAACACTTACAGATGGTTTCACCAGCTGCAATCGGAGTTGAAACTGAATGATAAGCTGAGTTTGAGCGGCGTGGTTTCTTACACTGATTATTCAAGAAAAACATTGAGCACAAATGTGGATGCCAATGGTCGGGAACGCTTTCCCTCGAACCCGGATTGCAGGATAAATCTGTTTTCACAACCACTTTTTTCAGAGGAACCTCGCTTTACAAACACAATAAGCACTTTTCTCTCCTGGCTGGAATTGACTTTTCGGACAACCAAAGTTCAGGGGCAAGAATCCTGGGAAGTCCGGAAATTACTGAGTATGCGCTCTTTTTGGCTCCCGAAGTTAAGGTTGGTAAGGTTTTGAAGATCAGCCCGGGCCTTCGTTTCTTGAAAAATTCCGTTTACGATGCGCCGCCCGCCATTCCATCAGTAAATGCGAAGCTGGCACTTTCCAAAACGCTTGATCTGAGGCTGGGATATGCACGCGGTTTTCGCTCGCCGTCATTGCGTGAGCTGTATTTTGATTTCCACGACGCATCGCATTCTATCAATGGCAACACCAATCTGAAAGCCGAATATTCCAACAGCTTCAATGCATTCGTAGTCTGGCAGGCAGTTAGCCAAAACCATCTACGGGTTAACTCTACATTGGGCGGTTTTTACAACGTTTTCCATGACCTCATCGACACCGGAATAGACCCAAATGACCGGACTCAAACGACTTATCTGAACATTTTCCTTTTCAAAACAACAGGCTTTACACTCGATAACAAGGTTTTTTATAAAAATCTGCAAGCCAGCATTGGCGGCTCTTACATTGGTCGCTATAACCAATTTTCAGATGCGCCCGAACAATTTGGCAAGTTGCCCACATTTGTCTGGTCGTCGGAAATCAACACCAATTTGCTTTACAGATTTAGTAAGATCGGCGCGAGTGTCAATGTGTTTTACAAATATTCAGGCAAGAGACCAATTTATGAAACAACCGATCAAATCAATGTAAATCTGGCTGAAACAGAAGGCTTTCACATGGCCTGACGCCACATTCAGGAAGCAGCTTGGGAAATATATCAGCCTTTTAGGCGGCGTCAAAAACCTCTTCAACGTCACTTCCATTACTAATTCATCAACAGACACGGGCGGCGCGCATAGCACAGGCGGCGCAGTTCCAATGTCCTATGGAAGGTCTTACTTCTTCGGACTAAATGTGCAATGGTCAAAAAATTAAACATTACCCTAATCACTTTTTTAAATGAAGAAAATTGCCAAATCCCTGTTACTGATTGCATTTCTAGCCAGCTTCAATGCCTGCAACGACGACGAACCACCACTTCCAGACAACACCGCCGGCTTTGAAAGTGCCGCGCAAGGTTTCGAAGGCGAAGAAGCCGAGATCAAAATTGTGCTTTCAAGAGCCGTTGACGCCGCCACACCGATTACTGTTTCCGTAAACCCCACTCTATTAACTTACGGAACAGAATTTACGACCACGCCAGCCGCCGCAAACAACATTATCGCATTAACAGTGCCTGCGGGACAATCTGCTGTTTCCGTGAAAGTGGCCAAGAAAGCGGGCATTTTGTTGAACGGCGACGAAAGTGTCGATTTTAAAATCACGTCCGTAGGCGCACCTGCGATTGCTGGTGAAAACTCGGATCTAAAATTGAGCTTCAAGGCAATCGTTTCGGAAGGAACCAGCATTCAACTGAATGGCATTGCCGGAACTGAGCTCGGAAGCAGCGCTGCCAATTCGGTGTATCTGGACCTAAGCAGCAATGTGCAGACACCGGTTTTGCGGGACAGCTGGGATCTTGGCTTTTATAATGATGCCGATTTCAGAGTTGTTATCAATGGAACAAATGGCGCTTCGGTGCTGATGATCGATAAAACGGACATTAATGCAGTTTCGGCCAAGGATTTAGTAACGGATTCGCTTGCGGTTGGTCAGGGAACGGGAAAACTGAGCCTTGTTGATGACGCAAAAGGTGATTTGAACAAAACTGCGATTAAAGCAATTTCAGCGACGGACGCGGATAATAAAGTTTACATTCTGAACCGGAAAGGCGGAAGCGGCGCAGTTTTGCCAGCTGATCAATTGTATAAAATCCGGGTCCTGAGAAAAGGCACGGGTTATGCCCTGCAATACGCAAAGCTCAATGAAACGACTTCAAAGACCATTGATATAACCAAAGATGCTGCCTACAACTTCGAATTTGTATCATTGGAAAAAGGTGCGACTGTGGAAACTGAGCCATTAAAAGCGCGCTGGGACCTTGTATGGGGCTATAATATGTATTTTACCAATTTCGGTGCAGGTCTGATTCCTTATGGTTTCTCGGATTTGGTTTTTATCAACAAACAGGCAAAAGTGGAAGCTGCGGAAGTGCTGACGAGCGCAGTAACGTACGATGCTTTTGCTGAAAGCAACATTGCAGCAGCCACTTTCAGCGCGGATGCTGATGCCATCGGATCCAAATGGAGAGTGACTTCGGGCGGGCCGGTTGGCGTTAAAACGGATCGTTTTTATCTGATCAAAGATGCTTCCGGAAACGTATACAAGCTCCGATTTGTAAGCTTCCACGCAGAAGATGGTGGCGTGCGCGGCAAGCCAAAGCTGGAATACAAGCTGGTTAAAAAAGGAGCCTGACCGCCGATTCTTTTCAAAAAATCAAATTTTAGCAGATGATCTTACTTACAAAAGTTATCTTGGCGCTGGCAATTTTGTTACCAAAAAACAATCAGCAAGACAACGATATCATGAGCGCAGAAATCATAGTAATAAAAGACCTGAACGCAAATACACAGCCATATGCCTATTTCAGTCTGGCAAAAGGAAAAGATGTGTCTGCTGACGAAGCAAAAACGGCAAATTGGGACATTGCTTTCAGTAAAACGACCATTGCGATCAACAGCGGCAGCAGCGGACCCGGCCAGGCCGGTGCATTGGTGGTGGAGCAACCGTTTGAATCGATAGCGGAAGCGCCGAAAGAGGGTTACAAAGCGGATCAGGAAGGCGCATTTGCGATTCCGGGCGGCAGCGGCAATTCCTGGTATAAATATGACATGACCGTTCACGCGATCAGGCCCATTGCCGGCAGGACACTTTTGGTAAAAACGGCTGACGGCCGTTTCGCGAAAGTTCAGATTATCAGTTATTACAAAGGTGCTCCGGAGGAAGTGCCGACGGAAGAGTCGAGTTATCTCACATTCCGTTACGCATTTGCAGACGAGAACGGGAAGTTTTAATTGAGCAACAAACATGGCAAGTCAGCAAGACTTGCCATGTTTGTTTATTTAGCAGCATATTTCCAATGGCGGGTTTTGCCTTCTTCCAGCCATTCAATTGCAGTTGCCATGCGCTTTTCCCGCGTCACTTCTGTTTTCGCTTCGACGATCCATTGCACATAATCCTTTCGCTGCGAGTAAGTAAATCCATTGAAAATCGCAGATGCTTTTGGAGTCATGGCTTCTGTAAAATAACCGGGCACTTCCAGTTCTTTGTTAACGGCCGGTCGCGGCTCGCGCTGGATTTTCTCACCATTGTCGATCAGCTTCATCGATTGCATAATAAAATCGCCCAAACCGACTCGTCCGGCAGATCTTCGAGTTTTGTAATCCTGCCTAAATGTCCCATCGACGCCTTTTCACCCAATGCAAGCAAATTTAGGGGATCAGATAGGCGCGATCCGTGCCAAAATCCGAGCGAACAATGTTGCTTAAAAGCAGCCATATTACAAAGAATGGTCCCTTTATATTCAAAATGTGGAAAGCTCCATTTCATCGTCTCCGTGGCCTCAGGGCAATAAGCATGCACCAAATCCCTCAAATAGGAAAGGACAGGAATAGCAAAGTCGGCTGATTTCAGAATGTAGGTGTCAATTCTTGGATCTGTCTTTTTCATAGGATGGATTTACTTCTTTTGAGGTTATTTATCTGGCAAGAATCGCGGGCATAAAAGCAACGAGTAAAAACAGAATCACGAGAGCCAGAATAATGTAAAGCACTTTTGTGAATGAGAGACGATTTTGAGGCGCATACACGAACTTGAACTTGACCTCATCAATGTCCTCGATCCGTTCCACATTCACCATTCCGGCTTTTTCAAGCACGCGGATGGAAGCAGCATTGCTCACATTTACATAAGCGATGACGCGTCCGGCATTCATTTTCCGTTTTGCAAAATCAATCAGGCCGCTCGCAATTTCCGTGGCAATTCCCTTTCCCCAATGCTCCTCCATAATCCGGTAACCTATCTCAACCTCATTGCCTTCATTATCCAGTTTTGCAGCACCAATCAACTCGCCCGACTCACGCCCTTCAATTAAATATCTTCCTAAAAACGTGTCATTGCCATATTCTGCCAGGAAACTGCGCAGCATTTTATCCGACTCCTGACGGTCTAATGCATGTCCGGTCACAAACTTCATCACATTGGCATTATTGCTCATCCTGAAATACTTATCCCCATCCTTTTCAGTCATTTTGGTGAGAATAAAGTGCTCCGTGCTTATCGTTTTAATGCTCATAAATGTGCGCTTTTCCGGTCCGGCAAGTTGGATTTAAATATACTTTTTTTCCTAAATAAGTTTGTATAATTTGGCTGCATACGTGTTGAAAAGTTGCAGCATTCAAGGCGTTATTTCGGGCTAAACTGCTATAAGATTTTGTATGTTAACAGTCATTAACAAGCCTTTCAATTGGCAGAATACATTTGAATTATTATATTTGGCCACAGTCATCTGTTTATCATAATTCCTTTCCAATATTTCCAATCATTCTTGAATTCATTATGAAAGTATGGATTTTTTAATGTACTGATTAAATCAGCATCATGACAAAAAGAACTTTTGTATTGTTTTTATGCCTTGTTCAGTCACTGGCCTTCCCGCTTTTCGCAAAGCAGCAGGCAACGCTGTGCAAGATCGATATTGGAACAGCAGCGTTCTCCCCTTTCTTCATTGAAGAAGGAAAAAGTGCGGCTGATGTCATTATTCTCGATGATACGATCGATCCTGAACTGGACGGTTATCAAAGAAGATGTTTGCAAATGGCGGGAGAATTTGTCGAAAATGCTTCGGCATCGCCATTCGACTTACAGGTTCACATTGTTTGAATCTGTCGTATTTTCGGACTTCAAGTTTGTTTACAATCCGAAGCTGGTCCTGCACAATGCACTGACCGTTATTTTTGCCAGCGAAAGCCCTATCCTCCCCGGATATTACAGCTTTCTGCACAGGCTTTGCCCGTTCTAAATTTCCGTAAGCTTCCATTTTTCGCCACGTTTAGGTTTCTAGCGGACTGGTTTTGCTGTGCTTTCTAATCCAGATTGCAGCACATCCAGCCGCAAGAATTCCTTGCACTTTTTGCTGTCCCGCAATGGTTGGCGAAACGGCTATTCCTATTCCCCCAAATTTCATTTTTACTTAATAATCAACTTATTATGAAGACTCTTAAATGGTCATTTCTTGTCATGCCTTATCTTTTTGCTTACGGATGCACGACGCAAAGCAAGGATACAGACAAGACGCAGACCAGCATCCCAACGATCCCCGTTACTGAATTGATCCCGCAAAAAACAGAAGTGCATCGTGAATATGTAGGCGATGTGCATGCCATCAGAAATGTGGAAATATACGCACGTGTAAAAGGTTATCTCGAAGAAGTTTATGTGGATGAGGGAAAGGAAGTGAAGAAAGGGCAAACGCTTTTCCGGATCAATAATGAAGAATATCAGGCGCAGCTTGCCTCTGCAAAAGCAAATTTGCAAAGCGCTATCGCAGAAGCAAAAGGAGCAGAACTGGAATTAAAAAGGGTGAAGCTTTTGGTTGAAAAAAATGTGATTTCAAAAACTGAAGTTGAAGTTGCCGAGGCAAAACTGGCGGCTGTAAATGCGCGCATTGAAGAAGCACGTTCTGAAAAATCAAAAGCGGCGATCCACCTTGCTCAAACCGAAATCAAAGCGCCATTCGATGGCATGGTTGACCGCATTCCGCACAAAATGGGAAGCCTTATTGATGAGGGAACATTGCTAACAACGCTTTCGGACACGCGAAGTGTGTTTGCTTATTTCAATGTTTCAGAAAACGAATATCTGGAATATGTGAAAGCCCGCGGAAAAGCAGACAAAGGCACCATTGTCGAGCTTGAACTTGCGGATGGATCTTATTTCAAACACAAAGGAACTGTGGAAACGATGGAAGGTGCTTTTGACGAAGGAACCGGATCCATTGCATTCAGGGCACGTTTTTCCAATCCGGAAAAGTTACTGAAACACGGCTCAACCGGAACGATAAGGCTTACGAATACGGTCAATAATGCGATTCTGGTGCCGCAAAAAGCAGCATTTGAAATTCAGGATAAGAACTTCGTTTATGTGCTGGGTAAGGACAATAAGATCAAGACGCGCAGTTTCGTACCGCAGTCCAGGCTATCAGGCTATTATGTGGTAAAGTCGGGATTAAAACCGGGAGAAACCATTGTGTATGAAGGACTGCAAGGGTTGAAGGACGGCGCCACCATTACGCCAAAAAATATCCCGCTCGACAGCCTGAAAGTGCCGGCAACCAAAATCGAGCTCACCGCACGATAGGAATCTTGTTTCTTACCTGAATTAAAAATCATGTTTCAAAAATTTATAGAGCGGCCAGTGCTTTCACTGGTCATCTCAATCTTCATAACCTTACTCGGGATTCTGGCCGTTATCGACCTGCCCGTTTCACAGTTTCCCGACATTGTTCCGCCATCGGTTGTCGTAACCGCAACTTACACGGGAGCCAATTCCGAGGTGGGCGTCGACGCCGTAGCCGTGCCGCTTGAAAAAGCGATCAATGGTGTGCCCGGAATGACTTATATGACAAGTGTGTCTGGTAATGATGGTGTTACAACCATCACGATCTCATTTAATGTCGGTGTAGACCCTGATCTTGCCGCAGTAAACGTGCAGAACCGTGTTCAGACTGTCATTGATGAACTTCCGGAAGAAGTGATCAAAGCCGGTGTCACCACAGAAAAAGAAGTGAACAGCATGCTCATGTATCTGGACATTATGAGTTCGGATACGTCTGTTGCTGAGGACTTTGTTTACAATTTCGCAGACATTAACCTGCTCAAAGAGCTGAAAAGGATTGATGGTGTGGGACGTGCCGTGATCATGGGAAGCCGTGATTATTCCATGCGCGTATGGCTGAAACCCGACCGCATGAACAGTTACAATGTGTCAGCGGATGAAGTTGTGGCGGCGATTCGTCAGCAAAACGTGGTGGCGGCTCCTGGAAAAGACCGGAGTAAGCTCCGGACGCGAAGTGCAGGTCCTGCAATATGTGTTGAAATACACAGGAAAGTTGTTCGAACCGGCTCAATATGAGAACATTGTGCTGCGCTCCAATCCGGACGGCTCAATGCTTAAATTGAAAGATGTGGCTGATGTAGAATTTGGAACGCTGGAATATGATATGGCTTCCAAATCCAATGGAAAACCGTCCGCATCGATCATGCTGAAACAGCGCCCCGGCTCCAATGCGCAGGAGGTGATTGCGAATGTCAAGAAAAAAGTGGCTGAACTGAAAGCAACAACATTTCCACCCGGAATGGATTATTCCGTTTCCTATGACGTTTCGCGCTTCCTGGATGCATCCATTCACGAGGTTGTCCGCACTTTGATAGAAGCATTTATCCTGGTAATCATCATTGTTTACCTGTTTTTGCAAGATTTCCGTTCCACACTCATTCCGGCGCTTGCCGTGCCTGTGGCTTTGGTCGGGACATTCGCGTTTATGCAGCTTTTCGGCTTTTCGATTAATCTTTTGACATTGTTTGCATTGGTTCTTGCGATTGGGATTGTCGTCGATAATGCCATTGTCGTCGTCGAGGCCGTTCATGCAAAAATGGCTGAGAAGCATCTGGATGCCCGTGAAGCAACCATTGAATCCATGAAAGAAATGAGCGGCGCGATCATTGCGATCACTTTGGTCATGTCCGCAGTGTTTGTTCCTGTTGCATTTATGTCCGGCCCTGTCGGGATTTTTTACAGACAGTTTTCCATCACCCTCGCGATTTCGATTGTCATTTCAGGGATTAATGCATTGACATTAACTCCGGCACTCTGTGCATTAATGTTAAAAAACACGCATGGACAGCCCTCAAAAAATACGCTGCTGGATAGATTTTTCAGAGGCTTTAACAAAGGTTATGACGGCATTTCAAACAAATACAGAGGGTTATTGTCCAAAATCATCAGCAGACGCGTTGTCACAATAGGACTTTTGCTCATATTCTGCGTTGCCACTTACGGAATTAACACAGTTCTGCCAACAGGCTTTATTCCAACAGAAGATCAGGGTGTAATTAATGTCAATGTTACAACGCCTGTGGCTTCTACGGTTGAACGGACGGAGGCAGTTTTGGATGAGATTCAAAAAGTTGCGAAAAGCTCTGGAGTCGGTCGAATCCGTTTCTTCCCTATCTGGTTACAGCCTGCTTACAGAGTCCGCCGGGTCCTCTTATGGGATGGCAATGATCAACTTGAAACCCTGGGATCAGCGGACTGTTTCCGTTCACGACATTATTGCCGAAATGGAAGCCAAAACCAAGCACATTACGGACGCGGATATCCAGTTTTTCCCGCCGCCTGACTGTGCCCGGATTTGGTAATTCCAGCGGTTTTGAACTTCGTGTGCAGGACCGCTCAGGAAGTGACGACCTTCAAAAAACCGCAGAGATCACCAATAAATTCGTAAAGGATCTTGCCGATTCTCCTGAGATCGCGAATGCATTCAGCAGTTTTGACGCCAGTTTTCCGCAATACATGATCCACGTCGATCCGGACATTGCTGCCAAAAAAGGCGTTTCGGTGGACGTTGCCATGAGCACATTGCAGACGCTGATCGGAAGTTTGTACGCATCCAATTTTATCAGATTTGGTCAAATGTATAAAGTCATGGTGCAAGCCGATCCAAGTTTCAGGAAAAGCCCCGAGGATATTTTAAAACTTTATGTTAAAAACAACCGTGGCGAAATGGTGCCGTTCTCAACATTCATTCGCTTGGAGCGCGTTTATGGGCCAGAGCTTTTGACGCGATACAACATGTACACCTCAGCCATGATCAATGGTGACGCAGCGCCAGGATTCAGCAGCGGCGACGCCATTAAGGCCGTCGAACGCGTTGCGGCAACGAGCCTTCCGCGCGGATTTACTTACGAATGGTCGGGTATGACGCGTGAAGAAATCCTTTCGGGAGACCAGGCAATTTACATTTTCGGAGTCTGTCTGATATTTGTTTATCTGCTTTTAGCTGCGCAATATGAAAGTTTCCTGCTTCCGCTGCCTGTGTTACTTTCCTTGCCAACCGGAATCTTCGGTGCATTCCTTGCTTTGAAGCTTCTGGGATTGGAAAATAACATTTATGCACAGGTTTCACTGGTAATGCTCATTGGGTTATTGGGTAAAAATGCAATCCTGATCGTAGAATACGCGATTATCCGGCAAAAGGAAGGGCGCTCCGTTGTCGAGGCTGCCATGGAAGGCGCGGTGGAAAGGCTTCGTCCGATCCTGATGACGTCACTCGCATTTGTAGCGGGACTTATTCCGCTTGTTATGGCCTCGGGTGCCGGCGCAATCGGAAACCGTTCAATCGGGACGGCGGCGGCTGGCGGCATGCTGATAGGGACACTTTTCGGGGTGATCATCATTCCCGGATTGTATGTCCTGTTTGCCAGCATGGTTAGGCCCAAGAAAACCAAGCCGGTTGTCCAACACGAAGAAGTCATTCTCGAATGATCAAAAAGCTTATTCAGCAGCCGGCTCGAACCGGCTGCTTCCATACTGACATTATCAAAATGAAAACGATAAAAAAACATTGTAACCTCCTCTTGATGGGGATCTTGCTCAGCTTAGCGGGCTGCAAACTTACGCAGCCCGTTGAGCAGGCATCCCGCATCCGCACGCCTGCAACTTTCTCCGGACAAACCGACTCAACGGGCATTGCAGCGATTCAATGGAGATCATTCTTCAAAGATCCGAACCTGACCGCGCTCATTGACACAGCACTCCTGAACAATCCTGATCTGAAAATTGCAGCGCAGCGCATTGAAATGGTTCGCTCCAATATCATGATCGCGCAGGGCGCTCTGCTCCCATCCGTGTCTGCCGAGGTTTCAGGTGGCGGCCGCAAGTTTGGTGATTACACCATGGACGGCGTGGGAAATTATGATACGAATTTTTCAGAGAACATTGATGCGGACCGCAGATTGCCAGCACCGTTTTTGCCAGACTATTTTACAGGATTAAGGAGTTCGTGGGAAATTGACATTTGGGGCAAGCTCAAAACGCAGAAAAAGGCTGCTTATAACCGTTTCCTGGCCAGTGAAAAAGCAAGGCAAGCCATCACAACGGGCCTCATCGCGGAAATTGCAAGCTCCTATTACGAGTTGCTTGCGCTTGACACGGAAATGGCCATTATCAGGAAAAACATTGCATTGCAGCAGTCAGCAGTTGAAACGATCAAAATTCAGAAGGAAGGCGGAAGGGCAAATGAGCTTGGCGTGCAGCAATTTAGCGCGCAGCTGCTTAATACGAAAAGTTTGGAAGTGAAAATCCAGCAGGACATTGTTGAAGTTGAAAACCGGATCAATCTTTTGCTGGGGCGCTTTCCGCAACAAATTGTTCGTGGAAACATCTTGGAACAAGACATTCCCGAAACTGCTGCGACAGGCATTCCAGCGAACATGCTTCGAAGACGTCCGGACATTCAGCAAGCACAGTTTGAGTTGCTGGCGAGTTATTCGGAGCAGCAAGCCGCACAGCTTGCATTTCTGCCATCATTGAACATTACTGCATTTCTAGGTTTCAATTCATTTAAAAGCAATTTGCTGTTCAATCCGGGTTCGATCGCATATAGCGCAATGGGCGGGCTAGCTGCACCGCTTATTAACAGAAAGGGATTGAAAGCAGGACAAAGACGGGCGCAGGCGGCGAGTTTGGAAGCATTGTATTCCTATAATAAAGCCGTTTTGACGGGCTTTCAGGAAGTGAGCACAAGTCTCAAAAAGCTCGAAAACAACAAGCGCATGAATGATTTGAAAAAGGAAGAAGTGAATGTGTTGCAGCAAGCCGTTACGACTTCAAAAGATCTTTTCGTAACAGGTTATGCTTCTTATCTTGAAGTTATCACTGCGCAAAGGACTGTTCTGGAAGCTGAACTTTCACTTACAGAAGTTCAAAAAGATCAGCATCTGGCGCTTATCGCATTGTATCGGGCGCTGGGTGGCGGCTGGGAATGAGTTTCAAAAACGGGTTAGCCTAAAAGCAAAAAAGCACGAATCTGAGATCCGTGCTTTTTGCTTTTATAATGCTTAGTTATTTTTTCTTAGTTCCTGCTAGGCTTGGCTCTTTTGAAATAACGATCAAATCGGCAAGCATACGGCTGGTTTCGGTCAGGTAAATGTCTTTCTTTTTCTTAACCTCTTTTGGAGCTTCAACAGCTTTACCGTCTTCCTCCTCTTCGTCACCGTCTGCATTATCCTCGCCAAGTTGCTTCATTGCGGCTCTTTTCTTTTCCGCTTCTTCACGCTCAACTTTGCGTTTAGACTCTTGCAACGAAACCACTTTGTTCTCACGCGCTTCTTTGAATTCATCCAAAGTTTTTACCAACGTTTTCAATTCTTCATCGGTTTTCAAACGCTGATTGTATTTGCCTTTCAACTGATCAACCACTTTTGGATTAATGTTGTTGGTCGGCTCGTATTTGGAAGAAGCGATCTGATCCCAAGGCAATGCGCTTGGCTGAGAACCTTCACCGTATTCATTTACTTTAAATGCGGTTGGCAATTCCAAATCAGGCATTACGCCTTTCAACTGCGTGCTGCTTCCGTTTATTCTGTAGAATTTAGCAACAGTTAGTTTCACTTGTCCCAACTGATCTGTTTCTTTTGGCACCCATTGGTTCAGGTCTATCAATGTTTGAACGGTTCCTTTTCCATAAGTTTGCTCACCGACGATAATCCCACGCTTGTAATCCTGAATCGCTGCTGCGAAAATCTCAGATGCTGATGCACTGAAACGGTTCACCATAACTGCCATCGGGCCGTCATATGCAATGGTTGGATCATTATCCGACTGCACTTCAACCTCGCCCTGACCTTCCTTAACCTGAACAACCGGCCCTCTATTGATAAATAAGCCTGTTAACGAAACCGCTTCTGTCAAAGAACCGCCGCCATTATTTCTCAGGTCAATCACAATCCCATCTACATTAGATCCCTGCAATTCAGTGATCAGCTTTTGAACATCGCGCGTTGTGCTTGAGAATTCTTTTTCTTTATGCTGCGCACCTTCAAAGTCACGATAGAAAAGTGGAATGTCAATTACACCAATCTTATATTCTTTGTTGGCATTATTAACAGAAACGATCTCACTCTTAGCACGTTGCTCTTCCAGCTTGATTTTCTCACGTACCAATCTGTATTCCTTCGCAGGCGTGCCGGGAAGTGCGTCAGCGGAAATTACTTGCAAACGAACAACGGTTGACTTTGGGCCTTTGATCAGCTTCACAGCATCATCCACAAACCAGCCAACGATGTCAACCATTTTGCCTTCGTCACCTTGTGCAACCGCAATGATCTTATCTTCTTTTTTAAGCTGTTTTCCTTTGAATGCTGGTCCGCCAGGGATTACTTCAACGATTTTGATATAATTATCTTCCTCACGAAGCAATGCTCCAATTCCTTCCAACGACTGGCTCATCTCCTGTTTGAAACGATCCGCAGAAGTAGGCGCCATGTAGCTTGTGTGCGGGTCCATCGACTCGGCATATGCATTCATAAACATTTGGAAAACCTGTTCTGTACGAATGCGGCCCAATGCGCGATCACGGTTTTTGTAACGGTCTTTCAACATTGTTACCACCGCAGTATCCGCTTTACCAGACAGTTTCAAATCCAACGCTTCGCTTTTCAGATATTTCCGCCAAGTGTCGTTCAGCTCGTCCGTGCTTTTCGCCCACGTTGCTTTGTCACGGTCCGTATTCATAGACTCATCGGCCGTGAAATCAAATGGCTTAGCCTCTTTCAACAGACCCTGAATGTATTCACTCCGCTCCTTATAACGCTTTCTGAAAACATTATACATCGCGAAAGGAACATCCAGTTCTCTCTTTTGAAGATAGTCGTCGAACGAGTTTTTGTATTGTTCGAAATCCTTTAAATCACTGGCCAGATAATATAGTTTGCCATGATCTATTCCATCAATGTACTTATCGAATATCGCTGCTGACAGTGAGTCGCTAAGCCTGGTCTTTCTGTAATGATAACTGGAAAGAATCCGGGTTGTCAGCTCCTCCGCTTTAAACTGAGCAGGAATAGGCTTGATATCCTCATCCATTGACACCTCCGCAGCCGGTAACGACGCTGCCTTCTCCTGAACGGGCCCTCGCTGCCAGCCCAGTAATACTACCGGAATAAGCGTGATTAAGTACTTTTTCATTGTTGAATGTTTGCTATTTAACAATCTCTAATAATTCAACCTCAAATACCAATGCTGAATAAGCGGGAATCTGAGGGCCTGCTGCACGCTCTCCGTATGCAAGCTGGTAAGGGATGAATAATTTCCACTTTGAACCAACAGGCATAAGCTGTAACGCTTCTGTCCACCCTTTGATCACACCGTTAACCGGAAACTCAACTGGCTCGCCTCTGTCGACCGAGCTGTCAAAAACTGTTCCATTGGTTAATGTGCCGTGATAGTGTGTTTTAACTTTGTCTGTAGCAAGCGGTTTAGGGCCGTCGCCGGTTTTAATTATCTGATATTGAAGTCCGCTTTCAGTTGTTACAACGCCTTCTTTTTTCTTATTTTCTTCTAAAAACTTTTCACCTTCCACTCTGAACACCGCTCCTTTTTCTTCACTTATTTTTTGAAAATATTCTCCTATAAATTTATTCGCGTCTTCCGGCGTAAATGCTGTCTTTCCGCCTTTCAACGAAGCATTGATTGTTTTCGTTAAAATTTCTGTATTAATGTCTGTAATTCCTTGTGAACTTAATGAATTTGAGAAACTTACACCGATCGCAGCCGATAAAGAATCCATCTGATTTTTGAGTACGGCGGGGGTTGCTGCTGCTTTTACTGGTGCGGCCGGCGCTTTCTTCACTGCGGTTGCCGGTTTTGTTGTTTTCTTGATAGTCTGTGCTGTGCTTCCTGTGGTTACCAAAAATGCTAAAACGAAGGCTGCTAAAATGGTTTTTTCTAATTTGTACATTAGGCTGAAAGGATGGTCAATAAATATTAGAATGGAATTGTAAGTGTTATTAACGAACTCAATTACAACAAAAACACAAATAGTACCTAAAAAAGTTTTAAAAATGTTCATTATGAATGATAAACAGTATTTTCGCAAATCGCAGAGTAGCAAGCGCGAAAACCTTGGAAAAATCTAATTTTTGGCAACACTTTTTAACCAAAACATTCTTTTTATACCAGAATAAAACGCTACCTTTGCGGCAGTTTTCAAAAACTTACTACTATACTTTTAATAAGTCAATTATACTATGGTATCTGTTAGACCGGATGAAGTTTCGGCCATCCTGCGCGAACAACTTGCAGGAGCTAGATCAGAAGCAGAACTCGAAGAAGTAGGAACAGTCCTTCAGGTTGGCGACGGTGTTGCCCGCATTTATGGCCTTTCCCAGGTGCAGGCAGGTGAGCTGCTTGTTTTCGAGAACGGCCTTAAAGCCCTCGCGCTTAACCTCGAGGAAGACAACGTCGGAGCCGTGTTGCTGGGTGATTTTAGCGACATCAAGGAAGGAGCCACCGTGAAGCTGAACCAAAGAGATCGCTTCTGTAAAGGTTGGAGACGGAATTATAGGCCGCGTTGTAAATACACTCGCTGAACCAATCGACGGAAATGGTCCTTTGACAGGCGAACTTTACGAACTGCCACTTGAGCGTAAAGCTCCCGGGGTTATTTTCCGTCAGCCTGTAACGGAACCCTTTCAGACTGGTATCAAAGCAATCGACGCAATGATCCCCATCGGCCGTGGCCAGCGGGAATTGATCATTGGTGACCGCCAGACTGGTAAGACGGCAGTTGCTATTGATACGATTATCAATCAAAAAGAATATTTCGACAAAGGCGAACCTGTATTCTGTATCTACGTAGCATGCGGACAAAAAGCATCAACCATCAAAGGGATTGAAGCAACACTTCGCCGCTATGGAGCAATGGATTACACAGTTATCGTTGCTGCCGGTGCATCAGATCCTTCTCCAATGCAATTCTACGCGCCATTTACAGGTGCAGCGATCGGAGAATTTTTTAGAGATACAGGCCGCCCTGCTTTGGTTATCTATGATGACCTTTCGAAGCAAGCGGTTTCATATCGTGAAGTTTCCCTGCTTCTTCGCCGCCCTCCGGGTCGTGAAGCTTATCCGGGTGACGTATTTTATCTGCATAGCCGCCTTTTGGAGCGTGCAGCGAAGATCATCGCGGATGATACAATTGCAAGAAACATGAATGACCTTCCTCCTTCATTGAAAGGTGTGGTAAAAGGTGGTGGTTCGTTGACAGCGCTTCCGATTATTGAAACACAAGCGGGAGACGTTTCAGCATATATTCCTACAAACGTAATTTCGATTACCGACGGACAGATCTTCCTTGAGTCTAACTTATTTAACTCTGGTATCCGTCCTGCAATCAACGTGGGTATTTCGGTATCCCGTGTGGGTGGTAATGCTCAGATCAAGTCGATGAAGAAGGTTTCAGGAACATTGAAACTGGATCAGGCACAATTCCGTGAATTGGAAGCGTTTGCAAAATTCGGTTCTGATCTTGATGCGGCTACTAAACTTGCCATTGACAGAGGTCGCCGTAACCAGGAAGTTTTGAAACAACCTCAATACGCACCGGTTCCTGTTGAACAACAAGTGGCAACGGTTTACGCTTCTACAAAAGGTTTGCTGGATTTGGTTGACGTGAATAAAGTGAAGGAATTTGAAAAGGATTTCCTTAACGTTTTGAGCGTTCAGCACAAAGACACTTTATTGGCATTGCGTGCTGGAAAACTGGACAACAGCGTTACAGACGTGGTTGAGAAAGTTGCGCGTGAAGTGGCTGTAAAATATCGTTAATCACTTATGGCGAGCTTAAAAGAAGTCCGTAACCGGATCGTATCCGTTAATTCCACACAGCAGATCACCAAAGCCATGAAAATGGTTGCAGCTGCAAAGTTGCGCCGCGCTCAGGACAATATCATGCAAATGAGACCTTATGCGCAGAAACTTGGTGATATGCTTACAACTGTGTCCTCAGGTGCAGAAAGTGCGGTTGACAGCCCATTGAAAACGGTTCGCCCGATTGAAAAGGTTTTGCTTGTCGTTGTTACTTCGGACCGTGGACTGTGCGGTGCTTTCAATACGAACATTGTGAAAGCAACTCTCGCGCTGATTGAGCAAAAATATGCTGCACAAGCTGCGAGAGGAAACGTTGAGATCTTTGCAATAGGAAAGAAAGGTGCTGAAGTCGCTTGCGAAAAGAGGTTTTGTAGTCAATAAAACTTACATGGACCTTTTCGGAAGATTGAACTTCGTTGCTGTTAAACAAGCTGCAGAAGAAATCATGACCGCATTCTCAGAAGGTCGTTATGATGCAGTTGATCTGATTTACAACGAATTTAAAAACGTTGCCACGCAGATCATTCATACGGACCGCTTCTTGCCGATCGCAACGGAAGACAAAACAACAAGAACAAAAACGGCTGAGGTTAACTACATTTTTGAACCGACTGAGGAAGAAATTCTTGCAGAGTTGATCCCTAAATCGTTGAAGATCCAGCTTTACCGTTCTGTTTTGGAATCCAATGCATCAGAACAAGGCGCAAGGATGACAGCAATGGATAAGGCAACTGAAAATGCTCAGGAGCTTTTGAAAGAACTGAAATTGATTTACAACCGTACGCGTCAGGCTGCGATTACAACTGAGATCCTTGAAATCGTCGGCGGAGCGGAAGCTTTGAAGAACTAAGAACGGTTTCAAAATTTGATATAAAACGAGTGGATGGTAATTCTTCCACTCGTTTTTTTTGTGCCAATATTATCCCAACTTACAATATCACTTCCGTTCCAGAGTTCCAATTAAAACAGCTAACCATTTTCATGAGACGATCTATTTTTCTAAAACCATTCATAATCGTTTGCCTTTTCATATCCGGAAACATTGCGTCCGCACAAAATCTGGATGAGATCATTGACAAGCACATTAAAGCAATGGGCGGCGCTGATAAGCTGTCTAAATTGCAAGGTCTCAAAATCGTTGCCGATATGGACGTCATGAGCATGAAAGTGCCGATAACAACCACCATTGTGCAGAACAAAGGATTTCGCAGCGAGACGACCGTGCAAGGTGTAACCGTTGTGCAGGCAATTAATGGAAAAACAGGTTGGGTGATTAATCCAATGACCGGCCAGACGACGGCGACGGCATTGCCCGAAGAAGCCGTGCAGGCCATGTCCACCGAAACGGATTTGACCGGCCTTTATAATTACAAGCAGAAGGGTTACAAATTAACGCTGGACGGTGAAGAAGATCTTGCCGGTGCGAAAGTTTACAAGGTGACAATGGCTTTGGAAAATGGCACCAAGCGCGTTAACTACATTTCAAAAGACACTTTTTACATTTTGAAAATGATCGTTCAAACAACATTGAATGGCCAGGAAGTTAAATCTGAAAATGCACAATCTGATTTTCGTCAGGTGGATGGCCTAACTTATCCGTTCACGTCTGAGGTTTCGACTTCTGCTATGCCGGGAACGACGATGGTTTTGAAAATCACATCATTGGAAGTAAATCCAAAAATTGACGAAAAGATTTTTGAAATGCCCAAATGAGGCGTTGGTAGCATTGTAGTGAGATCCCGGTAAAATATTTATCGGGATTTTTTTTATGTGTCGGAAACTAATTCCTAAATTTACGTGTATATACATTAAATGTCGAAACATTAAATACTAAAAGATATGGCAACTGCAACAACCTGGGTGATCGACCCAACACATTCCGAAGTTCAATTCAAAGTAAAACACCTTGTTATCTCAACTGTAACAGGCGCATTCAAAGCATTCGAAGGTTCAGTTACAACTGAAACCGAAGATTTTGACGGAGCAACAGTTGATTTTTCTGCTGACGTTGCTAGCATTGATACAAATCAGGCGCAACGTGACGAACATTTGAAATCAGGTGATTTCTTTGACGCAGCGACACATCCAAAATTGACCATTAAAGGAACATTGGTAAAAAAAGGTGGCGAAAGCTATACATTGAAAGGGGATCTTTCTGTGAAAAGTGTTACCAAGCCAATCGAATTTGCCGTTGAATATGGTGGTAACATGACCGACTTTTACGGAAATAATAAGTCTGGTTTTGAGATCACAGGCAAGATCAATCGTAAAGAATTTGGACTGGAATGGAGCGCGGTTACTGAGGCTGGCGGTGTGGTTGTAGGCGATGATGTGAAGCTGATCGCGAACATTCAGGTTGTGAAGCAATAATATATATAGTAAACCTACTCTAAATCGGGCGCGGATATTTTATATCCCGCCTTTTTTTGTGCCCAATCGAATCTGGTGAATAAATGATTCCTTATCAGGGCAAAAAGGCATTCTATCGTCATTAAGTTATTACTTTTGGCTAAAAAAGAATTCAACCTTGATAATTGAAACACGTGCTTATGCCCGCGCCGGGTTATTAGGCAATCCTTCCGATGGTTTTTATGGCAAGACGATCTCCATTTCTGTGAGAAACTTCGGTGCTTCCATTTCCCTTTACGAATCCCCGGAACTCCATATTGAGTCGGAACCGCAGGATGAAAGCACGTTTCGCAGCATTTTTCACTTGCGCGACACCGTTAGTATGTTGGGCTACAATGGTGGCATTCCGCTGATTAAGGCTGGCATCAAGAAATTCGGCGACTATTGCGAAGAACAAGGAATCAGATTGCCTAACCGCAACTTTACGGTTCGTTACCGATCGTCTATTCCACGGCAAGTGGGCATGTCTGGGTCCAGTGCGATTGTCGTGGCGCTTTTCAGGGCCTTAATGCAATTTTACAAGGTTGAAATTCCGCTTCAAATCCTTCCGCAGCTCGTAATGGTCACAGAAACCGAGGAGCTTGGGATTACTGCCGGCTTGCAGGATCGTGTGATCCAGTGTTATGAAGGCTGTGTTTACATGGATTTTGACAAAGATTTGATTAATAATCAGGGTTATGGTAAATATGAGCGCATCAATCCTGCGCTTTTGCCTAAACTTTACGTCGCTTATAATACCAACCTCAGCAAGGTTTCTGGAAAGGTGCACAGCGATGTAAGAACGCGCTTTGACCGGGGCGAACAGGATGTGATCGACGTACTCGGGCAAATTGCCAAAAAAGCCGAAGATGGCCGTGAGGCGTTGATGGAAGGCCGTTCGCACGATCTGCATCAGCTCATGAATGAGAATTTCGATCTGCGCTGTAAAATTTATAATGTGCCCGAATCAAACAAGAAGCTCATCAATGCTGCAAGACAATGTGGCGCTTCTGCGAAGTTTGCAGGATCAGGCGGGACGATCATCGGCATTTATCACGACGATGACATGCTTAACCAGCTTTTTGTGCAGCTAAAAAAACATAATGCGCGCGTCATCAAGCCATTTGTGGTTTAGGGCAGTCCGTTATCAGCCAGCAGCATTCAAGAATTTTAAAAAAGATATATTTATTATTACAACCAAAAGACGCCGAAAGCCGAAAGCTGACGGCCGAAAGCCAACTTATGATTCGTAAAGCTGTAATTCCCGCTGCCGGACTTGGAACCCGCTTCCTGCCCGCAACCAAATCGATGCCCAAAGAAATGCTTCCAATTATCGACATTCCTACGATCCAATATGTGGTTCAGGAAGCGGTTGATTCGGGAATTGAAGATATTCTTATCATTTCCGGGAAAGGCAAGCGTGCTATTGAGGACCATTTTGACCGCAATGTTGAGCTGGAAAGCCGTTTGGAAGAAAAAGAAGATCTAATGTGGTTTAATGAAATGCGCCGTTTGGCAGATATGGCCAATGTGCATTTTGTAAGGCAAAAAGAAGCAAACGGACTGGGCGATGCAATCTATTATGCAAGACATCACGTTGGCAATGAACCATTTGCAGTTTTGCTAGGTGACACCATTATGGACTCGGTGATTCCGGTTACGCAGCAATTGATGGACACTTACGAACAATATGGCGGTTCGGTTATTGCCGTTGAAGAAGTGGATCCTAACAAAGTGAATCGTTATGGAATTGTTGGCGGGACATCACTTAGTGATACAATCATGGAACTGAGCACGCTTGTGGAGAAGCCAGCCATTGATGTAGCTCCTTCGAATTTGGCGATCGCCGGAAGATACATTCTGACGCCGGAAATTTTCAACACCATTGAGCAAACCCCAAAAGGCAAAAACAACGAAATTCAGCTTACCGACTCCATGCTCCTGCTTTTGAAACGCGAAAACATCTATGCACACCGCATTGAAGGAAAGCGTCACGATATCGGCGATAAACTGGATTATTTGAAAACGACGGTTGAATTTGCATTAAAGCGAAAGGAGTTCGCCGAGCCGTTCAGGAAGTTTCTGATTGATATATTGAATAAATAAAAAAAATGCCCGCCTAAGTTCTTTACGAAATCAGGCGGACATTTTTTTATCCTTCCATCGTGATCATCGCCCGCGTACAAACCCCTCCTACCGGCGGGTTGAATTTGGAGACTTTCACTGTAATGTTTGCAACAACGGGATAATGTTCCCGGATTCTTTCTATAACCGTGAAGCCAATGTGTTCCAATAACTTGGCTGGCTCCATCATTACTTTCGAAACGATCTGGTAAATCGTTTCATAATTCACTGTTTCGCTTAATTTATCTTCTTGTGCAGCTTTTATAAAATCGGCTGTGATGATAATGTCTAATGCGTATTTATTGCCAATTCGCTGCTCCTCAGGATAATATCCGTGATATGCGAAGAATTCAAGGCCTTCGAGACTGATTGTTCCCAATGTATTTTAGATTTGGTCAAAGAATGAACCTCCGCCTGTTTTCTTAGGCTGATTTTCCGGAACGCGCGGTCTGTTAACAGCTGGTGCATTTTCCCTTGGCGCATTTTCTCTCGGCGCATTTTCTCTTGCGCGCTCTGTTCTTTTGAGTTCTGCCAACGCTATTGCTGCCTCTTCTGCCGCACTGCTTTTCACCTCTTCTCTTGTGCTGTACTCAACTTCCTCAACCACTGGCTCAGGTTCGAGTTCCGCTTCCGGCTCAATGATTTCAAGTTCTTCAACAATTTCAACCGGCTCCTCTTCTACAAATGTTTCTTCCGGAAGGAAATCTTCTTCCTCATCCACAATCTCAACCTCATCTTCCTGGCTTACAACCTCGAACAAAACTTCGGGCTTGTCATCCTGCAACACAACTTCTGCCAGCACCGGCTCTTCTGGTTTTTCCTCTTCCAAAGTAACCCGGACCTCCGATTGAAGCAATGGCTTTTTAGGGATTTCAATTTCAGCGATATGCTGCTTGATCTCCTCCATTTTATTCAAAACCGACTCCTTATCATATTTCTGCTCAAAACGCTCGACCGTCTCAATCGTATTGTTAGCCAATGACGAAAGTTGCACGATCAGATTGTCTCTAAAATTCTCAATTGCACGGAAATCGCGCTCTTGCAGCTTCACTTCGGCAGCGAAATCTTCCTTGAATCGTTTTAATCTATCCTCAGTTTCGCGGATGATCTGGTTCGTTCTGTTCTCGGCTTCACTAACCAGATCATTGGCCGTTGTCCGTGATTCTTCGATCCTTTTTTCAGCATTTTCATTGGCCTCTTTCTCAATCAGCTTGCTGGTGTCCTCAGCCGCCTTCAACGTCCTGAAAAGCGTAGATTCGATGTCTTTTAGTTTGCTAAGTTCCTTTTCAGCATACTCTAAGCTGCATTTTCAATAAGCTATTTTCGCTAGAAAAACGCTCCCATTCCTGCGACAACGAATTAAGAAATGCATCTACTTCGTCCGGGTCGTAACCTCTGAAAATCTTTTCAAAAGTGTGCTTGCGTATGTCTATAGCGGATATTTTCATGATGCAATCTATGCTTTGGTACTTAGTTAAAAACGTTCGTGTAAGTTAAAGATATATGGATCATTTTTCAAAGTATTTACCAATAATCCCATATTATAAGTATGCTATTCCGCGACTTCCCAAACCGAAATCATTCGGTCGTCGCTGCACGAAATCAGCTGATTTTCAAAGCTTGTCCAGAGGAGTTTGTTGACCGATGTCCCGTGCCCGGCATGCCGCGCCCGGTCAATGATCTTTTTTAGTTTAAAAGTAGCAGCATCCCAGACTTTTACCGATTTGTCCATGCTGCAGGAGGCGAATAAGGTGTGATCGGGACTGAAAACAATGTCATTAACCGCATATAAATGGGCCGGAATGTCTAAAACCATCCCGTATGCATCATTTACGTCCCAAATCATGATGTGTGCGTCACGCCCGGTGGTGAAGAGATATTTCCCGTCCGGTGAATACTTAACGGAAAAAACCGAGTTACCATGCGATTGAATCGTCTTTTTTAAACTGAAACCATCCAGATCGAAAATATTCACATTGCAATCACTGTCACCGATCGCGAATTCGCGTGTATCGTGGTTGATGGCAATGGTGCGAATACTTTTGTTGGCAACCTTAATGTGTTTTTGCACCGAGAAAGATGCAATGTCCATCACGACGACGACGCCATCGCCCAAGGCAATCAGCGCTTTATCGTCATAAAACTGAATATCAAAGATCGCGGCCGTTGTTATTTTTAAAGTTTTTTCAATCCTGTTTTCGGCAATGTTCAGCACTTGAATGCCTTCATAATTCTGGCCGATCCACAATGCATTATTGGTTTTTTCAAGGCCGAGCGCGTAGACGGAGACGCCTACTTTGGCAACCAGTTTTCCAAGATCAGGTTTGTTAAGATCCCATTGAATTACAAAACCGTCGCCGCCCGCAGAGTAAAAGCCATGTGAAGTGTTGTCCGAAATAATTGTATAAACACTGTCTCGATGACCGGAAAAAGTATCTACTTTGCGAATATTCATGCTTTAATTTGTGATAGGGATTAAGCCTCAAAAATAGAAATTTTAAACAGAATAATTATGCCGCTCGTTCATTCCGAAATGATTGAGGAGACCAGTACATTGCTGCTTTGGAAACTGACTGAACTTGAAAACGAGCTGAGGAAGGAACTAGGTTATGCTTACAATGCAGAGGAACTTTCGGCGATTACGCACCCGCAAAAGTTGCGCGAATGGCTGGCGAGTCGGCTGCTTATCAAGATCATTGCAGAGCAATTTGGCATTAATTACATTGGCACCCATAAGGACGAGCACGGCAAAGCATTTCTGATCGACAACGATTCCCACATTTCGATCACCCATACATTTGATTTTGTGGCCGTCGCCATTAATCCATTAGCGGCCGTCGGCATTGATATGGAAAAGATGGACCCGAAACTGCAGCGCACTTCGAAAAAGTATTTGTCACAGCCCGAACATGAGCACGCTGGCGACCAAATGGAGCTCCTATGCATGTATTGGTGCGCCAAGGAAGCACTTTATAAGCTTTACGGGAAGAAAAAGATCAGTTTCCGCGACTCCATATATATAGAACCTTTCGACGAAAAAGCAGAAATGCTCAAAGGAAGGCTCACCGACGAAGACCACATTGTGTCAGCTAACATTACAATCCGGTGGTTTGATCACCATTGTCTGGCGATTGCTCTGTAATGCTACATTTCCGGACTGTCGTCGAGTGTCGATTTCAGAATTTTCTCAATCTCTTTTATTTTATCTTGTTCACTCGTCTTTTCGTAAGATAAGATTAGGTTCCGCAATACGCGCTGCACAATTTCAAGGTTGGTGCAAGGTTGATAAAATATTTCTTTCGACTTAATGTTCAGCTGGGCAATGTAATGGTCAATGTCTGTTTTAGAGAAAATTATTCCCCTGTTAAATACATTGATATAAAACTGAGTCTTGTCGTTTTTATAGGTCAAAACAAACAAGTTGGGCAGGTTAACACCATAGACAGGCATTCCAAGTTTCCGCGCGATGAGCAGATAAATCACGCACAATGTGATCGGATTGCCTCTTTTGCTTTCCAAAACAACATTGATCATTGAATTGGAAGGCGAATGAAAGTTCTTCGTATTGGCCGCAAAATTCATCACACCGAAAAAGATACTGTTAATGCGTTTGATCTGGTCCACCGCATTCATTTCTTCCTGAAACTGGATCCAGATGTCGTAGTAAAGCTGTTCAATGGTTGTCCTCAGCTTTTCCATCGACAAGTCGGGATAATGGTAGGTTGAAATGATCCACATTCCTTCGAGCAAATCCAATGCACCGCCATTTTTCCAGGCTTGCAACCGCTCAATCATGATGCTAAGCTGCAATTCATGGATCAATTCTTCAATCTTACGCTGCACAATCGGGTTAAAGCTTTCCTCCCACTCGGTCTCGAGAAATGGTATCACATTACCGCCCAATGACAAGATCTTACCCTCCACGTGCTGGCTCACTTCATGATCTTCGTCATCAAGTAAGGATATCAGTGCTTTAATTTCTCTCTGGTTCATTTTCCTCAAATCTGCATTTAACAACCAACGGATAAATAAAAACATTTTTTTTTAATGGACATCAAATTTTCTACTTTTGCTCGAGAAAAAAGCTGTCAGGCAGCGCCCTTTTCACTAATTCTATACCACAACATTTTTCCATCTAAGCACATAGCGCATGAAAATTCTCGTTACCGGAGGAGCTGGATTTATAGGTTCTCACACAGTTGTTGAATTGGATAAAGCAGGGTTTGAGCCAGTCATCATTGATAATCTTTACAATTCGAATCTCGGCGTTTTAGATGGGATCAAAGAAATTACCGGCAAAGATTTTCCCTTTTACAACATTGATTGCAATGACTCCGAAAAAGTAAGAGAGCTGTTCGAAAAAGAAAAATTTGACGGCATCATTCACTTTGCAGCTTACAAAGCGGTGGGAGAATCGGTTGAAAAACCGCTTAATTATTACGAAAACAACATTATTTCCCTGCTCGTGCTTTTACGCGCAGCGCAGGAGTTCAAAGTGCCAAACTTTGTATTCTCTTCATCCTGCACAGTTTACGGACAGCCTGATGCAATTCCGGTAACCGAACAAACGCCACGCAAACCAGCTAACTCGCCTTACGGAAACACAAAAGCCATTGGAGAAGACATTATCCGGGATTACGTGCATGCCAAATCCGGCGTGAGAGCATTATCACTTCGTTATTTCAACCCAATTGGCGCACACGAATCATCATTGATCGGTGAATTGCCGAATGGTGTTCCGAGCAACCTGGTTCCTTTTATTACGCAAACAGCAGCTGGCCTGCGCAAGTCACTAACCGTTTTCGGAAGCGACTATGACACTGAGGACGGCACTTGCATCCGTGATTTTATTCATGTGGTGGACCTTGCCAAAGCGCACGTTAAAGCATTAGAATTACTACAAGCGCAAGTAGAATCGAATTATTATGACGTATTTAATGTAGGGACAGGTGAAGGTTATACCGTCTTACAATTGATTAATACATTTGAAGAAGTTAATGGCGTAAAATTGAATTACACAATCGGGCCGCGCCGCGAAGGAGATGTTGAAAAAATCTACGCGCAGTCTGATAAAGTGAATAATGTAATGAAATGGCATGCCGAAAAAACAATGGCTGATGCGCTTCGTGACGCATGGAACTGGCAACTAAAAATAACACCTCAACAATGAAGAAAATCTTAATCACAGGCGGTGCAGGATTTATTGGGTCACACGTTGTGCGCCGTTTTGTAAACTTTCATCCGGATTACCACATTTATAATCTGGATGCCCTCACCTATGCGGGTAACCTCGAGAATATAAAGGACATTGAAAATGCGCCGAATTACACTTTCGTAAAAGGGGATATCGTTGACGCAGAATTTATTGACAAGCTCATCAGCGAAAATGATTTTCATGGCATTGTCCACTTAGCTGCCGAATCGCATGTCGACCGGTCTATTTCAGATCCGATGTCATTTGTGATGACCAATGTTGTAGGAACGGTAAACCTTTTGAATGCTGCCAAAAAAGCCTGGAAAGACGATTTTACAGACCGCCGTTTTTACCATGTCTCCACGGACGAAGTTTATGGTGAACTGCACGACCCGGGCACATTCTTTACGGAAACGACCAGTTACGACCCACGCTCGCCATACTCTGCTTCAAAAGCGTCGTCTGACCATTTTGTAAGGGCATATCACAACACATATAAGTTGCCGGTTGTTATTTCCAACTGTTCTAACAACTACGGCCCAAATCACTTCCCTGAGAAGCTGATCCCGCTGATGATCCACAACATCATCCAGCAAAAACCACTTCCTGTTTACGGAAAAGGGGAAAATATCCGTGACTGGCTTTTTGTAGAAGATCACGCCATTGCCATCGATGTGATTTTCCATGACGGCAAAAACGGCGAGACTTACAACATTGGCGGCCATAACGAGTGGAAAAACCTGGACCTGGTGCTTTTGCTTTGCAGCATAATGGACCGTAAGCTGGGCCGTGAGCAAGGTGAAACAGAAAAACTGATCACTTACGTTACCGACCGCGCCGGTCACGACCTTCGCTATGCGATCGATGCCACCAAACTTTCCCAGGAACTGGGCTGGAAACCTTCATTGCAATTCGAGGAAGGACTGGAACGCACCGTTGACTGGTATTTGAACAACCAGGATTGGCTTAACAATGTCACATCCGGTAATTACCAGAAATATTACAACGAAATGTATTCAGACAGATAGTCTGAATGCATTAACCGGGACGCGTTGTTCCAGGACAGACACTTTATTTACGCATACAACACCTCACAAATGAAAGGAATTATTCTTGCCGGTGGATCCGGAACGCGGTTGCATCCGTTGACATTGGCAGTGAGTAAACAGCTTATGCCTGTTTACGACAAACCGATGATTTACTATCCGTTATCGATATTAATGTTGGCAGGGATCCGGGAAATCCTGATCATTTCCACGCCCCACGATTTGCCGCATTTTGAAAAATTGCTTGGTGACGGAAGCCGCTTAGGCTGCTCTTTCAGCTATGCCGTGCAGCCAAGCCCGGACGGACTTGCTCAGGCTTTTATCATTGGTGAAGAATTTATCGGAGATGAAAAAGTGGCGTTGATTCTGGGTGACAACATTTTCTACGGTTCGGGTTTGTCCCAATTGCTGCAATCCAACAATGATCCCGAGGGCGGCGTTATCTTCGCTTATCAGGTGCATGACCCGGAGCGTTACGGTGTTGTAGAATTTGATAAATCCAATAATGTGTTGTCTATTGAAGAAAAACCTGAATCGCCTAAGTCTAACTATGCGGTTCCAGGACTATATTTCTATGACAATGATGTGGTTGAAATTGCAAAAACAATCCCGCCTTCACCACGTGGCGAGCTGGAAATCACAGACGTTAACCGGGTCTATCTTGAACGCGGAAAGCTGAAAGTGGGTGTCCTAAACCGCGGCACCGCATGGCTTGATACGGGCACATTCCAATCCCTGATGCAGGCAGGACAATTTGTCCAGGTGATCGAGGAAAGACAGGGCCTAAAAGTAGGCTGCATCGAGGAGATCGCTTACCGCATGGGATTTATTAATGCAGAACAATTGCGCGAAATCGCTAAACCGCTCGTTAAAAGTGGATACGGCACATATCTGGAACGCATTGTTGCCAATGTCTGATCGCAGGATCGCATTGCATTTGGTTAAGAATTAGATTATAAATGAAGTTTCTGGCAGAGGAAATCGAGGCGTATTCCGTAGCACATACGGAGAATGAGAGTGAGTTGCTGAAGTCTTTAAACCGCGAGACGCATGCGAACATTCTTAACCCCCGTATGTTATCTGGGCATCTTCAGGGCAGGTTTTTGTCCATGATTTCCCGGATGATCCGGCCAGACAGCATTCTCGAAATTGGTACTTACACCGGATATTCTGCGTTATGTCTTTGTGAAGGGCTTAACGCAGAAGGCCGGCTGATCACAATCGACATCAATGAGGAACTGGAAACTTTTACACGCCGCTTTTTTGCCAATTCCCCCTTCACTGATAACATTGATTACCGCATAGGCAAGGCAACTGATATCATTCCTACCCTTGACCAAACCTTCGATCTTGTCTTTATCGACGCTGACAAAATCAACTACGCAGCTTATTTTAACCTTTGCATTGAAAAAGTCCGCAAAGGCGGCTTTCTGATCGCGGATAATGTGCTATGGAGCGGCAAAGTGGTTCAGGACGAGATCAAAATTGACAAAGACACCCAAGCATTGCTTGATTTCAATAAAATGGTGCATGAAGATGACCGCGTTTCAAACATTCTGCTTCCTATCCGGGATGGATTGATGATTCTTCAGAAATTATAAAACACTAACACAAACAGCCAAGCATTACAATTTATGGCCAGAACTTTCATTAAAAACATCAGATACATCGCAGTTGCCTGGATGTTGCTGCTCACCGCGAAAAGCAATGTCATTGCCCAGAATTATCCGGAAATCCCTGCTAGTGTTTCATTTGGAGGAATCACTGTTAAGTTCGACAGAAGCGCTCAGGAAATTATTGAAGAGGATGTAAAAAACCTGATGTCCAACAAGAAGTTTTGGGAAGAAAAAATGGATCGCGCCGTCCTGCATTTCCCAATTGTGGAAGGAATTTTGATGGATGAAGAGGTTCCAATTGATTTTAAATATCTGGCCGTTCAGGAAAGCTCTTTTCGGCCGGATGTGGTTTCGTCATCCAATGCGGTGGGTTACTGGCAGTTCAAACCCGAAACTGCACGCGAGCTGAATTTGCGTGTAGATGACAACATTGATGAAAGAAAGAATATCAGCGCCTCAACGCATGCAGCTGCCTGGTATCTGAAGAAGAACAATCAGCAATTCAATAACTGGATCACAACCCTCTATTCCTATTATCAGGGAGCAGGCGGTGTCAAAAAAGTGGTTCCTGCCAACTGGGCTTATGCACGCGAAGTGACGCTTAATGGCAAAACGGATCGCTATATGCTTCGTTTTTTCGCGCACAAGATCGCATTGGAAGCAGGAATAGAAAGGTATAAATCTTCAAACCGATATGTTTTGCTGGAATCCGATTTTGGCAAAGGCAAATCCCTTGACGACATTTCGGCTTCTCTGGGCATTTCTTCGGCAGATCTGAAAAGTTACAACAGATGGCTTACGGATGACAAAATCCCGAATGACCGAGAATATTTGGTAACCATTCCTGTTCCGGTTGATCAGGTTGCTTCGGTTCGTGAAAAGTTGTCGCTTCCAGCACGCCAGACCACGGTTGCTTCGGTTTATGAGGATTCCGGCTATCCGGTTTTGAAAAAGAAACCATCCAATTCATCGGATCCCAATGCGCCGGAAATGTATGAAATCAACGGACTTCCGGGTATAGGAGCGCGTGCCGGTGACAAACCCAAAGCGCTTGCGAAAGCGGGAGACATGAGCGCTCCGAAATTCATGCGTTACAATGATATGCTGGCAGAAATGCCGCTTATTCCAGGTCAGGTTTATTATTTGGCCAAAAAACATAAAAAGGCTTCAACGCCATTTCACACGGCAAGACCCGGCGACACATGGCACAGCGTATCGCAGCAATATGGCATCAGGTTAGTAAGCCTTTTGAAATACAACAGAACCACAAGCCGCAATTATCCGATCCAGACCGGACAGGTTTTGTTTTTGACCAAAAAACGGCCTAAAAAACAACCGATAGAGATCATTGCACCGCCACAGCCATCTCCTGGCAAGAAAGACTCTGTAATTGCTCCAAAAACGGATGTTATTGCCGCGGCGCCTGCTGCTAACACAATCCCGGATAAACCTTCGGGAAGGAAAAAATATACGCCTGTTTTGGTTGAAAAGAAAGAAGAAATTGCAACTTCTCCGGCAACGGTCAACCCGCCTGTAACGAATGCACCAGTTGCTGCTGCAACGCCTGCGGCCGCGAACATTCAAACAAATCCATCCGTAAAAACAGCAACCAATGTGCCTGCCTCGGTTCCTACTGAACCTGTTAGCAAGCAAGCTGGCGACCGCGTTGTGATTATTACACAGGACAATGCGGATACATCTTTCAAATCAGCCGAGGAAAGGCCTGTTGCAGTTGCCAGTTCTGCACCAAAAGTGGTTACGCCTAATGACACCCGCGTCACTTCCGAAACTTCGGTTTACATGAAGCAGAGAGCAGCGGCAGAGGAAAGAGCGGCCAAAGAAGCAGCTGCGAAAGAAGCTTCGGAAAAAGAACTTGCTGTAAAAGAACCAGTTAAAACAAAAGCAACTGCGCCTGAAAAAGCAGCAACGCACACGGTTCAGCCGGGAGACACTTATTTCAGCATTGCCAGCAAATACGATCTGACACTGCGAGAATTGATCGCATTGAATAAAAATACACCCGGCAGACTGGTCGTAGGCCAGCGCCTGAATGTAAACAAAGCACCCGCGCAGGAAACTGCGAGTGCGTCTGCAAGAGAAACGCCATCAAGAACAAATACAGCGCCTGAAAAAGTAACTGTCGTTCGCACGGAGCCAACGGAAACATTCAAGACGCCGGAGGAAATCAAAGAAGAAATCAGAACAACGGCCACGCAGGGCAACGACTTTCACACGGTGCAGAACGGGCAGACTTATTACAGCATCGCGAAAGCATATGGAATGTCTGTACGGGATTTGTATGAAATGAATGATTTGAATGAATCTTCACGGTTGAGATCCGGACAAAAGCTGCGTGTGAAGAAAGTGGATGGTGAGGAAACTGCATCGTCTTCAAGCCAACCAATCAGGTCGTCTAGCGTTCAGACACACACTGTTGCTTCGGGCGAAACGCTTTTCAGGATAGCCCAAACTTACCGGACTAATGTCGAAGATATCAAGCGATTAAACAATATGTCGGGAAACAGTGTTATGGTTGGACAAAAACTAAAAATCCCGCAACAGTAGATTATGATACTCATCGACAACACTTGCATAAGTGACGATATTGAAGACCAGCTGTTTGTCTGTGATCTGGACAAATGTATGGGTGCGTGCTGTGTGGAAGGTGATTCCGGGGCACCACTGGAAGAAGATGAGCTTGCGATTCTCGACGAAATTTACCCTGCCAGTAGAACCTTATCTTACCCAGGCGGGCAAAGATGTTATTACAAAAGAAGGAACTTACACAAAGGATTGGGACGGCGATTATGTGACGCCGATCATCAACGGCAAAGAATGTGCTTATGCCATTTATGACCAGAAAGGAATCCTTAAATGCGGCATCGAAGCTGCTTACCTTGACGGAAAGATCAGTTATAAAAAGCCCATTTCCTGCCATTTGTATCCGATAAGAGTTACCAAATACGAGCAATATCATGCACTGAACTACGATCGTTGGGACATTTGCAGCCCGGCTTGCAGTTTTGGCGCAGCATTGGGCGTGCCGGTTTACAAATTCTTAAAAGAGCCGCTGATACGCGCATATGGCACGAATTGGTATGATCAGCTTACGCAGGAAATCGACGAACGCAAGCAAAGCCGGTTGAACGAACAAAATGAAGCAGGGCAGTGATTTTTTCTCGGACGTCTACGATGTAGTCCGCCAGATTCCCGAAGGTCGCGCAACATCATATGGTGCAATTGCCGCATATCTGGGTGCAAAAAGTGGTGCAAGAATGGTTGGCTGGGCAATGGGAAACAGCTTTACGCAGCCTGGAATTCCTGCTCATCGCGTTGTGAACAAACAAGGCGAGCTCAGTGCGAGACATTTGTTTGAAACGCCTACAGCCATGCAGGAAAGATTGGAAAGTGAGGGTGTCATTGTCAGGAACGACCGCATTCAGGATTGGGACAAATGTTTCTGGGACCCTGAAAAAGAATTGCATTGAAAACAAAAAAGGCTCTTCGTCGATCGACGAAGAGCCTTTTGCATTTGAACCTTTTTACTATTTTAGTGAGATCAATTTCTCGTTTGAGCTTTCGATTTCCACTTGTTTAACGACTTTCGTTTTGTTGTGGATCAATTCGAAGTAGTAAACGCCGTCGCCCATTTCTTCAAGGTCAAAAATCCGGCGATATTTCCCATCCTTATCAACAAAGTTTTCATTGTAATAGACTTTGCCGCTCTTGTCTTTAAGCGTGATCCGCAAATTTTCGTCTGCTCCTTTGTCAACTGACAGCTTAACCTTACTTGTTTCGTTGATTTTGTAAAGAGCTGATTGGAAAGCGACTGCATTAACTTCGGCTTTTTCTTCGCGATTTTTCTTTTTGTCTGTTGTAAATGATGCAAGAGACAAAGTGAGCGCCAATGCGCAGAATAGATTTGAGATGTTTGAAATTTTCATGGCTAATATTATTTATAGTTTCGACTGCACATTTGCACAGTTACATAAGATATAAAAAAGGATGTGCCAGTTTCTCTTTTAATGAAAAATTACTGCACACATCCTTTACATAACTCACTATAAATAAATAAGTTATATAATTTCAAACCTGTTGCTCGCCCTTTGCCAGCTCTTCGCAGCCTGTTCATAACCGAACAGAATTAACTAAAACCGAACGATTTAGAAATTACACAAAACCTAGATTTTATTTTTGCCCCTGCTTTCGTTGGCAATCTTCTTGATCATCGGCAGACGACTTGCAGGAATCAAATGTTTGTAGTCCCAAAAGGCAGAAACGCACACGATTTTCCATTGCCCATCGATTTTTTCCATCAGCCTTACTTCCTTACTGTGGTGAAAGTTCTTCTCCATCTTATCGCTGTTGAACTGGTCCCAGGTCAGATAGGCCACATTGTCGTCAAAGAATTTGTATTTGATGTTTTTCCGCTCCACAATCGGGTGACTGGAAACGGGCTCGGGATTATCGGCAATGTATCTTCCGATTTGCTTGTTGATATCCTCCCAGCCGACATTGGAATCGAATGTTCCGTCATTGTTGCTCCAAGCCTGGAATGCGTAATCGGTTTGGGCATAATTGGCCTTCCAGGCATTGTAGTCTCTCGCAAAAAAAGCTTTTGTTTCGTTCTCGATCACATCGTTGATTGCCTTCTTTTCTTTTTCAAGATTCGCTTCGCGGTTAGCCTCCTCTTCTTTGGCCTTATCGGTGCATGAGACGCACAGCAGGATTCCCAATAAAATTACTGACAATGTTTTCATACTATAAAAGGTTAGTTTGTTAAAATAATTTAACTCAACTCTTCTTTCAGTAAGCATCCATCAAAGGCGCGAATGGCGTCAGATTTATCAGAAAGTTAATATTATTTTGAATAAATACAAGAAAGCACAACGGAATTTGTAACCGTTTTAAGTAAAATAGTCGATAAGTTTAACTAAGGCTATTTGCCTGGCTGATAAGGCACATAGCGTTTTGCATTGGAATCATGCAGCAGCCAGAGACCGATAAATGTAATGAGCCCGTTAATGATTAACCGCTCGAATCCAAACTTGTAGCCATTAAACCACTCGGCTGAATGTTCATTAATAATGTAAGTCAGAATCGGCGCGATGATGCAGACCAAAGGCACCCATCTATCTTTTACAGGCCGTTTAAGAAATGCCCCAAAGGAAAACAAGCCGAGAAGCGGGCCATAAGTGTAACCAGCCAGATCAAAAACGGCAGTAATAACCTCTTTGCTATTAAGCCGGTTGAAGATCAAGATGACAATGTAGAAAACCACTGAAAAGCCAATGTGCACCCAGAATTTGATCGTTGAGCGCTGCTCTTCCGGTCTTTTTTCAATGCTCATAAAGTCAATGCAAAAGGCGGTCGTCAATGCTGTTAATGCTGAATCTGAACTTGCGTAAGTGGCGGCTGTAATGCCAAGCAAAAATGTGATCCCAACTACAAGTCCTAAATGGTTAAGTGCGAGCATTGGATAAAAATCATCCGACTTTGCAGGTGCCGGGATGCCTTGCGCTTCGGCATATACGTAAAGCAACGCACCGAGCGATAAAAACAGGAAATTGACAATTACGAGCACAACCGTAAACCAAAACATATTCTTCTGGGCTTCGCCTATGTTCTTGCAAGTCAGGTTTTTCTGCATAAGGTCCTGATCGAGTCCGGTCATTACAATGGCAATGAAAACGCCGGCAAAAAACTGCTTGAAAAAGTTCTTCGGATCATTGGTGTCCCAATAGAAAATCTTGGAATATCCGCTCGTTTGTACGCGGTTCCAGATGTCGCCGAAGCCGTCAAGATTGAGCTCTTTTGACACAAGGACAATGGTTAGTATAACCGCTGTGATCAGGAAAAACGTCTGTAATGTATCGGTTACAATAATGGTTTTTACACCGCCTTTGAAAGTGTAAATCCAGATCAGAAAGATGGTGATGGCAACGGCAACTTCAAATGGAATGCCTAATGGCTTGAATAAAGCCAGTTGCAGCACCTGGGCGGCAACATAGAGCCTCACCGCCGACCCGATTGTGCGGGACAGTAAGAAGAATCCGGAGCCCGTTTTGTAAGACCAAAATCCGAAACGCTGTTCAAGATAGGAATAAATGGAGATGAGGTTGAGCCTGTAATACAGCGGCATAAGCACCGTTCCAATCACCAGATAACCCAGAATATAGCCGATTACAACCTGAAAATACGAAAACTGAATGTTAACAACCGCGCCTGGCACCGATACAAAAGTCACTCCCGACAAAGACGTCCCAATCATTCCGAAGGCAACTAAATACCATGGAGATTGTCTGTTTGCAGTAAAAAATGTATTGGTATCGGCCCCTTTTGAAGTGTAAATTGAAACCGTAATGAGCATCCCGAAATACGCAATCAGGATGACCAAAGAAATATATGGATTCATTAAAGCGGGTTATTTGTGAATTTTAGCAGCGGATTAAAAGGTACTTAAAACTTCCGTTAATCTGCGTTTTTGTTTAGATTTGCTAATCAAACAGAAATTTGGTTGTTATGCAAGCGCTTACAGAGACAGAGGTTGAAATTCTGGAGAAAACCGTAGAAACCGATGTAAAGAAACTGGTTATCTACAATGACGACGTAAACACATTTGATTGGGTTATCGACACTTTGATAGAGGTTTGTGGCCATACCAATGAACAAGCTGAACAGTGTACGCTGATCATCCATTATAAAGGCAAATGTGCCGTAAAAGAAGGCGCTTTTGACGAATTGACGGGCATGCGCAATGAAATCTGCCGCCGCGGCATTTCCGCAGAAATCCATTAGTCTCACACTCAACTTTTCACATGAATTACCCCTCACGTCTTATTGAGGATGCCGTAAGTGAGATCTCCCGTCTGCCGGGAATAGGAAAAAAAACAGCTTTGCGACTGGCATTACATTTGCTTAAAAGAGATGAGGAACAAACCCGCTCTCTTTCAGAAGCACTTATAAACATGCGCACCAAAACTTCCTATTGTGAAAAGTGCCACAACATTGCCGACGACAGACTTTGCAACATTTGCAGCAACCCCAGACGCGACCATTCTATAATTTGTGTGGTTGTAGATACGCGGGATGTGCTAGCGATTGAGTCTACCAATCAATACAAAGGCTTATATCATGTCCTGGGCGGCATTATTTCTCCGCTGGAAGGCATCGGGCCGTCTGATTTGCAAATAGATTCGCTGCTGAAAAGAGTGGAAACTCCTGAGAATGATGAAGCGGTTAAGGAAATTATCCTGGCGCTGAGCCCCACGATGGAAGGCGATACAACGGCGTTTTATTTGCAGAAAAAACTGAAATCTACAGGTGTAAAAATGAGTACGATTGCCCGCGGAATTCCCATTGGTGGTGATCTGGAATATGCAGATGAAATCACGCTGGGCCGCAGCATCGTAAGCCGGGTGGCTTATGATTGAGATAACTAAACACTTTACCTGAAGTACAGTTATGAATAGAACCGATTTTTTACGGACATTGGCCGGAAGCTCCCTAGCTGTCGGCGCTTTGGCCAATCAGGCTTTTGCTGGCGGAATATTAGAATCAGGAGTGGAAACAGCGCCTTTCAAACAGGCTCCGCTGCCTTACGATTTCGGCGCATTGGAACCGAGCATTGATAAAATGACGATGGAAATCCATTACGGAAAACACCATGCTGCTTACGTGAAAAACCTCAATGACGCGGTTAAAGGCACTGAGTACGAGAAAAAATCACTGGACGAGATCATTAAATCCATCGAAAAAGCACCAGCTGCGATCCGCAACAATGGTGGCGGACATTGGAACCACACATTTTTCTGGGAAGTAATGGGCCCGAAAAAAGCTGCTGCTCCTGCCGGCCCAGTTGCCGATGCAATTAACGGACAGTTTGGTTCTATGGATAAATTCAAAGAAGAGTTTGCAAAAGCTGCAACAACACGTTTTGGTTCGGGATGGGCTTGGTTGGTTGCTAAGGACGGCAAACTGGCCATCGGTTCCACACCAAATCAGGATAATCCGTTAATGGATGTGTCTGATTTCAAAGGAACACCGATTTTGGGACTGGATGTTTGGGAACATGCTTATTATCTGCATTACCAAAACAAACGCCCGGATTACATTAAAGCATTCTGGGATGTTGTGAACTGGGACAAAGTTGCTGAGAAATTGAAAAAAGCTTAAGTAAAAGCTCAAATCATAGAAAAAGGGTTAGCGAACATTGGTCGTTAACCCTTTATTTTTTAATTGCAATAACTGCTGATCACCTTATAAGCTTGCTGATAACCCAACTCCCCCGCCTTACTCAGATCGAGGCAACCATCATTAACTTCACCCAGGCTGTTTTTCAATATTCCTCTCAGATAATATGCCTCAGAATAATCAGAACGCAATTTAATGGAGCTTGAAAAGTCCATGACAGCACCCATCTGGTCACCGCTCGCTGAACGGATCAATGCGCGCGAGAAGAATGCGCTTGAATAAGTCGGATTCAGTTCAACTGCCGTCGTAAGATCCTGAATCGCACCTTTCAACTCACCTACTTTTGACTTGCTGATGCCGCGGACAAAATACGCCTCAGCCCGATCACTGCTTAGATTTTCTATTTTAACCTGCTCCTTAACCTGATCGCGCAATGCATCCAGGGTTTCCCGGTTGATCTTTCCCGTGTAAGCCACCTTTCTCGGATCGCCTACATAAGTATTTTTCAATTCAATCGATGTTGAAAGGTCGGAAATCGAACCCCGAGGATCATTAAGCTTGCCTTTGGCGTAGCCTCTGCCGTAAAATGCCTGATAATTCTCTAGATTGAGTTGTATGGTTTTATCAAAATCACTGATTGCCCCTTGATAATCCTCTATTTTGTTCTTGGCAAAACCTCTTTTTTCATAAAATTCACTCTCATTAGGACTCAGCTCAATGGCACGGGTAAAATCGCCGATTGCTCCCTGAAAATCGCCTAACTCAATCTTTGCCAGGCCGCGACCGGCATAAGCGCCTGTTCTTTTGGGGCTTAACTCGATTACGCGTGCTAAAATCAGCCAAACTTCCTGCGTATTCCTGGCAAATCCTGTTTGCAGTTTCCGCGCGCATACAAGGCCGCCAATTCGTCCGGGTTAAGCGATAATGCTTTGTCCAGATCCGTAAGCGCGCTTCTGTGCTTTTTCAGTTTAGCATAGCTCACGCCACGGTTGTAATAAATCTTTGGATCTTCCGCATTGAGTTCCAATGCTTTGGAATAATCCTCAATGGCAGACGAAAAATCATCCTGCAAGCTTTTGCTCACGCCGCGGCTTTGGTAATAAAGTGCCTCTTTTGGATTGAGTTCAATGGCGCGGTTATAGTCGAGAATGGCTCCACGGTAATCTTTAAGATTTGCCTTGGCCAGCCCCCTGTTGAAAAAGCTGGGCGCATGCTCCGGGCTCATTGAAATTACGCTTGAATAGGCTTGCATGGCACCATTGAAATCTCCCGTGCCGGCTCTTGTATTTCCTTCTTCAAAAAATTCCGCAGCGGAACGTTGCGCAAAAGTGTGGGCTGGCAGGAGAAAGGCAATGAGGTAAAATAAGCCAGAAAATAAAACTTTCATGAATGTAAACCGTTTCCTCAAATCAGATATGTTTTTTATTATTCTATAAAAGTATTCAAATTACCTTTCCGCATCAAAAAAGGATTGCCCTATTTTTCCAACGGACATTTTAAGCCGGTTATGGAAGAATATGGGTGCGTTTTCACTTTAAGTTCTTTCCATTTGAAAAACGAATTTATTCTATCCGTAAGACACCATTATGACATCGACATCAAAGAAGATTTTCCTGGTTATACTCGTTATCGTTGCTGCTGGCGCAATATATTATTCATTCTTCAAACCGGTTGACACTGAACAAGCTATCGCTGAAAACGGCGCACCGGCTTCTGCCGAACCGTCGTCAGTGTATCTTTCAAACCTTACAGATCTGGAAGGAAAGCCGGTTGCAATGGACGAAGAGAAGCTTGTTTTTGTCAATGTCTGGGCAACCTGGTGCGGGCCGTGTAATATGGAAATGCCAGGAATTCAAAAGCTGTATGACAAATACAAAACGCACGAAAAAGTCGCTTTTTACATTATTTCGGATGAAGATGCTGCAACTGTGAACCCGTTCATCGCGCGGAAAGGTTATAATCTTCCTTTTTACCAGTTTGCAGGCACTTACCCCTCAGCATTGGACGGCAATGCCATTCCAAGAACTTACATTATTTACAAGGGAAAAATTTTGGTCGAAGAAGTAGGCGCTTCGCAATGGGACCGCCCTGAAATAGTAGATTTGATAGAAAAGCAGATCGCAGAAATATAGAAAACAGAAGACGTAAAAAAAGCGCTGACCAAATTGATCAGCGCTTTTTTCATATTTCAAAATAGCTTATTCAACGATAAATGTGCCTTTCATCAAAGCATAGTGACCTGGGAAGCTGCAAATGTAAGTGTAAGTTCCTTTTGCAGGTGCAGTAAATTCAACTGTGTCACTTTCGCCACCACCAACAAGTTTGGTATGAGCCAAGATACTTGCTTTTTCTGATGCAGGAATGTATTCTGTTTCTCTTGCCGCAGCAGCTTTCGATCCAAATGCAGCAACGTCAGTTCCTGGCTTCAAAAGCACCCAGTTGTGTCCCATTGCAGCTTTTGCAAGTTTACCAGAGTGAGTCAAAGTAAGTTTCACTTTTTGTCCAGCCTTAACTTTGATTTCTTTAAGGTCAAACTGCATTGCGTCACTTCCTTTTATAACGATGGCTTTGGCTTGTTTCACATCGCTCACCACAGTTTTTGCAGGCAAATTAGCCGAAACAGGGTTCATTGTAGCTGCTCCGAACGCCAAAACTGAGGCAAGAAGCATTACGCCATACTTAGTCCTTTTCATATTAAGAGTATTAGTAAACTTGTTTGTTTTGATTTAACAGGTGCAATTTACGACGCGGCAATTGAAAAAAAACAATCCATTAACATTTGTTTGTTAAATAGATGTTAAAACAGGATTTTATATTGATCACGCGCTGCCCTTCCGACACAGATCACAGACAAAACCATCATATAATGGTTAATGTCCACCGGGTCCATCGGAATCGGCAGCTTGCCCGACTTCGTTGAAAGCGCAAGCAGCATCATTGAAAAAATAACCCAAAGCGCACTTTTCTGGCGGCTGGCCAATCCCACGCACGAGATCAGTAAAGTGATCAAAATGGCGAGTGATTTGATAATAAGTCCGACATATTCCACGCCGAACCATGTAATGCAATACATTAATAACAATCCGAGCCCGATTGTGGACGCGAAAAAATACGTTCCCGCCTGATAACGCATGATGAGACACCAGGAAGCTGATACGAGGCAGAAAGCTCCGAGCGTCATTTCGCCAGCTATCACGATTTCGTGAATGTTTTCAAGACTCTCCACTCCGGCATAGACCAGCAGGTCTGTAAGGGCTCCGAGGGCGATAAAAAACAGAAATATCCCCCAAAGCCACTTGCTGATGAACGGCTGCGCCCGGAAATAGCGGGAGAAAATAAATAAGCTGGTGAAACTTAAAACCAAGTTAGAAAATATATGTGGGCTGCTGAGTATCTGCATAAACCTGCTTAATATTGTCAAAAAAGCAATTTACAAATTCTGGCTACATTTTGCTACTTCGTGCTTTTCGTTCTACTTTTACCAAAAAAACTGATTTACCAACATGAGCGTTTTAGTTAATAAAAATTCTAAGATTATAGTTCAGGGATTTACCGGATCGGAGGGCTCTTTTCACGCCCAGCAAATGATCGAGTACGGTACTAATGTCGTAGGTGGCGTAACTCCGGCAAAGGCGGCCTTTCTCATCTTGAAAGACCTGTTTTCAACACAGTTGACCTTGCAGTTCGTGCTACTGGTGCAGATGTATCCATCATATTTGTTCCGCCGGCTTTTGCTGCTGATGCTATAATGGAAGCTGCTGATGCTGGAATTGGCGTTATTGTTTGTATCACCGAAGCCAATTCCTGACCAAGGATATGATGCAGGCAAAAGAATATATCAAAAACAAAAATGTTCGTTTGATCGGACCAAACTGTCCGGGCGTTATCACTGCGGAGGAATGTAAAGTGGGTATCATGCCTGGCTTTATCTTTAAAAAAGGAACAGTTGGCTTGGTGTCAAAATCAGGAACATTAACTTACGAAAGTGTAGACCAATTGACTCGTGCAGGACTTGGACAAACGACTGCAATCGGAATCGGCGGTGACCCGATCATCGGAACAACAACCAAAGAAGCAGTTGAGTTGCTAATGAACGACCCTGAAACAGAGGCTATTGTAATGATCGGTGAAATCGGCGGAAGCATGGAAGCTGATGCTGCAAATTACATTAAGTCAACTGGCAACAAAAAACCGGTTGTAGGTTTTATCGCCGGACAAACTGCTCCAAAAGGACGCAGAATGGGCCACGCTGGTGCAATCATAGGTGGCGCTGACGATACAGCTGAGGCAAAAATCAGAATTATGAAAGAGTCAGGTATATTTGTAGCTGAATCACCAGCTTTGATCGGCGAAACCATGCTCATCGCTCTTGGAAAGAAATAATAAACCTGCTGACATATAACTTTATAAGAGGGCTGGGGAAACCCCGCCCTTTTTAGTAACAATGAAGTCCATCTCCTTTTCTTCTTTTTTGGGCTTTCTTTACAGCTTTTACTGTGGCCGGGACATTCGTTTCCGCCGCTCCGAAAGTAACTCCTCCCGAACAGTATTTTCCAGTTTACGATTACGCTAACGATTCGGCTCGTTTACAGATCCGCAGTACAAAAATTACGTCCCGTTTTCACAGGGCGTTAATGAGGGAACACGGTTTGTCAGCCTATACATTGATCTGGTTAAAAAATAGCACATATGTTCTGCTCGTAAAGGCAGAAACAGACGGTTACTTGTTTTTGGAAGGCGCCTTGCAAAACAAAATCAGTGCAAATCGTTGGCAGGAACTGAACATTGACAGTCTTTACAAAAGTCTACAAAAAAGATGAATTGCTGCTCACAGTCTACGGTGGGCCGGGCATTGGCGACAAAGCTGTGATGCTTTGTAACAAAGACTCAGTGACCCGGCTATAATCGAGCAGGCGGGAAGGAATTTTATCAATATAAAACCCATCACATTTACTCCATTTGGGAATTTTGCGGGTATTACATTGATAATCGTGCTCGATGTTGAATGCCTGGATCTTTAATCTGAATCCGCTGTCTTTCATACGTTTGATAAATCCTATTGAGTTTTTCAACAATGATCCCAGAGACCAGCTTTCCAAGATTAATAAGCCTTACAGCAATACGGTCATTTTCTTCGTCATCATCTGTTCCATGCTGATGAGCTTTATTGTGATTTACTTTTCCTCCAATAAGCTTAATCTATTTTCAGTCAGCACGATATTGTCTGAAAGATCAAATACATTAGAAATTGTAAGTGACTTCTTTGTGCTTTCAACCATCTTCTTCTAGAATTCTACTTACGTGAAATATATATTGATGGTGATGGCCGGTAACATGCTGCTGTATCTCGACAAGCAGGTTGACATTATCTTTATCAAAATAATACAATCTTCCTACCTGTTTTATGCAGCCATGTTCCTACTGGTTTTCATGCTCAGTTTCAACCATATAAACTGGATTACGGACATGAAGGACTTTGTTTTACTTCCTTTTCTGGTCTTTTATTCCATTCGATTTCTGGCGCTAGCACGTTCGAACCAAGCCACCTGGCTCGTTGATTAATCTGTATTTATTTTCTTACCTTTGCGTCATAGAAATAATCCCGCTCATTGTCGGGATGAAGTTTGCTTTGTAACCAGTGCATATGAAACGGAACTTAAACTAATGAGGAATTATACATGAGTGATACCATCATTTTTGATCAGGAACGTCTTAAAAAAGTAACCAGTCTTTTAGTCAGTCAGTCCAGACCAGCCGACGAGAATTCACCTTACTATGAATTGGCGAAAAAGTATAAGATTAAAGTAGATTTTCGGCCGTTTATTCAAATTGACGGAGTTTCTTACAAAGAGTTTCGCAAACAAAAAATCAACATTCTGGATCATACTGCGGTTATTTTCACAAGATCGCAATGCTATTGATCACTTTTTCTCGCATTTGTAACGAAGGAAGAGTTGAAGTACCTGCAACTGATGAAATATTTCTGTATTTCGGAGCAAACCGCCAATTATCTTCAGAAATACATTGTAATTCGCAAAAGGAAGATCTTTACAGGCACAAAGACGGCTGCTGAACTGATCGAGCTGATGCGGAAGCACAAGAAAGAGAAATTCTTATATCCTTGCTCCGACGTTCGCAAGAACGACATCCCGGAATTCGCGGATACCGAAGAGTTTCACTTCACAGAAGCAACAATGTATCAGACCGGCTCGGCCGACCTATCTGATCTGGAAGATGTTTATTACGATATCATTGCATTTTTCAGTCCGTCAGGGATTAAATCCTTATACGACAACTTCCCGGATTTTAAACAAAATTCTACCAGAATAGCAGCTTTCGGGCCAACTACGGCGAAAGCGGTGACAGATGCGGGACTGTTTCTTGACATTCAGGCACCCTTGCCCAATGCACCATCTATGACAGGTGCGCTTGACGTTTACATCCGACAAGCGAATGGAATTTGACCCAATTTTATAACAAGAAAAAGCCTCGGAAATTTTCCGGGGCTTTTTTGTTATTTTATCAATTTTTTTGAGCAATATGCGTTATAAATGAAATCCAAAAACTCCCAGCTTGTTCCTTAACCAAACCCACAGGCATGACTTTGACGTTTATTATTCGAAGTATTAAATATAACCGGCTGCTTGCAATAATACTCCTGACCACTTCGAGTGCGATGGCTCAAAAAGACGCACAATTCAGCTTATTTTCTCTCAACCAGCTTTATTTAAATCCCGCCTCTAGCAGGTGCGTGCAGACTGGACTAACGAAATTTCAGCTCACACACAGAACGCAATATGCTGGTTATCAAGGCACAAATGTTGTAGACGAAGGAGGTGCATTGTCGACTCAGCTGTTCTCTTTCAGCATGCCGATTAACAATTTTGGCATTCGTTTTATGCGCTCAACGACCGGAGCGGCCCACGAACTGATCAGGGCTTCAAGCTTTCAGCAGCATATCGCATTCCGGCTTTCGGCGGAAACTTCCAGGTTGGCGCGAGTGCAGGACTGATTCAGACAATCCATCGACTACGGAAAATTGCGTTATCAGGATCCCGATGATCCCTTGATTCCAACTGGAAACATTTCGGAAATTAACCCCGACTTTTCTGTGGGAGCTCGTTTTGAAAACGAGACATTTTACGCAGGCTTATCGTTTAATCACCTTCTCGGACCCAAACATCAGCTCGATCAACAACGGCGACAAATCCTTTGCCTCGAACATCACCACTTGAACGCAGGCGTCAGTATTGGGTTGGGCTATTTGCTCGACATTCAGCCGATTGTATTATTGAAGTCGGATATCAGTACATTTTCAGCAGAAGGCGGCGCAACGGTGACACATAAGCAAGCGTTACTGGATAGGCGGAACTTACAGACAGCAAGTACACTTACTTCATCATTATGGGAGGAGATATATCTGTTGCCTGACCAGTCGTTAAGGCTGTCGGGCGCGTATGATCTTGTACTCGGCGGTAACGACTCCAAGGCTCCTTCCTCTTTCGAAGTAATGTTGTCCTACCGCGCTGCCATCGCCGAAATTTGGCAAGAAAACAATTATCCGCACTCCGCGATTCAGATTTTAAGCGAAAGATGCTGCTCTCCGCATATAGTACCATGGAATCCGGAAAATGTTAAAGGAAATTTGGCTGGGCTGTTAAATAGGATGGTTTTTATAAACCTGTTGGTAATTGTTGTGAATCAGTTTGTAAAACTTTAATTTATATTTGTAAAATAATCTTGCCTTAATACCATTTATCTTATTCTTACGTTAACTCGATAAATGCTGGCCTGGCGGTGGATATGAGAAGCTTACAATATGATTTCTCCGAGATCCATTGCCGAGTGCAGGATGAATGTTTTTGTTTTTATTTCCAGTATACTATATATCACCAGTCGACGTTTTTAGGCTAACATTTTATTATTCAAATTTTACAAAACCACTATGAATGTGAAAGTGTTCTATCGGGATGGAGTCAAAAGCCTGCTTTTGGTAGCCGCTCTTATGCTCATGCAGAGTTGCGGATTTATCAAAAGTAAGTTTGGCAAGGGAGGACAAGAAGAAAGCGGGATTCAAAACGGGGAAATTACAGCGACAGCCCGTAAAGGTTACAAGCAGACAACTCCGGCAGGAATGGTGGTTATCCCATCAGGTTCCTTTGTAATGGGACAAGCCGATGAAGATATAGCTTCCTCGATGAACAACATGAACCGGCGCGTGACAATCAGTTCATTCTTTATGGATGACACTGAGATCACAAACAACGAATACCGCCAATTTGTGAATGCCTTGTTAGTTGACTCGGTTTTAGTTCTGGGCGAAGAAGAAATTATGTCCAAATACTATCCTGATACAACAGCATGGAAAAAGGACTTTGCTTACTCAAACGGTGATCCATTTGTAGAATATTACTATCAACACCCAGGATTTGATACTTATCCGGTTGTAGGTGTTAGCTGGCAAGGTGCACAGTATTTTTCGAAATGGCGCACAAATCTTTTGCATGACTTCCAGAACAAAGAAGGTCAGTTCAATTCAACAGGTTTCCGTCTTCCGACAGAAGCGGAATGGGAATGGGCAGCGAGAGGTGGACGTGCAGTTGCGAAATATCCTTGGGGTAATCCTTATACGATGAATGCAAAAGGATGCTTCCTTGCGAACTTTAAGCCACAACGCGGAAATTATGATGCGGATGGATATCCTTACACAGGTCCTGCAAACGCATACAATCCAAATGATTTCGGTCTTTATAACATGGCTGGAAACGTTGCAGAATGGACTTCTGACGCTTATACGGACAATGCTACTGCAATCGTCTGGGATATGAACCCGAGATATGATAACCCTGACGAACCTCGCAAAGTGGTTAAAGGTGGTTCATGGAAAGATATCGCTTATGATCTTCAGACTGGCACAAGAACTTACGAATTCGAAACAGAACGCCGCGCTTTTATCGGCTTCCGCTGTGTAATGGACAATGTTAATGACCGTGGTGGAGCTCGTGCACGCCGTCGCTAATTATGATCTTCAATCTAAAAGAAGCAGCGTTTCTCTAACACTGCTTCTTTTTTACGACCTCTTCAATTCAATTTAAACTAACAATTTCTAAATTTTTCACTGTAACTGATTTCAATAAGTATGGCTAAGAATAGCGGACCTAATTTTTTTTGGGATAAACTGGTACCAACAATATATAGCGCAGGTGCTGCCGTTGTTATTTTGGGAGCGTTAGCAAAAATTCAACACTGGGACTTCGGCGGTCCTTTACTAACAGCCGGTTTGGGTACTGAGGTACTTATATTTTTACTTTATGCACTTCAAACACTGACACAATCGTCTGATCCGCGATCCGGATTGGACTCGTGTTTACCCTGAGCTTGCAGATGACTACAATGGTCCTTCAATCACGCGTGGCTCTACATCTTCAAGTGGTGTTACTGCTAAATTGGACAACATGCTTGACAATGCTAAGCTTGGACCTGAGGTTTTCGACAGCCTTGGAAAAGGATTCAGAAATCTGTCTGAAACTGTTGGCAAAATCAGCGACCTGACCGATGCAACTGTTGCTACTAATGATTACGCAAGAAATGTGAAAAGTGCGTCAACGGCGATCAATGATATGAACAAATCTTATGGTGTTGCTATTAGTGCGATGAGTTCAATGGCTGATGCTACAAAGGATGCACAATCATATCGTGAGCAGTTTCAGCAGATTACAAAGAACATGGGCGCACTTAATGCGGTTTATGAGCTTGAACTTCAAGACACAACGAAACACTTGAAAGCGATGAATGCATTCTATGGCAACCTTACAACTGCAATGGAAAACATGGCTGATGCGACCAAGGAATCACAAGTATTTAAAAATGAAATGTCTAAGCCTGACGACAAATATCTCGTCTTTAAATGGCATTTATGGTAATATGCTGACTGCCATGCGTGGTACAAATGCATAAGACCGGATTAGCAAGCATATAGTAAATCCTTCTGAGAATTATTAACTGTTTGTTATCACTAAATTATTCAATCACTGATAACTGATTACTGAACAATATGGCAGGTGGAAAAGAAACACCCCGTCAAAAGATGATTGGCATGATGTACCTGGTACTTACTGCAATGCTCGCATTGCAGGTCAGTTCAGCCGTCGTAGAAAAATTCATTCTTCTGAACAATTCTTTGGAACTATCCTCCGGAGCAGCTAATAAAATAAACCAGGAAACTGTACTTAAAATTAAAGCAGCGGTTGAAAAAGCGGGAAACCGTTCTGCGGATGTTGCGGTAATTAAGCAAGCCGACGAAGTTCGGAAGTTTACAGCCGATGTTACCAATGAGATCAATGCTTTAAAACAGGAGATCATTAACAAAGCGGGTGGCGGATTCAATGAGGAGGGTGGAATTAAAAATCCTCAGGAAGAAGCCAAAGTTGCTGAACTGATGATTGCGACTGGTAAAAAAGGTAAGGCATACAACTTGAAAGAAAGACTGAATGCTTACACTACACAACTAAATAATTTGTCTCCTAATAAATTCCAGTATGCTTGCCATGGACGGACGTGACGATCCAGGCGTTAAAGGCAACAAGGAGCAGAGAAACAAAGATTTCGCAGAACTAAACTTTGAATCTACTCCGGTAGCAGCTGCATTGGCAGTTTTAAGCCAAAAGCAAACTGATATCCGTCGTATGGAAGGTGAAGTTTTGAATTATCTCGCAAGCAAAGTCGGTGCTGCTGACGTTAAATTTGACAGGGTTCTTGCAATGGTTAGTGCTGATGCAAAAACCGTTGTAGCTGGTACGAAGTTTAAAGGACAAATGTTTATCGCAGCTTCTGCTTCTGGTATTACGCCACGCATGAGCTTGAACGGCTCGCCTGTTAAAGTCGAAAATGGTGTGGGTATGATTGAATTTACGGCTCAGGGCGGTGGTTATAATGCAGAAGGAATTGTTCGTAAAGAATTACAAGCCCGCATTACAATCCCTACCCCATCTGGAAGAGACACAACTTACACGATGAATCAGGAATACTTCGTGGTGAAGCCTTCTTACCAAATTGAGACAGGAACATTGCCTCCATTATATTTGGGTTGCGCAAATAAACTGAGCATTCAAAGCCCTGCATTAGGAGCGCTTTGGGCACCTTCTTTCTCTACTGACGGTGGAGAAATTATCAACAGCGGTCAAAAAGGTAAATTCACGATTGTTCCGAGCAAAGCGCAGCTGAACATTACGGTTAGCAATGGCGGAAACGTTCTTGGATCTGAGCCATTCCGTGTAAATCGTGTCCCTAAGCCTTCCATCGAAGTGCGGGTGAATGGTGCACCATTTGATGAAAGAAAAGGAGCTCCTGCATCCGGTGCAAGAAGCATTCAAATTGTTGCTGTTCCTGACGAAAGTTTCAAGAACTTTTCCCCGGAAGATGCAAGATTCAGAGTGTCGCAAGTTGAAATTTCATTGGCTCGCGGAAATCGCCGTATCAATGGTGTTACACTAAATGGTGGTGGCGGTTCTATCTCGTCACTGGCACAACAAGCACAGCCGGGCGACCGCTATGTGATCTCAATTTTGAAAGTTGAACGTCAGAATTTTAAAGGAGCAATTAGCGAAGTCGAAATGGGTAACCAAACTCGTCAGGTAACGCTATACTAATTCGTCAATTTTAATCGTTGATTGGGCACTACAACCTTATGTATGTTATGAGAAGAATGAACGGAAAAACGATTGCATGGTCATTACTGTCTTTGTCACTGGGAACAGGCGCTGCCTTTGCTCAGGAGAAAGAAGATTCCACAGCAAATCAATTTTCATCACGCCCGATTGCTGAGGGTGATATTTTGATGAAAAGAACGCTTTGGAGAAGGGTCGATCTTAAAGAAAAACAGAACGTTTCGATGTTCTCCAAAAACAATGAGATCACACGTTACCTGCTGGACGCTGCGAAAGCGGGGTTGATTGACGCTTATACCAATGACTCATGCGCTACGAAAATTACCGGTGATGAATTACATCAGCGCATTCTGATACCAAATCAAACTGCCGGATTATCTGCGGAAGAACTTGCAGCTGGTTTTGGTGAACCTGCGAAAGCTGCTGATGACGGTTGGGGTGCAAAACCTAAAACCGATCCGGCTAAGCAGGCTGCAACAGCTGATGATGGCTGGGGTAATACAAAGAAAGATACCAAACCTGAGGCAGCTGCCGAAGACGATGGCTGGGGTCCTCCGAAAGAAAAAATCTTCTAAAAAGGGTTCAAAAAATCAGGTAGCGAAAGAAGAGCCGCCAGTAGTTGAGCAACCAAAAGTGGATACAACATTCCAAACCGAGGTTGCAGCAACCGAAGAAGAATACTTCCCTGAGCAATTAAGCATTCTGGAAGTGAAGGAAGATTGGACATTCGATAAGAAAAGATCTCGTTTGTATAATGATATCCAGACTTTGACGATCATCCTTCCGTCAGAACAAACTGCTACTGGTCTTGAATTGCCTGTTGCGTCTTTCCGTTATAAAGATGTGGAAAGATTATTCAGAAGCGATCCTAAGAAATATATCTGGTACAATACGCATAACACTGCTCAGAACAAAAATCTTGCAGATGCTTTCGATTTGCGCTTGTTTTACGGTCGTATTACAAAATACTCGAACGCAAATGACAGAGCGTTCTTGGACATCTATAACGGCCAAAAAGAAGCCCTTATCAAGTCTCTGAACTACGAGCAAGAGTTAATGGAATTGGAACACGGACTTTGGGAATATTAATCTCACAGTTGAACAACAAAAAAAGGTTATCCAGATGGATAACCTTTTTTTGTTGTCAGTGTTTTTTACTTCTTCGCAAATCCCACTTTCAGTCTTTTTCCGATTCTCATATTCTTCTCTTCGGTCAAGCCCAGAGCTGCAATGGTCTTTTCGTAGCTTTTAAGGATTTCAGCGTCAAGTCTGCCGTCAGCAATTGTTCCAGGGATGATAACAATGCGAACGTCTTCAAATTCCCTGTCCGGTGCATCGTCACCATCTTCTGACCACCCGCGCTGAAACAGCTCCACAAAAAATGTACTTTCCTGAATTCCGTGAACGAAAGTGAATTCACTCGCTGTCTGGTTAGTTCCGGTGCCGAAAACAACTAAACCCGGAAGTGGCCAATACACTCCTCCTGATTTAATATAAACCAATATCGCAGAAGATTGCAGCACGCTATCTAGCTCAGGTGTTAAGTCTGGTATACCAGTAATAAATCCGCCAGTAGTATCGGTTTCAGCTGCGCCGGAAGATATAATGATGGCTCCCCCACCAGCGCCTGTCCCGTTTTGACCAGCTGGTCCCGCGGGTCCTGCCGGACCGGCTGGCCCTGCTGCTCCCGTATCACCTTTTGGCCCCACTTCGCCCTGCTTGCCCTCGCAACCCATCATCGCGACCATGCATCCGATCCAGGCAAATAGTAATAATTTTTTCAACATAATTGATAATGGTTAGATTGTGAACTGAAAATGTGAATGAAAACTGTAAGAGTTAGTACGCTGGCCGATTCCAGTTTGACGAGAACAAGGGCGTTTTTCCCATAAATTATACAAAAAAAATTACTAATCCTGCATGCATGTTAAAGATTAAAAAAGCGAAAAGGAGCGCATGCCTAAATATGACAAAAAAGTAGTGCGCACAATTGCTTGATATGTAAATTTGCAACCTTTCCCAATTGACAATAATCTCAAAATGCCTGACAGCAGAAACAAACAACTGATTATCATAGCAGGACCAACTGCGGTCGGAAAAACTGCATTGTCAATTCAGATAGCAAAAGCATTAGGCACCGAAATCATATCCGCGGATTCACGGCAATTGTTTAGAGAGCTTAACATTGGAACAGCCAAGCCATCCCAGGAGGAGCTCGCTCAGGTTAAGCATCATTTTATCAACTCACACTCCATTTCAGAAGTGTACAGCGCCGGAGACTTCGAGCGGGACGTTTTGAAGCTGCTGGAAACATTGTTTGAAACGCACGACCAAGTCGTGATGACTGGTGGATCAGGATTCTACATTAAGGCCGTATCGGAAGGACTGGACGCACTCCCAGCTCCATCGGAAGGCTTGCGGGAAGCGCTTACAAGCAAACTTCATGAAAAGGGCCTAGCCGAAATGCAGAAAGAAGTGGCAAGCATTGATCCTGCATTTGCCGCCACACCGGAGATCGCGAATCCACAACGTGTTGTAAGAGCATTGGAAGTGTTTTACACAACAGGAACGCCTATTAGTCAATATCAACTAAAAAACACGCAGCAGCGGCCTTTTCAACAAATATTGATTGCATTGGACCGGGATAGAAAAGAGCTTTACGACCGCATTGATCAGCGAATGGATATAATGCTAAATGACGGACTTGTGGACGAGGCGATAGCCCTTGCGCCTTTCAGGTCGCATCACGCATTGCAAACGGTCGGATATAAGGAAGTCTACGGATTTTTGGACGGCGAATATGACGAGAAAGAAATGATTCGCCTGTTAAAGCAAAATTCAAGACGTTATGCGAAGCGCCAGTTGACCTGGTTCCGGCACCAGGGAAATTTTAAATGGTTTCACCCAAACGATTACGAAGCTATTTTAAAATATGTGCAGGAGCGATCAGGCACACGTAAATGAAACGGAGCTCATCATTGAATGACAAGCTCCGTTTTATATTTTTAATCTTCCAGTTCACGGTAAGCCAAAATGCCACCAGTAACGTTTCTTACATTTGAGAATCCTTGTGATTCCAGGAAACGAGCGGCTTTTCCGCTTCTAGCACCCGAACGACAATGAATGATGATCTCCTCATCCTTCAACGGTTCCAGCTCGTCAAGATGGTCCGGCAGATCGCCTAATGGAATGAGCTTCGCGCCGAGGTTATCTTCTTCATACTCATGCTCTTCGCGCACGTCGTAAAAATGCAGGTCTTCGCCTTTGTCTAGGCGCTCTTTCAGCTCTTGAACTGTGATATCCATGTTTTCTCTGTTTTGATTTACAAACTATTGGACAAATAACATCTTTTGAGAAAAAGATCGTTTCCCATCGGACGATTTGATGATATAAATTCCGTCAGACAGGCTGCCTATCTCTGCCGATTTTTGATCTTTTGCAGGCATTATACTTTTTCGTAAGCTGCCATCCAATGCAAAAATTTCGATCAGTTTTAGCGAAGGCGAGTCCCAATGAATGATGCCTTTATTAGGATTTGGAAAAAAATGTCCAGAATCAGCATTGATCGGCTCGTTTCCGGTTACAATGCCTGCTGCCTTTTTTCCCAAATATGGCCGGATCATAATGCTGCCTTTCAAACTCGTTTCCCTGGACCACTCCGTCCCCAAATTATAAAAGACTACATCTTTTCCTAACATTGAATTCCTGTCGAATCCAACAGTAACCGGTTGCTCATTCAATTGAAGCCAGCCGACATAAAATGTGTCGGGAACAGCAACGGAGCTGCTGAATGCATAGTCAATAAAACCGTTGCGGCGTGACGGATATCGCGCAGCAATGGATCTCTGCGCTAACATTTTATCCGGCTTTCCATTTTTGTTACTGAAAATTTGAATGGTAAAACCCTGCCCGGCAATGTCCTTATTAAATTGCACCATGGCAAGCCTTACGCCCCCAATCGTGTCCGGTTTTGCAAGCGTGTAACGAACTGCAACCCGGCCCAGTTTCTGGTTTACCTGCACACCATATTCTGCACTTCCATCGTCATATGCATAATAATCGGTCAAGTCCGTGCGGGAAACGATCGAATCATTTGTCTTCAAATTGACCCCTGGAATCGTATCCGTTGTTGTTACCACAAATTTACTGACCAGTTTAAGGATGTCGAGATTATTATTGATCGTAAAAGGCACCGTTTTTACAGCTAATGCTTTGCCTTTCAATGCTTCTACGTAAATGGATCTTTGAATGTTCTTAAAATATTGGGTCCCTCGCAAAGCGTCTGTTATCGTAAAAGTGCTTGTCAGAATGTTGAAGTTGTTAAAATTATTGACAACGTCCGTCCGCACCGAATCTGTAATGGCGGCCTGCGGATTTGCACGATATTGCCGAAGTGGCATGGCCGTATATTTTTTCAAAAAAGGCGTTATCGGTTTTCTGACCGCCACATCAAAAATGTATGGCTGCCTAACAGACCGTTTGGAATTCAGATAAATGTAGTCAAGATGCCACGTGTCATAATAACCAGAATTTCTGCCGTAAGCCCTAAAACGGAACTGAAATGCATCATGCAAATAAGCCGCATCGGAAATTTTCACAAACTGCCTTTTATAAACCGTATCCAGCTTGTATCCATCTTGTTTCCAAACCGTAACCCAGCCATTGTCTCTGCTAAAAAATTCCAATTGAAAGTAATCGCTCGAATCAGGCAGTTCTCCCAAACCCTTTGCCATCCAATGAAAACTCAGATAAACTGAATCAGCAGCCGTACGGCTGGCCAGGTTAATCGGCTGAGAAGTAAGTGTATCAGTAAAATTCTGATTTAACGGATTGACCAGATTATAAGGCGTCCCATTGGCACTGAGGCCGTCAAATGTGGCAATATTGAGCGACGGCTGGGCATTGGTAAGCGTATTATTAATGTAAACCCCGCTTCCCGGCAGCCAGTTTTTAATGTTCGGAGAACCGTTTGTGGTCGTAGAGAAATCATCAAAAAAAGGAAGATTCAAACTCGCTTCCGTGCGTAATGCACTCTGCTCATTCAAATCTTCCTCGAAGTTTTCCCCGTGAAGCGGCACAAGTTTCAGTTGGGCATATAGCAGCTGACACTGAAAAAGCACCAGCAGCCATGTCAGAATTATACGTCTGTTATAATTACAAAAGTGTTTACTGCTCGGGTAATATCGTTTCATTCCCAGTTGATTCAACTGCCTGTGGTGTTATCCAGAGATCGATTACGTCTCCAATTCTTACATTATTTCCAGCGTCCGGATTTTGTCTGACAACCGTTCCGGCAGCCTGCCCTTCCTCGGCTGGAATTTCCATTTGCTGCCCTACTTTCAACCCCGCGCCAATCAGCGCTATTTTGGCCTCATCCAATGGTAATCCCAATACAGACGGAGCTTCAAATTGTGCTGTTCCAAGTCCTTCACCGAGTTCCAAGTCTATTTTCGACCCCTTAGCAATGGCTTGTCCTGGCAAAATCTCCTTACCATTATACATTTGTTTCAAAACCGCATTTTGCGCCATATCAGGCACATATGAAATGTTTCCCTCCTCCAAGCCAACACTTTTAAGCAACATTTGCGCACTGCGGTGCGTCATGTCTGTAAGCTTAGGCATTTTGATTAAAGGCGCTGTGCGAGACGAAACTGTCACATATATTTTACGGCCCTCTTTCACTTTTGAGCCCGGCAATGGATATTGCGAAATGATCGTTAAAGGAGGAACATTGGCGACGAACGTGCAGTCAACTTCGTAACGCAGGTCGCGACTTTCAAGAAACTCCTCTAATTCTTGTACATTCTTTTTCTTAAGATCGGGAATCGTTACAGCTTCGCCATGATTGGTTGTAAATGGCAGATAAACAAAAAAGAATCCCAGGAAAAGCACCAAAAGCAGTGAGACTATAATTCCGATATGAATGAAAAGATCCGTTCTGGACTGTGTACTTATTTTGGCCATGTATTTACTTGATGCGCGAATTTATAGACGGGTAAAAATAAACGTAATATTTCAGGATGCCAATATACTACAATGTATACGAGCCAAGAATTCTCTTAATGTATTTGCCAAGAATGTCAAATTCCAGATTTACCTTATCCCCCACTTTCAGACTGTGAAAATTGGTAAATTCATACGTGTAAGGAATAATAGCAACCCTGAACGAAGTTTCTTCTGAATTAAAAACGGTCAGACTCACGCCATTGATACATATTGAGCCTTTTTCCACGGTAAGATTTCCCGCTGAGGCATCATATTCAAAGTCGAAAAGCCAGCTTCCGTCACGGGATTCAATGGATTTGCAAATGCCGGTCTGATCCACGTGGCCTTGCACAATGTGCCCGTCAAACCTGCCATTGGCTGGCATGCAACGTTCGAGATTCACTTTATCATTGATTTGCAACGCACCTAAATTGGTTTTGCTCAGCGTCTCTTCAATGGCCGTAACCCGGTAAATGTCATTTTCAATTCCAACAACAGTCAGACAAACCCCGTTGTGATTCACGCTCTGATCGATCTTGAACTCATGGGTGATCGGCGATCTGAATGAAAAAGTCTTATTAGTGCCTTCTGAATCGATCTTTACAACTTCTGCAAGCGATTCAACTATTCCTGTAAACATTGCTTTTGACGAAATTTTAAATGCAAAGTTACGATTTATCGCAACGCTTTTGGGCACATTGCGCGCTATTGAATGCTTTAAATCTTTTCAATTCCACTTAGTTTGCGAACTTTGCAGCGATAAGAGAACGGGCTGTTGCTCTTGATGAACATTATCCTTAAAATCCTTGAATGAAAAAAGTCTTATTTATTGATCGCGACGGAACGATCATTGTCGAACCCCCGACCGATTTTCAGGTTGACTCTCTAGAAAAACTCGAATTTTTACCAAAAGCAATATCTTGTCTGCGTAAAATTGCAGAAGAGACAGATTACGAGCTGGTTATGGTAACAAATCAGGATGGATTGGGAACAGATTCTTTTCCGGAATCCACTTTCTGGCCCGCTCATAATAAAATGCTTCATATCCTGGCAGCAGAAAACATTCATTTCGCTGATATTCATGTAGACCGCAGCTTTCCCGAAGACAATTTGCCAACGAGAAAACCGGGAATAGGCATGCTAACCAAATACTTTTCCGGGGAATACGATTTGACAAACAGCTACGTAATCGGCGACAGACTTACCGACGTGCAACTGGCAGTTAACCTGGGTTCAAAAGCGATATTAATTGCGGAAACAACACCCGAAGCAGGCATTTCAGACGAAATGAAGTCCGTTGTAAGTTACGTTTCCACGGATTGGGACGCGATTTACGAACATTTAAAATTGCCTTCAAGAACAGCCTCGGTTGAAAGAAATACAAAGGAGACGCAGATTAAAGTAGAGCTTAACCTGGACGGAAGCGGCCGGTCCGACATTCACACCGGCCTCGGATTTTTCGACCATATGCTCGACCAATTGGCAAGACATTCCGGTGCAGACCTTTCGATTAAAGTAGATGGTGACCTGCACATTGACGAACATCACACCATTGAAGATACAGCCCTTGCATTAGGAGACGCTTATCGCCAGGCAATCGGCGACAAGCGTGGAATAAGCCGCTATGGCTTCCTCCTGCCGATGGATGAAGCACTTGCGCAAGTGGCTATTGATTTCTCCGGAAGACCGTGGATTGTTTGGGATGCGGAGTTCAAAAGAGAGAAAATCGGGGAAATGCCGACGGAAATGTTCTTTCACTTTTTCAAGTCATTCTCAGACACTTCGCTGTCAAATCTGAACATTAAAGTGACGGGTGACAATGAGCATCATAAGATCGAATCGATTTTTAAAGCATTCGCGAACGCAATAAAAATGGCCGTTCGACGTGATTTAAAAGCATTGGATTTCATGCCGTCGACAAAAGGAGTGCTTTAATTTTTTTAGTTTATCGTCAGCCGGAGACTTTTTTTATTTAATTTTGTTAACGTTAAGTCGGGTCTAAATTGCTTTTTTATGGGAATGACTATTATAATGATCGTTTTTTATATTGTCCTTTTAGGTTCAGCCTTTTTGGTTGGGCGCTGGTTGGAAAATCATGAAAAAGGTTGGAGAATTAAATAAGTAACGTTTACCAAATCTTTTACACATTGCTAAAGACACTTTGCCTTATACTGCTCACGGCCTTCCTAATCTGTAGAACCACAGATTTAGCTAGCCTTTTGCTGTGTAAAGAAAAGTCTTCTGTGGTTTGCGACACCGGCACATGTGATAATGAAAAAACCGAAGCTGAGAAAATCAACGACGATCAGTTGTTGATTTCTCACTCCGTACAGTTTGATAAATTCGTTTTATCAATCCCTCTCAAAAATACTTTCTCTTATTCTGCCGGCTTTCAAAACGAAATCTGCCTCAAGCTGCTCTCGCCGCCACCCGAATTGATCTGATTTTTCTTGCATTATTTATTTCGTGAGCTTGATGCTCCTGCGGATGCGTGTATTAACCGTTCCGACAGGCGTGTCTTCCAGGTTCTCCTATTCAAATAATTACTTCAAAAAATCATGATCAGGTCATACAACCAACTGTTTGAAAACAATAAAAGATGGGTCGATGCAACAAACGAGCAAGATCCGGAATTCTTCTCCAAATTAGCGAGCGGACAAAGCCCAAAATTCCTTTGGATCGGCTGCTCAGATAGCCGCGTTCCTGCCAACGCCCTGACGGGCACAATGCCAGGCGACATTTTCGTACACCGCAACATTGCCAACATGGTCATTCATACAGATATGAGCATGTTAAGCGTGCTCGATTATTCTGTGAATGTGCTTGGTGTTCAACACATTATCGTTTGCGGTCATTACGGCTGTGGTGGCGTTGCTGCTGCAATGGGCAATAAGCAAGTTGGCCTAATCGACAACTGGCTGAGGCATATCAAAGATGTGTACAGACTTCATCAGGATGAGCTGAACAGCATTGAAGACATGCAAAAAAGAACAGACCGATTTGTTGAACTCAATGTGATTGAGCAGGTTATGGACCTTGCCAAAACGTCAATCGTGCAAAACGCGTGGGCAAACAACAAGCCATTACAGGTTCATGGAGTTGTGTACGCGGTTGGAACCGGTATTCTGCAGGATCTTAATATCAGCATGGACAGTGCTGATGATATGGAAAATGTATATCGGATGGAAACTCCTCCTCTTGCCTGATAGCGTATCAGATTTTGATTTCAAATTGATTTATTCGAAGCAATCGTATGTCAGCAGATAAAAATAATATATTCTCCAACCTTAAGTATGATGTCCCTGCCGGGCTGGTCGTTTATCTGGTTGCGTTACCCTTATGTCTTGGCGTAGCCCTCGCTTCAACCGGGCGGTCAGACCTCTTATTCTCGGGTATAATCGCAGGGATGATCGGAGGAATTGTGGTGGGTGCGATAAGCGGCTCCTCGTTGGGGGTTGCAGGTCCGGCCGCAGGGCTCGTCGTGATCGTACTGAATGCCCTCGATACATTGGGAAGCTTTGAAGCTTTTTTGCTTGCGGTGGTGTTAGCCGGTGTCATTCAGGTCATTGCAGGTTTTTTAAAGGCCGGGATCATTGGCTATTACTTTCCATCATCCGTAATTAAAGGAATGCTCGCCGCCATTGGTATAACCCTCATATTGAAGGAAATACCACATGCATTCGGTTACGATGCAGACTTTATGGGCGATGAGGCATTTGACCAAAAGGATGGACAAAACACCTTCACAGAACTCTTCAATGCAGTTAAATATAGCAGCACAGGGAGCCATCATCATTTCGCTGGCTTCACTGGCCATGTTGATGTTGTTTGAGCGTCCGTTTATGAAACGTTTTGCGCTTTTCCGGTTTATCCCGGGAGCTCTTTTTGTGGTGATTAGTGGAATATTGCTTAACCTGCTATTTTCCAAAGTGATGCCTGCGTGGGCGCTAAGTGGTGACCATTTGGTTCAGTTGCCAGTTGCATCCAACGCGAGTGAGTTTTTCAGCTTTTTCAAGACCCCGGATTTCTCAGCGATTACCCGGGTGGAAACTTACACCATTGCCGTAACATTGGCCATAGTGGCGAGTTTGGAAACACTTTTGTGCGTGGAAGCCACAGACAAACTGGATCCCTACAAGCGAAGCACGCCTACGAACCGCGAGCTTATTGCGCAGGGAGTTGGTAACATTACGTCTGGTCTGATCGGCGGATTGCCAATTACACAAGTGATTGTGCGTAGTTCTGCTAACATTGACTCGGGTGGCCGGACCAAGATGAGCACCATTACGCATGGCGCGATCATGCTGCTTTCGGCATTGTTTATCCCGACGCTTCTGAACTTCATTCCACTGGCGTCACTTGCTGCAGTTTTGCTGCTTGTGGGTTACAAGCTTTCGAAGTTCTCACTTTACCAGGGCATGTACAAGCTTGGCAAAGAGCAGTTCATTCCTTTCATCGTGACCATTATTGCCATTCTCAGCACAGATTTGCTGAAAGGGATCGCAATCGGGATGGTTGTAGCGATTTACTTTATCCTAAGTAAAAACTACAAACATTCTTACCATTATGTGAAAGAGAAGCACAGAGATGGCGAAATAATCACGCTCATCTTGTCGGAAGAAGTGACATTCCTTAACAAAGGAAGCATTAGTGCGACTTTGGAAAATTTACCCGATAACGCCACGGTCATTATAGACGGCAGCAAGTCGATGAATATTGATTATGACGTCCTGGAGATTATTCAGGATTTCAAGAAACATGCCGCTCCTTTGCGGAACATTAAAGTGGAAACCAAAGGAATCAGCGGAGTGGAAGTGGTTGGTGGTCACTAATCAGAAATTAGCATATCAATCAAAAAGGCCGGAAAATCCGGCCTTTTTGCTATAAAAAAAATCCCATAATCGGCCGAAGCCAACCAATGGGATATGATTTGTAATAAGCCGAAGCAGGTTAAAATTGTAATGTGTTTATTTATTTTTCAGGCGCTGAATGAGCATATCGTTAAATGTCCGCTCAGCCTTATATAACTCAATCACCTGGCTTGCTGTAATCACTTTCAGGAATCGTGACTGATATTCTTTTTCAAGATCAAGTTCCTTTTGACGCAGCTCCTGCACTTCTTTCAGGTTATTCAAGACTTGCTCGTCCGTTTGCCCTTCTGCTTTCTTATCATTGATAATCTTCCGTTGCGCACGGTGGATTTCTCTGCGTTTTTGAGAATACTCGATTGTAAACCGGCCAAAATCCTGTTCGACTGCTCCGGTGTGAGGTTCAACCGGTTGGTGATAATGGCAACTTTGGCATCCTGAATCCGCTTTATTTCTTCTTCCGACTTCCGTTGTGCGCTTGCGGTTGTGATGGAAAACAATGCCAGGAAAGCTATAACCAGTAAATTCCGATGTCGGGTAATAAGTTGTAAGTTCATTTTCTTTTAATGTTAGGGTCAGATCGTCTCGGTTCCCGAGATCGATTCTTGTAATTGCTGGCGAAGCACATCGTCTTCTAATCCGTCCAGATAAAATAACACTGTTGAATCTGTATCGAAAGCTTTTTGAACAACTTTATGCTCGCTCAAATCGTAATAACTCATATCCTGGTCTTCCAGGTAACTGATAATTGATGCATTGCTTACACCACTCAAAGGCTCCTGCCCCAGCGATCCCTGCCGCTCCGGAACGGTTACCCACACTAACACGAGGATCAGGGCCATAGCAGACACAAGTCCCAATGACCTTTGCCACGACCACCCTATCACGGGCTTTCTTACGGGTTCGGACGGGATCCTCGATTGGATTATCTGCGGCAATTTGTCAAAATAGCCGTCAGGAACCGAAAAAGGCACTTCCTTTTTTAGATCGTCCAACCGTATTCTCTTGTTATCCATGATAATTTATATTTCCTTCTTTGTAAATGTTTGACCGAACTAGTTGCAAATAGTTTAATCCGTTTCGTTTAAATAATCCTCAATTTTTTTTGAAGCCCAATGATATGAAGCTTTTAGCGCTCCCACGGACGTGCCGGTGATCTCAGAAATCTCCTCATAAGGCAGTTCTTCAAAATATTTCAGGTTAAAAACGAGCCGCTGCTTTTCTGGTAATTTTAATAATGCCTTCTGCAATTTCAGCTGGATCGCGTCGCCGCTTACAAGTGGATCTGCTTCCAGTTTCTCACTCAGCTCACTTTCTACATCATTGATGGAGATGAAAAAGCGCTTTCTTTTTTTGTTGAGAAAATTAATAGCCTCATTACTCGCAATGCGATAAAGCCAGGTGTAAAATTTAGAATCTCCCCTGAAATTTTCAGCGCTGTCCAGGCTTTGATAAAAACATCCTGTGTGATATCATTCGCATCATCATGATCGACAACCATTTTCCGCACCAGCCAATATACTTTTTGCTGATACTTGCGCACCAGCTGACTGAAAGCGTTTCTGCGCGTTTCGGGATTTTCAAAAAGGGATATTAATTCTTCGTCAGACATTTAATGAGTACTAACCTGTTGCGCGACCCCGAACCAAGCCATTTACCAATTGAACTTGCGCATAATTATCGAATCAACACAAGTCAATAATAGTTCATTTTTACATTCAGGGCAAATAAAACTTGAGTCTTGCCAAAAGTAAAACATCGTTTTAACCTTCGGCAAGACTCAGTGAATCCGAACAGGGTTACCGTCCGTTTTATTCCAATATTTGAAATTATTTTCTAGAAATCGCTTTCTTAGCAGCTTCCACAATGTGTTTCGCTGTCAAGCCGTATTTCTCCATAAGCTGTGTTGGCGTTCCGCTTTCGCCGAAGCTGTCATTCACTGCCACATATTCCTGTGGAACAAGCTTATTTTTAACCAAAACCTGCGCAACACTGTCTCCCAAACCACCAATACGGTTGTGTTCCTCAGCAGTTACTACGCAGCCCGTTTTCTCAACAGATTTCAGAATCGCTTCTTCGTCCAATGGCTTAATCGTGTGAATGTTAATGATCTCAGCATTAATGCCTTCTGCTTCCAGAAGTTCACCCGCCTGGATCGCTTCCCACACCATATGGCCTGTCGCAAAAATACTACGTCCGTTCCTTCATTCACCATCCACGCCTTACCGATCTCGAATTTTTGATCCGCATCCGTGAAAACCGGAATCACAGGACGTCCGAAACGCAGGTAAACCGGCCCTTCATAATCAGCGATTGCGATCGTTGCAGCCTTTGTCTGGTTGTAGTCGCAAGGGTTGATGACAGTCATGCCTGGCAACATTTTCATCATGCCAAGGTCTTCCAGGATCTGGTGTGTTGCACCGTCTTCTCCCAATGTCAAACCTGCGTGTGATGCACAGATTTTCACATTTTTATTCGAATATGCTACGCTTTGACGGATCTGGTCATAAACGCGACCCGTAGCGAAGTTGGCAAATGTTGTTGCAAAAGGGATTTTACCGCCAATGGTCAAGCCGGCAGAAACACCGATCATATTGGCTTCCGAAATACCGCATTGAATAAAACGGTCCGGATTTTCTTTTATAAATGGTTCAAGTTTAAGGGAACCTACAAGGTCAGCACAAAGCGCAACCACGTTTGGATTTTGCTGGCCTAAAACATGCATTCCGGCACCAAAGCCCGAACGTGTATCTTTCTTCTCAGTGAAGGTGTATTTTTTCATTTTGTATAATTAATAGTCTCCCATAGTTTCTTCCAACTGGCCTAGCGCTGCCGCAAGTTGCTCATCATTAGGCGCTACGCCGTGCCACTTATGGCTGCCCATCATGAAATCAACACCAAAACCCATTCCTGTATGCAGCAAAACCATTATCGGTCTGCCGTGTCCAAGTCTGCTTTTTGCTTCGTAAAGACCTTTCAGCACTGCTGCCATATCGTTTCCCTCTTCGATAGAAATCACTTCCCAGCCGAATGCTTCGTATTTTTTGCCCAAATCACGGTTGTTCATAACCTTAACAGTCGGGCCGTCAATTTGCTGACCGTTCAAGTCGATAAAAGCAACAAGGTTGTCCACCTGGTGGTGCGGAGCAAATGTTGCTGCTTCCCAAACCTGGCCTTCCTGCTGCTCGCCATCGCCCATCAGCACATAAACCAATCCTTTATCGCCATTCAGCTTCTTAGCAAGTGCAGCACCGATCGCAACCGACATGCCTTGTCCCAGTGAGCCGGAAGCAATGCGGATTCCTTCCAAATGTTCGTGCGTAGTAGGGTGACCCTGCAAACGGGAATCGAGCTTCCGGAAAGTAGCCATTTCTTCAACAGGGAAATATCCTCTGCGGGCAAGCGTGCTGTACCAAACCGGTGAAATATGTCCGTTGGAAAGGAAGAAAAGGTCCTCATCCTTACCATTCATGTCAAAAACCGGCTTACCATCCTGTTCTTTCAGCTTTAACCGCTCAAAATAAAGGGCGACCAGCAATTCTGTGCAGCCCAATGATCCTCCCGGGTGTCCGGACTGGCAGCCATGTACCATGCGGACAATGTCCCTGCGAACTTGTGAGGCTACTTTTTCTAGTTGTTCAATTTCCATTTTTATCGATTTTCTATTACAAATACGTTCAAAAAGCCTGTATTTCCGAAGTGTAAATGTCAGGCTATTACAGCTTTCTAAGTGACTCTTTATTATTCACTTTTGTTAAGAATTTGATCAGTGTGATTTTCCGTATCCACTTTCTGAACAACTTCTTGGATCACACCGTTTTCATCAATGACGAACGTAGTCCGGATAATCCCCATGTACTCGCGGCCAAATGTCTTCTTTTGGGCCCAAACACCGTAATCATTCACGATTTTCTGGTCCGTATCGGCTAATAACGGAAATGGCAGGTTGTATTTTTTGATAAATTTCTGATGCGATTTTTCATCGTCGACACTCACGCCGAGCACTTTATAACCTCTGCTCAAAAGCACATCGTAATTGTCGCGAAGGTTACAAGCTTGCGCCGTACAACCGGGCGTATCGTCCTTTGGATAAAAGTAAAGAATGACTTTTTCTCCTTTAAAATCAGAAAGTTTCACTTCTTTTCCGTCCTGATCTTTTGCTATAAATGCGGGGGCTGGATCGCCTACCTGAAGTCCCATACGCTTATCTTTTTCGTTTTTTCGGTTTTTTCCGGACAACGACCGGATCTTTTAATTCCACTTGCAAGATAGTACTATTTCCTGCCCTATCTGTCACTTCCAACGTCAGTTCGCCCTCAAAGGGTTTCGTTTCATCCTGCTTCTCTGACCATATAAAACCTTTTTTGGAATCAAAGTTCAACAGCACCCACTCACCATTCACGAGCGCCTTATAATTATCGATCCCGGAAGTCGCGTCGCCGATAAAGCCCGTGATCCGTCTTGTGCTTGCTTCGGTAAGCCGCACTTTGGGTGGGACTGTGTCCGACTGGATAACAAATGTCCCCAACTCTCTGGTGTCAAACTTGATCTCATTTTCCACCCAGGTTCCACCCAAAAACCTATAATAACCATCCAGGTAGCGATAAATCTTCGTTTTCTCCTTATTCTCTGGAACATTCTCAGGCGTAAAGGAGACAGAAATGTAGTCTTTCAAGGCCGTTCCACGATTGCTGATCGTCAATGCATTGAAGTTGCGCTGACCGGTGAGAAACAATGTGTCAAAAATGCTTGTGTTGCGGAAATCAACGGCCCATTTGTCACCCTCATATCGGGAAGCAACGCCGGGCAAAACCTGTGTTCTCAAATATGTTTTTACCGTCGTTTTACCGATCTTGACTGAATCCGGGGTGTATTTTCGCAGATCAGTTAGAAAAACGGCTGCCTCACTTGCATAAAAATCAGGTTCCTTTTTAACCTCTTTCCCTTCGGAGTAGAATGTCGCGAATGGAATGGCGCTGCGATAATATTTCGCTTTCACCACCAGTGTATTTTCCTGTACATCCGTTTGAATGTATTCCGGATTCACTTCCACATCATAAGCCGGAAGCTCCGGATTTTGCGGTTCACCTTTGATCGTAAAGCTCAGTTCCGAAGCGTTTTCATAGGAATCCGTGATTTTGATCCGCACTTCATGCAGCAATGTGTCCGCAATGTTGAGCTTTCCTTTGATCGCATTGGTCTTATATAAATTGAAATCATTGCCATCTGGAACATAACATTTAAGATAGCGCTGCCCGGTTTTTTGCTCCGTTTCGTAATCGATCAGATTGTTATAATCCCTGGTGGCCGAATTGGGAAAGATCTCAATGTTGTAGGAAAATACTTCGGCTCCGTCCATTTTGATCTCAATGCATTGCAGTCCATAACGAAAACCGGTGCCCGTCATCTGGTCATGTGCGACCATATCAATGCCAATAATGCCCGTTGCCGAAACCGTGTCAGCCAGCCTGTAAGAACCGTCTTTCAATTTCACCGGCGCATACACTTTTCTGTCAAACTGGCCTCCTACCCGACCATTTATATCCAGTGGCCTGATCGCCAGATTTACAAATTTTGGCGGCGTAACGTCCTTTATTTCATTAAAACCAAAGTAAAGCGGATTAAGAAAGTTATCCTTGGAATCGCGGATCTCGAAGTGTAAGTGTGGCCCAGCCGAACCGCCCGTGTTTGCCCGAAAGCGCTATAATCTCTCCTTTTCTAAAAGTAAACCGGCCCGGTTCAGGAAAAAGATCGATTTCAAAAGTCTGCTTTTTATATTGTTCGTCGCGGACATAAGTGGCGAGCGCTTCGCTGAATTTGAGCAAATGCCCGTAAACAGAAGTCTGACCATTGGGATGCCGCAAGAAAATCACATTGCCATAACCGCTGCGCTGCACGGCCACTTTGTAAACATAACCTTCGGCGGCGGCATACACATTCAATCCTTCCCTTTGCTCCTGTACGAATGTCTAGCCCCGCGTGAAAGTGATTGGAACGCAGGTCCCCAAGCCCGCCCGCGAGTGAATTAGCGAGGCCGGGTCTGATCGGAAATTGGTAATAGCCTTTGGGATAAGTCTGGGTTTGGGCATGGGCAGAAAACAATAAACCCATTAACCCCGAAAATAGTAAGCCGATACGCGCTATCGCCCGGAAATGATCTTGCATGAAAAAGAAGTGTATGATGACGGCTTACCTAACGAACAATTCCAACATCTTCTTGCCCTCAATGGAAGCGGTAAGCTTATCGCCAATCTGCACGGGACCCACTCCTTTTGGTGTTCCTGTGAATATCAGGTCACCTTTTTTGAGCATAAAAAATTTGGAGACGAAAGAAATCAGGTAATTAATGCGGTAAAGCATCATGGAAGAATTACCATTCTGCCGCGTTTCACCATTAACATCCAGACTGAAATTCAGATTCTGAATGTCCTCATAATCCGATATTGGAACAAACTCTGAAACCGGCGCCGAGCCATTGAATGCTTTGGCCAATTCCCATGGTAAGCCCTTGCTTTTCAACTCCGATTGTAAGTCCCTGGCAGTGAAGTCAATGCCTACGCCAATTTCATCGTAATATTTATGTGCGAAACGTTCTTCAATGTTTTTACCAACGCGGTTAATCTTCACCACAAGCTCCACTTCATAGTGAATGTCTTTGGAAAAATCTGGATAAAAGAATGGTTCGCCAGCCCGGATCTGCGCCGTTTCCGGTTTCAGAAATATGACGGGCGCGTCCGGTTTTTCGTTATTTAATTCAGCTATATGCTCAGTGTAATTCCTGCCGACACAAATTATTTTCATTAGGAGCGAATAAAATTTGGATGTAATAACAACACAACAAAACTACATTTTCTGCTGTTATTCGCTTAATCCGCTTCACAAATCTTTACTAATTTTGATAAAAGTATCGTTACTAACAGAAAGCTTACGCATGAAGAAGCAAATTGCCCGATTCCTGAACTTCACGATTTGCACCCTCATTTTGTCGCTAATGCTCTTTGCTTGTGACACGCTTCGCAAAACACCCGATCGTTCGGCTTCTAATCGTTATAGCAAGTCGCGCAGCACAGCAACCCGCAAACCGCCAGCCAGGACACCCGCAAGAAAACCCACAACAGCATCAAAACCAACATACAGCCGTCCCGGAAGTGTGCCCGCAACAGCCGTCCCCAAAGTGGTTGAAGTGGCAAGAACTTACTCCGGAACGCCCTACCGATCCGGTGGAAATGATAAAAACGGCATTGATTGCTCGGGCTTAATCTGCTCCGTTTATTCAGAAATCGGTGTAAAAGTGCCGCGCATTTCCTGGCAGCAGTCAGAGTTTGGCCAGGAAGTAAGCAAGCTGGAAGACATTAAGCCCGGCGACTGGCTTTTCTTTGTCCCGGAAGCTGGAAAAGAAGGTTATGTATCTCACGCTGGTATTGTTACGGACGTGCGGAACCGTGAAGAAATCATGTTCATCCACGCGTCTACATCCCGCGGCGTCCGCGAAGACAATCTGTTTTCCAATTATTTCAAGGGCCGATTTGTAAAAGCAATGCGCCCGTTCTGACCGTTCACACATTCCGGATCCGATTTCTTTTGCCTGCATAGGGGAAAATAAAGCCTTAGCTGTCTGATTTGCAGTATAAAGACTATCTTAAAGTTTAAAATCCTTTCACACCATGATGGATACGACGATAGGCCCACCGCCCGGGATTGGCGGCCGGGTGATTCCCATTCAGGCAAGCCCTTCCGTTCCTGTTTACATTTACGCAACTGTTTTTGCTTCATTTTGTGTCATTACGGGTCTTATCTGGGACATTTGCTGGCATATGAGCATTGGACGCGACGGACTTTTATCGCCGCCGCACCTGGTGATTTATCTTGGAGCGGTTGTCGCAGGGTTATTTTCCGGGTTTGAAATTTTGAGAAAAACCTTTTGGGGAAGTGATATTGAAAAAGCGGCCAGTGTGAAAATCTGGGGCTTTTTTTACAGTTCGTTAGGCTCTCTTTTTTGCGTCTGGGGCGCACTGGCCATGCTTACGTCTGCACCTTTTGACGATTGGTGGCATAACACTTACGGGTTAGACGTAACGATTCTTTCTCCACCGCATACAGTCCTGATCCTGGGCATCATCGGCATTCAGTTTGGCGCAATGATCAGCGTTGTCGCTGTCAAAAATCAGCTTAAACTAGGTGACAATGTTGATTTGAATAATAAGAAAATTTTAGATAAAACCCTTTTCTGGCTGTTTGCATTGTCAGCCGGATTCTTGCTAACGATTTGGTACACATTACTTTCCGAGGAACTTGGCCGCATGCGGATGCATCGATCAAGCATGTATATTTTTTCAGGAGCAGCTTTTCCCATTTTGCTTATGGCAGTTGGCAAAGCAGTCCGGCACAAATGGGCCATTACGGCCTCGACGGGGATTTATACATTGCTAATGCTCACCACACTTTGGATTATCCCCTTATTTCCCGCTGAACCGAAGTTAGGACCGATTTTAAACCACATTGATCATTATCAGGGTTTTCAGTTTCCGCTGCTGCTGATCATTCCCGCCATTGTCCTCGATTTTTTGCGGCATAGGTTTGGTTACCTGAATGACTGGAAGTTAGCAGCAATCATGGGTGTCAGTTTCCTCGCCGTTTTCTTTTTATGCCAATGGTTTTTTGGCGGATTTCTGATGGAATCACCTTATGCCCGCAACTGGTTTTTCGGGAGTCATTACTGGTATTTCGGAAACAGCCCGGATTGGGAATATCGTTACAAATATGGCCCTTGGATGCTGGAATCGACACCTGATTTAATAAAAGGACTTGGAATTGCTTTGGTAGCGAGTTTGATCTCGACGCGGATTGGTTTGGCTTGGGGAAACTGGATGCATAAAATTCAACGATGAAAAATTTTCTATTAACCATAATGCTTTTCGCGGTCAGTTTGACTGCTTATGCACACGTCGGAAGCGCAGGCGTCCAAATGCAGGGACAAGCCGGTCCGTACAAAGTTCTGGTAAGCGTTCAGCCGCCGGACGTCATTCCGGGCACCGCTAAAATCACTGTTTTTGTTGAAAACGGCAATGTTACCAAGATTTCCGCAAGACCAATCTATTTCTATTCCGGCGACAAAGGCGCGCCTTCACCTGACGAACTTACACGGGTTGCGGAGCAAACCGGGCAGTTTGAAGGCATTGTCTGGCTCATGGAATGGGGCTCGTCCAGCGCACAGATTCAGCTTGAAGGCGACAAGGGAAAAGGAGAATTGATCGTCCCGATTGTGGCGGTGTCCACCGCTGAGCGTGAAATGCCCAAAGAACTGGGAATTGGTCTGAGCATTTTAGGCGTTTTGCTCTTCCTGCTCATGATCACGACCATCGGCGCCAGCGTAAGTGACGCAATATTGAAACCGGGGGCAACATTAACGCTAGTGCAGAAAAAGAAGCGCTGGATGAATATGGGAATTGCCACGGTGCTTTGCGGGCTCATATTATACGGAGGCAGCAGCTGGTGGGATAGCTGGGCAGCCGAGTATAAAGAATGGCTTTACAAACCCACCAAAGGCAATGCTATAATCCTCCAACCTAATAATCAGAGACTTTTCCAGCTTAAAATAGACACGACAGGCTGGCACGCACAACGCCGTGGCAGCATGCTAAGCAAGCTCATTCCGGATCATGGAAAGCTCATGCATACGTTTCTGGTCAGGATTCCCGGGTTGGATGCATTTGCGCACATTCATCCTGAACGCAAGGATAGCACCACTTTTGAAGCTTTTTTGCCAAAGTTGCCTGCCGGTAAATATCTTGTCTATAATGATATCGTTCAGCATTCCGGTTTTGCAGAAACCATTGTCGACACCCTCAACATTCCGGAACAAAAATCCGAACTGAAAACTTTGTCAGTCACTGCGGAAGAGGACACTTATGTTGTTACCGATCCGATGGACGGGCCCGGCCGCATTCCTTATGACGCCAATGTGGTGATTTGCGGAAAGCCTGGCACCAAAACAGTTTTTAAAGACGGCTCCTATGCCGTTTGGGAAGGCCAGTCAAACAAACCGCTGGAGGCCGGAAAGCCCTATCAGCTTACATTTGAGTTTTTCAACCCTGATGGCAGCGCTTGTCTGCCTGAACCTTATCTGGGAATGACAGGACATGTGGCCGTGGTTCGTTCGGATGGCTCGGTTTACATTCACCTGCATCCGACCGGCACATTTGCCATGGCCGCTGAGCAAACTTTCAAAGACCGCATTGCAGACACGGCAGTAGTCGCCAAAATACCGGCCCCTATCATGTTTCGCGACAGCATTGACCGTTATCTGGCGAAGCTAAAAGCAATGTCGACAGATGAACGGGAAATCTTCTTAATGACCGAAATGGGCATGTACGAAGTGGACGAAACCGGCATGATGGGCATGGAGCATGGCAACCGCATCTCATTTCCCTATGCATTCCCGAAGGACGGTCGTTACCGGATTTTTCTTCAAGTAAAAAGAAACGGGCAAGTTTTAACTGGTGCGTACGATGTGCAGGTCAGAGGCGCGGCCGTACTTTAATTATTCAAAAAGAGCCTGGATGTCGAGGAAAGAAATCTCCCTGTAATTATTAATGTAAAGGTTGCAGGGAGGCAACTCTTCCTTCGCATGCGAGCTCAGCACACCCACAACGCGCATTCCGGCGTTTAAAGCGGCTGTAACACCTGAAAAAGAGTCCTCAAAAACAACGCAATCCGCCGGTTCAACACCAAGATTTTTGGCACTTGCAAGATAAACTTCCGGATCTGGTTTGTGTTTTTTAACATTTTCACTTGCCATAACAGAGCCTAAATGGACTCTAACCGGCACTTTGCTCATCACAAGTTCCAGATTAGCAAGCGGTGCTGAAGTGGCAACGCCCAGTTTCACATTGTTGTTTACGAGCTCGCTGATGAAATCAACAAAACCTTCGATAGGATCAATGTAAGGCTCATAAATTTTCCGGAAAAGGCTTTCTTTCTCATCTTCCAATTGCAAAAGCTCATCGCCTTCCACTACGCGCTGCAAAAAATGGCTGAGAATGTAACTGTTACTTTTGCCAAACATATGATCGGCAAAGTCTTCATCTGTGGGGGAAAGGTTCCGCTTGGAAAAGAACTCGCGGAAAGCCATTGAATGATAAGGATTGGTATGGACAATGACGCCATCCATGTCAAAAATTACAGCTATTTCTTTTTTCATTTTACAAAGTTAAACATTGAAAATACTTTCAGAAGCTCCACAGCTTGGTTTTCAGCGATTACAAATTTTTCATTGCTGATTTGATTTGCTTCGCAGCAGATTGAGAACGATATTTATCGCCGGGAGTTTTTTATGGAACCGCGTGGATGCCAAGGATAGAATTAGTTTTTCAGTAACATATAGTAGTTTACAAGGTTATTCTATTAAATTTACAATAGATACATCTATAACCAGTCGCATTTAGGAGCTGGTATACCGCACAACCCGCCGTTTTACAACCAATAATTATAGTTTTAATTAATTATAATATGAATGAGTTAGAGCCGATTAAAAACGGATCAGACCGCCAAACTGTGGCTAAACAGCATGGCAATTTGACTTCCCTGGAAGTTTATGACAAGTACGGGGCAATGGCTTATGGTATCATTTTACAAATTTTACCGCAAGTTCACCTAGCCCAGGAAGTGCTGGTTAGTGTGTTTTCATCACCTCAATTGCAGGCATGCAACAGTTATCCGTTCACGTATGCGGTTTGCATTATCAAACTGGCCCGTGCGCAAGCCGTTGAAGCCAAGCGAAAGCTCATGTCCATTGCTCCGGCTTCGGAAAATTATGTGTCGATGGATTCATCTCCTGAGCAAATTTTTGAATTGTCTTTTCGCCAGGGGTTCAGCACCGGAAGAAGTTGCCAGCAAACTGAATATATCAAAATCTGAGGTTCTTCGTTCATTTCATGAATTTTTCAAACTTTATCGTAACGCGTAAAAATCTGAACACACATTGGAAGCACAGGAGTTTATTGAAAGTGGTATTCTCGAAGCACATTTGCTTGGATTAACCAACAAAGAGGAACAGCAATTGGTGAAGCAGATGATTGAAGAAAATCACGAGCTTGCAGATTATCTGGTTGACATTGAGACAGATATGACGCGTTATTTTGATGGCTCTGCCGTATTGCCCCCGAACGGGTTGCGTGACATTATTCATCTTCGCAGCAGAGAATCACAGAGAAAAGAAAAGCATAATTTCAGACAAAAGGCCGCAGAGGAAGACCGGAAATATCTGGATATAGAAGTTAACGACACGCATATCAAGGTGCACAAGTTTTGGCGGCCTGCATTTATTGCAGTGTTTATTTTATCAAAAATATTCTTGATCGCCGGGCTTTACTATTATTTCAAAGCGATCAACCAGGAACAGGAAATACAAAAATTAAAAACTGAAATCCATCAAGTAAAGTAGCCTTTGCAGATTTCGTAAACAAGCCGGAAATCACAATGTGATCTTCCGGCTTGTTTGTATATATTTGAAAAAAATCAACTACATACATTATCATGAAAGACAGAGAAAGGATCGGGAACCTCGAAGAGCTGATGGCCGAAAATCTAATGCGTTTAGACAGGCTCGAACATGGTCAAAGCAGATTGGAGGACGGTCAGAAAAGGCTGGAACTTGGTTACTTAGAGTTAAAAGGCGGTCAGCTTCGCTTAGGAGGCGGTCAGGTGCAGCTGCAAGAGAATCAAATTTTGCTGCAACATGGTCAGAACGTTCTTCAGGAATGCATGCTTGATCTGACAAAAGTTGTCAGAAAGAACTCGACTGACATTGAAGTGTTGAAAACCGACGTGGCCTATCTAAAGGAAAACATGTCGACTAAACAAGGGCTGAACAATCTGTTTGAAGCGATGATGAATCGCTTTGATCGGAGCGACAAAGAAATGGCCTTAATGCGGCAGGATATCGACATCCTTAAAGCCAGGTAATCACACTTACTAAAAACCACAAAATACTGCGTTCCTCAATTACTAAATTATATTCATGTTTCCGTTTCGCGTTGGCCAGGGTTATGATGTGCATCAATTACAAGAAGGCAGACCTTTCTGGCTAGGTGGGATTCTGATCCCGCACACACACGGCGCAAAGGGACATTCCGATGCCGACGTAGTTTGCCACGTTATGTGCGATGCGTTTTTAGGCGCCGCCAATATGCGTAACATCGGTTATCACTTCTCCGATAAAGACCCGCAATGGAAAGGCGTGGATAGCAAACTTCTGCTGGCCAAAGTCATGGAAATGATCCGCGAAAAGGGTTACGAAGTTGGCAATGTTGACGTCACAGTCGTTTTGCAAAACCCAAAACTCAATCCACACATTCCTGAAATGAAAAGCTGCCTTTCCGCAGTTACCCAAATTCCCGAAGCAGACATTTCGATAAAAGCAACCACATCTGAACATCTTGGTTTTGTAGGCAGAGCGGAAGGAATCGCCGCGCATTGTGTTGCTTTGCTATATTTTACCCGGTGCTTTCCCATTCGACAAGATCCCTGAATCTAACCTTTGAAAGTTTATTTTTCATGAAAAAAATTCTCCTTGCCCTTTCCTTATTCGTTGGTTTCAGTCAAAGTGCATGCGCGCAGCAGGGCGGTCAGCTTACCGAACCGCTTGGTTTTGAAGAGTACGATCCCATTTCGACATTAAAAGTAGAAGAGCATATTACGAGGAGAGCCAAATTCCCGTTTATCGACGTGCATAACCATCAATATCAGATGCCGACGCAGGATTTAAAAGCATTGGTGAAGCAGATGGACAGCCTTAATATGGGCATTATGGTCAATTTGAGTGGAAGAGGCTGGTCTCAAGAATGGAGTGAAGGAACGGCTACATTAAAGGGTTCGCTGGAAAATGTGGCTAAAAACGAGCCGAAGCGCATTGCCGTTTTTACCAATCTGCAATTCAAAGGATTTGGCGACACCGATTGGTCCGCTAAGGCAGTGAAACAACTGGAAGAAGATGTAAAAATGGGCGCGAAGGGCCTGAAAATTTACAAAAGTTTAGGTTTCAGCGGCATTAAGGATGATAAAGGAAACCGCGTTGCGGTGAGCGATAAGCGTTTGCAGCCCGTTTGGAAAAAATGCGGCGAATTAGGCATCCCCGTGTTGATTCACACCGCTGATGTTCCGTCTTTCTGGGACCCGATGGATCGTTATAATGAGCGCTGGCTCGAATTAAAGACACATCCAGGCCGTCGCCGCGGAGCTAATGATCCCGTTCCATTTGACTCTCTCATCGCTGAACAACATCACATTTTCCGCAGTAACCCCAAAACCATTTTCATCAACGCGCATATGGGTTGGTATCCCAACAACCTGAAAAAGCTAGACAGCCTGATGGTGGTTTTCCCGAACATGTATGTTGAAATCGGAGCGGTAATCGCAGAACTGGGACGTCAGCCGCGTGCAGCGAAGAAGTTTTTTGATAAATATCAGGACCGCGTTTTGTTTGGAAAAGACAGCTGGGTTCCTGCCGAGTATGCGACCTATTTCAGGGTTTTAGAGACAGAAGACGAATATTTCCCCTATCACAAAAAATACCATGCATTCTGGAGAATGTATGGCATGGGCTTATCGGACGAGGTTTTGAAAAAGCTTTATTACAAGAATGCCTTGAAGATCATTCCAGGATTGGACAAAAGCCTCTTTCCAAAATAGCCGTTATTTGAATGCTTTCGCTTCTTTGATAACAGACCGGTATTCCGCTTTCCCTAAGCACTTTTTGTAATAATCTTTGGCCTTGCTTTTGTTTCCAGCCCTGGCTGCAATGCGGGCCAGACCCGCGTAAGCCATAGCATGATATTCTTTGGTGTACTGGTCATCATACGGCGTTTTGAGTGCCGCTAAATATTCGCGTTGTGCCGAGGCATCGTCTTTTTGATGTTTTTCCTCTAATAACCCTTGAAATGTACGCCATGAAACCGGGTAAAATCCTGTGGTGTATTTCTTCAATGCCGTCAGTTCCTTTCCTGCCTGGTCATATTTTCCTGAAAGCAGCAGCGATTCAACATTCTTCATCAGGAACAGCGGATTTTTTGGATAAAGCGCGGTTAGCTTATCCGTGTAAAAAACGGCTTTCTCAGGCTTGGATTCGTATTTGAGATAAATGTGTGAAATGTAGAAATTAGCCTCCGCTCGTGTGATCGTGCCCACTTTCGTCGCATTATCGATCTGCTTTAAGCCTAATGCCTTGTCACCGCTTTTGAAAAACATAAGCAGCGGCTTCACCATCGGATGTTCTTCGGGATAAACTTCAACATAGTAATTATACATGCCCGAAGTGAAGTAAAATTCCGGGTTTTTGTTGATCAGTTTCAGGCCCTCAACGAATGCATTATACGCCTTCTTTCCTCTCCCCCTGCCGCATTCATCATTTCACCTTTGTAATTATAAATCATCGCCATGTAACCACGGGCGACCATTGTATAAAACACCGCCTCAGGATCAAGGCTGTTCTTACCGTATTTCTTGTTGATCGATTCCAGACATTGATCGAGCTTTTGCAGATATTCCTTCGATTTCGCAGGATTATCCTTGATTGGCAGATATTTCCAGAACAGGATAAATGAATCCAGAATATGCGAAACGGGATGATTCGGATATTTTTTTTCGACCTGCGCAATGATCACCTGGGCCTCATCGAACTCGTAATTGTAAATTTTATCCAAACTGTTCTGAACATTTTTGATAGTCGCAGGATCGTTTAACAACTGCGCCGGCGAATAAAGCGGGAAGAACAGAAAGGCAAAAAAAGTAAGCAGGCGAAGTGAAATTTGCATAGGTTTTACTATAAACTCGAAATGGTTTGGAGGAACCGCACCGGAACATTAGCTTTGTTAGTAACCCGAAAACATCTGGACGGGTTCTTTGCCACCAGCTAAATTGGCAGGTTCTAAAAAAATTTATCTTACTCATTGATATTATGATTCGTTACGAGCAGTTTGTCCTGGATAATGGCCTGAAGGTTTTTGTTCATGAAGATTTTTCAACACCAATGGCTGCCGTAAATATCCTTTATAATGTAGGTTCTCGGGACGAAGATGAAGAACGGACGGGCTTTGCCCACCTCTTCGAACACTTAATGTTTGGCGGCTCCAAAAACATTCCGAGCTACGACATTCCAGTTCAAAATGTGGGTGGTGAAAACAATGCATTTACCTCGCCCGACATTACAAACTACTACATTACATTACCAGCTGATAATATAGAAACGGCTTTCTGGCTCGAATCGGATAGAATGATGAGCCTTTCTTTTGATCCCAATGTGCTGGAAGTGCAGCGAAAAGTGGTGATTGAGGAATTCAAACAGCGCTATCTCAACCAGCCTTATGGTGATATGTGGCTCAAATTAAGACCATTGGCCTATAAAAGCCATCCCTACCGCTGGGCCACAATTGGTAAGGACATTGACCACATTGAAAGAGCGACAATGGATGACGTGCAGGACTTTTTCTTCCGTTTTTACAGGCCTAACAATGCGGTAATGGTGGTTGCAGGCGCTGTGAAAATGGCACAAGTGCTCGAACTTGCTAAAAAATGGTTCGGTGACATTCCTTCCGGACCTGCTTACAACAGAAATATCCCAAAAGAACCGCTTCAAAATGAGGCGAGACATTTGGAGACATCCGCAGCCGTTCCTTTGAATTCTTTGATCAAAGTTTTCCACATGCCGGGCAGATATGAACAAGGGTTTTATGCCACTGATTTGCTGAGCGACATTCTCGGCCGCGGAAAATCTTCGAGGCTCTATCAAAGTTTGCTGAAAGACAAATCGCTTTTCAACAGCATCAGCGCCAGTGTTACTTCTTCGCTTGATCCGGGATTACTTTTGATCAAAGGCAATCTCAACCCGAATGTTACGCTGGAAGATGCGGATAAGGCTGTAAATGAAATTTTACAGGAAATCGTTGCCAATGGCGCCACTGATGAAGAAGTGACAAAGGTCAAAAACCAATCAGAAGCGTCACTTGCGTTTTCAGAAGTCGAGCTGCTTAACCGCGCTATGAACCTGGCATTTGCCGCCAATGCAGGCAACGTGGAATGGGCTAATGAAGATGCGGAAATCATCAGAAACCTAACCTCAGATGACATTCATCAGGCTGCGAAATCTGTCCTTCGGCCGGAGAATGCTTCAACATTATATTACAGAGCAGAAGAAAAAGCCGAAGCGCAGGTTTAGCCGCGCTTAGTCTTCGGGGAGAAAAGTCAGGTAACTGAAATTCTCCTCCTTGAACATTTCCTGCGCGATTTCTTGTAACTGTAATGCGGTAATTTGCTCGATTTCAGAAAAGATTTCAGGCAATGTATCCACGCGTCCGGTGTCCAGCAGGCTCTTTGCCATCATTAACATAAAACTCATGTTACTTTCCTCCGACATAGCAAGCTGACCCATTAACTGAACCTTGGTCTGATGCAGTTGCAATACGGACAAAGGCACTTCGCGAATGCGTTTCAGCTCCTTATGGATGAGGGAAATGCTTTTATTCAACTGCTTTTGTTCTGTTCCGAAGAAAATCCCCATGAAACCTGTGTCCAGATAAGGCGTGTAATTTCCTTCAATCGAGTACACAAATCCATATTTTTCACGCAAGGAAAGATTAAAGCGCGAATTCATTCCCGGACCGCCCAGCAAGTTAACAAGCATGAAAAATGGCAACCTTCTATCGTCCAGCAATGCATATGCCGGCTGTCCCATCGCACATTGTGCCTGAGAAATCGAGCGTTCTTTTTGTTGATTTAATGGTGAGTAAGTCGACGGCGCTTGTCTGATGCGTGACGTTTTCCGGTGCGGAACATTTCCAAGATATTTTTCCGCAACCCGGATCACTTTTGAAAACGGCAACCTGCTTACGGATGAAACGACGATCCTTTCCGTGTCAATGTTATCATTAATAAACTGCATCAGATCCGCTTTTCCGAAAGAACTTACGGTTTCGGTTGTGCCTAATATATTATTTCCCAAAGCATGGTTCGGGAAAATTAGCTGGTCAAAATCATCCTGAATAGCGTCTTCCGGCGAATCAATGTACATCGACATTTCTTCCAAAATCACATTCCGTTCACGCTCAATCTGCTTTTCCGGAAACACGGAATGAAAAGTAATGTCGGCCAAAAGGTCCATTGCCTTCTCAAAATGGTCGTCGAGAACCGAAGCGTGAAAACAGATTTTCTCCTTGGTGGTGTAAGCATTAAGCTCACCGCCAACATTCTCCAACCTGTTGATAATGTGGTAAGAACTGCGCTTTTCGGTTCCTTTGAAAGCCATATGCTCCCAAAAATGCGCCAAACCTTGCTGATGCGGCATTTCATCTCGGCTGCCAATGTCGAGACATGATCCCGCAATGCGCGATCTGCGTGTACGGAACCTGCTTATGCGCGATGCGAATGCCATTTGCAAGCGTATGTAACTGATATTCTTCGGTTGGTAATAGTGTGGTATTTTTAGGGTTACCCTGTTTTTGGACGTTATCTCTCTTCATTCCTTTTGAACACAAAATAGGCACCAATAATTTTCGGTGGTATCCACAAAATTACAGACTTTTGCTCTGAAACCCTTGAAAAGCACCCGTTATGCGTATTGGATTTGATGCCAAAAGAGCTTTTGCGAATAAGACCGGACTTGGAAATTACAGTCGCTTTGTGCTTAATGCCCTGCAAACGCATGAAATAGAAAATGCTTATCTGGCATACACGCCCAAAAATCGCGCAAAATTATTTCTCGGATTTCCCGAAGAGGCGATCAGGATGCCGAGGCAATTTATTGACAAAAAACTCTCTGCATACTGGCGTTATTCGTCCATAACAAAGCAACTTTCCCAAGACGAGATCAATGTGTTTCATGGATTGAGCAATGAGCTGCCGCAAGGACTTGAAAAAGCCGGGATCCGCTCAGTAGTGACCATTCACGATCTGATCTTCGAGCGGCTTCCCCATCTCTTCAAGCCGATTGACCGGCTTATTTACAGACATAAATTCCAGTCAGCCTGTAAACGCGCCGACAGCGTTATTGCCATCAGCGAGCAGACCAAACGTGATTTGATTGAACTTTACCACGTTTGATAATGAGAAGATCGAGGTCATTTACCAGGATTGCAATCCCATTTTCAAGCTGGCGATTGACGAGCAAAAACGAAAAGAAATCACTGCGCTTTACAACATTCAGAAACCTTACGTCCTCTGCGTGGGAACATTGGAAGAGCGGAAAAATCAGCACAGACTGGTGGAAGCATTTGCCGACGCAAATAATGATGAATTTGAGCTTATTTTGATTGGAAAACCAACTCAATATCTGCCAAAGATCAAGGAAACTATTGCGAATTTGAAACTTGAAAATAGGGTTAAGATCCTGAATAATGTTCCTACCGAACATTTACCAGCGCTTTATCAGCAAGCATCTATTTTTGCTTACATATCTATTTATGAGGGATTTGGTATTCCTATTTTGGAAGCATTGCACAGCGGAACACCGGTGTTGGCTGCGAAGGGTTCATGCCTTGAAGAAGCTGGTGGCCCGGGAGGATTATATGCAGATCCTTATCAAAAAGAAGACATCAGCAAGCAGCTAAGAAAACTGATTACTGATGCCCATTTAAGAACCGATCTTGCAGCGGCCGGAAAACAACATATTAGTCAGTTTTCAGGCCAGCATATCGCTGCTCAGCTTGTTGATTTATACAAAAATCTTGGCTGAGTTATTTATCTCTGTATTGCTCAATGATTCGGAACAATGCTTTCTGTTTTTCCAAATCAGGGAAAAAGTCGAAAAGCTGCACGTGTGCATCGTAATCAAGTGTTAAGCCAGTTTCCAGATTCAACAATGCTTCCCGATATGTTCCTGCATGGATCTGATAAACGGCCATGCGGTAATATAAGTCCGCTTCTTCCGGCATTTCATCAATGGCTGCTTGCAAAAGATCGCACGCACGCACGTAATTGCCTTGTTCAAACAGCACATGCGACCATTTCAACCAGATATCCGGGTTGGACGGCTCTATTTCCGCAGCTTTTTCAAATGCTTCGAATGCTGAAATGACATTGCCAACCTTGAATTCTGTTTCGGCAAGCGCAAGCCAGTAATCCGGGTTAAGCTCTGTGATTTGAATGGCTTTACGCAAAAAACCAACGGCTTCATACCAGCGTCCCAGTTCACTGAAACAGATTCCCAGCCCATACCAGCCATCGTCCCACTGCTTGTCAAGCTTTACGGTCTGGCGGTAATATTTTATCGCCGTTTCGTATTCACCCAACTTTTCGTAACACGTTCCCAGGCAGCAGCATGTTTCAGGCTGTTCCCCTTCCAGCTCAATTGCACGCAGATATTGCTCCTTCGCATCCTCATATTTTTCGAGGTTCATGTACGAATTGCCCAGCTGAAAAAACGCCGAAGCAAAATCGTCTTTGACCAATGTTGCGTACTCGTAAGCATTAACCGCATCCTCGTAACGCTCCAATTTGCTGAATGCAATGCCGAGATTATACCAGGCATGGTGCGAAAACGGATCGCGGTCAACCAGCTCGTTATAATAATCGAGATGACTTTCGAGCTGACCAACCAAGTCGAGGCAATGTGCGAGCTCGTATAATGCGCTCTCATTGTTGAGGTTATTGCGAAGCGATTTTTTATAAAACTTGATCGCCTCTTCATACTTACCCCAGTTTTGGTAAGTCTGCCCTATCTGGAAATAAATCTCATCCTGATCTTCTACACGCTGCAAAAGGTTTTCCAAGACTTCGATGGCTTCTTCAAACTCACCCATCATATTGGAAATCGCAACCTGCATAAAAGAGATTTCAACGTCGCCAGGATGAAAAAGTGATGCTCTTTCGAGAATTTCCTGTGCTAGCTCGTGCTCGCCGCGGTTGGCATGAAGCTGAACCATATTTAAAAGCAGGTCCAGCGAATAAGGATAATCCGACAAACCTAACTCACAGGCTTTGTAAGCCTTGTCCCAATCTCCTTTTTCAATGTAGTGAACCGTTACTTTTTCATAAGTATCCAAATCAAAAAAAACCGGCTCACTTGTTTTAAGCATTCTTTCAAACCTGAGCAATGTTTCTTTCATATAATCCTTTCTTTCCCCAAAATTTTTCTCCATCATACAAACCGTCAGGTTAGATTTGAGGGCTAACGCACCACTATTAATAAAAGAAAGTTATAAAATAAATTATCGTAATTCAAATCTTGCCAAGCAAACTTTCACTGACCCTGGCAACCGTTTGCTCAATGGGCCGAAACCGGTAAGCAAGCGCTTTTGTCACTTTTTCGTTGTTGTAACTGATCATTCTGGCAGCGGATTGTGCCGTTTCCTTTGTAATAAGCGGCTTTGTTCCCAGTAACCAGGTCCGCACCGCTTCGAAACGCCAGATCACTCCCGCCAGCCCTGCGCCCACCTGAAATGTCGGCCGCTTTTTGTGCATTGCATCGGCGATAGTATTAAACAAATTTCTGTAAGAAATGCTTCCCGCATTCAGTAAAAATCTTTCGCCGGTGATATCAGAAAGCAGCAGTTTGTAAACGATTTCTGAGACATCCTGCACATCTACATAATTGGCAATTCCTTCTGTATAAAAAGGTTTTTCGTTGTAAACATATTTGAAAATCTGCGTGCTGCTTTTCTGCCAATCGCCTTCTCCGAGGATTAAGGTCGGATTTACGATGACCGCATTCAGTCCTTCCGCGATCCCGCGCCACACTTCGAGTTCTGCCAAATGTTTGGTTTTAGCATATTCTGAATTTTCGGGGGAATCTTCCCAGCGGTGATTTTCATCCAATGTAATGTCATGTCCCGGAACAACTTTACGCGAATCCGGCCGACCGATTGCGGCAATGCTGCTGACGTGACAAAGCTTACCGATCTTATGTTTAAGGCAGACATTTACAACATTAGCAGTGCCTTCGACATTAACCTTATACATCATTTTGCGGTCCTTGGGAATAAAGGAAACCACCGCAGCCGTGTGCACGACGAAATCCATATTCACGAAAGCCTGCTCCAATGAGCTGATATCCAGAATGTCACCTTCAATCCAATGAATTTTTGATTCAATATCGGCGAGCAAACTGCGGTCAGAGCCAGCCCGGAACAATGCAAAGACTTCGTGATTTTCTGAAAGAAATTTCTTCGCCGTTGCGCTTCCTACCAAACCCGTGGCTCCTGTAATGAGGATTTTCATAATTACTAAAACAAATAGTCGAGGTCAAAGTTGGCTGTAAAAAAATGAATTCACTGCATAACAACAAAAACCCTTTTCAAATCGTGAAGATTCGAAAAGGGCACGTCATTCTAAAACAAAATTTCACAGACTTTCTATTTCAAGCAGATACTTTTCAAGCTTTGCTATTCTCGGAGAAAAATCATCCATTTCATTGAGCTCAACCACAAAATCCGCTCTCAAATCTCCCTGAACCGTTTCTGGCTTCTCTTTCATCTTCCGGATCAGGCCTGGCATTGCTGCCTTCGCTTGCTTATGTGAAATAATAGCGTTTCTGTTCCTTTTGCGAATCAACGTCCCGCTCGCTCGTGCACCCGAAAGCCGCTGCTGCCATTAGCGATAACATTAAAAGCCTTTTGTACATGTATGTTTTCATGTTCGAACCTTGAAATGGATGAAGCATTAATGATTTAAGTTATAAAATTTTACCTACACTTTGGCAAACTCCCGGTTCTGAAAGCGTTTTTGCTAATTTTGCGTTTTAACCTATTTATATTACCCATTCTCAAGATGCCCATTTCCGATCCAAAAAGATATACGGTTACCGCAGCGCTGATCTACGCCAATGGCCCCATTCACATTGGGCATTTGGCTGGCTGTTACATACCGGCAGATATATACGTTCGCTACTTACGTGCTCAGGGTAAGGACGTTGCATTTATTAGCGGAACAGATGAGCATGGCGTCCCGATCACGATCAGGGCAAAAAAAGAAGGACTTACACCGCAACAGGTTGTTGATAAATATTATGCGCAAATAGACGCCTCATTTAAGGATCTGGGCATTTCTTTTGACATTTATTCCAGAACCAGCAAATCGGTTCACCACGAGACTTCCCAGGAGATTTTCAAAGATTTATACGACAAAAATGTATTCATCGAAGAAACTACGGAGCAATATTATGACGAAACGGCCGACCAATTTTTGGCAGATCGTTACATCGTAGGAACGTGTCCCGTGTGTGCCAATCCCAATGCCTATGGCGACCAATGCGAGCGCTGCGGCTCCACATTAAGCCCGTTGGAATTGAAAGATCCGCGCTCAATGCTTTCCGGTGCGAAACCAATACTTAAAGCGACAAAAAACTGGTATTTGCCATTAGATAAAATGCAGCCGGACATTGAAAATTATATCAACGCCCATGCTGAATGGAAAACCAATGTTTTTGGTCAATGTCAATCCTGGCTAAAGGATGGCTTGAAACCCCGCGCTATGACGCGCGACCTCGACTGGGGAATCAGCGTGCCGTTGTCAGACACGGAAGGCAAAGTTTTGTATGTCTGGTTTGAAGCGCCTATCGGATACATTTCCGCAACGAAAGATTGGCTCATCCAGAAAAACGGAACAGATGAGGGCTGGAAAACATGGTGGCAGCCGGATGGCGATGGCGAAACCAAGCTCGTGCATTTCATTGGAAAGGATAACATTGTTTTCCATTGCATCATTTTCCCCGCAATGCTGATGGCGGAAGGCAATTACATTTTGCCTGATAATGTGCCTGCAAACGAATTCATGAACCTTGAAGGTGATAAAATTTCAACTTCCCGGAACTGGGCAGTCTGGCTGCACGAATATCTGGAAGAACTTCCCGACAAGCAGGATGTGCTGCGTTACGTGCTCACTGCCAATGCGCCTGAAACGAAAGACAGTGAGTTTACATGGAAAGATTTTCAGACCAGAAATAACAGCGAACTCGTCGGCATTTACGGTAACTTCATTAACCGCGCGGTGGTCCTGACGCAGAAATTTTGTGACAGCAAAGTGCCGGCAAAAGGCGCATTACAGGAAATTGACGAAACAGTTTTGAAAGATCTGGCGGATTTTCCAGCACGCATTGCTGAATCTTTGGAAACTTATCGTTTCCGGGAAGCATTAACGCTGATCATGGATCTTGCACGACTTGGAAATAAATATCTGGCCGAAACGCAGCCATGGCATGCGATCAAAACTGATCCGGAGCGCGTTAACACGATTTTGAATATCGCATTGCAGATTTCAGCAACACTTTCAATTGTTTCTGAGCCAGTGCTTCCATTTACGGCGGCGAAAATTCAGAGTCAGCTCGGGATGGAGAATATAACCTGGTCACATGCAGGAAACGCTGATCTGCTGGCACCAGGGCAACCGGTTTCAGAAGCCAAGTTGCTTTTTGAGAAAATCGAAGACCATGTTATTGAAAAGCAAATCCAAAAACTGCACGACGCAAAACGCATGAATGAACTGGAAGGAAAAACGGTTACGCCCATAAAATCAGAGATTCAATATGATGATTTTGGCAAAATGGATATCCGCGTTGCGACGATCGTAGCGGCTGAAAATGTTCCAAAGAGCAAAAAGCTTTTGAAGTTATTGGTCGATATAGGCATTGAGCAGCGGACTGTGCTGAGCGGAATTTCAGAACATTTTTCAGCGGAGGAAGTTGTTGGCAAACAAGTGCTGTATCTGGCTAATCTCGCACCTCGAAAAATGATGGGGCTGGGAAGTCACGGAATGATCCTGATGGCGGAAGACAAAGACGGAAGCCTTGCATTTGTTCAGCCTGGAAAAGAAGTCTGGAACGGCGGCACGGTCAATTAATGTTGACATGCCTGCCATCGAAAAGCGGCTCGGATATACCCTGAGCCGCTTTTTTTAAATTATTGAAATTCGCGCTTAACCTGGTCATAAAGTGTATAAACTTTATCCACCAGCACCTCACATTCTCTGTCCGAAAGGTGATCAATTGTGTTGCTCACTGCATTGGAAATAACTTTCCCTTCCTCGTTGACTTTAACGCCCTTTTGTTTGATCAGGCTAAGAATCCCTTCCCAGTCATTAATCAGGCTTTCAGAAAAATATCTGGGCTCAATGATATTAAAATATGCAGATTGGGATTTTAATTTTTGTTTGAGCTGAACCGAAGAACTGGAAGCTTTTAGCTCTTCCACGAGTTTAGTGAGCTCGATGTAAGCGAAGATATTTGATTTTTTCATAACGTTGAGATTGGAGGAGTAATATATAAAATACGAAAGCTAAGATACAGATATGCAACTCCTTTTTTTACTAAAAACACAAATCTTTACTTTATGTTAATATAATCTATTGGATGGATACAATTTGATCATTATTCATTTGCATGTGCTTCATTCATAAGCTCCAACTGAATATATTTTCGTTTTTTAAAAAGAAATTTTAACAAAGACACATAAAAAAAGCCCGACAGTTGTAACTGCCGGGTGACCTTTTTTAGTACAAATTAGCTGTTACCAGCGCTCAATATTTACCTTTCTGTGGTAATCGCCTTGTTCGTTTCCGTAAGGTAAAAATAAAACAAGGTGACGCAAAGTGTCGTCATACTTTGCAGTTATATGCTCAACATCCACCCCGTCGGGTATAACGAATGTATTGATGAAACGTACTGTTCTCCACTGCTCTTCATCGGACAGACTCTCCTGAGAAAATATGGGCAACAAGTGAAATAGTTTAAGATTGTTCGAATTCTTTTTTCCTTTCACTACTTCCAATTGAAGATCTTCAACCTCGATGCCTGGAACCTTCACAACAACTTCAAAACCGTCCGATCCTCTATCAAGCTTTATAGCGGGCTCACTCATTCCACCATTGATTGTGTTGATAAAATCAATATTCATCAACATTTCCTGGGGTATTTTCAGTTTGCTTTCCATAGCTATCGCGTTTAAGATTCACAAGTTTAAAAGACTAACGAAAAACTACGTGCCAAAGATTATTTTCTCTAAAAATATTGAGAGCACTCCCCAGTCCCGATTCTACAAAAACGGTGTTTAAAGCACACACCGGCACATTAGTAGTATTATGCCGCGTTATCAGATAAAATAAGCATTGATGAGAGGTGCCAAAGTTGCAGTTGTATGTCTACACAGAGCGACATTTTGTCCTATTCACCCCCTTAATGCCTTATTTCCGATCAGAATGTCCGAGGCTGCGTTCGGGATCAATCCTGTCCCTGATGCGTTGTTTGATCTCTTTTGGCTCCGGAAAACGGCCTTCGCGCTTCCTGTCCCATAATTCATCGTCATTGAAACTGATGATATAGCGCCCCGCAACTTCCGAAGGAACAAGCGTTACTGCCAGCAGATCGTCCGTAAAAGTAGTGAGCAGCTCTTGCGCCATCCAGGCAGCGCGCAAAAGCCAGCCGCATTTCGGGCAGTATTCGATGGTTATGGTTGGTTTCATTCTCAGCATTTTGAAAAAAGCAAGATATTAAAAAAGCCGTGAAGGATTTCCCTCACGGCTTTCGAATGTTAACCTAACCCTTTAATCTTTTCAGAAAAATCCTTTGAACGATTTCCCTTAACGCTTTACAAATGTATGTTCACTCCTCTTCTGATTTTAGCGTGATTATCCCCGATTTTTCTTTCACGTAACGCGCGACAGTCCGCTTCGTAATACTCCTCGATGTCATAGGTAATATTACGTGTTTTGTCTTGACAACATTCTATAAACAACCTGAAAAACAGATAATTACAACTAAACCGTTTACTCAATACAATGCGATCTGCTTGGTGATCAGATGCCCCGTGGCTACATTTACAAGTAACAGGAAATTCTTTAATTCATTAAAATAGTTTATGGAATCACGGAAATTTACAGGCAAAGAAGGCCAGCTGATCTCGGCAGAAAAAGCGTTACTTATCACTGCCCCGTTCCAAAAAAGAGAACGCGATATTATGTCCCGCGGTGAGAATTATGTGAAAGCAGAATTTTTTGGAATCCACACATTTAATGAGCTAATCCGTTCGCATGGAGACAATTGCGTAGGCTTCCGCATGTATTACGGCTTGACGGACGAAGAAGATGACACACTTGCCGAGAAAGCCGCACTGGGTCGTGGAAACTTAAAACCAACTTCCCGCCTCGTGCTTGTTCCAGTTGACGCAGACGGCAATGACATTATCAGAAGCGCGCAATTGGGAGGTTTAAAAGATATGCCTGCACAAAAGGAGGTCATGACAGGCGGTCCTCTTTGCCCAAGCCAATGTTAGGCACCAATAAAACACACACTATATGCTTGAAATATACCTATCATATTGTTCAAGAAATCCACTCGGAAGCGTTGCAGTTTTCATCACACTATTACCGATAACACTTATTATAATCAGGAAAGCATATCGGGATCCGTCGTTTAAGCTGTTGTTATTCTATTTAATTGCCAAGCTCATTATCGACATTTTAATGCTTCGTGCAGCCGCAAGACGTGAAAACAACATTATACTTTTTAATCTCGGAATTCCTATTAATTACGCAATGCTGAGCGGAATGTTCTACTTCAAGTTTAACTCCCCGTTATTTAAAAAGGGCTTGATTGCTTCGATGATTGGGTTTCTGATTTTTACAATCTGGGACATTTTTAATTCAAATTCAGAAATCACAGACTTGTATAATCACAGGGCAGTTTTATTTGCAAAAACAGTGGAGGGCGTTCTAATTATTACGCTCATTTTATTGTTCTTTTATGAAATAATAAAGTCTTTACAAATCCCTAACCTGCTGACTTTCCCCTTTTTCTGGGTGTGCTCGGGTTTACTTTTATACTATTCAAGCTTTATTTTTATTGCCCCTGTCTTACATTATACGGCCACTTGGAATAGTTTGGTTGATTTAGGCATAACCGAAACCATTCCCACCATTTTTGAAATCGTGTGTGCCTTGTTTATTAGCGTTGGTATTTATCATTTTTCGGCAGCAGATTATGCAAAACAGTGAAGAGTTAAAATGGGCGTTACTCGTGGCCTCACTGGCGATGCTGACGATGGCATTTTGCTTGATCTCGTTCGTGATGTACTATCAGAAACGGAGATTCGAAGAAGAAAAACGGATCAGTGACATTGAAAAAAATTACAATCGCCTGCTGCTTGACACTGCCCTGAACTCTGAGGAAACGGAAAGACGCCGCATTGCCCAGGATCTGCACGATGACATCGGGACAATGCTTTCGCTAACCAAATTAAGCCTTAACCAACTCGGCAAAATGGTTGGCAATTCGGGCAACGAGAAAGAAGACCAGATCATGAAAAAGTCGCAGTCGCTCGTTGAAGAAACCATTTTACATGTCAGAAGGATCACACGGGATCTCGTGCCTACAACATTGGAACGCTTCGGACTTATAGAAGCCATCGAAGAATTTATCCATAAATTGGAAGAAGATAACAATCTCGCCATTACATTTCAGGCTAATACAGAGGATTTCCCCCGCCAGGGCCAAAAGCTTGAACTTACGCTTTACCGCATTATGCAGGAATTGGTCAATAACGCGATCAAGCACGCCAGCTGCTCTAAAATTGACATTCGCCTGGAAATCAATGATGACATGATCGGCTTGAAAGTAATCGATAACGGGGTTGGATTTGATCCTGAAAAAATAAAAGAAAATAATCTCGCCGGATTAGGATTGCTGGGAATTGAAAGCCGACTCGCCATTGTTGATGGAACTGTCCAATACGAAAAACCCGAAAAAGGCGGCTCATGTGCATTTGCACAAATCCCAATGGTTGCGATTTCAGACAGCAAACCAGAACCTTTGCACCCATTCCGCCGCGAGCGCGTGAACATTTAGTAAACTTATGAAAACCTTAAAACTTGGAATTGCCGACGACCACGAATTATTCAGAAAAGGGTTTATCTCTATGCTGAGTGGCATTCCGGATTTCGAATTTGTATTAGAAGCAGCAAACGGCCAGGAATTGCTCGACCGCTTGCCTGCAAACACACCGGACATTGTGTTCATGGATCTCCAGATGCCGGTTATGGACGGAATTCAGGCCACGGAAGCTGCATTTGAAAGATTCCCGAACATTAAAGTCATTGTGGTCTCCATGTACAACGAAGATCGTTTTGTGATCCACATGCTTGAAAAAGGCGTTCAGGGTTATTTATTAAAAGATACAAGCCCGGATGAAGTCGAAAAAGCAATCCGGCGCGTAGACGAAGAAGGATTTTACTACAACGACTTCGTTTCCAAAGCCATGCACCGCAAAATGGTGACCCGCCAGGTTAACAAGCATCCTTTTTTCCCAAATGCCGCTAATGTTGCCCTTTCTTCAAGGGAAAAAGAAGTGCTTCAACTCATATGCGACGGTTTTTCTACGGCAGAAATCAGTGACAAACTTTTCATCAGCGTGCGCACCGTTGAGGGTCACCGGTTAAGGGTTTTGGAAAAAACAGGAACCAAAAGCACTGCGGCAGCAGTTGCTTTCGCTTATAAAAATCAGCTGCTCAATTAAGCCGCAACATTCCCGAACGCTGGAAACTACTGCGATTTTATATTATCTTTCTGCCAGTAACTTCGGTAGATTGTATGAAAGTCCTGATCGTTTGCACCAACCACGAAACATTTCCGACCAAATCAGGTAAGACTGGTTTATGGCTAAGCGAACTGACTTATTTCTACGATGTCATGAGCAAACGCAAAGTGTTGATGGACATTGTAAGTCCGTTGGGAGGAAAAATTCCGCTGGATGAACGCAGCGTCGATCTCAAAGATGAATGCAATGCAAAATATTGGGAGGACGCAACTTTCCGTTCCAAGCTGGAAAATTCACTCGCGCCTGCCGATGTGCATTCAACTGACTATCGCCTGATTTACTTCACTGGCGGACACGGCGCAATGTGGGACTTCCCCGAAAACACTGCATTACAACAAATCACAAAAGAGATTTACGAGCGGAATGGAATGGTCTCAGCCGTTTGCCACGGTGTCTGCGGCCTGCTAAATGTGAAGCTTTCAGACGGTTCCTGGCTTATTCAGGACAAATATGTTACCGGGTTTTCGAATGTGGAGGAAACACTCATGAGCTTTGTCAGTGAAGTGCCTTATCATTTGGAAGACAAGCTGAAAGAACGCGGCGCGCATTACACCAAATCAATGATTCCTTTTATGGAATTCATTGAAATGGATGAAAGGCTTATTACCGGGCAAAATCCAAACTCCGCTAAAAAAGTTGCTTCTAAGGCGCTGGAAGAGCTTTTTGAGAAATAATTAACTGTTTTTCAGGTCGCCGAAAAGTGATCTGAAAGTGGGCAGAATAATGTCTTTTTCTGAAACGATCGGATTTTCAACGCCCCAGTTGATTGCCAGATCCTCGTCATTCCACAAAATGCCTGATTCGGATTCTTTGTTATAAATGTTCGTGCATTTGTAAGAAAAGATTGAGTCTTCGAGCGCTACGAATCCATGTGCAAAACCCTCCGGAATGTAAGCGATATTATTTGTTTCGCTGCTCAATTCAAATATTTCGTGCTTTCCAAATGTTGGTGATTCAGGGCGAATGTCAACGGCCACGTCCAGCACTTTACCGGAAATAACCCTAACCAGCTTTCCTTGCGCAAAAGGAGCTTTTTGAAAGTGCAGGCCTCTTACAACGCCTTTTTTTGAAAAAGACTGATTGTCCTGCACAAAATTGGTTGGCAAGCCTAAGCTTTTGAAAATCTGCTCATTATAAGATTCAAAAAACATTCCACGCTCATCGTTAAAAACACGTGGGGTAAGTTCAACTAAACCGGCAATGGACGTTTCTCGAATTTGCATGGAAATAATGTTTCTATTGGTTATATGGGATGTCTTAATATTCAGACAAATTTATGAATCTATTGATAGAGGTTGTAATTTCGGCGCATTATTTCCGAATTCATGACTTACGAAGCGCTCTTTGAACAAATTTCCCAGAAAAAATCCTACTTGTGTGTAGGACTGGATACAGATATCAGGAAAATCCCTGCCCATTTGCAAAGCCATCCGGATCCGGTTTTTGAATTCAATAAACAGATTATTGATGCCACCGCGGATTTTTGTGTTTCCTACAAACCCAACACTGCCTTTTACGAAGCGTCCGGGGCAAAAGGATGGGAAAGTTTGCAAAAAACACTTGAATACATTCCCAAAACGCACTTTTCCATTGCAGATGCAAAAAGAGGCGACATCGGAAACACGTCCGGCCTTTACGCAAGGACGTTTTTTGACCCGTCGGCTTCCGGCCTCGACTTCGATGCTGTAACTGTCGCGCCTTATATGGGAAGCGATTCGGTAATTCCGTTTCTTGAATTTGAAAACAAATGGGTTATACTGCTTGCATTAACCTCAAACCCAGGAAGCACTGATTTTCAACGGATTGATTCACTGGGAACGGAGCTTTACGAACATGTGCTGCATATATCGCAATCCTGGGCGGGAGCGGATCGCATGATGTATGTAATTGGCGCAACGCAGGCGCTGGAATTGCAAAAAATTCGTGAAATCGTTCCGGATCACTTTTTGTTAGTGCCCGGCGTTGGTGCGCAGGGCGGCAATCTGGAAGAAGTTTCCAAGTTTGGGATGAATGCGCATTGCGGACTTTTGATCAATGCATCGCGCAGCATTATCTACGCCAGCAGTGACACAGATTTCGCCGCAAAAGCAAAAAAAGAAGCGCAGACGCTGCAACAGGAAATGGAAACATATCTTGACAAATACTGCAAATAACACCCTACATTGATTTATTGACAATCCATTTCATTGCCCATGCAACTTTCGGAGCAAAATACATATCACATCCAAGGAATCGATCCACATCAGTTAATTGAACAATTCGGCAGCCCGCTTTACGTCTATGACGGAGCCACGATCAAGCGGAAAGTTGCAGAGTTGCAGCACGCTTTTGCTGGAATTAATATGAAAATCAAATACGCCTGTAAAGCCAACACAAACTTGTCGATTCTGCGCTTAATGCGTGAAATTGGCGTGGAACTGGATGTTGTGTCGCCGGGCGAATTGGAAATGGGCAAGCTGGCTGGTTATGCGGCAAACCAGATCACTTTCACGCCAAGCGGTGTGCCTTTTGAGGAAGTAAAAACCGCTGTCGATGCTGGCGCGATTGTGAATGTGGACAGCATTCCGTTGCTTGAATGGTTTGGCCAGACTTATGGAAATACAAAACCTTGTTTGATCCGCATTAAGCCCAATGTTGCGGCCGGCGGAAACATCAAAATAATGACTGCGCATGCCGATTCGAAGTTTGGCATTTCGGTTTTGCTTTTGGATCAAATCCTGGAAGTCGTTAAAAAATATAATATCAAGATCGTTGGCCTGCATCAGCATACAGGTTCTGACATTAAAGATGCAGAACCGTTTTTACAGGTTGCCGACATACTTTTTGAAACAGCAAAACACTTTCCCGACCTCGAAATCATCGACTTAGGCGGCGGATTCAAAGTTTCCTATCTTCCAGGCGATGCCATTACGGATATGGATTTGCTGGGACGGAAAATCTCAGAACGTTTTACAAAATTCTGTGGTGAATATGGCCGCGAGTTGCAGCTTTGGTTTGAACCCGGTAAATTTCTGGTGAGTGAATCCGGCTATTTACTCGTGAGACACCACAGTTGTTAAGGAAGATCCCGCGCGGAACTTCGTCCACGTAAATTCCGGGCTGAACCATTTGATTCGCCCGATGATGTACGGATCATATCATCACATTCTGAATCTGACCAATCCTGGCGGCGAGCCAAAAGTTTATAATGTAGTGGGTTACATTTGCGAAACGGACACATTTGCAACAGACCGCACATTGCCCGAGGTGAGGCCTGGTGATACACTCGCCTTCCTGAATGCAGGCGCATATGGCTTCACGATGAGTTCCAATTACAACGCACGCATTCGCCCAGCCGAAGTTCTAGTTGACAACGGAATCCCGAAACTGATCAGACGGCGCGAGACACTCGACGATTTGTTAAAAACCCAGATCGAAATTCAATAGTTAATGCAAAGGGAAGCCAACAACAGCTTCCCTTTTTCATGCAGTTTTCGCTGTTTCCGCTTTCAATTCAAGACATTTTGTCTCGATAAATTAGAATTCTCAACTTTTGATGCCAAAATTTCCGGTTTCCCAGACCGGCATGTAATTTTTTATAAGCATGATAGTGTTAACAAATTATCATCGCCATGAACTTTAACCAATATACAATCAAGGCGCAGGAGATTATCCAGCATGCTGCGCAAATGGTTCAGGGAAATCAGCAACAGGCCATTGAAACGGGCCACGTGCTCAAATCCATTCTGGAAGAAGACCCTAACACATCCCTGTTTTTACTTAACAAACTGAACATCAGTCCTGATGTGCTGAATGCACGTCTGGAAAAAATATTAGACGGTTATCCGCGTGTCAGCGGAGGCCAGCCCTATCTGGGCAATGATATGGCTGCGGCAAGTGCCAAAGCACAGCATTATCTGAAAGAATTCGGCGACGAATTTATCAGCATTGAACTACTAATTCTCGGCATCCTGGGCGGAAAAGATTCCACAGCGAGCATGATGAAAGAGGTAGGATTTAAAGAGAAAGAATTGATTAATGCGATCAAAGAACTTAGAGGAAAAAATAACCCCGTGAAAGATCAAAATGCAGAAGCTAAATATCGTTCGCTGGAACGTTATAGCAAGAATTTAAATGAATTAGCCAAAGCCGGAAAAATAGATCCGGTGATCGGCCGTGATGAGGAGATCAGGCGGGTTTTACAGATTTTGAGCCGCAGGACAAAAAACAACCCGATCCTTTTAGGTGAGCCGGGTGTTGGTAAAACCGCTATTGTTGAAGGACTTGCGCAACGGATTGTGCAAGGCGACGTGCCCGAAAACCTAAAATCGAAGATCATTGTGTCTCTCGATATGGGACTTTTGATTGCCGGTGCGAAATACAAAGGTGAATTTGAGGAAAGGCTTAAAGCAGTCATCAAAGAAGTGACCGATTCCGAAGGAGAAATCGTCCTTTTCATTGACGAGATCCATACATTGATCGGCGCAGGCGGTGGCGGTGAAAGCGCAATGGACGCTGCAAACCTGCTGAAACCAGCACTTGCCCGCGGTGAACTCCATGCGATCGGTGCGACGACTTTGAAGGAATATCAGAAATATATGGAAAAGGATAAGGCGCTCGAACGCCGGTTCCAGTCTGTAATGGTCGATGAGCCAGATATTCCGGATGCGGTCAGCATTTTGCGTGGTATCAAGGAAAAATATGAGCTTCACCACGGTGTCCGGATTCAGGATGATGCCGTGATTGCTGCCGTGGAATTGTCCAACCGCTACATTAGCGACCGGTTCCTTCCCGATAAGGCCATTGACTTAATGGATGAAGCAGCGTCTAAACTCAGACTCGAAATGGACAGTGTTCCCGAAGAGCTGGACGAGTTGAACCGCCGCATTATGCAGCTTGAAATTGAACGCGAAGCGATTCGTCGTGAGAATAACAAGGATAAAGAAACAGTCCTTAACAAGGAAATTGCAGACCTTAGCCAGGAGAGAAATGTGCTCAAAGCGCAATGGGAAAATGAAAAAGGCAAGGTGAACGAAGTGCGGACTTTGAAAGAACAAAGCGAGCAACTGAGACTCGAAGCGGAACAGGCAGAACGCGCCGGGGATTTTGGAAAAGTAGCCGAAATCCGTTACGGACGCATTCCTGAGGTGCAAAGCAAACTTGCGAAACTTCAAAAATCGCAGGATTCGCAAAGCCTGATGCAAGAAGAAATTACGCCGGAAGACATTGCCGAGGTCGTAGCAAAATGGACGGGCATTCCGGTTAGCAAAATGCTGCAAAGCGATCGTGAGAAATTGCTGCAACTGGAAAGTCACCTGCATAACCGCGTTGCCGGACAAGATGAAGCGATTGAACTGGTTGCAGATGCGGTGCGCCGGAGTCGCGCAGGTTTGCAGGATGCAAAACGCCCTATCGGCAGTTTCCTATTCCTTGGACCAACCGGTGTCGGAAAAACTGAGCTTGCAAAAACGCTTGCCGAATATCTGTTCAACGACGAAAATGCGATTGTGCGGATCGATATGAGTGAATATCAGGAGCGGCATTCAGTAAGCAGGCTTGTGGGTGCGCCTCCGGGATATGTGGGTTATGATGAAGGTGGCCAGTTGACCGAGGCGGTTCGACGCAAACCATATAGTGTGATTTTGTTGGATGAGATTGAAAAAGGTCATCCGGATGTCTGGAACATTCTGCTTCAAGTGCTCGATGAAGGCCGTTTGACGGATAACAAAGGCCGTGTTGCCAATTTCAAAAACACGATCATTATCATGACATCCAACATTGGAAGCCACATTATCCAGGAAAAATTCGCAGAAGACGAAGGCTGGAACCATACATTGGTTGTGGAAGAAGCAAAACAGGCTGTCCTTGATCTGCTGAAAGCTTCGGTAAGACCTGAGTTTTTGAACCGAATCGATGAGATCGTGCTGTTTGAGCCGCTTACTATGAAGAATATCCGGAAAATTGTAGACATTCAATTCAAAGGAATTCAGAAAATGTTGCTCGAACAAGGCATTACGCTCGATGCGACCGACGAAGCGCTTACAAAACTCGGTGAAGACGGATTTGATCAGGCATTTGGAGCAAGACCATTGAAACGGGTGATGCAGCGACGCATTCTTAATGAGCTTTCAAAAGGCATATTGAGCGGCCAGGTTGCCAAGGATTCAGTGATCATGATGGAGCTTAATTCACATGGTGACCTCATCTTCGAAAATGTTGGCGGAGTGGAAATCTAATATCCAGAAATCTTTATATTCAAATGAGCGGCAGCAATGTCGCTCGTTTTGTTTTTATACAAATCACACTTTTAAAAACGCATTTCCACACCTGTGGCTTCGGTGCAACGATTGTATTTAAAATCAAACGGGAATTAACGGATAGGAAATTGGCATAATTTTTGTACAATTTATTATCTAAATAATCTAACCCTTTAATTCGAGACCAATCCCGTGGAACATTCATTAAATTCATGCAAAGTTGCAATTCTGGTTGCAGATGGATTTGAGCAGGTTGAAATGACCTGTCCCAGAAAAGTCCTAAATCAGAAAGGTGCCACAACGCACCTCATTTCTCCGAACAAAAGCATTGTCAGAGGCTGGAATCATCTTGATTGGGGCGAAAGACACAATGTGGATGTGCCGCTCGCACTGGCGCGCGCTGATTATTACGATGCATTATTATTACCCGGCGGTGTTATGGGAATGGATGCATTGCGGATGGATAGTCGTGCAATCGAGTTCGTAAAGTCTTTCTTTTCATCTGGAAAACCGGTAGCCGCAATCTGCCATGGGCCGCAAATTCTGATCGACGCCGATGTGGTGCTGGGACGAATTGTAACCTCTTATGCTTCCATCAAGCACGATCTTGAAAATGCCGGCGCGCGCTGGATCGATCAGGAAGTTGTAACAGATAACGGCTTGATAACGAGCAGGACAACCGACGATTTATCAGCCTTTACCAATGCAATGGTGAAGGAATTCAATATGGAATTGCATCAGTAAGGTCTTCATAAAATCATTGTTATCTTTGCCGATTCAATGATTTTGTGCTTTTATGACAATGATTTCTCTTCTGGGCGTCTCGGCCCGCAAATACAATACAACTGTTTTATCCGACATAAATTGGGATATTGAAAAAGGCAAACATTGGGCTGTAATTGGGCCCAACGGATCTGGAAAAACCATTTTGCTTGACATCATCTCTGGGAAATGGCCCGTTTCAAAAGGAAAGGTCAGCTTCAATTTGCAAACCCCGCTCAGGCAGGCAATTGAGCTTGTTTCAAATGATTACTCATTCAATCGCATTGTTAGCGCTGGCGCTGAATATTATCAGCAACGGTTTCACGCCTACGAATCCGAGCGCGCTCCGACGGTCCGCGCTATTTTAACCGATCAGCTCAAACCTGTTGGGACTGTGAATGATGCTTCCGTGGAATTGGCCCCAACGCACGTAAGCGAAGCAGAGTTGCAGAGCGTTTCAGAATTACTGTCCGTCACGCACTTGCTCGACCATCCGTTTGTAACATTATCCAATGGGGAAACGAGGCGGATGCTTTTGGCAAAATCATTATTAAAAAATCCCGAAATTCTGATTCTCGATAATGCATTCAGTGGTCTGGACGTGCATTCGAGAGAAGTTTTACGGAATGCGCTAAACGCGTTAGCAGCATCCGGCGTCACGATCATTATGGCTACAACAGCTTCTGAAATTCCCGGCTGCATCACGCACGTGCTAGAATTGGAAGCTGGACAAGTGACTAACATTCAAGACATTAATGCTTATAAAAAGCAAGGCCACAGCGAATCGCATCACCTAAAACCTGATGCGCAAGAACTGGCAAAATTTGGGCAGCCTGCGCATAGCGATTTTGAAAATGCAATTGATCTGAGAAATATAAAGGTGCGTTATCTCGAAGAACAGATCCTGGATGGCGTGAACTGGAAAGTTGCAAAAGGTGAAAAATGGGCGCTTTCCGGGCCGAATGGATCTGGAAAATCAACATTGCTCAGCATTATTACAGCTGATAACCCGCAGCGCTTTGCCAACGATTTTGACCTGTTTGATAAGAAACGTGGCGGCATAGGCGCTTCGATTTGGGACATAAAGCAGAAAATCGGCCATGTTTCACCCGAGCTGCATTTGTATTTTCCGCGCGAAACAAGCGTGTTTAAAACCATTGCCTCAGGCTTTTTCGATGCCACTGGTGTTTTTTTCAAAAAACTCACAGACTCGCAGATCGAGCGGGTCCACGAAGTTGCGCGGCTGCTTCACGTGCACGAATTGATTGAAAAGAAGTTTTCAGAACTTTCAAAAGGCAAGCAGCGCATGGTTTTGCTGGCAAGGGCATTGGTTAAAAATCCGCCATTGCTGATTCTGGACGAGCCTTGCCAGGGCTTGGATGCGGACGCAATCGAATATTTCAAAGCAGTGGTCGACGCAATCTGCGACACGCCAGAAAGAACGCTCATTTACGTTTCACATTATCCCAACGAAATTCCGAGTTGCGTTACGAAAACCTTGCGACTGGATCATGGAAAAGTGGTTTTATAAGCGTCAAACCTGCTTAACGAGCCGGATTAACAGCTTCTTTCACAAATCCATTTTTCAAATTCATCACAATTGACAAGGAGCTGCTGCCAAAACCGGGGACATATTGTGCCCGGCCATAACCCACCTCAAACCGCTTGATCCGCAACCATGCGCCGAAGGAAAACCCTGCTAACGCGCCTTTGTTAGCAAGTCGCAGTTCTTGTCTGCGCAAGTGATCGTAACCCAGCATAACCCTGAAATTGGGATGGATCAGCGCCTCAGCGCCGAGGGAAAGATGGCGACCTAGCTTCTCAGCCAATCCGACATTTTTTGGGATCTTCACGCCGCTGTTGTCATATGTAAAAAAGAGGTTCGGATCATTGTAAACCATGTCAAACCGGTTCAAATGATGCGCCGTAACCGAAACCCGAATTGGCATATATTGCGGCTTGAATGTTAAGCCTGCGCGGACATCCAGCGGCAAAGTCGGGTTACTGAGGCTCGAATAATTCTGTTTCAAAAATCCCAGGTTCTTGACCACAAAACCAACCGTCAAATCCTGACGCGGATGCTTGAAAACGCCACCCCAGTCAAACGATAAGCCATTTACATTATAAGATTGAACAGAAGACCCGACAAATTTTATGGTCCCGCCAACGGTAAATGCGCCGATTGTATGCCCATAGCCAGCAGCAATTCCATAATCCGCCGCCCTGAATTCCCCTATCACGTTCCCAATGTCGTCCGTTTCAACCAGTGTTCCGTAATTCAGATATTGCAATCCCACAGCCCAAGCGCCAGCAGATTTGCCAGCCCGCCGTGCATAAGCTGCATTTACAAACCGCGTATCGGCCAGGTAAGGCATTAAATTAACCGAAACATTATTGGCTTTGGAAGAATCCAGCAAGGCAGGATTTTGAAGAAAGAGAGCAGGATCGTTGCCCGAGACAGTCAGATGATTAGCCCCGATAGCGGTGCTTTTGGCCTGGGCAGGCAGTTGCAGAAAATCAAGTTTACTTCGTCCGCCGGTCGGCTGCGCTTTCACAATTCCTGCCAGAATGAATGTCAATCCCGCAAAAATGAACGCGCACAATCCGATCTGCCTCATAAGTTGCAATAATTTCCCGAATCAGTAAAATGACACTATATTTATAATCTCTACAAGAACAAATGTAACCATATCGTCCGTATTACATGGGATCAGTATCTTCCTCGACTTCAAAAAAAGAACTTTTAGACAGTAAAAATGCTGAGGCCGATTTGGGTGGAGGTGAAAAAAGGATTGACGCGCAGCACGCCAAAGGCAAATTAACCGCCCGCGAGCGCATTATGGTGCTGATCGATAAGGGCACATTTGAAGAAATCGGGAAGTTTGTCATGCACCGGAGCAAAGATTTCGGGCTGGACAAAGAACATTATCTGGGCGACGGCGTCGTGACCGGATATGGCAAAGTCAATGGCCGGCTGGTTTACATTTTCGCCCAGGATTTTACCATTTTCGGTGGCTCACTTTCTGAAACACACGCTGAAAAAATTTGCAAAATCATGGATCTGGCCATGAAAAACGGTGCTCCGCTGATCGGATTGAATGATTCAGGCGGCGCGCGGATTCAGGAAGGCGTGCTTTCGCTGGCTGGTTATGCAGATATTTTTTACAAAAACACATTGGCATCCGGCGTTATTCCGCAAATCTCGGCCGTAATGGGGCCTTGCGCAGGCGGTGCCGTATATTCTCCTGCGATTACGGATTTCATTTCAATGGTCGAAAACACGAGTTACATGTTTGTCACCGGCCCTAATGTTGTCAAAACCGTTACACATGAAACCGTTACGGCGGAGGAATTAGGCGGTGCAATGACGCATGCGACCAAGTCGGGCATAACCCATTTTGTTTCTCCCAATGAAGTTGAATGTCTGCTTGGCATCAAAAAACTGCTGAGCTACATTCCGCAGAACTGTGAAGAAAACGCTCCCCGGCTTCCTTACACCGCCACAAACGAGGCACGCCCAGCGCTTAATGGCATCATTCCCGACAATGCAAACCAGCCTTACGACATGCGGGAAGTCATTGCGGAAATTGCTGACAGCGAGAGTTTCTACGAAGTCCATCAGAATTTTGCAGAGAACATTGTCGTCGGTTTTGCAAGATTAGCGGGCCGCAGCATTGGCATTGTCGCCAATCAGCCAGCCGTTTTGGCGGGTGTCCTCGACATTCATTCCAGCCAGAAAGCAGCACGTTTTGTCAGATTCTGTGATAGTTTTAACGTTCCTCTGCTGGTGTTGGAAGACGTTCCTGGCTTTTTGCCGGGAACCGATCAGGAATGGAATGCCATCATTACCAACGGCGCGAAATTGCTGTACGCATTTTGCGAAGCCACCGTTCCCCGCATTACGGTCATCACGCGCAAGGCTTACGGTGGCGCTTATGACGTGATGAATTCCAAACACATTGGTGCAGATCTGAACTTTGCATGGCCCACGGCTGAAATTGCGGTCATGGGTGCAAGTGGTGCGGCTGAGATCATTTTCAAACGTGAAATTGCGCAGGCAGAAAATCCAGCTGAAAAGTTGAAGGAGAAAATTGACGATTACACTGAGAAATTTGCCAACCCATATCTGGCTGCAAACCGAGGTTATATTGACGAAGTGATTTATCCCGAACAAACGCGGGAAAAGCTCATCCGCGCATTTGAAATGCTGGAAAATAAAGTCGACGTCCGGCCGAGAAAAAAACACGGAAACATCCCGCTTTAAGCACATTATAGGAATGTAAGGAGAAACACTATTTCATTCCAAAGTAAATACTGCCTAATGTTCCGCATTGGAAACGCAGCTTTGCTACATTTCGATTATTGTCATAAATTCACCAACCACTTAATAATTTAATTCCTAAACATCCTTAACAAATGAAAGAAAAGACGGGCTCTTCTGCGTCCAGACGGACCTTTATCAAAGGTTCACTTGCGACGCTGGCCACTTTTTCAATTGTCCCGCGCCACGTTTTAGGCAAAGGCTTTATTGCTCCCAGCGACCAGCTTACCAAAGCCATTGTCGGCACCGGCTCCATGGGTCGCGGCCACATTCCCTACGCCGGGACCAAAGTCGTTGCACTTTGTGATGTTGATAAAAAACACCTTGACATTGCCGTTAGCATGGTCGACAAAGGCGTTAAAACCTTTTCCGATTATCGTGAAGTGATCCAGCTTCCCGAAGTGGACATTGTGCACGTGGCAACGCCGCCGCATTGGCACGGAATCATTGCAGCGGATGCTGCAAGGGCTGGTAAGGATGTGTGGTGTGAAAAACCAATGACCCGCACAATTGGTGAAGGAAAACGACTTGTGGAAGCTGTGCAGCAGCATGGAAGGGTTTTTCGATTAAATACATGGTTCCGTTTTCAGGACAATTTTTACGGCATGCGGACGCCCGTAAAGCCGATTAAAAAGCTTGTTCAAAGCGGCTTGCTGGGCTGGCCTTTGAAAGTTACGGTTAGCAAGCACACGGGTTTTGACTGGAAATTTTATTGGGTTGGCAACACAAACAATGCGCCTATGCCCGTTCCGGCAGAACTTGACTACGAAATGTGGCTCGGTCCTGCGCCTTACAAGCCTTACAGCGAGCATCGTGTGCACCAGACATTCCGTGGTTATTGGGATTATGACGGCGGCGGATTGGGCGATATGGGTCAGCATTACATTGATCCGATCCAATATTTTTTGGGCAAAGACGATACAAGTCCGGTTAGCGTGGAAGTGGATGCACCGCAACAGCACACAGAAGCCGTGGGAACTTGGCGCAGAATCACTTACACTTATGCGGATGGCTGCCAGATCGTGCTCGATGGCGAAGCAAAAGACGAAAAAGTGGCTTATATAGAAGGCCCGAAGGGCAAGCTTTATCCCAATTTCCAGTCAGACATTCCTGACTTGGAGAAAAAGTTGGCTGCATTCCCGGATCCAGAACCGCAGGTTACAGACTTTGTGGATGCAGTTAAAAACCGCAAGAAATTCGCGCTTAACGAAGAAAACGGCCACCGTTCGTGCACAATCGTGAACATGGGACTTGCCGCGCTCCGACTGGGACGCTCTTTAAAGTTCGATCCCGAAAAGCAGGAATTTATTGACGATGAAGGTGCAAACCGACTGATTAACCAACCCATGCGTGGGCCTTGGACCATTTAATTGGGCTTATTTAAAATTTGCATTCATTCATTTCCATCCCTAAGCATTAATGAAAAGAAACTTATATAACATTCTCGCTCTCTGCATGTTGATCTCGCAGGCATGGGCGCAAAGCGATGACGCGCTCACGACAAAGGTGAAAGCATTGCTGGCCAAACTTCCTTCTCAGAACGAAGCCGCATTGAAGAAAAACATGGAAGAACTGGGTCAGCTGGGAAAACCAGGACTCGTTCAGATCGCGTCCATGCTTACGCCTTTGGGCAAAGGCGACAACACGAAAGTGCAGTATGCCATTGGCGGATTTACCTATTATGCATCTCAGGCCGGAAAAGAAGATTTCCGCAAAACAGCCGCCGAGGCATATGGTGAAGCATTATCCAAAGTAAGCGATCCGGACAGCAAAAATTTCCTGATTTACCAACTGCAAACGGTCGGAAAAGACGAGTCCGTTGAGGTTTTAAAAACTTATCTAAAAGACGAAAGACTTTCCGGTCCCGCATCCAGAACATTAGCCAGAATCGGCTCTCCTGCCGCTGGTGCTGCATTGTTGCAGGCATTGGAAGGAGCACCAGAAAGTACGCAGATTGCGCTCATCGAAGCATTAGGCGGCAGCCGTTACAAAGAATCGGCTTCTGCCATTGAAAAGTTTGCAGTGAATGCAGATTTGAACTTGCGTAAAGTGAGTTTATATGCACTTTCTGAAATTGGCGCGGCTTCTTCTGAGCCGATCTTGCTTGCGGCTGCACAAAAAGCAAACTTTGATTACGACGAATCCGATGCAACGGCAGTTTATCTTAAATACATTGCCCGGCTGGCTGAAAACGGCAATGCTGCCGCATCTGAAAAAGCTGCATTAGCGCTGCTCAAAACCACGCCTGACGTTAAGCAAGGCCCCACGCGCTCGGCTGCGTTGAAGATTTATTCAGACATTAAAAAACGCGAATCTGTTCCCGTGCTCGTAAGCGCCTTGCAAAGCACAGACCCGGAATATCGCGCCGCAGCATTGAAGCTTGGACAAAGATATCTGATGGCAGACGGCACAACGCCTTGGCTGAATGCAATGAAAAAGGCCAAACCCGAAGTGCAGGCTGAGATTATCACCATGCTCGGACATGCAAAATCAACTGATGCATTGCCTGCCATCCAAAAATCGCTGACTTCAAAAGACTCGAAAGTGAAAATGGCGGCCATTTGGGCAGCTGGAAAAATCGGGCAAGAGGCAAGTTTGCCTGCATTGATCAATGTTTTGAAAACCGGAAATGCGGAGGAAGTTGCCGTAGTTAAGAGCAGCTTGCTAACCATTAAGGGTGAAGGAGTTGTCAATCAGCTTGCCACGGCATTGCCCGCGCTTCCTGCTTCCGCTCAGGCTGCGGCCATCGATGTAATTGCCTCGCGGGAAGCCAGCTCGAAGTTTAGTAATGTGTTTGCTTTGCTGAAAAGCCCGAATGCGGAAGTGTCCAAATCAGCTTATAATGCTTTAAAATCACTGACTACGAACGGTGATTTGCCTCAAATGTACATTTTACTGAACACAGTAAGCAATGCTGAGCAAATGGCGGCTGTCCAAAAAGCCGTTGCTGCTGGTGTGAAAGGTTCGGGTGATGCAAAAGCACAAACAGCGCTGATTATGAAAGAAATGCAAGCTGCGCCTGCGGATAAGCAATCGAATTATCTGGGTGTGCTCGCAAGCATTGGCGGACAACAAGCATTGAATGCCGTGGTTATCGCTTATAATAATGGTGATGCCAGCGCGAAGAAAGCGGCTGTTGCAGCATTATCGGCCTGGACAGATGCAAGCGCAGCGAATGAACTGCTGAACATTGCGGAAAAGACCACTGACAATGCGGATTTCGAAGCAGCATTAACCGGATATGTTTCCGCTGCAACCAAATCGACCAAAACGCCAACCGTCAAAGTTATTATGCTTCGTGAGGCAATGGCCTTGGCTAAAACGGATGCACAAAAGGAAATGATCCTGAAAGAACTGCCGCGTTTCCGAACATTCAATGCATTGCTTTTTGCAGGAAAATATCTTGACAATCCTGCAACACAACAGACGGCTGCGCAAGCTGTTATGACGATCGCATTGGCTAATAAAGGTTTTTACAGTGCAGAAATCCGTGATATGCTTACAAAAGCAAGCGGTGCGCTGACTGGAAAAGATGCAGAATATCAGCGTGAATCAATCAAAAGACATTTGTCCGAACTTCCCAAAGGTGAAGGATTTGTGGCTTTGTTTAATGGCAAAGATCTTTCTGGCTGGAAAGGCTTGGTTGAAAATCCGATTGCTCGCGGCAAAATGAGCGCAGACAGCCTTGCTATCAAGCAAAAAAAGGCGGATGAAGCTGCGAACAAAGACTGGTTCGCAAAAGACGGTGAACTGGTGTTCTCGGGACACGGCGACAACCTTTGCACAGTAAAGCAATATGGTGATTTTGAAATGTTTGTGGATTGGAAAATCCAGAAAGACGGTGATGCAGGCGTCTATTTGCGTGGAACGCCTCAGGTTCAGATCTGGGATACATCGCGTGTGAGTGTCGGCGCGCAGGTGGGTTCGGGCGGACTTTATAATAACAAAGTCAATGAAAGCAAACCTTCCAAAGTGGCTGACAATGCGATTGGCGACTGGAACACATTCCACATCACGATGATCGGTGACCGGGTTTCGGTGGAGTTGAATGGGGAAAATGTGGTTGACAATGTCATTCTGGAAAACTATTGGGACCGCAACCTGCCGATTTTTGCCAAAGAGCAGATTGAACTGCAAGCACATGGCAACCAGATTAACTATCGCGACGTGTATGTGCGTGAAATTGAACGCCCTGAACCATTTAAACTAAGCGATACGGAGCAAAAGGAAGGTTTTAAAGTTCTTTTCGACGGAACAAATATGTTTGAATGGGTAGGAAACCGCACCGATTATTTTATAGAAAATGGTGCATTGGTTGTTGATCCGAAAAAAGGCGGCAAAGGCAACTTGTACACGAAGGACGAGTTCAGCGATTTCGATTTCCGTTTCGAATTCCAATTGACACCTGGCGCCAACAACGGATTGGGAATCCGGACGCCGATGGAAGGTGACGCGGCTTATGTGGGCACTGAAATCCAGATCCTAGACAATGACGCCGACATTTACAAAGACTTGCATGAATATCAATATCATGGCTCGGCATACGGCATTATTCCAGCAAAAAAAGGATTTTTGAAACCAATGGGTGAATGGAATTATGAAGAAGTGCGCGTGCAGGGCTCGAAGATCAAAGTAACCCTGAATGGCACAGTAATTCTGGACGGCGACCTGGCAGAAGCGAGTAAAAACGGAACTGTCGATCATAAGGAACATCCCGGACTGAAACGCACCAGCGGTCATTTAGGGTTTCTGGGCCATGGATCAGAACTCAAATTCAGAAATATCCGGATAGCCGATCTGACCAAAAATGTAGAACCGCCCGTTGCTTCAACGAAAAAGAAGAAAAAGAAATGATTTGAAAAAAATTTAAAAATGCCCATAACCAACTGGTTTGGGCATTTTTATTTAGCTTTGAGTAGAGATCGAAAAAATTAAAGGATCTCAAAAGTATATCAACCTCAATCGACCTTTCATAGATTAAACATATCTACAGAACGAAGTCTTATGAAAATCAGTCACATTTTTCTATCTGCTGCGCTTTTGTTGGGAGCAGTGTCCGTAAAAGCCCAGCATTCCCTCACTCAGATCTGGTCCACCGATGCATCGCTTCCGATCCCGGAATCCGTTTTTTACAGTGCTCCTGGCAAGGTTTTATACGTGGCGCTGATTGACGGAAAACCAGGTGAAAAAGATGGAAAAGGCGGGATTGCAAAAGTTGGTTTGGATGGAAAAATTATTGCAAAAGACTGGATCACAGGCCTTCACGCTCCGAAAGGAATGGGCATTAAAGGCAACACCTTATATGTTACAGATGTGACGGACGTTGTTGAGATTGACATTAAATCAGGAAAAGTGATTAAAAAACACGCCGTTGAAGGTGCTGTATTTTTAAATGACCTGACGATTGATGCGAAAGGAAACATTTACGTTTCGGATTCAAGCACAAAGAAAGTGCATTTGATCAAGGACGGTAAAATCTCAACCTATTTTGAAGACCTGACCGGACCGAATGGTGTTTTGGCAGTTGGATCAGATTTGTTGATCGCTGATTCGGGAACATTGAAAAAACTAAGTGCTACCAAAGAAGTGAGTGTTGTGGCTGAGGGAATGGAGAAAAGCACCGACGGGATCGAGCAAGTTGTGCCCGGAGAATACATTGTTTCCTGCTGGGCTGGTGTAGTTTATTACGTAAAGTCAGACGGAACTACTCAAAAATTACTTGATACAAGTGCTGATAAGGTGAATTCAGCCGACATTGGTTACGACAGTGTGAAAAAAATCGTCTATGTGCCGACTTTTGGCAAGAACAGTGTTGTAGCTTATCAGTTAAAATAAATATATTTATAACCTAAAAATCAATTAAAACCAGGCGTTTCCATGGACATTTTTGTTGGGAGTCTTTCTTTTAAGTTAAAGGAAAGCGAACTGCGTGAAGCTTTCGAAAAATTTGGAACAGTGAGCTCCGCGAAAATTATCATTGACAAGATTACACGTCAGAGCAAGGGTTTCGGATTTGTTGAAATGCCTGATGAAGATGAAGCAAGGTTGGCCATTAGCAATTTGAACGGAGCAGAAATGTACGGACGTCCGCTGGTAGTAAACGAATCGCAGAAAAAAGAAGCAAGAAGTGATGCGGGCGCGCCAAGAGGAGATGTTAGAAGAGAAGGTGGATTTAACAGACCTGCTCGTCCTGAAACAGGCAGCAGCAGCGATAGACCAAGCAGTGTAGGCGGTGGAAGCACCTCGGGCGGTGGCGGATACAGTGGCGGCGGCGGATATTCCGGAGGTGGCGACAGAGGTTCATCAGGCGGTGGAAGCAACGATAGATATAGAAGCAGCGATCGCAGCAGTTACAGCGGCGGCGGATATGGAGATAAAGGCGGATTTGGAGGTAAAAAACCAGATGACCGATTCGGCAAAGGAGGAGGCGACTACAAAAAAGGCGGAGGTGGTTCAAAAAATTACACCCGCAACATTGGAACTGACGACGATGACGACGATTATTGAGATATAGTTAAAGCATAAAAAAACCTGTAAGATCGACTTACAGGTTTTTTTATGTGCTGATAAATCAGAACTTATGCCTCAACAACGGCTGCATTAGCTCTCACTTTGTTATCCTTAAAGAACAATACAAACAACACCAGCACAACCGCCGCGATTCCCGCTGGCACCATCCAGATGCTTGTCCAGTCCTTCACACCATTTACAGTGTACATGTCCGCAACCAGACCAGCCAGCCATGATCCGATGCCCATTCCAATCCCATAAGTTGCGATAGAAATAAGCCCTTGCGCAGACGAGCGGTATTTTTCGCCCGCTTTGCTGTCTGTATAAATCTGACCGGTTACGAAGAAGAAATCGTAACAAACACCATGCAGAATGATCGCAAGATAAAGCAGCCATTCGCTGTTCACATCGCCATAACCGAAACCGATAAAGCGGATAATCCAGGCAATAAGACCTACAACGAGCATCCATTTAACACCCAAACGGCTGAATGCAAGCGGAATTAAAAGCATGAAAATAACTTCGGAAGCCTGACCCAGTGACATTTTATTTTCAACATTGGTCATTCCCGAGTCGGTAAGAGACGGATTGGCCATCGCGTAATAGAATGATAAAGGAATACAGATCAGCAGCGAAGAAATGAAGAAAATTGCGAATGAGCGGTCTTTGAAAAGGGTAAATGCATCGAGTCCTAGAATGTCGGAGAATGACGTTTTTGTGCTTGGCTTTGGCGGAGTGTCCGGCAAAAAGAATGAATAAACACCCAGGAATGCGGAAGCGACCATTGAAATTTTGAAGATCATCACATCATCCCCGAAGCCATAATAACCGATAATGTTGGAAACGACAATCCAGGAAACCGTCCCCATTACGCGTATAGCAGGAAAATCTTTCTCAGAATTGGTCACCTGCTGCATGGCAATGGACGTCGTAAGCGACATCATTGGGGCAAATGAAATACAGTAAGCCAGAATGATCCAGAAGAAATTGTCAGGATCGTCAACGCCGATGAGCACGAAAAGGATCGCTGCACCAGCGAGGCTCAAAACGCCAAGCACTTTTTGAGCGGCAAAATAACGGTCGGCGATCATTCCGACGAAAAAAGGAGCGATGATCTGCGCAATAGAAAAAGCAGCATAAGCATTCCCTACCTGCGCGCCGGTTGCCCCGAGCGCGGTGAACAGATATTTACTCATTTGACCGTACCACGAGCCCCATATGAAATAGAGCAGGAACATCATGGCCATCAACTGAAAACGCGTTGTGTTTTTCATAAAAAGGGATAGGAGATTGATAGGTAAATTATAAAGTGTATTGGGTTAGTTCTGAACGATTTTCTTGAATTCATTTAGTTTCAAAAGCGCCTCAATTGGCGAAAGCGTGTTAACATCCACAAGCGATAGCTTTTCTTTCAATTCTTCCAGGCGCGGATCGGCCGGCTCGAAAATGCTGAGCTGGAAGTTGTTCTTGGGAATTTCCTTAACCCGCTTTTTATGCTCATGCGTGACGTGATCTTTTTCCAAATGGTGCATGATTTCACTCGCTCTTAACACAATAGGCTGCGGCATTCCTGCGATCTGCGCCACGTGAATACCAAAACTGTGTGCACTTCCGCCTGGTTTGAGCTTACGCAAAAAGATCACTTTGTTATCGACTTCCTTTACGGCAACATTGAAGTTTTTGATGCGGGGAAAGTCGTCTGTAAGCTGATTTAATTCGTGGTAATGTGTTGCAAATAACGTTTTCGGACGACAATCTGCCTGGTTATGCAGATATTCCGCAATGGCCCAGGCAATAGAAACGCCATCGTAAGTGCTCGTCCCCCGCCCGATCTCGTCCATCAACACAAGGCTGCGGTCGCTCAGGTTATTCAGAATGCTCGCCGTTTCAGTCATTTCGACCATGAATGTACTTTCTCCACGGCTCAAATTGTCGCTCGCTCCTACCCTGGTGAAAATCTTGTCGACCAATCCAATGTTCGCAGACTTTGCGGGCACGTAACATCCCATTTGCGCCATTAACACGATCAATGCAGTCTGTCTTAGCAACGCAGATTTACCGGCCATGTTAGGTCCGGTGATAATGATAATCTGCTGTGCCATATCATCAAGGAATAGGTCATTTGGAACATAACTTTCTCCTAACGGCAACTGTTGCTCGATTACCGGATGGCGCCCGTCCTTAATGTCGAGCTCGTTTCCTTCGGTAATAACGGGTTTTGCATAATTATTTTTGCGCGCAACGGTCGCAAAGGAGCTTAATGCATCCAATGTGGAGATCACAAATGCATTTTGCTGAACTGTGCTCACATATTCAGCGGCGGTCAGCATCAGCTCATTAAAAATCCGGTATTCGATAGAAGATATTTTGTCCTCCGCATTCAGGATTTTCTCTTCATATTCCTTCAATTCAGGCGTAATGTAACGTTCCGCATTGACAAGCGTCTGCTTCCTGATCCAATCCGCAGGCACTTTATTCTGATGCGCGTGCGTCACTTCCAGATAATAACCAAAAACCTTATTATAAGCGATTTTCAACGAACCGATTCCAGTCCGTTCAATTTCACGATTTTGCAGTTTGAGCAGATAATCTTTTCCTTCGTAAGAAATCGCATGCAGCTCATCCAGCTCCGGATCGACGCCGCTTTTAACAATGCGCCCCTGATTTGTCAGAATCGGCGCGTCATCCCGAATTTCATTTTCAATCCTTTCGACCAAAAATGTGCAGGGGTTCAGCTGATCCGCATATTTCTTTAATATCTCAATGGCAGGATTAACCGCCTTTTTCTTGTCAGACTTACTTTCTTTTTCCTGAATTATCGCAGAAATAAGCTCCTTAACCGGGCCAATTTGCTTCAAAGATTTTTTAAGCTGCACGAGTTCGCGCGGATTGATGCGCTTGACAGCAACTTTGGAAATAAGCCTTTCCAGGTCGCCTATTTGTTTCAAATGCTGAATAACCGCGTCATGCAGATCTTCGTTATCCAGAAAATGCTCGACTGTGTTCAGCCGGTCTTCGATGAGTAATTTTTCTTTAAGCGGCAAAACGATCCATTTCCGAAGCAGCCGCGCACCCATCGGCGTCACAGTCTGGTCCAGGATCTGAATCAAAGGCACGCCGCCTTCTTGCTGTGGATAAACGAGTTCAAGGTTACGAACCGTAAAGCGATCGAGCCACACGTATCTTTCTTCCTCCAAACGCGTAATGCGTCCGATATGGCCCACTTCTTTGTGCTCGGTTTCCCGCAGATAATGCAGAATAACGCCAGCCGCAATGATGCCCATGGGCAAGGCTTCTATTCCAAAACCCTTTAATGTAGCAGTTTGAAAATGCGTGATCAGTTGCTCGTAGCCATACTCATAGCCAAAGCACCAGTCTTCCAGTTGAAATGTGTGGTATTTTCCACCAAAAAGCTGGTTGAATTCCTGCTTATGCCTTTTGCAAAACAGCACTTCGGCAGGCATGAAGCCTTGGAGCATCTTGTCAATGTACGCCGCATTGCCCTGCGCCGTCATAAACTCACCGGTAGAAATGTCGAGAAATGCTAACCCGTATAAATTATCAGAACCAATGTGGACAGCAGCCAGGTAATTGTTTTTCCTGATATCCAGCACATTATCATTCAGCGAAACGCCCGGAGTGACGAGTTCGGTTACGCCTCTTTTTACAATTCCCTTGGCAGCGGCTGGATCTTCGAGCTGGTCGCAAATGGCAACGCGCTCGCCGGCACGGACCAGTTTGGGCAGATAATTATCAAGGGAATGATGCGGAAAACCTGCAAGTTCTTCATGCGAACCACCATTATTGCGGCGCGTAAGCACGATTCCGAGGATCTTCGAGGCCCGGATCGCGTCTTCTCCAAAAGTTTCGTAAAAATCTCCAACACGAAATAGCAAGAGTGCACCCGGGTACTTTGCCTTGATCTGATTGTATTGTTTATTAAGCGGAGTTTCTTTTTGTGCCTTTGCCAATTATCAGCCGTATTTTGAGAAAAGGATATATACAAAATTAACCCTTCTGTCCGGTTTGGCAACACCGCAATGACGTTTTATCCGATCGCGAGCCGATCAGTCATAAACGCGGCGCACGGCTTTGGCCGTAACTTCCCATACGTCCCCGGGTTTAGGAAAATCACCATCCTTGTCGTTAAGTGAAATTTTCCCGATCGACCAGCGGACCAGTCGCAATGTTGGAAAGCCAACGGCAGCGGTCATGCGCCTCACCTGACGGTTTTTTCCTTCTCCAATCGTGATAGAAACCCATGAAACAGGAATGTTTTGCCTGAACCGGATCGGTGGATTGCGTTCCGGAAGAGCTGGTTCTTCAATGGGTGAAATGGTTGCAGGAAGTGTCAGATGCTTTTTACCATTGATTGAAATGGAAACACCTTTGCGCAGCAATTCACATGATTCTTCGGTTATAATGCCTTCAACCTGTGCGTAGTAAGTTTTGGAATGCTTGTTTTTAGGATCTAAAACTTTCGTTTTAAGAAAGTTATCATTGGTCAAAAGCAACAGGCCTTCGCTATCGGCATCCAGTCTGCCAACCGGGTAAATATCCTTCGGAAATTCAAAGTCGAGGTCAGCAAGCGTCGGGTGATCACCTTCACGGGTAAACTGCGAAAGCATTCCAAAAGGCTTGTAAATGAAGAAGTAACGAAACAAATGAATTAAAATTAAATCTGAATGAGCAGCGATTATTTCAGAAGCGCGCCAGGATTTAAGGAAAAACCAGGCAGGACATCCTCACCAGACAGCATCACATCCAGACTATCAAGAACTGCGGGTGATTTGCCTTTTTTGTAAATGTGGATTTTGTTTTCAAAACGGTCAATTAACCAGCCAAGCTCCGTGCCATTGGCAATGTATTCAGCCATTTTATCCTGCAAATACATTAGTTCATCCGACTTAGAGCGGATCTCAATCACGAAATCCGGGCATATGGGCGCGAAAGTTTCCTGTTGATCTTCGGTGAGCGCATCCCATTTCTGACTTATCACAAATGATGCATCCGGCGATCGCACAGCTCCGTTCGGCAATGTGAAGCCGGTTGAGGAATCAAAAACTTCGCCTAGTTGTGCAGTTTCATTCCATTGCGATAATTGGGCGATGAAACGAACATTAAATTTTCCTGTAAATGATCCTGTTGGAGACATAAGTATAATATTTCCTTTTGAGTCCCTTTCGAACTCTAGTGTGTCGTTCATTTGGCAAAACTGGAAGAATTCTTCCTCACTCATCAGGTCTCCCATCTTCAAAGTTACCGGCATTGGCATATCCATAACGCTTTTGTTTGAATCTCGCTTTAATCAAAAATACGAAATTTATGAGTCGGTCTGCGAATATGGCGATTCAATTTCTAACCACACCGGACAATGATCCGAGTGGACGGCATCATTTATTTGCCGGCTCGAAACGATCCGATCTTTCAGTGTATCGGCCACCGAAATGTAATCAATGCGCCAGCCTTTGTTGTTGCCTCGTGCTCCTGCGCGGTAAGTCCACCAGGAATATTCCCTTAACTCAGGATTTTTAAACCGGAATGCATCTGTATAACCGCTGCCAAACCATTTCGTCATCCATTCTCTTTCCTCAGGCAGGAAACCGGACATTTTCTTGTTTCGAACAGGATCATGAATGTCGATTTCCGCGTGTGCAATGTTGTAGTCTCCGCAAATGATGAGATTAGGCCGCTCTTTTCTTAACTCATTTACCCAATCAAAAAAATCACCTAAAAACTGAATTTTCACTCCCTGCCGGATTTCCCCGCTCGTTCCGGAAGGAAAATAGCAATTGAGAATGGTGATATCGCCAAAATCTGCACGCAGAATCCGCCCTTCGGCATCATAAGCAGGAATTTCACAACCAGCGGTAACGAGATCGGGTTGAATTTTTGAAAACATGGCGACACCGCTGTAACCTTTTTTCTCCGCGGCATGCCAGCCGATCAGTTCATAACCCAGCGCTTCCAGACCGGAAAGATCCACAACATCCGGTGTCGCTTTCACTTCCTGAAAGCACAGAATGTCAACCGGAACAGTTTGTAACCATTCAACCAGACCATTCCGCAGCGCTGCGCGGATGCCATTCAAATTATAGGTGAGTATTCGCATTTCGCTATTTTTTACTATCACATAAAAAGATACTCCTGCCGGTAAATGACGATTTCCAGATGCCTAGTTCATCTTTTCCCATCATCCAAACCTCAAACAAACCTTCCGGCAGCTTCGTCCGGAACAGTGAATATTGATAATCGGAGCTATAATATGCGTGTGTTTTCAGGAAGTCGTCCGGTGAATTGGGGACCGGCAATGCGGGCAGCAGAATGGTGCGTTCCTTTGAAGCTAAGACAAAATAAAGTGGTTTTTCACCCGCTGCATCTTGCGCTTCAAAACGCAAATGTTTGGAAGGAATGTTGTTCAGATTATTCTGATAATCCACTTTGATGGCAAATTTTCCTTTGAAATGATCCGACTTGCTCCCCGTTTGTGTCAAGATGCTTTTGTAAGGCGGCAATGTTTTAAACTGATCAAATTCGACCAGATTATGCTTCTTTAAAGTGTCAATCAGGTTACGCATGCGGGTCGGATGGTTCCAAAAAGGAATGTCGCCGAAGTTATCGCCCGCAGTAAGGAACGTCTTGTGATTTTCCCAATAAAAACTGTCGATAGCAAGATCTTCGTGGAATTTGCGGATGCTGGCAATAGATAGATAATAACTCACAAAATGCAGCGCCACGAAGCTTAACAAGCCAAGAACGGCCGCAATTCGTCTCGCGCCTTTAAAGTTTTTGGCTAAAATGATCACGCAAACGTAAACGGTTGCCAGGAGTGCCACACCGAAAATCATGTATCGTCTGGAAAAAATATTCCCTCCATACATTACATAATTGCTTATAGGTCTGCTGATTACGAACATTGCGCCGGTTCCCATCGCGAACATCATTGCTCCCCACAAAAACCAGTCGCTCCAAAGTGGTTTTTTCTTCACAAAAAGCTTCACAACCCAAATGCAGAACACGACCATAACAGCTCCGCCAAGTAAAACACAGGCAATCATGTCACTATAAAATGACGGGACGAGCGGATGCAAAGCATCCAGATACAACGCATTGCCCCAGAAAGCAAATAGGAAAATGAGGTTGAAAACCGGATGCGGCCACACCGAACCCGTGTGCGACGGAATGACCTGATAGTCGAACAGGAAGTAAAAAATAAGGATTGCTGCTGCAATGGCGAGCCATAGGAACAACAGTCTGAAACGCTTTTGAAGCGATAAAATGAGCAAGCCAATGATCCAGACGAGTATGCCGCTGCCGCTTGTGAATGTGGTCAGCAAAGCGGCAATAATGCCGAGAAAAAATCCTTTCTGATCATTGCGCCCCAATCCATAGGCAGTCAGGAATGCAAAAAAGATCAGCGGTGTGTTCTGAATGGCGGCGATTCCCCAAATGGCATTTTCAAAATAAACCAGATTGAAAAGCACGTAAGGAACCGGGATGAAATAATACCAGGAAATCTGCTCTTTGCGAAATGATTGGAAAAGCAAAAGCAAAATGCTCAGCAGGAATAAGTTGCCGAGCAGGATTTGTGTTTTAATGTTAACCGTCCCCGTGAGCAAATGCATAAGCAGCATAACGGTCCTTTCGAACCCGAAACGATGCTGATTGACTTGCTCAAAAAGGACTTCAATTTTGGCAATGAAACCTTCCGCAATATGGAAGTTGTGAATGGTTTCGAGCAGGTTGAAATCGTCCGTGAATGGGATATTCAGCGTGTACGATTCCAGAATGAGATAAAAATAGACAACCGGGACAATGATTAACCCAATCCCCGACCATTTTCTCAGTCCAATCAGTTTCCCTGAAAACCATGAAATGCCGAATATGCATAACAGGATAAGAACCAGACTAAAATATTCAAAAAGGTAAGGGTTGTCTACAAGTATCTTCAAAACAATGTCTTTTTAATTATTAACGTGACCCGGTAACCATTTTGGCTGTGACTTCTTTTTCGAAAGTGATGTAGCCTGGATAGTTAACTTGTTTTCCAGCCAGATCGAGTGTTGGTCTGATCTTTACTTGAAATTTTGCTGGCTTAGCATCGGCTCTGCCGGTTAATGCCATAACCATATTGACGAATTCATCACGGGTTTTGTCATTGGAAAGCAACTGATAAGCATTGGTGTTCAGGCGCACCGGCACTCTTGTTGGCGATGTGCCAGGCAACACTTCAATCAACTGGCTCAGATAACCATTGAAAATCTCGTTATTGGTAAGCAAAACTTTGTATTCCAGCTGGTTAATAGCGGCGCGTTTTTTCGTAGGATTGGTAATGTCAATGTTCACACGAAGGTCGAGCGGCACATTTTTCCTCAAAAGTCCCATTGCCAGACCAGGATATTTCGCCAGGTCAAAATCACTGAAACTACGCAAATTCTTGAATTCACGGATGTCAATTCCTGCCAGATAAACGCTATCGACAGAGGCTATGTCATATTTGCAATCACCAAATGTTTTGGCATCGGCAACCTGCCGCCCTACGCCGCAGCTCGACAACGCACCGGCCATAATCATGATCACAATGACCCAAATGTTCTTTTTCATTCTGAAATTATTTTTCGCAAGTTAAACAGTAGGTATCACAACGCATGCACAGGACATCGATTATTAGTTTGTGACTATATTTTTTGCACGCATTGGACCAAGCGTCTACATTTGCATACTTTAAAAGAAAAACAAACGACATTATGGCGAGCTGGTATTTAGGAAAAATTCGGTATCAAAAAGAGGATGAGGCAGGAAGCCTGAAGACAATTAATGAGGTTTATCTGGTTGACGCCGTTTCTTACACGGAATCAGAAGCGAGACTTTACAAGCAGATCGTAACCGGTGCCAGCGATTTTAGTGTGACCAGCATTACCCGCATGCGCCTTGCGGATTTGTTTGCTTTTGAGGATGGTGAGCAATGGTTTAAGGCGAAAGTGATCTATTTTTCAGTGGATGAAAAGAGCGGTAAGGAGAAGAAAATCGTCAATTATATGCTTGTTAATGCGGAAGGCATTCAGCAGGCATTGGACAGGATCAATGAAAGCATGCGTAATTTCCTGATCCCTTACGAAACAACTGACATTAACTTGACGCCGATTCTGGATGTGTTCCCATACACCAAGGAAGAGGACGAGCAGGAAATTCCTGCCAATATGCGCCCGCTTTCCGAAGTGAAGGCTGAACGTGCAGAGGCAGAAGCTGTTGCAGAATAAGAAAAAAGCCGGCCTGATGATAGGCCGGCTTTTTCTTATTCTGTCTTAAACACCGGATATTCTTTCGTCTCCACCGTTTGTGGGTCTTTCCCGAAACTTTTCAACTTCAAAATAGTGTCCTTGGAATTGATCTCACCGATTAACTGATTCGGTTCGAGAACGTGCATAAAGTCAAAAGAAATCGGCATAGCAACCGCACTTTCAACAAATTCCAGCCCGTAAAGCGGATAAACACTGAATGGTGTTTTAGTCAACCAAACTTTGTCTTTGTTGTCAGAAGTCGCGTAGCTCACGTCATATTCTGAGCTTTCGAAACCGAAATCGTCGCGCTTATTTCCGGTTGGCAGCCAATAAGTTGAAAAATCTTCCCTGGCTTGCGCTTTTGTATCCGGTCCGGGCTTTAATGCGCCTACGGCCTCGTTTATTCTCATTTTTTTACCGTTCTCATCAGCGCCACAGAAAATGTATTTGCCGTCCGGAAAGCCAATTACAAAGTCGAAATCCTTCCCGCCTTTGCCAAAGCTGCTTTCTTTTTTGAACAACATCCCGCCACTGACCGGATCGAGATAAATTGTAATCGTTCCTTTCGTTTGCTCCGGTTTGTTTTCATAATCAAAAACCATTGCATGGCTAAAATAATATTGCCCTTGCGCCGGCCGCCATTGTGCAGCGCGTTGTTTGTCTGCCGGGATTTTCTTCACGGCTTGTGCAAATGTTGATGCGCTAGTAATGCCCGTAAAAAGCGCTATGAGTAATGGAATAAAGTATTTTTTCATGTTGATATTGTTAAAGAGCATGCAATCTAGAAAGAGACTTTTAAAAAACCACGCCGTGCCATTTAAAAGGAACATTGTAAATTGCGCCGCATTTAAACTTCCGCATGAACTTCCACTTTGAGAAAAAGACGATCCACTTGCAAGATGGCCGCCGCGCCTATTTTTCATCAGACTATCATCTTGGCGTTCCGTCCGCAACTTTGAGCCGCGAGCGCGAGAAACTGATTGTTAACTGGCTGGAATCCATTCAGCACGATGCGCAGGTTATCTTTTTGGTTGGCGATATTTTCGATTTCTGGTTTGAATACAAAAGGGCAATTCCCAAAGGTTTTGTGCGACTCCTAGGGAAGCTGGCGGAGCTTTCTGACCGAGGAATCGAGCTCATTATTTTTACCGGAAACCATGATATGTGGATGTCTGGCTATTTGACGGAGGAAATTGGCGCGCCCATTTATCGCAATCCCGTAAGTTTTACATTTGATTCAAATAAGGGCTCAAAAACAATGCTTATTGGCCACGGCGATGGATTAGGACCGGGAGACAGCACCTATAAGTTCTTGAAAAAGATTTTTGAAAATTCATTTTTCCAGGCTGTTTTCAGATTTGTGCACCCGGATGTGGGCATGTGGATTGCGCAGGAATGGTCTAAGCGAAGCCGTATCGCCAATGTTAATAAAGGCGAGGAACGATTTATGGGCGAAGATCACGAATGGTTACTGCAATATTGCCGGGAAGTGGAGCAAGCGCAACACCACGATTTCTACATTTTCGGGCATCGTCACCTTGTGCTGGATCTGCCGGTCAATTCAAAATCACGTTACATTAATCTGGGCGAATGGGTTACGCAGCAGCATTATGCCGCATTTGACGGACAAGATGTGAAGCTCCAAAAATTCGAGAGAAGCCGGTCTTAATTTCCGTTTTTCTTGATTTCGTTTTCAGGCATTGGCGGGATAAAGTCCTGCTTGGTAATGTTCTCTCGCGGAGCTGCGTTGAGGTCTTTTCTCCAATCCTTTTGTTTCAAATCACCTTTCTTAACCGACTTAATGAAGTTAGCCCACGCAAACGGATTCAGGAACGGAAATGTGGTTGCAAAACCTTTATTAGCCGATGATTCGCGTCCAAAAAGCAGCTGATCCATCGAATAACGGTAATTGGTTTGTGCATTATTAGGCACCTGCGCAGCCATTCTGTTGATATAATCCGGATCCGTGCTTCTTGCTAATGCATCTCGATCCGCCTGATCTGGCAATTTCAATTCTAAAAATGCCTTTTTGAATTCTTCTTCCGTCGAATAAGGATAAATGGTTACACCGGAAAGTGTTACAACGTCTTCACGCAAGGCAACAATCGCAGAGTAAATGTCCGAATTATAGTTCCTTGGGATAACGTGATATTGCTTTTTGAAACCTACATATCCGAAGACAATGCTGTCCCCCGGAAAAACTTTGATCGTAAAAGAACCGTCACTTCTGGACAATGTTCCGCGTCCTGCATTAACAATGAAGATCGTCGCGCCGGGCAAGATTTCAGTCGTCTTTCCGCCAACAACCATTCCGGAAAATACAATCGCACTTTGTTCACCCTGAGCAAAAGCGTCCCGGCCAGTAAAAGCTGCAAGCATTAATAAAAATATAAAAAGACTCCTTTTCATTCGTTCCGAATTGTTATTCCAAATCAATGTTAAACCAAAAGCATTTGTAAAATCAAACCAAAAAATTCATTCCTGATTTACAAACGACCTATTTCACAGGGCATTGCCCTTTTTGCCGACTAATGCGGGCGCTCAGGAAAAGAGCTTTAAAAAAGTGACGATAAACGGAGCCGAAAGAAGTAAACCATCGAACCGGTCTAAAAAGCCGCCGTGACCCGGAATACTACTCCCGGAATCTTTGATAGCAATGCTCCGCTTGAAAAGCGATTCCACAAGGTCACCATATGTGCCGACGACTACGATTATGGCCCCGATGCAATACCATTTCCAGGGTTCGAAGGTACGGAAATAATAACCGAGCGCAAATGCGATGAATGCGGCAAAAACTGCACTGCCCATCGCGCCTTCCCAGGATTTTTTGGGTGAAATGCGCTCAAACAGCTTCCGTTTTCCAAATTTCGTCCCTGCAAAATAACCGCCAATGTCAGACGCCCATAGCAGCAGCAAACTTCCCAGAACGATCTCATAATTGTAAACTCCGCCGCGCATGGCCATTACAATGATCAATGCAAAAGGAAGCGCTACATAAATGATTCCTAGAAATGTAAATCCAATGTTGGTAAACGGTTTCAGGTCATTCTTTTTATAAAGCTTGATAAAAAATATCATGGACAAAAGCGGACTGATAATGAAGTAATTTTCAAACGGGACAAAGTCCTGTTCTATCAGATACGCAAGTAACATCATGACTGTGCCACAGAATGTTCCATAATATGTCAGCGGCTGATTTCCATCCAGGCCGAGGAGCTTATAAAATTCCAGTTGGGTGAGCGAACTTATGGTGCAGAAAAGAAGTAAAAAGGTCAATTCACTGTAAAGAATGCAACTTATGATCACAAAAACCCCAGCCAGTGCCGTTATTGCCCGCTGCTGTAAATTATTCAGCTTCTCTAAGCGCTGCTTCATTCGTTATAATCGTTTGGGCCTGAGGGAGGTCAACTGCCGGGACGTGCACTTCATACATCCCGAAAACCGGATAATTGCTGTCTTTTTTGTCAACAATGACGGCTGCTATTCCGTTTTGCTCTAATATTTCACGTGCAATTTCCGCGCGGATAACTTGTCCGCTCTGGAATGCCTTCGCCCATTGCTCAGCCATATCAATTAATTAAATTAAAAATTAAAACTCATTATCCGTCACCATCACATGACGCTTCGATTCTCCCGCTTTACGGATAGAAAATAACATGCCTATTGTAACCAGTACAGAAGAAACCACCAGCATCACTGGCATCGATTTCGTTTCTTCAATGTTAATGTTCAGCACGCCAATGTTATTCAAATACATCATTACCAGCACAAAACCATTATTGACAAAGTGTGCGAGAATGGCAATCCATAAATTTCCGGTCCAGTAATATAAGTAACCAAACAGTGCACCAAGCAACATCCGGGGAAGGAATCCGTAAAACTGGAAATGTATGGCGCTAAAAATCGCAGCCGCAACCCAGATCCCTAAATGGTAATTTTGCCATGCGCCCACAAGTTTTCTTTGAATAATGCCTCTGAAAAGCACTTCTTCACCTAATGCAGGAAGCAGCACAACAATTACCAGGGCAATTAGCAGCTGGCTGAATTTTGTATAATTAGTCATGAATGCAGTCATGACCGAAAGCTGATCTTCCTTTTCACGCATCCAGAGTTCCAGACCAGACCAAGCATCGGGAAGCTTCATCGCAGCATTCCATTCAATGAATTTGCTATTGGCAGGAATAAAAACCAACACAAGCAAAAAAGCCAGTAACCAGATCCTGAATGCAGGTTTTTCACGAAAATCGAATTGACTGATCGTCTTACGCTCGATATAAATCCAGAAAACAAGCGAAGGAAGCAGGTAGGAAAAGAAGTGGACCGTTCCCTGCAACATCATGAGCGCATACCATCCGTTTTTTACGCCGGCAGGATTTGTGATCAGCTGATTGAGGATGGTTGTAATATTGTCAGGGTCAACTTTCATGTAAAGCGCAATGATCATCACAGCCAGAACATTGCCTATGGCCATGCCAATTAACACAAAGCCGGTCAAAACCATTAAACTGCCCAATAAGCCTGGCACTCGGGAAACAACCTGAATCGGGTTACTATTTTGCATAATTGGTGTAAATTTACAGTTAATTATGAATTTAAAAATAAGATTCAGGGGCCTTCCCTAATGTTATGGTAAAAATAGGAAACATAACGCTGGGCGATTTCCCGCTCCTTCTGGCACCCATGGAGGACGTGAGCGACCCACCGTTTCGAGCAGTTTGCAAGGAGAATGGGGCCGATCTGATGTACACTGAATTTGTGTCTTCGGAAGGGCTTATCCGTGATGCGGCAAAAAGTGTGCAAAAGCTGGATATATTTGAATATGAGCGCCCTGTGGGCATTCAGCTCTTCGGAAGTGACGTGGAAACGATGGGGTCTTGCGCTGAAATTGCTTCACGCGTGAACCCGGATTTGATCGATATAAATTATGGTTGCCCGGTGAAGAATGTGGCTTGTCGCGGTGCCGGTGCTGCGCTGTTGCAGGATGTCCCCAAAATGGTTCGGATGACCGAGGCGGTGATCAAGTCGACGCATTTGCCGGTTACAGTGAAGACGAGATTGGGCTGGGACGAAACCACGAAGAATGTTCAGGAAGTGGCTGAACGGTTGCAGGACATTGGCATTCAAGCACTTTCGGTGCATGGGCGCACGCGCGTGCAAATGTATAAAGGCTCGGCTGATTGGACATTGATTTCCATGATTAAAGACAATCCGCGTATTACAATTCCGATTTTTGGCAATGGCGATGTGGATTCGCCCGAAAAAGCATTGGAATACAAAAACAGGTTTGGCGTTGACGGCATTATGATCGGCCGTGCGACGATTGGAAATCCGTGGATCTTTAACGAGATCAAGCATTTTGTCAAAACAGGCGAAAAGCTAGCGCCGCCGACGATGGAACAGCGCGTGGCCGTTTGCCGCAAACACCTTGAATTCTCCATTCGCTGGAAAGGGCCGGTTGCAGGGGTTTTTGAAATGCGCAGACATTATACCAATTATTTCAAAGGATTAGACCACTTCAAACCATTCCGTATGCGACTTGTTGAAGGCATGACTTATGAAGAGCTGGACGGCATTTTACCAGGAAGTTGTCCACGAATACAGCGAAGCAATATGCTGAAAGTAACCGTTTCGGGTAATCCTGCATCCGATAATGCTGAGGCTTCAACTGGTGAGCATTTTGTCATTTCAAATGATAAAGGTCAATGGGCGATTGGCGGTAAGCCTTTTACAGGTGACATTGTGTCCATTGGCAAAAATCATTACCACGCGATTTGGCAAAATAAATCATACAACATTGAAGTGCTGGATTACAATGCTGCCGACAAATCGGTGCACCTTTTGATCAATGGGCAGCATTTATATACAAAGGCAAAAAACGAGCTCGACTTGCTTCTCGAAGGAATGGGTTTGCAAAACAGCAGCGCCAATAAAATCAACAACATTAAAGCGCCTATGCCGGGTTTGATCCAGTCCGTTGCTGTTGCGGAAGGGGACAGCATTAACAAGGGAGACACTTTGCTGGTGCTGGTTGCGATGAAAATGGAAAACACAATCAAATCGTCCGGAAACGGAATTGTAAAAACATTGAAAGTCTCGGCAGGACAAATCGTTGAAAAAAATCAGGTATTGCTGGAAGTTTCAATAAATTACTTGTTAATCTTAACTTCCTACCCTTATTTTTACGGTCGAAAACACCTACATCACCATCATGCCCGAACCAAAATATAAACGTTTACTACTCAAACTTAGCGGAGAAGCACTTAACGGAGGCGACAAAGGCCAGGTTATCGATTTCAACATTCTTGATGCTTACGCCAAAGAAATCAAAAGAATTGCCGAAGTAGGCGTTCAAATTGCAATCGTCATCGGCGGTGGAAACATCTTCCGCGGTGCATCGGTCGAAAAATCGGGTATTGACCGGGTGCAGGGCGACCATATGGGCATGCTGGCCACTGTTATCAATGGCATGGCAATACAAAGCTCTCTTGAAAAACATGGCATGAACACGCGTCTGATGTCTGCCATTAAAATGGAGCAGGTTTGTGAACCGTTGATCCGTCGCAGGGCAATTCGTCACCTTGAAAAAGGCCGCGTTGTTATCTTCGGTGCGGGAACAGGAAATCCATATTTCACTACGGATACAACTGCCGGTTTGCGCGCAATCGAGTCAGAATCGGAAGTGGTTTTGAAAGGAACTCGCGTTGACGGCGTTTACACAGCTGACCCGGAGAAAGATCCGCTTGCTACAAAATACACGCAGTTGACTTTCGATGAAGCGCTGTCCAAGAATCTGAAAATCATGGATTTGACGGCTTTCACGCTTTGTAAGGAAAATAATGTGCCGATCATCGTTTTTGATATGAACAAACCCGGAAACCTGTTTGATTTGGTAATGGGCGAAGAAGTAGGCACACTGATATCTAACTAGCAGTAATACAATATCTTACTACAAAATAATGGAAGAAATAGAATTATATCTGGAGGACGCCAAAGACACCATGGAAGGCGCCATCAAACACCTTATCATTGAGTTGGGTAAAATACGTGCAGGAAAAGCATCACCTCAGATGCTTGAAGGCCTTCAGATTGAATATTATGGTTCTATGACGCCTTTGCAGAATGTGGCTACCATTAACACGCCCGATGCAAGGACTATCGCCATCAGACCGTTTGAGAAAAAGATAATTAACGAAATTGAAAAGGCGATCCGCAATGGCAACTTGGGTTTTGCGCCTTCGAATGATGGTGAAATGATCCGGATTTCCGTTCCGCCGTTGAATGAGGAACGCAGAAGGGAATTGGTTAAACGCGCGAAAAACGAGATTGAGACCGCGAAAATAAACATTCGTAACATTCGTCAGGATGCTAACAATTCATTGCGCAAGCTGACCAAAGAAGGCGTTGCAGAGGATTTGGTTAAATTAAGCGAAGACCGCGTTCAAAAACTCACCGACGGTTTTATAACCAAAGTGGAGCAGATCTTTAATGCGAAGGAAAAAGAAATTATGGAAGTTTAGCAGCAGCCGAACCTCTTTTATAAGAGCATAAAAAATCCCGCAAAAGCGGGATTTTTTATTGGTAAGCTATTTTGTGCTGCTGAAACTTTCGAAGCCTCTGTGGTTCGACTCTTCGTACAACCTTTCTTTCGGCAGGTTGCGGAAGTAATCGTAAGTGATCCGGAGACCTTCTTCACGCGAAACTTTTGGTTCCCAGCCTAATATTTCTCTCGCCAATGTAATGTCCGGTTGACGCTGTTTTGGATCGTCCTGCGGAAGTGGCTGATAAATTACTTTCTGATCTGTTCCGGTTAGTTTGATAATTTCCTCAGCAAACTCACCAATCGTGATTTCAGATGGGTTACCAATGTTGACAGGCAATGCGTAATCGCTCATCAGCAAACGGTAAATTCCTTCAACCAAATCATCCACATAGCAGAATGCGCGCGTCTGAGAACCATCACCAAACACTGTAATATCCTCACCCTCTAAGCGCTTGCCCGATGAATGCTGGCAATACACGTCCGTCATTGAGGCGCATTCTAGGACCATATGTGTTAAAGATCCTTACAATGCGTGTTTCCAGTTCGTGATAACGGTGATATGCCATCGTAATCGCTTCCTGATAACGTTTTGCTTCATCATAGCAACCGCGTGGCCCGATCGGGTTCACGTGTCCCCAGTAATCTTCTGTTTGCGGGTGAACCAACGGATCTCCGTAAACCTCAGATGTAGAAGCAATGATGAAACGTGCTTTTTTTACGCGGGCAAGGCCGAGCAAATTATGCGTTCCATCGCGCCCACTTTCAGCGTTTGAATAGGAATTTTCAGATAGTCAATCGGGCTGGCCGGAGACGCGAAGTGCATGATATAATCCAGGTCACCAGGCACGTGAACGAATTTCGTAACATCGTGGTGATTGAATTCAAAGTTGGGATCCGGCATCAAATGCTCGATGTTCCGCATATCGCCAGTAATCAGGTTGTCCATCCCAATCACGTACATGCCTTCTTTCAGAAAACGCTCGCAAAGGTGAGACCCAGAAAACCCGCTGCTCCGGTGATTAATACACGTTTCATTTAAAAATGAGATAGGTTAGATGTTTATTTTGGACTTCCTCAGGCTGGAATCACTTTTTCTCTTCCAATGCTGTAATAGGTGTAACCCATTTCACGCATTTGTTCCAGTTCATAGAGGTTTCTTCCGTCAAAAACTACTTTGTTTTTAAGCAGTTTACCCATTTTTTCAAATTCAGGTGTACGGAACTGAGGCCATTCAGTGAAGATCATTAATGCATCAGCGTCGTCCAAAGCTGCATAAGGCGTGTGGCAGAAAGTAACTTTATCTCCCAAAATTCCTTTTACATTGTTCATCGCTTCCGGATCGTAAACAGTCACACGTGCGCCTGCTTCAAGCAATGCATTGATGTTTTCCAAAGCTGGTGCTTCGCGGATATCATCTGTATAAGGTTTGAACGCCAAGCCCCATACTGCAATCGTTTTATCTTCAAGCTGCCACCAAAATAGTTATCAACCATTGGTAAAAGCTTTTTCTTCTGATCATCATTCACATCCATAACAGATTGCAGGATGCGGAAGTCGTAGTTAAAATCTTTCGAAGTTTTCGCAAGCGCCTGCACGTCTTTTGGAAAGCAGCTTCCGCCGTAACCGATTCCTGCAAACAAAAAGCGTTTTCCAATGCGGCTGTCCGTTCCGATTCCGCGACGGATGTCATCCACATTCGCACCCACTTTCTCGCAAAGGTTAGCGATCTCGTTCATGAAAGTAATTTTCATGGCAAGGAATGAATTGGCAGCATATTTGGTCATTTCCGCAGAACGCTCGTCCATGAAAATAACCGGGTTGCCTTGTCTTACCAATGGAGCGTACAATTTCTCCATCACTGTTTTCGCTTTTTCAGACGAAGTTCCGACCACAACGCGGGTCAGGCTTCATGAAGTCTTCAACGGCAACACCTTCTCTTAAAAACGCAGGGCCTGAAACAACGTCGAATTCAACTTTTGCATTGGCTGCGATGGCCGCATTTACTTTTTTCAGCAGTTCCAACAGGAACGGTGCTCTTGTCAATGATCACAGCATATTTGTCAAGAATATGGCCCAGATCATCTGCAACTTTCCAGGATATATTTCAAGTCAGCAGACCCGTCTTCTCCCGGAGGTGTAGGAAGTGCAAGGAATATAACCTCGGCATCTTTAATTCCTTCTGCTAGATTAGTTGTGAACAACAACCTTCCCTCAGCAACGTTGCGATCAAAAAGAACGTCCAGACCCGGTTCGTAAATCGGGATCTCCCCTTTTTGCAAACGTTCCACTTTTCTGACATCAATGTCAACACAGGTTACCTGGTTGCCCGTTTCGGCAAAGCATGTTCCGGTAACCAAACCAACGTAACCTGTTCCTACAACTGCAATTTTCATAAAAATGTGATAATTATTATATAGCTGTTACGACACTTATTAATTAACGTTAAAATATTGTATTAAACCAAGTCGGCAAAAATTGGCTTTATGCAAAAGTAATTTTTTTAAATGAATCTTCACCGCATGATGTAGGATTTGTTCGTTTACGGATAGGGAAATGTTTCCAATTCTTGCTAACATTGAGCGACATAAATATAATCATCAACGAATATGGATTTGGTAAATCAGGATATAATTGAAAGTCAGCGGGAACAAACCTGTAATATGATCCGTGAAACCGTTAAGGACTTTGCCGCAATTCATATCAGACCACACATCAGGACTTGGGACGAAGCGCAGCAATTCCCTAAAACGCTCTTTAACAGCATGGGAGAACTTGGCCTCATGGGCATGCTTGTCCCCGAGGAGTATGGCGGCTCCGGATTTGGATATAAGGAATATGTGACCGCAATTATCGAGCTTTCCAAAAACGATCCTTCGGTTGGCTTGTCCATGGCTGCGCACAATTCGCTTTGCACCAATCATATCCTGATGTTTGGCAATGAAAGCCAGAAACAAACATATCTTCCAAATCTCGCTTCCGGCCAGCATGTTGGTGCATGGGGCCTTACGGAACCCAATACAGGATCTGACGCTGGCAATATGCGCACAGTCGCCGTGCGTGACGGAGACGATTGGATTATTAATGGTTCCAAAAATTTTATCACCAACGGAAAAACCGGCGATGTCGCCGTCATTATAACACGAACCGGCGAGCCGGGAGACAAGCACGGGGCCACTGCATTCATTATAGAACAAGGCACGCCCGGTTTCAGCTCAGGCAGAAAAGAAGACAAATTAGGCATGCGTGCATCCGAAACAGTTGAACTGATTTTCCAGGATTGCCGCGTTTCCGACAGTCAGCGCCTTGGTGAAATCGGTGATGGCTTTGTACAATCATTAAAAGTGCTTGATGGCGGCCGCATTTCCATTGCAGCATTGGGTGTAGGCACTGCACTTGGTGCGTATGAAGCTGCGCTTGCTTATTCAAAAGAGCGCAAGCAATTTGGCAAAGCAATCTGTGATTTTCAGGCGATTGCATTCAAACTTGCTGATATGTATACGGATGTTCAGGCGTCGTCTTTGCTGACTTTCCATGCAGCCGCAATGAAGGATGCCGGACAAAAAGTGACCCTGGCGAGCTCCGTTGCCAAATATCACTCCTCAGAAACAGCAGTCCGCGTTGCGAATGAAGCGGTTCAGATTTTTGGCGGCTATGGTTTTGTAAAGGATTATCCAGCTGAAAAATTCTACCGGGACAGCAAACTTTGCACCATCGGCGAGGGAACCAGTGAAATCCAGAAGATGGTAATATCAAAAGAAATCTTGAAAGATTGATATTTCAAAAACCATCCATCCCAGTCATAAACCGACGAGCAAGTTTCCGAGTCGCTGATGGGAGTCGGAGTAGGAAGGCAGAAACGTTATGGTTATTTTCGCAATAGACCATAACCTGACTCATTATGACTCCACTCGTAGTATTATTAGTTCTCGTTGTATTTACTATTCTGATGACCGTAAAGGTCATCCCGCAGCAAACCGCGTATATTATGGAGCGGCTTGGCAAATTTTATGCGGTCCTTCAACCTGGCATCAATTTCATCATTCCTTTTTTTGACCGCATTGCCTATAAATACACGCTCAAAGAAACGGCTATCGACATTCCCGAACAGATATGCATTACGCGCGACAATGTGCAGGTGCGTATGGACGGAGTCATTTTCATACAGGTTATTGATCCCAAAAAGGCCGCATACGGCATTGCAGATTACACTTTTGCAGTAATTCAGCTCGCTCAAACCACAATGCGAAGCGAGATCGGAAAAACTTGATCTAGACAAAACATTTGAAGAACGCATGTACCATTAACCGCGCGGTCGTGGAATCCATCGATGAAGCGGCCACGGGCTGGGGCGTGAAAGTATTGCGTTACGAGATCAAAAATATTACACCGCCTCAAAGCGTTTTGATCGCTATGGAGAAACAAATGCAGGCGGAACGAGAAAGAAGGGCTGTCATTTTGCAGTCGGACGGAGAAAAGCAAGCCGCTATTAATGTTGCGGAAGGTCAGAAACAAAAAGTCGTTTTGGAATCAGAAGGGCTTCGGTTAAGACAAATAAATGAGGCGGAAGGTGAAGCAGCAGCATTGCGTTCTGTTGCCGAAGCGACGGCGGAAAGTATCAAACTCGTGGCACAGGCGATCCAGATGGAAGGCGGCGTAGAAGCCGTTCAGCTGAAAGTGGCCGAAAATTATGTCGAGCAATTTGGTAAGCTGGCCAAGGCAGGAAACACATTAATTCTTCCTGCAAATCTTGCCGATATGGGCTCTCTCATAGCCACTGCACTCACTGTTGTTAAATCGGAACCGAAGAAATAGTATGGATTTGTCGTTGCCTCAAATATGGCTCATTGTCGGTCTGATCATGCTGATTGCGGAATTGGTCAGCGTTTTACTTGTCTTTGTGTTTTTCGCAATTGGCGCATTGTTTACATCATTACTCGCAGCATTCGGCCTGCTTAACAGCACCGAAAGTCAGATCATTGCATTTTCAATCATTTCCCTTGTTTCCATGTTTGTGCTGCGCAAGCATGCGCGAAGATTGCTCGACCGAAAGGGCGCTGCGGAATATACAGAGTTCGAAGGCGAAACGGCGATGGTGATCAAAGACATTCCTGCCGAAGGAGAAGGAAAAATTTATTATCGTGGTGCTGAATGGAAGGCCAATTCCGGAAATCACACGACAATCGCAGCGGGAAGTAAAGTCGTTATTAAGAAAAGCAGACGGAATCCTGCTGATAGTGGAAGAGTCCTGAAATATTTATTCATAAAAACGCTTAACATTCTGTTTTCCTGAATGTTGCAGCGTTTTCTTTTGTCTAAAAACTTACTTTTTTATCGCTTCTTCAACTGGATTTCCAATGTTTCCACTTGCTGGCAAAATGTGCAGCAGAGAAGCAATCGTCGGTGCAATGTCTGAAACCGATGTCCTGCGCAATGTTTCGCCTTTATTAATTCCCCAGCCAAACATGACGAAAGGAACCTGCGTATCGTAGTTGTAAGGCGTCCCATGAGATGTTCCAGTTGACGTTCCGTAAAACCAGCCCGGCTCGGTAATGATCTGCACATCGCCGCTGCGCTTCGCATTCACATTGTTTTTATATAATTCCAATTGATACGTGTTCAAAGGCGCTTTTCCAAGATCGGTAAGGTTAAGCACATCGGCCACACCGGGCACTTTCAGCAATGCTTCACGAATCACTTCGGTCGCCGCAGCAATGGTGATTTTCTTTTTTTGCAAAAGCGTGTGATCAAAGTAAAGCTGGTTATTTTCACGGCTAAGCACATATTTATCTTTGCCAAAAGTGTCGTCTAATGCATTGTCAATCGTAGAAACTACAACGCGCCGTTCAACCAATCCAGAAGGCAGCTTATTAGCAGCCGCAAAGCCCGGAACATCCACAACGCCATGATCGGCCGTCAGGAAAACGGTGTATTCGCCTTTGCCAACCCATCCATCCAGAAATGCAAAGAGATCAGCAAATTCTCTATCAAGCCTCAGAAAATCATCTTGCTGCTCCACAGAATTTGGTCCTACCCTATGCCCGATTTTATCTGTCGAAGAAAAACTGATGGCCAGAAAGTCCGTATCTTTTCCTTTACCCAAATTCTCCCCCTTCACAGCTTCAATCGCCATTTCCTTGGTGATCGTGTTTCCCCACGGCGTGTCGGTTACAACACCAAATGCATCGCCAGCCAAGCCCGCCAACTCATAAGGAAAAACGGGACGCTTAGCGCCCGGAAGCTTGCCTTCCCAATCCACATCGTCCGCCGAGCTTTGCGTGTAAGCGTCTGCAGAAAGCAATAATTGCCAACCTTTTTTCAAATATTCCGAAGGCATTTTCTTCGCATTGTAATCCTTCACCCATTGCGGCAATTCCTCCATGTAGTAAGTGCTCGTAACCCAATTCCCGGTTTTGGAATCAAACCAGTAAGAACCGTTCGCGGTGTGACCCGCTGGCAAAATCGATCCCCTATCCTTAATCGCTATGCCAATTGTCTTGTTCCGAAAATTAGTTGCAATCCGAAGCTGATCCGAAACTGTGCTGGTGAGCAGGTTACGCGGCGACATTTTCCCAACAGTCGGATTGTTGCTTCCAACGGTTTTAACAGTGCTGTCCTCTACACAATAAATGCTTTGCTTGGTAATCGGGTCAAACCATTCGTTGCCGACAATGCCATTAATCGCGGGAACGGATCCCGTGTAAGCCGAAGCGTGCCCGGCAGCGGTAACCGTTAATGCGTAACTGTAATGATTGTTACGGCAGTTGAAACCCTCATTCATCATGCGCTTAAAACCTCCTTCAGGATAGAGATCGTAATAGCGATACAAGTAATCATAACGCATTTGGTCCACCACAATGCCGACAACAAGTTTCGGCCGCGCCAGATTAGACGGTTTGGAAGCAACTTTCTTGTTTGTCTGAGCCAAAGCGGAAACAGACAGCAGGACAAACAATGCTTTTAAGCAGATTTTTTTCACGGTTCAGGAATTGGATTAATAAAAAACCTGCGGACGATTATCCGCAGGCGAAAAGATTCTCAACTATTTTTTCAAAGCTTCTTCCACTGCATTGCCCACATTCCCGCTCGGAGGCAGAATGTGCAGCAATGAAGAAATTGTTGGCGCAATGTCAGCAATCGTAGTCCGGCGCAAGGTTTCACCCTTATTTACACCCCACCCATAAAGCAGGAACGGCACGTGCGTATCATAATTATAAGGCGTTCCATGATCTGTTCCGGTGCCGTAAGAAGAGGCAAACCAACCCGGCTGGACGATCAGCTGAATGTCGCCGCTGCGCTTTGCATTGATGTTGTTTTTATACATTTCCAGTTGATATGTATTCAAAGGTGCGCGCCCGATGTCTGTCAAATTAAGCACATCCGCAACGCCGTCCACGGGCAGCAAAGCCTCGCGCAGCACATCGTAAACTTGCGCAACGGTCACTTTTTTATCTTTTAAAAGCTTCTTGTTGAGATAAAGCTGATAATTTTCAAATGCTGAAATATAATCGCCTTCGCCGAAAGCATCGTTCAATGCTTTCACAACTGTGCGCGTAAGTCCGGTTGCGCTCATTAGTCCGGCTGGCAATTTATGTTCTTTCCAAAATGCAGGAACGTCCATCGCTCCGTGATCGGCGGTCAGAAAAACGGTGTAATTTCCTTTGCCTGTCCAAGTGTCCAGAAAGTTGAACAAGTCCGCAAATTCCATGTCCAGTTTCAAATAATTATCCTCCTGCTCCACCGAGTTCGGCCCGAATGCATGTCCGATGCGGTCTGGCGTTGAAAAGCTTACCGCCAGAAAATCCGTGTCGGCTCCTTTACCCATATTTTCACCCTTAATCGCCGCAATCGCCATGTCTTTGGTCATGGTGTTTCCCCACGGAGAAGTCGTAATAACTGTGTAAGCGTCACCTGCTGTGCCAATCAGCTCATGCGGAAAAACAGATTTGGCTTCTCCTGAAATTTTTCCTTCCCAAAGCACATCGTCCGGCGAGCTTTGCGTGTATTCCGCAACGGGCAACAATGTCTTCCAACCCAGCTTGGAGTATTCAGAAGGCATTTTCCGGTTGTTATAAGCCGTTACCCATTCCGGCAGATCATTTCGGTAATAAGTGCTCGTTACAAAGTTTCCCGTTTTTGAATCAAACCAGTAAGCGCCCGTTGCCGCATGTCCCGCCGGAAGGATAGACGCCCGGTCCTTAATGGCAACACCAATCGTTTTTGAGCGGAAATTGGTTGCGATCCGCAACTGATCTGTCACCGTGCTTGTCAGCAGGTTCTTGGGTGACATTTTGCCAACGGCTCCATTATTGCTTCCTACTGTGGCCACCGTGCTGTCATCCGTGCAATAAACCGTTTTTCCGGCCTGACTATCATACCAATCGTTCCCTACAATGCCATTAACCGCTGGCAATGAGCCTGTATAAACAGCTGAATGTCCCGCTGCAGTAACCGTTAATGCATAATGATAATGGTTATTCCGGCAGTTGAAACCCTCATTCATAAGGCGTTTCAGTCCGCCTTCCTTGTATTTATCATAATAGCGATAGAGATAATCGTAGCGCATTTGGTCCACCACAATTCCCACAACCAACTTAGGACGTGCAAGTTTGCTCGGGCCGGCCGCTGTCTTTGTTTTTGACTGACTGAAAACGGTTGGGCTGATGAGAAGTCCGGCAATCAGGAATTTGAGGAACACGTTTGGTACCAATTTCATTTGAAAGAACATTGAAGGGATTTAATTTCCTTGTTATACTCGGCAAAGATAAAAATGTACTGCTTTAAAAGCAGAAAACCGGTCGCAAAATGCGACCGGTTTTCCTGTCTATTCACATTCAATTTATTTCTTTTCGCTTCCGCCGATCGGGGCAGGCGCTGCGGCCGCAGGCGCACCTTTTTTGGCTTTGGCAAAATCTCCTGCTTTGATAATGACAAGCTTATTATAGTCAATATGCTTGCTAAATGCTGCCTTAATCTGCTCAGGCGTCAATGATTCCACCTTTTTCTCAAAGTCTGCGTCCCACTGCATTGTGCGGTTCAGGTAAAGATTGCTCGTCAAAGTGTTGGTTAATGATGCATCCTGAGAGCGCGCCACCTGCCGTGATTGCAGGTAACCCGACTTTGCCGCTTTCAGCTCCTCGGCTGTAAAACCTTCTTTCATCGTCTTTTCAATCTCTTCCTTAAATGCAGCTTCGAGCTTTTCAGCATTTTGAGGCGCATAAATTGCGTAGGACATGAATGTTCCGTTTTTATCCAAGGGACTTGCCGAGAATTGTGATCCAACGCCATAACTTAATCCATCTTTCTGACGAATTCTCGTTGCCAGACGTGAGTTCAAAAAGCCACCTCCAAGCAGATAATTGCCAATCACCAATGCCGGATAATCAGGATCTGTGTCTTGCAAAGGCATATTTAATCCCGCAACGAACATTGCATTGGCTTTGTCCGGCGTTTCCAGCATCTTATTTTCCGCTTTTACAGCCACATATGGTGACGCAATTCTTGTAAATGGCTTCGCACTTTTCCAGTTTGAAAACTCATCATTGATAATTTTCTGAATGGCTGCTTTGTCAAAATCGCCTACAACCGTTGCAGACGCATTATTGGCTCCATAAAACTCCTTATGGAATTGTCTGATCTGGTCAATCGTGGTTGTCTTAATGCTTTCCACATCCTCATCGAACGTGCCAACATAGCGAATGTCGCTTTTCGGGTAAGGCGTTACAATGCGTCGATATTGATTGAATGCAATGGCCTGCGGTTCGCTGCGCTGCGATTCAATGCCGGCCAGCTCTTCTTGTTTAAGCTTTTCAAACTCAGACTCATCAAATGCCGGCGTTTTTAACACTTCCGCAACAAGCTTCATCACCGCAGGAAGATTTTCTTTGGTTGTTTCAATGCTCGCTCCGGCCTGGTTGGCAGCTCCAAAGAAGCTTACCCGCGCTTTGAGCTTGTCAAATTCATCTTTCAACTGTTGTCTTGTGCGCGTTTTCGTGCCCCTATGAGCATGGAACCCGTCAGATCAGAAATTGCCGATTTGTTCATCAGGCTTTTTTCATCACCATAACGCAATGTGATCCGGGCAGCAACCACATTTCCACGCGTGGTTTTGGGAAGCAATGCTGTTTCAATCGTGTTTGGTTTTTCGACGCGAGTCGTGCGGCTTTCCACATTCATTGGCGAAGGATCAAATGCCTCGCCTTCTGCCACAACGGCCTCTCCTTTGTAATTTTTAACGAGCTCAGCCACGTTTGGCGCCTCCGGAATTTCGGCTCTTACCGGGTTTGCTTCCGGCACAAATGTTCCTAATGTTCTGTTGGAAGGCTTCAAATAATATTGCGCAACGCGGAAAACATCTTCTGCGGAAACTTTGCGAATGTTGTCCCTGAACAAAAAAGCCAGTCGCCAGTCACCCGTTGCAATAGCTTCGCTCACGCTCAATCCAACGCGCTCGGAATTCCGGAATTCAAGATCCCAGTTTTTCAGGATTGTCGTTTTTGCGCGTTCAATGTCCTCATTGGACGGTTTCAGCACTGCCGCAGAATCCAATGTTGCAGTAAATGCTTTTTTCGCTTCGTCCAACGATTTTTCCTTCAAAACCTCTGCTCCGAAAAGCACAAAGCCCGGGTCATACAATTGGAAGCTGGCGCCGAACTCAGAAGATGCCTTTTTCGTATTAACCAGATTTTTATAAAGCCGGCTGTTCGGTTCAGCGGTCAAAAGCTCCGTCAGAACTTCCATCGCCGGATAATCGGCATGCGAACCGGGCATAATGTGATACGCAGCCATGATCATTTGCACATCGCCCGTTCTTTTTAATTCAACAAATCGCTCTCCATCCTGCGTTGGCTCGGACGTGTAAGATTTGGGAAGGACACGCTCTGGTTTTGGGATTTTACCAAAATAATCGTTGATCATAGCCAGCGTTTTGGCTTCGTCAATTTTCCCGGCAACGGTCAGGACTGCATTATCAGGCTGATAATATTTTTTATAAAATGCCTGTAAATTGTCAATAGGCACTTTTTCAATATCGGAACGGTTTCCGATGGTCGATTTTCCGTAATTATGCCAAAGGAAAGAGCCGGAAATAACGCGTTCCATCAATACACGGAACGGACTGTTTTCCCCCGATTCGAACTCATTGCGCACCACGCTGAATTCACTGTCAAGGTCTTTTTTGGCAATAAAAGAGTTGATCATTCGGTCTGATTCCAGGTCGAGCGCCCATTTCAGATTTTCTTCTGTGGCCGAAAATGTCTCAAAATAATTGGTACGGTCATACCAGGTGGTTCCGTTGGGCCTTGCGCCGTGCTCAGTCAGTTCCTGCGGAATGTTCGGGTGCTTCGGCGTGCCTTTGAAAACCATATGTTCAAGCAAATGCGCCATGCCCGTTTCGCCGTAACCTTCGTGCCGCGAACCAACGAGATAAGTGACGTTAACAGTCACAGTTGGCTTTGACGGGTCGGGAAACATGAGCACTTTCAAGCCGTTTTCGAGGTTATACTCGGTGATCCCCTCCACCGAAGTGATCTTTTTGACGCCTTTCGGCAAATCCTGCGCAAACGCGGGAGCCGCAAGCATGGACGCCAAAAGCATTCCGCAAACAGCTTTATTGCTGAATGCGCTTCTTTTAAATTTCATGACCATACCAATAAGAATAAGATGAGATTTACAATGTATGAAAATAGCTGAGAATATCGCATTTAGCAATGACTAACGGATAAATGGTAAAATAAAATCAGTGCAACAAAACCGACCTGTTTTGCCGTATCTGTTTGCAACTGCTCTACATATTTTCGGCGCCAGTAGGAATTCTGAGAGAAGAATAGCAGTTTTAGCATATATGATTTAATCATTAGTAAATGACACCGTTCAAAAATATAAGCCGCCTTTTTCTATTGTCTGCCGTCCTGTTTTTGGCAAGCTGCTCTTCGGGCATCCCTATCTCGACCAATACAAAGTATCCAATTGAGTTACTATATGATAATCAGCCGCTTGAACGCCCTTATTCAGAAATTGGGATTGTGGAAATAACGAGTGAAGATTCGTTGACAGCGCGTCAGACGCAGGACAAGCGCATGATGTATCGCGGCAATGATGCAAAAACGAAAGAATTGCTGACCGCCAAACTCGTTATGAAGGCGCAAAAGATTGGTGCCGATGCCATTATCAATGTGAAATACAAGTATTACACCAGCGTGAAAAGTGAAGGTTACATGCTTAGCGGGCTGGCTGTGCGTTACCGGGGTGAATGATCAAGTTACGCTTAGCATTCTGACTAGCGCGTCGGGTCTTTTTTGGAGATCATCTTAGTGCCCGTCGTGTCTTGCTTGGCAGAATCTGCGGGAGCAGTTTGCAATTTCACAGCAGGTTTTGGCATCGCCGAAAAACGGTTGAAACTATGCGTAAACTGCATGCTAACGCCGCCAGTCGTGAATGATGTGTTCAGATAAAGTGAATTCTGCACATTGCGGTTATAAGCCTTCACCCGAACGGATCCGCGGCTGTTGAGCCAATATTCAAGCGTCCATTCACCGAGCAAACTTGCGGCATCATATGTGCTGGCCCCGGTTGTGCTTTGGGTCCCATTTGTAAACCGTCCGTCACGCGTTACCCGGAACCTGTCATTCAGGAAGCGGTAGGAAAAGCGCAGCTGCAAATTATTCAATGCATTCTGGTCCAAAGAAAGCCCGGAAACGCCTACTTCCAGATTTTCATTAATTCCCGACGCCCAGCGACTGATTTGATTGGAAACAAGCTCACTAATGCTGCTTCCCAGGAAATTCTGGCTGCCAACAGCTGCCAGACTGGTTTCGGGAAGCAATTGATTCACAAGCAAAAGGCTGCTCACCTGTCTGCTTAATTCCTGCTCATCGGATTTTAATTTATTCTGAAAAGCCTCCAATTGACCGCGATAGCTGCTTAACGAAGGATTATCAAGCACTTTAAGGTCATACTTAATTTGCGGGGACATTAACTGTTCCGAAAGCGCAATGGTCACTTCCACAGGATAGCGTCTCGAAAGCGCATCGCCATTGGAAGTCCCCACGCTTGTATTTGGTAACACGCCAGCCAGCGAAACCATCTGCGTGTAACCCGCTTTAACGTCTAATTGCGCGCCATATGGATCTCCCGACCAGACAATCCGGCTGCCGGGTTTAATGTTAAACTTCTTATTAATGACATTCTGGAGTGTAAAGTTGTAGTCTCCCCGCTCGATTTCATAAGTGCCGGCCATTGTAAAATCGCCTTTTGTATCAATGTTCAGGTTAAGCCGGCCGCTTCCGTTTCCGCGGATAATGTCACCGGTTTGTCTGTCAAAAATAATCTCGCAAGTCGCATCAGGAGTCAGGTTAAAGTTAAAATCCATCTTGATGCCGCCCGCAACCTGACTTCTTGCAGTTGAATCAGATAACCTGGCTGTGCTGTCCACGGCGGGCATTTTACTTACAAACTGGATATAATCCTGCGTGGCCACTTCCGTAGCGCCGTCCAGTGGAATGTGAATCTTCGTGCCTTTATTACTCGTTACGTTTGCCTCAATGTTGAGGTTATCAATCGGGCCAAAAACCGCGACAGGGCCCGTAACATAAGCCGTTCCGTAGAAAGTATCATTGTCCCGCGCCGTGGTGTTGAGAATTTTAAAGTTGCGCAAGTCCGCATTGAAGCCGAGCGAAAAATACTTGAATCCGTCATGAAAAACGCCGCCCCGAAGATTCGCAGTGTTTCCATCGGCATCAGTTATGAGAATGTTATCAGATGTAATCTCACTTTCTGTAAAGTTGATTTTATCACTGAAAGTAAAAACCGACTGCAGATAATCGAATTTCATCTGACCTTTGTCCACTGCAAGCGAGCCTTCGAGAACGGGCGCATTCACCGCGCCTTTGATCAAAACGACCCCTTTTGCTGTGCCGCTAATGTCTGAAACCAGGCCATCGGCAAACGGTTCAAGGGCTTTGAAGTCAAAATTATTAAAAATCGCCCTCAGGTTTAATGTGTTGTTTGCAAGTTTGGGGCGATAAGCTCCGGTGAGGTTGAAAACTCTGCGCGCATTCTTGTTCAGCTGTGCGTCAATTTCCAATTCACTGCTGCCCTGGTCCCAATCGCCTGTTCCGGACAGGTTTCCAAATTCATACTGACCATAACCAAGACTTTCAATGTTAAAATTGGCGTCGAGCATGACGCTGTTATAAATGTCATTCACCTTGGCCGAGCCGTCCATGATTCCGGCCAGCTTAGTGTTCAAAAACGAGTTTAAGCTGGAAAGTTTGAAGTTCTTAATGTCGAGCGTCAATGTCTTTTCCGGATCGGCTGACGCGGTTCCATTAACGAAAATCCGCTGTTTGCCGCTCACCAGACCCAGGTTCGACATGGTAATGTCTTTTCCTACAATCGAAATAAAACTCTCCGAAGGCACTGCCCACTCCTCTTCCAGCAAGTTGAGTTGAGAGTTATTAAAGTGAATGTCCAAACCGGCAGGCAGGAAGCGAATTTCACCGGCCAGATTTGCATTATTGGTGCTGCTAACCTGTCTTAGGGCGCCGTTGAAGTCAATATGGTCGCGATCCCAGGTTCCTTCAATTTCCAACTTTTCAGTCGGTACGAGGACGCTCATTTTCTGGCGATCGGAAGTGACCAGCACAGACGCAAGGACTTCTGCACTGTTTACAAATTTGGAAGTGGTGACATCAACTTCCGCATTCACAAATTCATTAGTCCCATATCGAACCGTGTCCGAAACAGCATTAAAAGATAGGAAAGCAGTGTTGTCCATTTTGAAACTTCCCTCTGCCTTTGCGCCTTTTGAAATATACACGTCAGGACTCAGAAAGGCGAGAAAACGGGACAGATTCCTCGTTTCTACTGCATAATCGATTTCATATTTGCGGTCGGAAGCCTGTGCGGTTTTCTTGGCATAATACTCGGCCCGGTTGGCTTCATTTTCGAAGAAATAGAGTTTATATTCTTCCAATATGCCAGTAATGTCTTTATAAGCAGCAGTTGGGAGGAAATTCCCGTCCATTTTGGCGGTCAAAAATTCACTTTCCAATTTCAAAATCCTCCGATCCTCAATTTGCCGTGACGAGAAAACCAGCGTATCCATAACCAGGTTACGCTCTTTATTAGCCATTAAAAAATAAGTGTTCAGCAACTTGGCATCGCCCGTCAGCGCATCGAAAGTGTTGCCTGACAAGTTGATATTCAGTTGGGTGCGCAATGTAATATCCTCTTTTACAAGGCCCAACTGTTTAAGATTAGCCCGCTCCACGACACCCTGCACTTCAAATGCATTCTGCGCTTTGGACAAATCAAATTCTCCCTCAATCGTCGCCAGCAAATTGCTGTCCCGCGCGCTAACCTGCCCGTTGAAATACTGGTTTTGAATGTTCCCTTTTAACCCGATGTTTTTATAATCGTAATTGCGAAATCCAATGCGGACAACCGTTGCGTTCATGTCTGTGGAAGCGTATTTCAGCTCTGTTCCGCGTCCGTAAACTTTGCCGTCAAAATCGAGTTCCTGGAAAGTTTCCTCGTCATCCAGCAATGTTCCAAGTTTGAATGCAGAAGTCTTAATCTGACCCGAATAAGTCGTTGACTGTTCGTCCGCAATGTGAAAAACGAGATCGCCGGCCACCTCACCCATTTGCGATGAAGCGGACGCATTTACCGCAAAATCTTCCAGCGTTCCTTTAAATGTTCCATCTAATAAGGTCTGGCCAAACTTTTCCAGGGTCGGGTGCATGTCCCATTCCGGATAATATTGGATCAAATCGGATGGCTGCACTTTTGAAAGGGACAATTGAACGTCCATTTTCACACCTTCAATCTTAGGAAGGCCTTCAAAACCAACATTACCGACCAACCTGCTGCCTTTTCCAAAGTGCAAATCCATATTGGAAAGCATAAAATTATCGACCTTCCCATTGAAGTCACCAGAAATTCGCCAGCGCTCATTGAGGTTATCAACATATGTCGAAAAAAGGCCAAGATCACGCGAATCAACATAACTGCCGATCAAATGGCCTTTCATCCGGATCTTATGGTTGAAGTCACCCAGTTCTCCGGACCGGTTGTAATAGAAAATGACCTCGTCTTTGAGATAGGAATTGCCGATATGCGCGTCCAGCTCCTTCAATTCCATCTTTTTTTGACAAAACAGAAAACGAGTATCCAGATCGTGCATGGTTAAGCCCGTCTGTTTATCAACCGTTTCCAGGTTTTTTGCCAAAAATGAAATGGTATCGCCCTGGACGAGGAAATTTTTCAGGTCTCCGCTTAACTTATTTAGCTCAAAATGAGAATAATCGAACACACGGCGGCCTTTTTCGCGGGTTTGCCGCGGGTCGTCATACCGGAAAGTGCCGTCAATTACTTTCGATTTTCCGATGATAAATGGCGTGTTGTTTTCAGGCGCATTGGCAGGTCGCGGGACTTTTGGCGCAGTGAGCTCATTAATGCGTTCAATAAATCCGTCAATGTTCAGCGAACCCGAACTCGGGTTCACAACCAGATGAACATCGGGCTGGAACACGTTAACTTCATCCAGATATATCTCCTTTTTCGAGTTCTCAATAATGTTGTTCAAATCGAGGTTAACATCGATCCGGCCAACATCGATCATATCCTTCTGATTTTTATCCTTCACCGAAATCCCTTCCAATGAAACAACGTCAAACCACTTGATATTAACCTTTTGAATGGTGATGGGATAGCCTAATTTTTCAGAAATGTTGCTTGTGACGCGGCGAACTGCCCAAGTCTGAACCGAAGGAAGTTGAAGCGCAATGGTCATAATTCCGAGCGCCAGCAGCGCGAAGATGATTACTACAATCAGACCATTACCAAACGCCTTCAGGAATTTTAACATATACAGCTTCGCGGGGGGATACCGCTTATCTTATTGTTAATGCTTAATTTTGCGATTACTTTCAAGAAATTATGAATATCCTCGCCATAGAATCGTCTTGCGACGAAACCTCCGCAGCCGTAATCACTAACGGGAAAATCCGCTCCAATGTTGTTGCCACGCAGCTCATTCACACACAATATGGTGGAGTTGTTCCCGAACTGGCTTCGCGAGCTCATCAGCAACATATTCTGCCTGTGGTGGATAACGCATTGAATGATGCAAAAGTAACAAAAAAAGACCTGGATGCCATTGCTTTTACCAAAGGGCCCGGTTTATTAGGTGCCTTACTGGTAGGAACTTCCTTTGCAAAATCCATGGCTTTGGGGCTGAAAATCCCTTTAATTGAAATAAATCACATGCAGGCGCACGTGCTTGCGCATTTCATTGACGATCCCAAGCCAGCGTTCCCGTTTCTCTGTCTTACTGTGAGCGGCGGCCACACGCAAATTGTGAAAGTTACCGCCCCGCTTGAAATGGAAATCATTGGCGAAACGAAAGACGATGCGGTGGGTGAGGCCTTTGACAAAACAGCTAAACTGCTCGATCTTCCATATCCCGGCGGACCGCTGATCGATAAATATGCGGCGCTGGGAAATCCCGAAGCGTTCCCGTTTCCGCTTCCGGAAATGCCGGGCCTTGACTTCTCATTCAGTGGAATCAAGACTTCGTTTATGTATTTCTTGCAAAAACAAGTGCGTCAGAATCCTGATTTCATTGCTGAAAACCTGAATGACATTTGTGCTAGCATTCAATTTACGCTTGTCGATATTCTTCTGAAAAAGCTAAAAAAGGCTTCCCGGGAAACCGGCATTCGTGAAATAGCGATTGCTGGCGGCGTTTCTGCAAACTCAGGATTGCGAAAATCATTGCTCGAACTCGGAGAAAAACTGGGCTGGAAAGTTTACATTCCTTCATTCGAATATTGTACGGACAATGCTGCGATGATTGCCATGGCTGCACATTATAAGTTTAAGGCAAACGATTTCACGGATCAAACTGTCAGTCCGCTGGCGCGAATGGAATTTTAACATTCGTGCACATTGATTTTACTTCGTCACGAAAAAATTGAATTGAATATGCGCCTATCAGAAATATGGATCTATCCTGTTAAATCATTGGGTGGAATTCGGCTCACGGAAGCAAAAGTTGAAGAAAGAGGATTGCAATATGATCGCCGCTGGCTCATCATTGACGAAAACAATGTGTTTATAACGCAAAGGGTTTTTAGTCAAATGGCTTTGATCGATGTAGCGCTGGAATCAGAAGGCTTGCGAATATCTGTGAGAAATGATCCTGAAAACAACGTTCTCGTTCCTTATGCTCCTGTTTCTGCGGAAACACTTTCAGTAACAATCTGGGACGACGTTGTGGATGCGGTGACAGTTTCTAATGAAGCGGATATGTGGCTTTCCGCGCAGCTGGACAAGCAGGTCAGACTCGTTATGATGCCCGAATCAACGGAGCGAAAGGCAGATCCAAAATATGCCAGCAATGGAGAGCACGTAAGTTTTGCGGATGGTTTCCCATTTCTTGTTATTTCCCAAGCTTCTCTCGACGAGCTAAATTCCCGATTGGAAGAGCAGATTTCAATGGTCCGTTTTCGTCCGAATTTTGTGATCGCTGAGACAATGCCTTTCGAGGAAGATCAATGGAAGCGCATTAAGCTTGGCGACATCGATTTTGAAATCGTAAAACCTTGTGGAAGGTGCGTCTTAACAACAGTTGATCCGGCAACCGGTGAAAAAGGCCCAGAACCACTAAAAACGCTGGCATCCTACCGAAGAGTTAATAACAAGGTTTTGTTTGGGCAAAATATGGTCGCCAGGTAATTATGGGGTCATCCGTGTCGGAGACGAATTGAATGTCATTGAATAGACATTAGACCCGGTTTTGGCAATTTACACGTTGTTTCATCCCTCCGGGATTTTAATTATTCACGGTTTAACATGATCTACCAATCTGCATCGCTCTGCGATTATTGTAACGCCACATATAAAGGCGTTTCGTAAGGCACTTTATGTAAGCAGTGTCATTTCAAAAATCACAGAGCGATGCAACCTTATGTAGCAAAAGCAGGTCCCACACTTTCATCAAATCCCAGAGGGATGCAACATTGGTAGAAAAAGCGTTTCCTATGCAATCGCTAAATCCCGGAGGGATGCAACATTGAAAACAAAAGCAGGTGCCCACGCTTCCGTCAAATCCCGGAGGGATGCAATAAGAATCGCAAAGTCTAATTACAGACTGTAAATGCTTCCGTAATAGATCTTCGCATTCTTTAACCGCATAAATGGGCGTGCGTATAGTTTGTTATAACTGCCTTCCGCAATTGGCAAACTGATTGAATGTGTTTTAACGGTGACCGGCAGTGGGTATGTAACAGTTTTATCAGCTAATGTCGGCTGGCTATTTATCGCTCCGTTTGCCGTTGTTCTGTATGAATAGACAACACCATACTCTTGCACTTCAACTGTTCCAACGCCAATAATTTGCAGTTTGGCATCTGCCGGAACATTCTGAGTTTTAGTCACAGTAAATGTGCCGAATTTAGGAATATCAACCGGCGTGAATTCCATTACATCCCCATACACAACATTGCCATTATTCAGTTTCGCATAGGCACGATAATAAAGTGTTTTAAAGTCGTCAAAACCAACTGATTGTTTCAGATTAGCATGCTCGCCAGCCGTTGGTGCGTCATCAAATTTAAGCGCGCTGCTGAATTCATTTCCAAGCGTCGGAACTGCCGCAAATTCCTCGCTATTGGCTGATTTGAATGACAGTAAAACCCCATATTCAGAAATAGGCCTGGTGCCCACTTTTTCAAACGACATTCTGAAATTAAGGTCATTGATAACCTGACCTGGATTTGTGATTTCCAATGTTCTAACGCGCGCGTCCTCGACAATCGGATCGGGATTAGGATCGGGCGTGACGTGATCCTGGCATGAAAAAGCGAAGAGAAAGAGCGCCGAGAGCACGGATGACAATTGAAGTGTGATTCGTTTCATGATTGAAAAATGTTTTGCTATATTTTGTTCAATCACAATATTAAGGCAACCAAAGCAGCCATTGTCACGCCTTAGCCATCCGTTGAATTAACGGTCGCTGTCGGTTATTTTAAGGGGAAATTATGATTTAACGGTAAGGACAAACCGTAAAAAAGCCCGGGATAAATCCCGGGCTTGATGTAATATTTTTGAGCGTGTTTCGGAAGTTTCTACTGCTGAGCTTCGGTCTCCGTTGTGCCATTTGTTTGAAAAGGGCTTTTCATAATCCCTCTTTCTGAATTGCGGATGAAGTTAATAACCACATCGCGCTCGTTGGATGGCGGCAATTCAAGCTCTATCTTTTGCAAAGCCTCGGCATTGTTCAGGCCGCGCATGTAGATGTAGCGGTAAATATTTTGAATTTCGTTGATCTTCTCGTTGCTGTAACCACGTCTTCTCAGTCCTACGGAGTTGATCCCGGCATAGGAAATCGGCTCACGGGCAGCTTTTGTAAATGGCGGCACGTCTTTACGAACCAATGTTGCCCCCGAAACAAATGCATGCGAACCGATTTTAACAAACTGATGCACAGCACTTAATGCGCTTACAATCGCCCAGTCGCCTACATGTACGTGACCGGCCATTTGTACATTGTTCCCGATAATGCAGCTGTTGCCTACCCTGCAATCATGCGCTACGTGCGCATAAGCCATGATCAGACAGTCTGAGCCGACCACCGTTTTCCAATGTTCCTCGGTTCCGCGGCTAATCGTCGCGTACTCGCGGATTGTCGTGTTATCACCGATGATAGTGAATGTATACTCGTTGTTATATTTGAGATCTTGCGGCGTGGAAGCAATTACTGCCCCAGGAAAAATACGGCAGTTTTTACCGATTCTTGCGCCTGAATTAATAACAGCGTGTGATCCTATCCATGTGCCCTCGCCAATTTCTACATCGGAATGTATCATTGCGAATGGTTCAATTTCCACATTCTGAGCGATCTTAGCGTCAGGATGAATATATGCTAATGATTGAGTCATTTTTTCTTTACCAGGCTTGCTATCATGTCCGCTTCACACACCAACTGTCCGGCTACGTATCCCCGGCCACTCATTTTTACGATTCCCCGTTTCATTGGAGACGTAAATTCACATTTAAAAATTACCGTGTCCCCAGGGAAAACATTACGGCGGAAACGACAAGCATCAATTCCGATCAGATACGGCCAGTAATTATCTGGGTCCGGAACGCTGGTCAGAACCAAGATTCCACCCGTCTGCGCCATGGCTTCCAATTGTAAAACGCCGGGCATTACCGGGTTTCCAGGAAAGTGACCAAGGAAAAATTGTTCGTTAATCGTGACATTCTTAACGCCCACAACGCTGTTTTCGTCCAATGCAATGATTTTATCGATCATTTGGAAAGGATAGCGATGTGCGAGCAACTCTCCGATCTGGTTAATGTCAAAAACGGGCGCTTTGTTGGGATCGTATTGTGGAATGTCACCTTTACCCGATTTAATAAGCTTTTTGATTTTCTTGGCTAATGCAACGTTAGCAGCGTGTCCCGGACGAGCGGCCAAAATCTGCGCCTTAATCGGACGGCCTACCAATGCAAGATCCCCGATCAGGTCAAGCAGCTTATGCCGCGCCATTTCGTTTGGATAATGCAGGTCGACATTGTTTAATATGCCTTTTGACTTATTAACGCTCACTTTTGGTTTGCTCAAAAGCTGCGAAAGATGGTCTAATTCTCCGTCCTGAACTTCTCTGTCAACAATAACAATTGCATTGGTAAGGTCGCCGCCTTTAATCAGGTTTTGTCCGTATAACGCTTCAAGTTCGTGTAAGAATACAAAAGTCCGGCATTCTGCGATATCATCTTTGAACAAAGTAATGTCATTCAGAGACGCATGCTGGCTGCTGATAACCGTTGAATTGTAATCAACCATCACCGTAAGCCTGTAATCAGAAAGCGGCAATGCTACAAGTTCCGTATCGGTTTCTTTATTCATATAATGCACATACTCAGGAACTTCGAAATAATTCCTGTATGCATTTTGTTCTTCAATGCCCGCATCGAGCAGCGCGTCTACAAATTTGATGGAGCTTCCGTCCATAATCGGCGGTTCAGGGCCGTCAAGCTGGATAAGCACGTTATCGATTTGTAAACCAACCAGTGCAGCAAGCGTGTGTTCCACAGTATGGATCCTCGCTCCGTTTTGTTCGATGGTTGTTCCGCGGGATAAGTCGACAACATTGTCAACATCTGCGTCTACAATTGGCTGATTGGGTAGATCAATTCGTTGAAATTTGTATCCGTGATTGGCAGGCGCTGGCACAAATGTCATGGTCGCCACTACACCCGTATGTAAACCCACTCCTGTTACGGATACAGACTTGGAAATGGTTTGTTGTTTTTCGTTCATTATGATACTTTCCTTTTCTTCTTAAAGGCGCGTTGTGCTATCGACCTTGAAAATCAGATGTTTCATGCTTGTTTTCAAGATCTTTGAGTCTCTCTTCCATTTCCGGAAGCCTTCTTACGAGGGCCATTGACCGTAAATGTTCGTTCAAATCCCTTGCTGGCGAGCCAGATAAAGAGAGTCCTTCTTTTTTGATTGATTTTCCTAACCCGCTTTGGGCTCCTATTTTGGTTCTGTTGGCAATGGTAATATGTCCAACAATGCCAACCTGCCCTGCAACGATGCATTGCTCTCCAATCGTTGTGGATCCTGAGATGCCCGATTGCGCTGCAATTACGGTATCTTTTTCCAATCTCTACATTATGCGCGATTTGCACAAGGTTATCTATTTTGACACCTTTCCTGATAATCGTAGAACCCATTGTGGCACAGTCAATTGTAGAGTTTGCGCCTATGCTCACTTCATCTTCAAGGATCACATTACCGAGCTGCGGGATGGTTTTATAAGTCCCGTCTGCCTGCGGTGCAAATCCAAAACCATCGCTTCCAATGACCGTATTAGCAAAGACAACACAGTTTTTACCAATAATCGTGTTGTCATAAATCCTTACGCCCGGATGGATCACAGAATTATCACCGATCTCGATGTTGTCTCCGAGATAAGTGTTTGGATAAATTTTTACGCCGTTTCCAAGCACGCAGTTTTTACCAATATAGGAGAAAGCGCCGCGATAGCAATTTTCACCGACCTGACTGTTTTCTCCGATAAAACTGGGTTGTTCAACGCCTGATTTAGCGTTTGCAAGGCGTTTTTGATATTCTTCGAGGAGGATTGTAAATGCGGTGTACGCGTTCTCCACATATATAAGTGTAGCGGCAACTTCTTTTTTCGGAACAAAGTCCTTATTAACTATTACGGCCGAGGATTGTGTAGTGTAAATGTAGGATTCGTATTTGCTGTTGGCCAAAAACGAAATGCACCCCGGACGCCCTTCTTCTATCTTAGCAGCCGAATCAATTGTAATTTTTTCATTTCCAACAATGTTTCCATCAAGCATTTGAGCAATCTCGCTGACAGTAAATTTCATATATTTTCGGCTAATTTCGGGTAACGATTTTCGAGTACTAACTATGGATTTTTAAAAAGGCTATTTCTAATTATGATCCTGACTAACCACGCAAAGATACATTTTTAGCCCAACATACATAGTACTTGCGCACAATCTTAGTCAGTGCCTTTATAGTGGGGATATCGGATGCATCTGCAATATCAGAGCAGCGTTTCATTCTTCATTTTTACGCGAATCGGGTCCAATTCCTTCGCATATGCCCAGTTTGCGGTTTCGCCCTCAATCAGGAAATATTTCATCTGATCAGCCGTAATTCCCAACTCAGTAAGCTGTTTGCGAAAGTCATTGAGGAGCGTTTCATCCGGCGGAGCATCATAGAAAGTGATCTTGAATAAATTCCTGTTTAACAACATGGTGCAAAGGTTCGACAAGACCGGATCGCTGTGTGTTCGCCAGCCCTTCACAGAAGCCCATACGTCGTTATCGTCCAAACCGTTGAATGATTCCAGCAGATCGTTGTGAATATCGAAGTCCTCCAGCGTGAAATTATTATCCAAAAACTTGGCAAAATCAGGCGTAGCAAACAATTGAGTCCCATTTTGCGTCAACTCCCTTGCCCGGTATAGAATCTGCGTCAGCATAGCCTGTGCGCTCAGCAAGGTTTTATGCAAATACACCTGCCAATACATTAACCGTCTCGCGTGCAGGAAATTTTCTATGCTAAGCAATCCTTTTTCTTCAACAACCAACTGGTCATCAACCACATCCAGCATTTTGATCAATCGGTCCGCGCCGATTGCACCTTTCTACAGCACCCGTATAAAAGCTGTCGCGGTTCAGATAATCCATCCGGTCCATATCGAGCTGGCTGGAAACCATTTGATGAAAAAACTTCCTTTTATATGTGCCTTCAAACATTTGAATGGCCATATCAAGCCTGCCCGAAAGCTGCTTGTTCACGGCTTTCATCAACACGAGTGTGATGGATTCATGCGCAACATGTTCGAGTAACACACTTTCTAAAACGTGTGAGAATGGTCCGTGGCCGAGATCGTGCAGCAAAATGGCAGCCTGCGCGGCCTCCGCTTCCTGGTCAGATATTGCGTGTCCTTTTTCCTGTAAAACCTTCAATGCCAGGCTCATTAAATGCATGGCACCCAAGGCGTGATGGAAGCGCGTATGCAATGCACCTGGGTAAACAACATCCGCCAAACCAAGCTGCTTAATGCGTCTCAGGCGTTGGAAATAAGGATGTTCGACCAGATCATATAGTAAATCGGAGGAGATGGAGATGAACCCGTAGACGGGATCGTTTATGATTTTCCTTTTATTCAAAGCTTGATTTTTTGGCAAAAGTAATAAACAAGCAACGGACAAAAGAACTTAATCTTGTCATTATCATTTGGAGATTTGCCGCTATTGACTAATTTTGCGCTTCGTTGCAAGGAATTAAAAGGGTAAGTGCCTTCCAAGCATTTGCCGGTTGTTTAAGCAACGGACATAATTTAAGGGCCTATAGCTCATTCGGTTAGAGCAACTGACTCATAATCAGTAGGTGCCTGGTTCGATTCCAGGTGGGCCCACTTGAAAATCAAGGACTGTAGCTAGAAAAGCCAAGTCCTTTTTCTTTCTCTTGCAATATCTTGTTTGAGAGAAGTGGCATGGTAACTGGACACACTAAACAAGTTTTATATTTTTTTAAACCGAATTAATAGCGGTATCACCTCATTCCACCTCATGCGTGACGCAATTCCCAAGGTTGCCACTCCCGAACTAGCGAAGGGACTTCCGTCTCAGGCGCTGCCTTCGGAGGACTACCACCTGATGGTGAGTCCACCAGGACGAAAATTAACCAATGTCCCTTATCACACGACTTTCTATGCCCTTGGCCTGTGCCGGGCGGGTAGCGTGGAGTTAAAAGTAAACCGGGATTACTACCGCGTAGCTCCCGGCTCACTTATTCTTTTAGGTCCTGAGGTGCTGCGTCAATGGCAGCAGCAGTCGGCTGACTACTACACCGAAGCTCTGTTTTTTACCGAAACCTTTTTCTCTGCGCCTTACACCGATTCGACGCGGCTAAGGCAATTCGCCTTCTTTCATGCCCAAGCCACACACGTACTGCCTTTATCAGCGTCCGAGGCCGCTCAGGTGGGTCAACTGCTCGAACGGGTCCGGCAAACCCTGGCGCAGCCGAGCAAACACCAAGCTGACATTGTCCGCAGCTACGTCGCCATCCTACTGTTCTTAGCCGCCGACAGTTATGAGCAGCGCATGCCGCTTCCAGAAGCTCTGCCCCGCCAAGTTGAGCTGGTGAGCCGTTTCCAGCAACTCCTAGCACAGCCTGACTCGCAGTGTCACCGAGTAACCGATTATGCTAGTTTGCTTTGTGTTACCAGTAAATATTTAAGCGAGACCTTGAAAGAAGCCACAGGCAAAACGGCAGGGGAATGGATTGACATCCAGTTGCTACGTGAAGCCCGCCACCTGCTCTGGCAGACTGATCGCAGTATTACACAGGTCGCCGAAGAATTGGGCTTCAGCGATACGTCAGCTTTTGGCAAATTCTTTCGGCGTCAAATGGGGCAGACCCCGCTTGCTTATAAACAGCAAAGGCCCCTATAAACTATATAGCAAGCACCCTCTAATTTAAATCGGGTCAATTGGCGAATATAGCCTTAGACTAGACTCAGCGCCTGGCTGATACAACTCGATAAGCATGTCTTCATTGTCTCTAATGAAAGTATAGCGGTCCCCGCTCCCATCAGGTACGACGTTGAGTGTGAATGCTTGCTCAACTCCCTTGGCTTTTAAATCCATAAGAATGCCGTCAAGGTCATTCACAAAAATTGCGAAGTGATTGATTCCTCCATAGCTTAGGTTTGATTCTGCTTCTTTCCGCCCGTCCTCCATCGGCCTGGCGTTCTCAATCTGAAAGAACTCGAAGCCTGAGATCGCCACGTCCGATAAAGGCCACGCTTGCTCCTGGAAAGCCAAAGTCCGTCAACCGCTTAAAGCCAAGATGCTTCTCATACCAGTTAATCGTAGCTTCCAGATTACGCACGGTGATGCCAACATGGTGGAAATAGGTTAGGCGGTCTGACATTGAATGCTCCTTAGCGGTTTTTTCTTCAGAGCGACTAGGTAAGAAAGCTTCCAGGATCCGACTTGGATTAAAATATTCGCGATAATGGGCAATTTGCTCGCCGCGCATAGTCAGGCGGGCATTGTAAACCTGGTGATAGGTCTTACCTGTACACCCGTTACTAAGCCGCCGCCTTCGAATTCTACAAACACTGTATCAGGGTCAGAGCTGGCTGAAAAAGTGAAGTCCGTAAAGCGCCAGTTGGAAGCAAGGCGGGTGATGTTCAACAGGTGTGCCGTTACGGAGTCGCGCCCTTGTACCCGATTAGCGAAGGGAGCAGGTGCATATGGATATTCGTGTACCACGTCCTCCGTAATTAGATTTGCGTAAGCTTCCGCAGTCATAGCTTGGTTAGTAAACAACGAAAGGTGTTGCCGAAATGCTCGTTCCGCGCGAGTCATGCTGTCGTTTGTGAGGGCTGAGCTCATATAGTAATATTATAGTTAAAAATTGTTTGATATTTCTTCTTTTCCGCCTGCGCACTCCAATATTGGGCGTTTTCTTGGTCATCCCGAGTAAAGTGGATGGCATCGGCAATTGGTGCAGCAAAGGTCAACATGATTGCTTCCGCCGGATCAGTTTACCTGGCGGGTATTCTGGTTCCGAATACGCTATTTTCATTTGACTATGATGTTTCTTTTGATGATCATATTATCCCACAGTAGTAAACTTGGCTCCGTTGTCAACCATCAAAAGCAATTTGTAACAGCCCTTATTAAAAAAATTTAATAAATTTTTAGCTTGTTTCCCCACGCTTCCACTTAACCGTCTTAGCGTACTAACATCCTTACCATCAACTTCAAACAGTAAAAGCTCACAAGTTAAGTGTCCGCTAGTAACATCATAATCAATGAGTTACAACAGCGTCGGACGTACTAAGTCAACATTTTATGGCATGCTTTTTCTATTTGGGAATTTTGTTAAACAACCAAAACAGACAAATCATGAAAACCAAGTATGGACAATTCGACTTGACCAGCCAGGAAAGTCACAACCAGGGATTAATCACAGGCTTGCTTCTCGGCGCTGCAATTGGTGCGTGCGTTGCAGTGTTGCTGGCACCGAAATCAGGCAAGGCCATGCGTGAGAAAATCAAAGATCTGGCCGGTAAGAAGGGCAATAAATTAGAAAAGCAGTGGGAAAACGCAAAGGATAAGGCAAGTGAGGTTGCAGATGACGCGAAAGACGCATTTGACTCGGCAGCGGATAACACTGAATCCAAGTTGAAAGATTTTGCAAACAAGGCTGAAAACGAAATTCAAGACGGCGTAGAAACCATCAATGACCGATTCCAAAAGAGATATTAACATTAGGCACAGGTCAAATTGGAGCAAACCAAAAAAGAAGCGGAAGCAAAAGCCAGACAAATGGCCGACGATGCCGCTTCTGCAGCGTCGAAAGCAGCGATTTTTGGTTTTCTGGGATTACTAATTGGCGTGGCTGCTGCCGGATACGGAGCGAAGATGGGCACGGAGTCAAAAGACAACCAGAACCGTTTTGACATGCCAGCAGGCGCCCGGTTATAATCCAGTGCCTTAAAATATACAAACCCCTTCTCTACTCAGCGTTAGCAAACCGGGGCTACCATTTATTGGTGCCCCGGTTATTCATTTTGTTATGTTGCCAACATTAAGCTTCAACCCATCCGCTACACTTTCTCTCTGGGCAATGTGGCTCTTTCCCAATAATTACAAATAGCGGAAAGCTGATCTTTTAAGCCTTCAAATGTTGGAGATTTTACATAAAAACCCTGAACAAGGGACATATATGCATCATCCACATCCTTGGGATTTACTGATTCTGATAGAAAAATGAATGGGATCGTACGCCTTTTTAATTTATCATCTTTGTTAATGACTTCTTTCAGTTCCAGACCTGTCATTTGAGGAAGATACAGGTCGCAAAGTATGATAAAGGGACGTTCTTGACTGCTGCTGAGATAATTAATTAATGCCTGACCGTTGTCAAAGTTGACAACCTTACTGGTGCATCCTATTTCTGATAGTGCATCGGTTACGAGATATCTGTCATCTTCATCTCCACCGACGTATAATATTGGTCCGTTTTCCATTTAATGTTTATGATTTAACAACTAAAACCTTGCCAGGAGCATTGTAGGACGGATTATTGGCCAATTCCCGTTCCTGCATACTCACTTCTGCCATGCAGTCCCTGGAAAACCTGAAAGATGCGGTCCAGATAGCAAAATCAAATGCAGTTCTTAATGAAGTGAATGTTTCGATCTGCCAAAGATGAGCGAAAGCACTTTGTGTCAGCTGATTCTAAACATCCAGGTTGTAGACGTCAACAAATGCATACACAGTTGATAACTTAGCAGTTGCTTGTGTCTGAACAAATATTTGGCGCCTCTATTAACAACATCCAAAAACCATGCAATTTATACAGTCGTTACCTGCCGCATATCAGCCCCTTGCGTCTTATTTATTGCAGAAATATGGTGTTGATGAAGAGAAATTACAAAAAATCCTTTCTTGTTTTAAGCCATTAAAAGTCTCTCGAAAACAGATTTTGGTCAATTATAATGAGGTTTGCAGAACTTACTATTTTATCAATTCCGGCTCTCTCAGACTTTTTACAGTGAACAATGCAGGGCTTGAAACATCCCGATATTTTGCGTTTGAAGGCATGTTTGCAACTGCACTTCCCAGTTTTATTGACCAAAAGCCTGCATTAGAGTATTTGCAGGCCATTGAAAAAGGTGAATTGCTTTCAATTTCGCGAAAGGACTTTTTTCAGCTTGTAGACACCACGACTGAATTCAGCCACATTTATCGGGAAATCCTGGAAGTGGGATTTGTCAATGCCCAAAAACGCATTTATGGATTTCAGGGATTTGATGCATTGGAAAAAGTAAAGTGGGTTATCGAATCACAGCCCAATTTCCTGTTACGCGTCTCCAACAAAATGGCCGCTTCCTATCTGGGAATTTCCCCTTCCACCCTGAGCCGCGCAAAATCAAGGTTATAAAAACGTTGACATAGGGCAACACTTACGGGAGATGCGACTTGTAGTTTTGTAAAAAAAACGCAATGAAGATCAGACTGTTAATATTTCTTCACCTGTTTCCAACTGTGTTGATTGCACAAGCGGTCAATCCTGGCAAGGACGTTCCTACCCAGCCAACAACATATCTTAGTCCTTCCTATCAGCTGACGCTCGACGCTGCGGTTGCACTTGCGAAGCAGGCAAGAGTTTGCGCAAGCAACTTAGGCAAATCAGTCACTATCACTATTTTGGATGCGGCTGGCCAGGTGATTCTCATCAGCCGTCAGGAAAGTGTCGGGCCACATAATACGGAAGCATCCCGAAGAAAGGCTTACACTTCGGTTTCAACTAAAACCCCTACCCTGGCTTTATCACGAAATGCCAGGACAAATCCTGACACGGAAAACCTGGCTAATCTTCCCGAACTGTTGCTGCTGGGCGGCGGCTGCCCCCTTTGGTTTGAAGGAAAGTTGATTGGCGCCATCGGCGTCGCGGGCGGCGGAAGTCCTGAGCATGACGATTTAATTGCAAAATCCGCTGCCATTCAGGAAGCGGGCATATTTACACAACTTAACTAACTTCAAACAAGATGAAAAACCTAGTTCTTGCGCTGGCTTTGATACTCAGCACTACACTCGCCTTCGCGCAGTCCAAGACATTCCAGTTATCAAGCCATATTCTTGATATTTCGAAAGGCGTGCCGGCATCGGGCGTCACCATACGACTTGAAAAAATGGATTCGAACAAAAAAACGTGGTCAGTTGTCGAGGAAAAAGTAACTGATACAAACGGCCGGATTGCGGACTTCCTTAGTGCAGGAAAATCGAATGAAGGCATTTACAAATTGACTTACCTGACAGCAGACTATTTCAAAAGCCAAAACATCGAAAGCTTTTATCCTTTCATTGAAGTTGTCTTCGAAATCAAAGACAACAAACATTACCACGTCCCAATCACACTTTCCGCCTACGGATATTCAACTTACAGAGGTAACTAGGCTAGTTAAGTATCATTCAAATTGTAGCAGGTTTGGCTTAATCATATAATAAATTGCATTTAATACAACCTTTATGCCTCCTTAAATGTCTTAGTAAGTAAAATGCTATATGGAACCGAAGTATGGTGACTCAAATCTTGTGACTAAGCTCCTTACTTATATGCTCCTGTTTACAGCTGGCCTATTTGTCTCTTGCGAAAAGAAAGTTGAAGCCCGCTCGGAAACGCAATGCAGACAGGCCAGATTTTTAACAAAATATTGCAATGGAACCAGTGAACCGCTTTATCTGGTGGAATTTCTTTCGCCCACTTCCTTGACTAAAAATTACTCCGGAGATGACGCCAATCCTGAATACATCGCAGCAATGCTGGATTTGCCTGAGTCTGTTCAAGTACGAGACACCACGATTAACATGCGCTTTTATTATGATACGGCCAGGGAATCGAATGTGGTAATAGGCTATTGCACTGCCAACTTTGGGCCGGCGACTATCCTTGTTTGTGAAAGCATTTCACAATCCTGTCCTTAAAATAATGCTGAGCGAAACCAAAAGACATTTCAGTTTCACTCAGCATTACTTCGCTATTCTACGCAGGTTGCATGCTTTTTTGAGGATCGAAGACCACGCGCATGCAGTTGTCTTCTTTTTTTGTGAACATATCGTAACCTTGCTGCCCCTGATCCAGACCCATTTTGTGGGTTACCAAAAATGATGGATCAACATCGCCTTTTTGAACGTGATCAAGTAAGGTTGGAATGTATTTCGGGCCGTGCATTTGTCCCATTCTGAATGTGAGCGCTTTGTTCATTGCTGCACCCATCGGAATCTTATCCGCGAAGCCGCTGTAAACACCGACAATGGAAACCGTGCCACCTTTGCGACAAGCCATTATCGCATCCCGCAACACGAGCGGGCGGTCATTTTCAATTCGCGCCCATTGTTTGGCTTTATCATACGCATAACCAAAGCCGGACCCTGACGATTCCATCCCCACAGCATCAATACAGCAGTCAGGGCCGCGGCCTCCGGTTAAATCTTTCAATGCTTCCAAAATTTCAACTTCCATAAAATTGAGGGTTTCAGCCTTGCTTTTTTCTTTGGCAACCCTAAGTCTGTATGGCTCACGATCGATCGCAATAACTCTTTCTGCTCCCATCAGCCAGGCGCTTTGCATAGCCATTTGCCCTACACCGCCTGCTCCCCAAACTGCCACCACACTTCCCGGTTTAATATTCGCCATATCTGCGGCCATGTAACCGGTTGGAAAAGCATCCGAACAAAAAATAACCGAATCATCATCAAGCCCTTCCGGCACTTTGAACGCGCCATTGTCCGCAAAAGGAACCCGGATATATTGTGCGTGACTTCCCGCATATCCCCCGAAAGCATGGGTGTAACCAAAAATCCCGGCCATCGTATCTCCGTACAACTTCTCGGGGATGTATGCATTGGGATTGGAATTATCACAAAGCGAAAAAGCCTGCTCGTTGCAATAATGACATTCGCCGCAAGCAATGACCGAAGCCACCACCACCCGATCGCCCTTTACAAACTTTTTGACATCCCCGGCCGATTTCCACAACCTCGCCCATAAACTCATGTCCGAGCACATCTCCCGCTTTCACAGTCGGGATAAAACCATTGATAATGTGCAGGTCCGAGCCGCATACCGAGGACAATGTTACGCGCACGATCATGTCCTTTGGGCTGATGATTTCAGGATCCGGCACGTTTTCCACGCGCAGGTCCTTTACGCTGTTATAACAAAGGGCTTTCATATTCTTTCTCTATTTTATCGTGAGTAGTATCGTAAAATGTCAGCTTCTTGCCCGAGGGCTGCGCTTCGCTTACAGGAATTTCGCCCGTTTCCATGAGCCTCTTAAAGCGGCGCAAATCTTCCTTCACCATTTGTTTAAATGCAGGATTGAACAGCTTTGCAATGGTGGTGCCGATTGCACCGGCTGGCGGCAGATATTTGATGATCACATAAATCTCCGTCCCTGATTACCGGGCGCATCTTTGAACAGGACTTCTCCTGAATTGTCAACCGCTGCATTGGGAACCGATCGCCAACTGAGCTTTTCATTTTCAATGTCTTCGACAATTTCCGCATCCCAGGAAATCCTGCCGACACCGCCCGGAACCGGCGCAACCCAATGCGACCTTCTTTCGTCCGTCTGACTTACCGATTCCAGATGCTGCATGAATTTGGGCAGGTTTTCAAGCTTCCGCCAGTATTGATAAACCTCCGCTTTCGGCTTGTTAATGGTCAGGCTTTTGGTGATTTCGGTTGAATCGACCGGCCGTTTTGCAGAATCCCTTTGCATAAGATTGTTCACTGGGCAGTAACCCGAAGTCCCTCTTTCGAGTAAGGCAGCACCCGCAGCGCCTACCAGCAGACCGGCCATCGAAAATTTCCGCAGTCCGAAATACATGAGCGCAAGACCGGCCGCAGCGGAAGCAATCCGCTCAGTGGAGCCTACATTAATGTACGATGAACCCGTCGGAAGCGGCTTGATGACGCCTCGATCGATGAATTCAGATGAATTAATTTTAATTGTTGCCATCGCTTTTAATTTAAGTACATGGAAAGTGCAACGTTGACGAACCCGCAGCCGATGATGATGCGGTGCTGATCCCGTAATCGTGCATAATTAAATTTCTGGACGGGCGGCAGTAAAACAATGTTCCAGAAGCGGCACTGCTGTAACATTGCCTGGATTTGACAATAAGCAATTCATATTGAAGACATTGTAAACATGCTACGCCTTAACACAGTAGACGCAATTCCCCAGCACGCTGGTGGCATGCATATTTGGACTTACCTTAGCAACACGACACCTAATGATATGCTGGGAAAAGAAAAAGAATTACAGCCGAAGAAGTTGACCGAATCGTTGAAATGGCCTGGGAAGACAGGACGCCCTTTGAAGCGATCAAGGCGCAGTTCTTGATAAATGAACAGGAGGTGATCAAAATCATGCGAACAGAAATGAGGCCTAGCAGTTTCAGAATGTGGCGCAAACGCGTCCAGGGACGTGTTACCAAGCACATGAAGTTGTCAGAAATTCAGGATACACGCTTCAAATCAAACATGCAAAGACAAGTCACAATGAACAAGATCAGCAAACGAGTGTAGCCTTTTCTGATGGCAAGACTTTGAAAATATGACTGCACTGATTGAAGAATTTATTAACCAAGCCAGTTACATTGCCATCTTTCTGTTAATGCTTCTGGAAAATGTTTTTCCGCCGCTGCCCTCAGAAATCATCCTGTCCATTGCCGGCATTACCGCGGGCAGGGGCGAAATAAATCCTTTTCTTGCCGTCCTCTCGGCCACTTTGGGCTCATTAGCGGGCGCAGGTTTGTGGTATTGGGTCGGGAGTAAAGTTGGGCACGACCGCCTGGAAAGCTGGGTGAGCCGGAAAGGGATCTGGATCGGACTTTCAGACGAATCATATCAAAAAGCACTCCGGTTTTTCGACAAGCATGCCACTGCGGCCGTGTTTTGGGGAAGAATGGTGCCCACGTTCAGAACTTTCATATCTATTCCGGCCGGACTGGTCAGGATGAAACTTTCCAAATTCCTGGTTTACACCTTCGCAGGCACCTTGATCTGGTCTTCACTTGTGTTTTTTGTGGCTTATTATTTTGGAAATAAATACCAGGGCGCATTCGACATGGTGGGGAAAGTGTTTAATGTAATCTTCATCGGTTTGCTAGTGCTTTATGCCGTGCAGCTTGTCAGAAATTGGCTCAAAAAGAAAAACAGCCGATCTTAGTGCTCCTGAAACCGACTTGCAACATTCGCAAACTATCCTAAACCTTTACATTATGAGATTTTTAGCCTGCCTTCTCTCCATAACAATATTCGCTATCAATTCCACTTTTGCCCAAAGACCAAAGCCAAAACCAGCGCCAAGTCTCGTCGTGACATATCGCAATCCGGTTATTGCAGGTGACTTTGCCGATCCTTCGGTGATCCGGGTGGGCGACACTTATTATGCTGCGGGCACATCTTCGGAATGGGGACCGGCTTATCCGATATACAGCTCGAAAAATCTGGTGGACTGGGAATATGTAGGGCCTGTTTTTGCTGACTTGCCGGACTGGACAATGGGCAGTTACTGGGCGCCTGAATCGTATTTTCGCAACGGCACTTTTTATTGTTATTACACTGCCCGCCGTAAATCCGACAAGCAGTCTTTCATTGGCGTGGCCAGCACAAAGGATTTGAAAAAAGGCTTTACAGACCACGGCGTCATTATTGAATGGACAAAAGAGGCAATTGACGCATTTGTGGTTGAAGATGAAGGAAAATTATTCATCACCTGGAAGGCATATGGTCTAGATAAAGACCGTGGAATTGAAATTCTCGGTGCCGAACTCGCACCGGATGGCCTGAAAGTAACCGGCAAAGAATTCAGCCTGATCAAAGCGGATGCGACGGGCTGGGAATCGGGCGGCGCGGAAGGACAATCGATTTTTAAAAGGGGGAATTATTGGTATATGCTTTACTCCGGAAATGCTTGCTGCGGCGCCAGTTGCGATTATCAGGTTGGTTTTGCACGCGCTGAAAAGCTGCAAGGGCCCTGGACAAAATACGCTGGTAACCCCGCACTTTTCGGTGACGAAACATGGAAATGTCCCGGACACGGAACTGTGGTTATGACCGCAGATAACCGCTATTTTTACCTGCATCACGCCTATAATGCGGTCGATTTCACATTTTCGGGCCGGCAAGGTGTGCTGAGCGAACTGGTTTGGGATGAAGTCACAAAATGGCCTGCTTTCCGCTATGGCAAAACAACGCCTGCACAGGCCGAAGCGCCAATCGCAATTGGCGCGGTGATCAACCACAACTTTTCAATCAATTATAACAATGATACGCTCAGGGCGCCATGGGTTTATGATGTCAGTTTTCCAAAGCCCAATTATGAAATCCAGAACGGAGCGCTCAGAATTGATAATGCTAACCACACTAAAACCGGTAATTTTATTGGTCTGACAATCAAAAACGGCACTTATACATTTACAACCGAAGTGACCGCACAGAAGGGTTTGATGCAAAACATCATTGTCTATGGCGATGCAAAAAACGCGATTGGCTACGGCGTGCGCGACAATCACATTGATCTGTGGCAATTGAAAGACGGCGAGCATGAAGTAATCAAATCGCAGGAAATTCCGGATAAATTCAAAGACATTAAGCTAAGCCTAAAAAGCCGTTACGGCCGCTTTTACGAATTCCGCTGGGACGTAAAAGGTCAGAAAATCGATTCCCTGACCAGTGCTGTTCAGATTGAAGCGCCGTGGCTGCCACGCTGGGACCGCGCGCCGAGAGTGGGCGTAAATGTCTCAGGCAATGGCGCCGGCAAAAGCGAGATAAAGGCTGTTCAAATGAAATATGACTAGCATTAAGTCATTTTTCACTAAACCTAGATCTCATTATTTTCCAAGGCTGCACGGTCACTTTTTGAGGCAACCGGACCAACAGTCTTTTCTGATTCACTTTCGTAACCTTTTCTGATCACCGCTCCTTCGGGGCCGGATTTGGGCAAAAACCGGTTCGCCGCCGACATTACCAGCGACACCAGCGCGGGACTTACGCCCTGCATGGCCACAGCCAGTTTTGCAGTATTGGTCAATATTACTTCTGATTCCCTGTAAACAATGGCATTCACAATCTGCGCTGCCGCATCCGACGCATCCTGCGAAAGCAATGGCGATGAATCGGCGATTTTGAACCAGGCATATTCAGCTTCGTGATCGCCTTTAAGCGAAACATTCCTAGGGCTTCCCGTCCGCATCAAGTTTGGAATAACCGTCGTAACGTGAATGTTGTCTTTTTTTAACTCACCATGCAGTCCTTCCGACAAGGCAACCATCGCAAACTTGCTCACACTATAAGGCAGCAAATGCGGCACCGCGATTTTCCCGCCTATGGAGCAAACATTGGCAATCCGTCCCTCACCCCGTTCGTGAAAATGGGGTAAAACGGCTTTGATCATATACAGCGCCGCCCAAAAGTTGCTGTCCATTGCGGTTTTGTAATCATCCACATCCATCACATTTTCAGGACCTACGAGCATTACACCCGCATTATTAATGAGCACGTCGACCTTTCCAAATTGTGAGATCGCAGCCTCAATCACCCGGTTGGCATCGCGTGGATCGCTCACGTCGGCTTTCAGGCCGAGCACGGTCGAGCCCATGCGGCGAAGTTCCTGCTCAGCAATGACGATTTGCTCCGCATTTCGCGAGCAAATGACCAGATTAGCGCCTTTTGCAGCAAGTTCCCTTGCCAGCAGCAGCCCTAACCCGCGCGCTCCGCCGGTGATTACGACGACTTTATCCTGAAAATCATACTTGATCATTTCCCGATAAAAATGTCTGGCCGCTGCAAAAGCTCCCAGTCCGGCAGCTGCCCATAAGGCCGCTTTTCCCGAAAAAAGGCTGTTATTGCTGTTATTGTCCATAATCAGTTTGTTCAATGATGATGGCTCTCCTCCTAAAAATGTTGTGCCGTGCTGCCTGGTGAAGACATTAATAGAAAATCAGTTTCCTATCGCTTCTTGAAATGATAATTGGCGAACTGCACGAAATTCCCCCAGTCGTAGGCCGTCATATCGTGCTCGCCTTCGCGGTTGTGATAAGCGATGGGTGATCTAAAAATCGGTTTGTTAATGCCCGGCGGATTGGCCGGCAATGCGGATTCCAGGTTGTATAAATGATAAGCGGGCTCGGCCGCCTTCAATGCCAGGAATGTCCCCGTAGGATCAGCCCATAAGTCTTTGGAAGCATTGGTTGCATAAACGGGCCGCGGCGCAACGAGTGAAATCAGCATGTGCTGGTCAACGGGCAGCTCAGTTTCCCGGTCGTTGAATTTTTTATAATTGTTACTAAACCAATGTGGAAAAGTCGTGTTAATACGTGTGATACGCTCGCCAAATTGCCTCCTGGCCAATGCCGCGCCTGTATTTCCTGAACAATTGGTAACGCACATGGCAAAGCGTTTATCTTGCGCCGCGGCCCATAGCGAAGCTTTTCCTCCACGCGAATGACCCACAACCGTCACGCGTTTTGCGTCAATGTCTTTGTCTTTTTCAAAATAATCCATTACTCTAGAAGCGCCCCAGGCCCAGGCGCCTATTGCCCGCATGCCGTTGTCAGCAGCCAGCTGGTCAGGATATAATTGCAACACGCCGTTCATGAATGTGTCCTTATCGTCCGGCGCAAGGTCGCTTACGTGAAATGCTGCGATGGCATAACCGCTATCGATCACCATTTCCGCTGGCCAAAACGGACTCTTCACTTTTCGGGTTGCGTCGGTGTTGTCCTTTCCCCGGTTATTAATGAGGACAAATGCGGCAACCGGCTTTTTGGGCTGGTTTGGAACAAATAAAGTGAGGTGAATGGTGACAGATTTTTTGTTTTTAAAAACCTGGATCGCAACCTCCTTTAAAGTCGCGCGGCCGTCCATCGCGGTTTTAACAACATTCGAAACTGAATAAGAAATGCTGTCATAAGCCTGCGGCAGCTGACCGTAAACATTATCCTCAAAGAGCCGCAGAATTTCAGGTTTTCTAATGCGCTTCCAGGCTTGTTTATTTTTGACTGGCTTGCCATCCTGCATTTTCAGAATTTCGGGCAATGTGTACGCCGGAACCTTGGCTTCATCATAATTCTGAGCATGGGTGATTTCCAAAAACAACACACATGCAAGCACAGTCAAAAATAATTTCATTATCATAAGTTAAGTTGCGGGCGCTTCTGGCGGTGTAGAAGCCAGTAAGCCGGCTGGCACTTTCAATGCACCGGTTTCAAAATCGATCAGGCCATTCCTTTCGTCTTCAATGTTGGTCGCCTGCGTGTACACATCGCCGCATATCGGGCGTTTGCGGAGTTCTTTTTTATAAAGCTCAATTTGCAAAGCTCTGTCTGAGTCGTCTTTTGGACCGCCATAATCAGCAAAACCAAAGCCACCCCACTCGCTGACAACCAACGGAACCTGTTTTCTGTAAAAAAACGGATCACCGACCACGAGAGGAAAAGCCGCAACCTTTTCCAATTTACCCGCAGTAAAATCGTCTAGCATATCCTTCCAGTGATCCAGTTCGGGCGTGTAAAAATGCGCGGTCAGCAGATCTGATTTCAGCCTGCCTTCATAGCTGATATGCTGCCAGCCGTCGTTATCGACAACCAAAAATTGCGGATAAGCGATTTGCATGAAGTGATACATTTTGACAATGTATTCACGGGTTTCGGGATTGGAAGCAATGTCCTGCGCCCCCCAATCTTCATTATATAAGCTCCAAATCACCACGGAAGGGTGCGTTCCGATCAGTGCAAGCATACGCAGCAATTCTTCCTCATGATTTTCACGGCTTTTTGCGTTCGAGCGGTGCGGACTCGGCACTTCCACCCAAAGCAGCAGGCCGATTTTGTCGGCAAGTTTGTAAATCCGCGGGTCCACGCCCGCAATATGTATGCGCACGAGGTTGCATCCGAGCTCTTTCATTGCATACAAATGCTTCTGAATTTGCCTGTAAGATGCATTTCCGGGCTGATATAGTATTCCATCGAGGTAAATCTGCCGATGATTTAGAAAAAGGCGGTTGCCTCTTGCTTCAAATTTCCGGATGCCAAACTTGGTCTCAATCTGCGAAACATATCCGTTATGATCGATCAGCTGTGCGACAAGGCGATATAAAATAGGGCTTTCCGGCGACCATAACTGGGCATCGGGCACTTCCAGCACGAGTCGCTGTGATTTTTGTCCCACTTCCAGCACGATCGGATATTCGTCCTCGGCAACCTGCTTAATGTTGGCAGGATCGCGGTCCACATTATACACTTTGAGACGGATGGTGTACGAACCGGGATCGTGGATACGCGTTGTAAGGTTGAACCGGACGAGGTTATCTTCAATAATGCTCACCACGCCTACCCTGCTCCGCAGTCGGTTGCGTTCCACCGTTTCCAGCCACACACTGCGAACCGCTCCTGTGAATGTCTGATACCAAATGCCGCCCCGCTTGTAAACGTGCGATTCCTGCTTCCCACGCGTAATGTCTGCGTCCATGGAACTCGCAACGCGCACAGTCAGGCGGTTGACCGGTCGCAATATTTTTTCTTCCAATTCGTAGGAAAACGATGTATACTCACCAATATGCTTGGTTTCGCCTTCAACCGTGGGCAATAAAAATCCATTTAGCCAAACCTGCGTTTCATATCCGCAGGCACCAAAAGTCAATTGTAAAATTGTATTTGCAGGAATCTGCTCTTCTGCTCGTTGCGGCAGATCAAATTCTCTTTCATACCAAACCACAACATTGTCCTGCCAGGAAGGCGTGTCCTGATGTAATGTCGCGAGGTGGGTTTCAACGCTTCCTGGCCAGTGAGCCTGCTCCTTGAAATCGTGGTGAATATACCAGCGCTGGAGAACGCCTTTATCATCCGGGTCTATTGCAAACTTCCATTCTCCATCGAGCAAAACGTATTGGTTGGGCCGAAGCACGGCCCTGGGCAATGCATCGAGGAAGTTTTCATCATCAAAAGATTCTTCTTTGCTTTTCGATGACCCGTAATTGGGATGAACCGGTGTATCAATCATAAGCTTGTCGTTTTGTGATCTTCTACTTAAAACTAAAAAATCACACCGGTATCCGATGTGATTGAATCGATAAGCATAAAAAGAATTACAGCTTTACTTCTCCTTCTTCTTCTCCATGCCAGTATTTAATGCGTTTTGCCTTTACAGTGATCATGGCAATTCCGGGTGTATCGAGCCCTTCTTCGAACCATTGATCCAGGTCGCTAACCCAATGTTCTTCCATATCTTCACGTTCCCGGCTTACTTCGGCTTTGCCTGTTACCGAGATCCAAATGCCTTTTTCCCCTTGAAATGTTAGGTTAACACCATTATCCATCTCAATGTCGTTGACCATGCGCGAACCTTCCCAGGTAAAGAAGTAAGAGTTTCCGTCGTATTCCACTTCCCCGTTGTTGCTCATCGGTCTGGACGCTAGCGCGCCGTCGGTAGTTGTGGTTGTAAGCATGCAAAGATCAATATCTTTCATGATTTCGCTTACGTCTTTCAATGTTTTATCCGCCATGATTTTTATCTTTTTGTAATAGCAGATATTAAAATAATGCCACATGAAACGGCGTACAACCTATGTGTTTAAATCTTCACCCCGACTGAAATCCCGAAACTCCGGCCATCAGAAGTCCAAATGCCCGCTCCTGGATACATGGTGGGCCGTTTTGTAAAATATTGCTTGTCGGTAACATTGTTCACGCCAGCCCGCACGGTCAGCGTGTTGTTCAGGTGCAGGGTCGCATTGATGTCGAGCAGGCCGTAACCCGGCACTTTTCCGATGGTCCCGTTCGCCGAAGGCTCAATAGTGTTCAAGGCATTTGCAAAATTGGAACTTACGTAACTATACTGACAGGTTGCTGAGAGTTTTTTATACAAAAGCTGCACCCCGTTTCGAGAAATCCAAGTTGGCACGCCTTCTACTTTATTTCCTTTAACGCTCCTGTTTTCACCATTGAGCACAGCATTTCCCTTGATATATTCAGAATCAAAATAAGAGGTTGAGGTGAAAAACGAAAGCTCTGTTGGCGTTGTCATCGTTTCCTGCCTAAACGCCACATATTCAATGTAAGCCTCCAAGCCACGGGTGCGCGTGTCGCCCGTAACGGTGCGCAAAATGTACGCTTTTCCATCTTCCTGCATTGAAACCGTTCCCATTCGGTTGTTGATCAAAACCTGGAACACACCCATGTCGTAACGCAGATTTTTTGTGCTTCCGCTAATGCCTGCTTCCACATTATAACCGTAAGCATCTTTGAGATTTTTATCCACTTTTTCCAAAACAGATCCCGGGATAATGTCTTTGAAAACAACCGGACGGTAAGCCTGAGAAATGCCTCCGTAAATGCGGTTCTGGTCATCCAGCTTATATTGCGAGCTCATCCCGAAAAGCGGAAAATTGTGTTTGATCTTGTTTGGCAGGTCGCCCGGATCGTAATAACTGATCTTTCCGGTCATTTCCGTAGCGCCATTTTCATAACGGATTCCGGGCGAAAAGGTCCACTGCGGCGTGAGGTAAATCATGTTTTCCAGAAATAATGCCACATTGTTCGTCTTCATATAAAGGTCCCTGCCGAAAGCTGGATCGGTTAGTGTCAGATCAAAATCGCTGCCGGTTGTTCCTTTGCCGAGCTGTCTTCTGCGCAGGTTGTTATGCATGATTTGCACACCGCCTGAAAGCACATTTTTGAAACCAGCCAAGTCATAATGATGTAAAATCCGAAGCTCGGAAGTGAAGCTTTTGAAATTATCAATGTCGACCTGCCGCGCTTTGTAAGATTTTGTCAACGAACTGATCGTGTCCGGAACATTGGCAAATGCATCGAACATGACGCTGTTTCTGGCTCCGTAAACACCTGAATTGGTAAATTTCAGTTGCGTATTGGGACTGATCTGCCAATCCAAAACAACTGATGGAATGTAAATGTCGGGGTTAAAATAGTTTCTCGAACGCGTCGACTGGCGTGGATCGGCGGCAAACATTGCGTCGGTCAGCGGGCCGGGGATTTGATAAACATAGGAAGATCGTCCCAGCTCCGCCTTAATGCGAAGCGATTTGCTGAATTCATAAGCCAAACTTATAAACTGCGATTCTGCATCCGATCTGGCATTTTTACGGTAACCATTGGAATGTCGTTTTTGATAATAAGCTGAGTAAACAAACTTCCCGATCTTGCCGCCAATGGCATTATAAGAACTAAACAATCCAAATGACCCAGCCGAATTAATGCTCTCAAAAGAAAATGCTTTGGTTGTATCCGGACTTTTGGTCACGTAATTGATCATTCCGCCAAACTGCGCACCATATTGCAGCGAAGAAGTGCCCCTTACCAGCTCAATGCGCTCAATGGATTCCATCGCCGGACTATAATGACTGGCGGGATAGCCATACATATCGGAATTGGTAATGACACCGTTTTGGCGAATGTTATATTCCCACGACCGGTGCGGGTCCAGGCCACGCGTAGAAATATTGATCTGATTACCGCTTCCATCCATATCGTAAACAAAAACACCTGGAACTTTGGCGAAGATCTGCCGCCCGGTTTTCTCAACAATGTTGCCATTAATGCCCCCCAGCTGGATTACTTCGTTCTTTTTTCCTGCGTGAATGTAAGTGTTCTGCACATCGGGAAGCCGCTCGGTGTGGATCACGTTTTTGCGTTCTTCGATCGTCACTTCATTCAGGTCCAGCACTTTTTCAGAATCCTGCTTTTTTTCATGATTTTCCTGCGCAAATGCCGTCTCACAAAAAGCCCCTGAAAGCATTGCCAGGGTAAGGAATGTAGATTTAATGTTCATTATTCAATGTTGGTAATGCAAAAACTCAATATTGCCGGGTGTCAGGATGGAATGTACGCCAACTGTGCCAGAATTCCTGATAAGCGTTAACGCGCTTTAAATCTGCCCCGTCACCCACAACGCGCTTGCCCAGCAGGTTATAGGCCGTTTTTTGTGCAAATAATGTGTCGTTTCTGATGGTGATTTCCTGCTGTCCGGTTTTTTCAAATGCGAAAAAGCTCTTGTTATCTGCCGCCATAACCACGGCAACCGGCATTGCGCCTACTCGATCATTGATCACACGCTCTTTAATCAGCTTATTCCAATCATAAGCCTTGCTGCTTTTGCCAGCCTGCACGCCCACAACCCAGGACTTTTCCTTCCAGGCAGTTGTGTCCGTTTTGGTGAGTGCTGATCTTCCTTTTCCCGATTCATAACGGCTCATAGAATCATATTTCGCCTGATAAGCCGGATCTGGCTGCATGATTTTGCTGTTGGGATGAAGCTTGAACCACTGCGAAACTGTGGTTTGCACCACCGGCAATTCTGGCAAAAACTGTCCTTTCAATGGACCCGCGATGGCCTCACCGTTGGCCTGCCGCCACCAGCTTCCTGTGCTTTTGTCTTCAAACATCGCATTGAAATGATCCATGCCCACAAGCCTGAACTCGTCCAGCTTGCCTTCGACAATGGGCTCAAAAACCCTCCCGGTGCGGCATACCGTGCAATATGTGACGATCACAGGTTCACCGCCCAGGACATCGCGCACCTGGTGATGGTAACCAATGAATTGAATGGGATATGCCTTCGTTTCTCCGTTGGCCTCCACGCCGATCACCAGGCGGTCGTCCTGCACTTTGTTCAAAGCAGCATTGTGTAAAATCACTTGTGAAGGCTGGTAAAACATGGTATCAGCCGCCATTTCATAGTTTGTCCCGTATGTAACGGCGCCGGCAACCATCAACAGAATAACCGTGATCCACTTCCTTTTTCCCATCAATGCGGTGGTGCAGCCCGCAATGATCATCAGCCAGAAAACAATGCGGAACGCCCAGCGCCAGGTGTGCAAAAAATAAGCAATGTCAATGCTGTTCATTTGCTGACTGCCCGGCATCGGCATGATAAAATAGACTTTGGCGATCTCGTAAAGGATAATGCCGGTAACGCCCAGATAAACTAAATTTCTCATATGAGGGAAGATCTTACTAGTTGCTTGTTTTATAGTTTAAGAAAAAAAGAAACGGGTTCGCCATATGGCAAACCCGTTTGCCCAATTATTAACCTATGATAATTTACTGACTTCATTTGCTTCTGGCCGTGACGATCAGCGCCACCAGGAACGGAATTGTGAATACGAGCAGCGCATTCCCGAAACCACCCAAAACTGCCACGAGCGATCCGATAAAAAACACCGCCGTAGCCGTGAAGAACCGTCCTACATTAAAGCAAAAGCCCGTCGCTGTTCCCCGGATCGAAACTGGAAACAGCTCAGGAATATAACTTGACAGCGCGCCCTGGCTGATTCCAAAGCAGAAAGCCAGCGCGGCCGTTTCTATGTAAATGATGTTTGAAAAAGTGCTGTTGGTCAAAAACAGAATGCAGCACATAACCAGGCAAGTGCCAAACGTGAACATGAGCGTGGTTTTTTTGCCAAATTTATTGACCAGCATGCCAGAGAAAATTCCACCCGTGATCCCGCCTATACCCAGCAGGATCATCACGAGTCCCCGCTCCTTCTGCCCATCCTGACCGGTTGCCAGCAATGTTTGCACCCAGGTTGGAAGCCACGAGAAAATCCCCCAAAGCCCGATCAGCACCGAGCCGAAAATGAGTGAACCGTAAAGCAGATTGGCACGGTTACTTTTGACAAACAGGCCTTCGGGCTTGTTATCGTAAGATTTGGTCATGCGCCACTTGTCGGATTCAGGAAGCAGAAAAAACACAAGAACTGCAACGAAAACCGGAATCAAACCCACCAGAAAAGCACTTCTCCAATCCGAAAAGATCAGGTTAAGACTGCCCGTTGTTACAATGCCGACCGGAAAGAAAACGGCCAGTATTCCGAGCATAACGGCTTTGTTTTTGTCTTGCCAAATTTCTGAAATGTAAACTGTTGTGATCAGTAGAACGCCGCCTATGCCCATTCCGGAAACAAAACGCAATGCGAGCAAACTATACCAATCCGGCACAACGGTCACCATGCAAGTCGAAAGTCCGTAAAGTCCGATGACCAATGTCAGCGATTTCACCCGGCCAATGCGGTCGCTGACGACGCCGAACAAAAGCCCGCCAACCATCCAGCCATACAGAAATACAGCATTCACATAAGCACCGATCTCACCGAGTTCTGCCTGTGAAACGGCTTTTCCTGTTAGTTCCGGAATGGCAACAGGCAAGTAAACCGACATTAATGTGGAAACCGTCCCGCTCAGCATGTAACTCACTACGCATAAGCCAAATGCGAGCCATTTTGAGTCAGTCCTCTTTTCTTCCAGATTAGTCAATTCCAATGTTTCCATGTTCATAAAGCTGCTGTTATCTGAAAAGCTGATCAAAATTGAGGCTCACATAATACAAGCCGCCGACTGCCGGCGAGCCGTATGCCTGGACGATATACTGGTTCGTCAGATTGGAAGCACCCAGTTTCACGATCGTTTTGAGGCTTGGAATGCGATAGCTGATTTGCGCGTCGAGCAGGTTGTAGCTTTTCACTTTTCCCGGCTGCATTTCGGTAAATGTGCCATACCAGTCAAAGCTGCTTTGCCAGTGCCAGGACACATTAAAACCGATTTTTTCGGTCAGTTTCGCATTCCCGAAAATGAGGTTGGTTTTCCATTCCGGCGTGTTGAATGCGGGAACATTGTTTTGATCTGCATCGCCAATGTTGAAGTCGATCCAGGTTGTATTCGCGCTGATCTTGTAATTTTTGGGAAGCGAATAAGTCAGTCCTGCACTTACGCCCTGGATCGAAACTTTATCTGCTGCATTGGTATAAAGCTGAAAAAGCTGTCTGTCAGCTCCAAGCAATTCCGCGGCAGCCGCAGGATTCACTTTTCCGTCCGGCAACAGAATGTCTGACTTTGCTCTCGCCACGACCGTATTAATCATAAAATCAGTGTATTGGCTGTAATAATAATTGATATCAAACAAGAGTTTTTTGGCAATAACCGCCTTGTAGCCAAACTCATAGCTCTTCACTTTCTCTGATTTGATATAAGGCACATTGGATTTCACAAGCTTGTCCTTATTATTGGCAACAGCCTGTGGAAATGGCGTTCCTTTTGCCATATCCGCCCCGAATGCACTTGCAAATGCACCGAAAGAAGCGATGGTAACCGAATTTTCGTAAGCATTCAAACCCGCAGAGTTCACCGGTGCACCGCCCAGAATGATGATCGGGCCCACATTCAGCTTAATGTATTGATCGCCAATGGTTGGGTTACGGAAACCGGTTTGATAAGATGCACGGAAATGGTGGTTCTCATTGGGCGAAATAACCGCCGAAGCGCGTGGCGTGAAACGGCCGTCGAAGTTCTCATTCTTGTCATAACGGCCAGAAACCGTCAGCTTCAAAACATCTTTAAAGAACGATTTGGAAGCCTGTGCAAAAACGCCGTATTCTTCATTTGTGAGGTTTTTGTCTTTATCATCAAACAATGTCCCGCCCGTATTTAGATAATATTTGCGGTAATTGCCACCCACCTGGAAATTGATAAATTTCAATGCAGAACTGAAATCATACATGCCTTCCACATGTCGCAGACTGCATTCGCTCAGGATTCCCGCTCCCGCAAGCCCACGCGTCTGAATCAGGCGATCTTTGGCCGATTCGTATTCACCGGACCCTGGCAAAATGCGTCCCTGATCTGCAAAAGCGCGCGCTATGGAATGATCTTTCCCGCCCACTGAGGCAATGGCGCCATTGTAAGCAGCCGTGTATCTTTCAAACCAGGTTGCATCCGCTTTGTCCGGCGAAACTGTAGTTCCAGCCAGATCCTTCACCCAGGTCCGGTTGATCTGCTGACCCAAAGCACGTGTGTTATAGGAGTTTGTGGAACGCTCCTGATTGGAATAAGCACGCACATAAAAGTTGCTGCCCCGCAATTCTAATCTGTGCTGAATGAACTTGAAATCATTGATCACAAATCGGTTACTACCCGTATACTGCGCTGTTCCCTGATTAAAATTGCCCTGATAAATGGCTTCCAGCTTGTCCGTAATGCGGTAATGCAACGCGCCGAGCATTTTGAGGCTGTAAACGCCGTAAGTCGCTAGATCTTTTTCCTCATATCCGGTGCGGGAAACGCGTCCAATGTTCGGGATCGTTTGCGCCACCTCGTCGCCGTAAATGTTCAGCGCGTTTCTGCCTGGATTGTTCGGACCGCGGTTCGCGGCTGGTGTGTTTGGGTCAATGTCTGTGTAATCATTTGCATACCAATCCGTTCCTTTGAGATAACTCGCAGCCGCTTTGAATGCAAACTTGTTATTAAATGCTTTGGCGTAACGAACGGCCAGGTCGTACATTGGTTTTGCGCCGAGGTCAGTGCCGTCGCCAATGTGGTTAACGCCAAATTTCGTTTGCGCGCTTAATCCCTGATATTCAAATGGATTTTTGGTGCGTGTGTTGAGCATGCCGTTGAAAGCGATCGGGCCGTATAATGCGGAGGCTGCACCGGGAATGAGCTCTGCGCTTTCCACGTCAATGTCGTGCGGGCCAAAAAGATTTCCCATCGCAAAACCAAGTCCGGAAGGCTGATTATCAACGCCATCCACCAGTTGCAGGAAACGGCTGTTGCCCGTTGTGTTGAATCCTCTTGTGTTAATCTGCTTATAAGTAAGGCTGCTGGTGACCATATCCAGCGATTTCATATTGACCAATCCATCAAAATAATTGGCAGAAGGCGTTTGCTGAACCGCGCGCAAATCCATTTTTTCAATGCTCACAGGAGAGCGCAAAATGCTCTCTTCCACCCGCGATGCTGAAACAACAACCTGGTTAAGCTCTTCCGCGGCCGGAACAAGAGTCACATTAATCGCCTGAGCAGAAGCAACTTCCAATTCCTGACGCGCATAACCGATCAGCGAGATCACCAGCGTCGCAGGAACATTGGTTTTTAATTCAAAAAATCCATCTGCATTCGTAATAGCACCGGTATTTTTCCCTTTAACCGACACCGAAACGCCCGAAAGCGGCTTTTGGCTATCATTGTCGATAATGTGACCGGAAAGCTGAGTGGATTGTGCCAATGCGTTTTGCATGAAAAACACGCAGAGGAAGGATAGCAAAAAAAGTAAAGTTCTTTTCATATAAACCTGTTTCAAGAGGGTTGTTAATGTTTTATTGTTGCTGGTGTCTCAAATGGTCGTAACCATTGGCTAGTCGGTTATAACCATTATCGACTAGGCGCTGGCCGAGGCCCTGATAAAATTCAGGATTGGAAGGCGCCACGGTGGCCATTCCGTCTACATAGCGGTTGTACAGGCAAAACAGGGCTGCGATCAGGACTGTATCGTGGATTTCAATGTCGGTTGCGCCATTACTTTTCGCTTCTGCGATGGCTTCTTTGATGACCGCTTTCCCGAGCACCTGAACTTGTTTGGCAATTTTAAGTAAGGCTTTCATTTTGTCGCTAACCGGCGCGGCGTCAATGTCCTGTTTCATGATTTCGCAGGTTTCGGTGTTGCCAAGCAGCAGGTCGGCGGCGGCAGTGTGCGCGGCCGTGCAGAACTTGCATGCATTGTTATGCGACACAATGGTCGCGATCAGCTCTCTTTCGCCCGGCGTTAATGTGGATTCACCGCGCAAAAGGAATTGCGTCAGCTCGCGGATCGGCGCGGCGGTTTCCTTGTTGTATTCGAGCAGACCTGTTATTCCCGGCAAATGTTCCGGCAATGGGATATGTGGCATTGCTATAGTTTGAAAGTGGTTTTGGAAAAATTATTCAGCTGCCTGCGTAACGGGAGGAATGTAACCCTGGAAGGCCATACGTTGCCCCATTGCGCGGTAATCCTCGTGTTCCTGAGGCGCCCAGGTGCCCAGTCCATCCACATAGCGATTGAACATGCAGAATGATGCTGCGATCAGAACCGTGTCGTGGATTTCGCGGTCGATGGCTCCTTCGGCACGAGCCGCGGCAATGTCTTCTTCCGAAACTTCCTTCCCGCTTTTTTGAACTTTGGCCGCTATACGAAGCAATGCGCGCAGTTTTGAGGTGACTGGAATGTGCTGGAAACCATTTCGGATGTCTGCGATTTGATCCAAATCACACGACAAATGCGCCATGGCAGCCGAAGCATGCGACATATGGCAAAACGTGCAGTCGTTGAGGTGGGAAACGTAAGCGGCAATGAGTTCGCGCTCGCCACTGGTCAGCGGCGACTCGCCTCTCAGCAGCGTGTCGGCAAGCCAACGAAGCGACGAAGCCGTTTCGGGACGGAAATTGAATAAGCCGACGATCCCGGGAAGGGATTCATCCGGCAATGTAATATGCGCCATTTGGAAAAAATCTGTTGTAGTAAAAAGATTTCTTCTCCTGATTCAAATTGAACGAAATAGCTAACAAGCGCTGATTTACAGTTCAAGCTGAACACAACATTTCTATGGAAATGCGGTCAAAAAGGAGAAAATGAAATGACATTACTAAGCCAGATCGGGTGGCGGCGAGGGAATGGTAAATTGTCTTTCGGAAAAATGAAGCTGCACTTGTGAAACGGCAACTTCCTGGGCTGGCGCCCATTCAAGCAAATAAAACACATGTTTCCTGTCCTGGGACATGTATTCTTTTACAAAGTTTTTGAGAATGTTGGAATGCTGATCTTTCTGCTGATCACTTGCATTTCCGGTAACCTGATCGTTAATTTTTGAAGCAAGGTCGCTGAACTTTTCGCGTGCAGTCTGATCGTATTCGCAATGCACATACATCGTATCATTGATCAGCTGGCGGCTTTTCATCTGATAATATTGCCCTTCATGCAAAATCTGACCTTCCACCTGCTCCGGTGCATCCCAGCTGGTCTGATAGGGAACCGCAACGGGCACTTTAATCACAATGTCCTGCGAATTGTCCGACTGCTGAATAAGGTCTTTGCCGCGCTCGCTGATGGTGTGCGTTTCTTCCGACAGGTAAACTATCGAATAGCCCACCATGTTGTAAAGCAGCAACCCCAAAAGCAATATGGATAAAATCCTGCGCAATGTTGTAATATTAAAATTCGGTCGGAATATGCAAATGTATAAAAAGCAACAGGAATAGCAAACAGCTCATTGCGTTTTGATTATTTTTAAATTCCATTTTCAAGCTTATTCAAACATTACTATGCCTTTTGTTAATTTCAATACCAATAAACATGTGAAAATCTGGGACGGCATCCACGGAACGCTCTCACACTCAGACAAAATGACTTTCGGCCATTTCACGATTGATCACGGCACCGTTCTGCCTGAACACAGCCACCATCACGAGCAATGGTGCCATGTGCTGGAAGGTGAGCTGGAATTTGACATTAATGGCGAAAAAATGCTTTTGACAAAAGGCATGACCGCTTACATTCCTTCGCACGCACCACATTCCGCTGTTGCCCATACGCAATGCAAAGTGATCGATTGCTTTACGCCGGTTCGCGAAGATTTTATTGAGCTGGAAAAAAATCAGTAAGTGGCCCTTCCTCCCGAAAGATCGAATGTGAAGCCGGTGGTGAAACTGTTTTCTGCGGAAACAATGAATGTGGCCATGCTTGCGGCTTCTTCCAATGTTCCGCAGCGGCGCATTGGAATTTTGTCGGTCATGTATTTCACCTGCGTATCAGGCATAGCGTGCACGAGCGGCGTTTCGATTACTGCCGGGGCGAGCGCATTAATGGTGACACCGGTTTCAGCATATTCCTTTCCCTGCACTTTGGTCATGCCGATAACGGCGGCTTTGGAAGCAGAATAGGCCAGCATCCCTGCATTTCCCTCCTTGCCAGCAATGGAGGCAATGTGCAAGATCCGGCCGTAGTGATTGGCCAGCATGTACGGCAAAACGGCTTTCGAAGTGTAAAAGCTGCCCATGAAGTTGATATCGAATACTTTTTTAACATTATCGGCATCCACTTCGTGACTCTTAACATTGGTAGCGCCCGTAATGCCCGCGCAATTAATTAGGATATCCACTTTGCCAAAACGGTCTACAACTTGCAAAACCGCCTTTTCCACCATTTCCTGGTCCGTAACGTCTACACTTATGAGTTCTTCCTTGTCCGGGTTCCCGATAAATTCATTCCGAAGCGTTTCAGGATTGAGGTCAAACAACCCGACATATGCTCCTTCGTTTAATAATTTGTGAGCGATAACCAGCCCAAGCCCGGATGCGGCTCCGGTAATAATGGCAACTTGTGAGCTAAAACCTGTATGCATTTTAATAATGGCAATAAATCGTTGAGAGGGCCTTATTTATAAAAGCAAAAGCTGATTCAATTTTACCACCTTCAAGCGAAGCCGTTTTGTTACTTTAAGGGACATCAGCTGTTTTTAAATTACTAGATTTTCAGTTACTTAGGCGCTGTGAACCTCAATCCGCTCCGTCCGCACGCCTGCAACTTCATTTTTGCGGGAAAAAACATTGTATTTACAACAATGTGCGGAGGTCTGTTGCTCTTGTTTTTAATTCTTGGATCATGCTCAAATCCGAAAAAAAAATCCGACGCAGCTGTGCAAATTGTTGAATCAGACGACGGATACACACTTTTGCGAAACGGTAAGCCTTTTGAAATTAAAGGTGCAGCAGGCAATTCGAACATTAGCAAATTGCGGGAAGCGGGTGGAAATTGCCTGCGGATCTGGGACACAACACATTTGGAACAAATCCTCGATAGCGCCCAGGCCAACAACATTGCCGTCATCGCCGGCCTGCCCATACAGAACAGCAATCAATTGGCGCTTTATGACGACACTAAACAGACACAGCAACAATTTAATGCTTTTAAAACGCTGATTAACAAACACAAAAACCATCCGGCCCTATTGGCGTGGTGTCTGGGCAATGAACTGGATTTCCCTTATAAGCTTGCATATAACCGGTTTTACGATGCATTTAATGCACTTACCGACATGATCCATGAGCAAGATCCCGATCATCCGGTGACGACAACCGTGCTTGATTTTAACGAGAAATACATTGCGAATATCCAGCTCCGTTGCGACATTGATTTTATTTCCTTTAATGTTTTTAACAGCATAGGATTCTTGCGAGGTGAGCTAAATCGGTTTGCATGGTTTTGGGACGGACCTTACATGCTGCTGGAATGGGGGATCGACGGCCCCTGGACTGGAACGGCAAGCACTGCCTGGGGCGCTTTTATTGAAAATCCAAGCAAGAAAAATGCTGACGTTATGATGAAGCGTTACCAGGAACACATGCCGTTGAAAGATCCTCGTTTTCTGGGATCATGCGTCTTTTTTTGGGGAAGTAAGCAGGAAGCGACGCACACGTGGTTCAGTATGTTTGATGAATCAGGCGAACATTCGGAAACGGTTGCGATCATGGAATATCTGTGGAAAGGCAAACCTGCGAAAGACCATTATCCGGAGGTTCAATACATGTTGGTGAATAAAAAGGGTGCTGCTGATAACATTCTGCTCAATAGCAGACAAACGATTGTTTCAGAAATCGTTATGCATGATCCGGACAGCATTAAATCCATCCAGTGGGAAATTTTTAAGGAGGATTGGTATAAAAAAAATCTGCAACACAGCACGCAAAGGCTTATTCCGCTGGACAGCTTAACCGTTCCGGGGACACAGCTTTCGGCACAGTTTAAAGCACCATTAGCAGAAGGTCCTTATCGCATTTTTGCAAAAATTTATGACTATAACGGCCATTTTGCGACTTGCAACACGCCCTTTTATGTGGTAGCCGACGAATGAAGCGCATCACGGTTGCGCCGCCAACGAGAAAGGAGCTGATCACACTCCGGGTGATGATCTTCATCGGGTGCATTGCGATCGTATTTTTCCTGTATAAAGTGCTTGGGCAGGCCGTGCGCGGATATGCGCCGCTGTACTGGATGCTGATGGCCACTTTCGTTTTCACTTGCCTGAAATTGCTATACGAATGGTATCATTATCTCTACATTACCGTCCCCAAAACGCCGCCGCTGACCAGGGATTTTACCGTTGATATTTTCACAACATTCTGTCCCGGGGAGCCTTACGACATGATTCTTGAAACGCTGACTGCGGTAAAAGCAATCACTTATCCCCACGAAACCTATCTCTGCGACGAGGCGGACGATCCCTATTTAAAAGAAGTTTGCAAGCAGCTGGGCGTGCATCACATTACGCGCACGGACAAAAAAGATGCGAAGGCGGGCAACATTAACAATGCGCTCAAACAATCTTCCGGCGAATTGTGCGTCGTGCTGGATCCCGACCATGTCCCTTTTCCCGACTTTCTAGACCCGATTGTCTCTCATTTTTCCAATCCCGAAATCGGTTATGTGCAGGTTGTGCAGGCTTATCGCAACAGCAACGAAAGTCTGATCGCGAAGGGTGCAGCGCAGCAGACTTACCAGTTTTACGGGCCAATGATGATGACCATGAATCAGTATGGAACCGTCCTTGCCATTGGTGCAAACTGCACTTTCCGGCGGACGGCGCTGGATTCGATCGGTGGACATGCGGCTGGGTTGGCGGAGGATATGCACACATCCATGCAACTGCATGCGAAGGGCTGGAAGTCTGTTTATGTGCCCGAAGTTGTGGCCCGCGGGCTCGTGCCCTCCACTTTGTCTGCTTATTACAAGCAGCAATTGAAATGGTCTCGCGGTGTTTTTGACTTGCTCGTGACGGCTTATCCAAAGTTGTTCAGCCAGTTTTCGTGGCGGCAAAAACTGCATTACGGCATTATTCCCATGCATTACATGTCCGGGCTCATTTATCTGATCAATTTCCTGATCCCGATCATCGCGCTGGTTTTTGGCGTGACACCGATGCATATCGACATTTCCGAGTTTGGAATGGCCGTTTTCCCACTTATTGCAGCAATTGTTCTGATCCGGCATTTTGTTCAATGGTGGGTGATGGAGGATGACGAGCGTGGCTTTCACATGGTGGGCGGATTGCTTTTAATCGGGACCTGGTGGATATTCATACTCGGCCTCATTTACACCATTGCTGGTAAAAAAGTCCCTTACGTGCCTACGCCTAAGGACGGAAATGAAGCCAACAACTGGCCGCTTAACATTCCTAATCTCCTCGTTTTAGCGGCTTCTGCGGGCGCTATAACTTACGCTTTACTGACCGACTGGAATCCTTACAATCTGATTATGGCGGGTTTTGCTGGGCTCAACTGCATGTTCATGTGCTTCACCATTGCGGCCAGCCGACAGCAGCAATTCCGGCTTTTGCGTGCGCGAAATCCCTGGCTGAATGTCGTAATGGGCCGTTTGAAGATTGTAAAAGGTTTTCTTTGGATATTAAGGCATCAGCTTTACACGGGTCTGCGTAATACGGCCATGCTCATTACAGTCCTTTTGCTCGGAATATGGATTTACAATGCGAAGTTTCAGTTTTTGGAAGACGTAAACCCCGATCCGGAAACCTCAGAACGGCTTGCGACGCAGATCTCCACGCTTGAAAGAAAACCTGCTCCAAACGATCCTATCCTAAAATCAACGCTGCCAGAACGTCCCATTAATGATCTGGCGAATGCTAAAATTTTCTTTAAAGACGCAAAGGGCGTCAACTATCATAAGGGACTAGAACTGGCCGGAGACTTTTAATGCATTTACCAAAAAAGAGCTCGTTGCGGATTTCGTTGAAATGAAACACATTGGCATTAACACCGTCAAATTTTATGGGCCGAGTTTCTACGATCACAACATTCTGGCGGTTGCACAAGCGCAAAATATGAAGCTGCATTATGGCTTCTGGATTTCAGATAAAATCGATTTTCGGAAGGATAAAAAGAGCTTAAAGACATGGTCTGAGACGATATTAAGGACCATTCAGAAAAATAAAGTAAACCCAAATATCATTTCCTGGAACATTGGAAACGCCGTTTTTCAGAATCTGCATCAGCATTATCAGCAGCCTGCATTGGTTTATCAACAGAAAGCCTATTTGCTTTGGTTAAAAGATTTGATCTTTAAAATAAAAATGGCTGACCCCAAACGTCCTGTCACGGTGGATGTTGAAGCGTCAGAAACAACGCCAGAACTGGTTGCGCTGACCCGTTCTGTTATTCCGGAAATTGATGCCTATGGTCTGGTTTACAACGATGACAAATTTAAAAAATCAGCCACATTTAGCTTCCCGCATTTTGTTAGTTATGTTCCTTTTGAAGTGTATGATAAGCTTTCAGAAGAAGCGAATGGTGTTTTTATTTCAAACTGGCAGGACGTTCACACCTCTTCGCGGGTGAGTTTTGATGCGATTAAAGATTACACGGGGCGACACAAAAACACTTACCTACAACTCGTTGCGCGCTGGAAAGGCGGAGCCAGGCCGCTCAATATTCCGAAAGTAAAGATCCTGAGACCAGCCGTGGGGACGTTTGCCGGCACATTGCTTAACTATCATGCAATTATCGAAAGGAATTCGAGTTGGAATGTTGTCAATCAGTCGGAAACTGGTTTACAATTCGAGTGGAAGCTGGTTCGGATGGATAATTTAGGAAATCCGATAGCGATGAAAAGTGTCGGCAATGGCCCCGAACTGACACTTCAAATTCCGAATCACCCGGAAATGTATGCGCTTTATTTATTTGTTTTAAAAGGCGATATGGTGACCGAGATTGTCAATTCCAGCCTTAACACGCCTTTGTAATAAAACCAATCATTGTTCGGAAAGCGCATTTACAAAACTCTGGAAAGTTTCCTTGCTCACGCCCCAGTCAGGAGCCGGAATGTCGCCCCAGACTTTGGGATTATCCGCAAGATTGAAATAACAAACGCCTTTAATCTCCTGGTGCGCATTAATGACGTCAGCAGCTTTGTTTAACCATTTCCCCTGAAAATCCTCGGGGCCTTTTACGCCGAATTCAGTGATAAAAAGAGGTTTTCCTGCCAACCGCATCCGGTGATTTTTTCGGTTAAAAATTGTTTCAAAAGATTCCTGTTGCTCAGGATCCGTAATGTTTTTATCGGGCAATCCGTAAATGGCAATGCTAATGTAATCCACCACATCGCTGCCCGGCCACCATTCCATCGAGCCGCGGTCCCCGGCTGGGCCCCAAACTTTCTTAATGTGATTTTGTTGAGTTTTATCAAAATTCATAAAATAGCGATAAGCCTTAATGTACAGCACCGGATCCTGACTTTGCCACGCATAGCGATGGATCGGAATTTCCATTTCGTGTGCGAATCGCAGGTAAACCGTCTGTTTGCTGGCGGCAAGGACACGATAGATCTCCCTGAATTCAGCGTCATAAATGCCGTTAATGACATTAATGAGCACATTAGTATCGCCGCGCGCTTTCATGTCCCGCCAGGGTTCAATGCTGACAATCGCATCATGCTTTCTTGCCATGATCGCATTGAAATCCTTTTGAAATTGTCCCTTCTGCACACTTTCCAGATCGATAAAAATGTGTTCAACGCCAACTAACCCGGATTTAACGAGGACTTCATTCGGATCATAAACGCCAATCAGCTGTGCACCCTCGCGCTTGAATTCTGCATTTTCCGTGTCATTTTTGTCCGAATACAGATATTCAGATTCATCCTTCGTCTCCTTAACAGCCTGGCTCAGGGCTTTTTGTAACTCTCCCACGTTGCCCGCGCCTGCATTGATAATGAGAACGGGTTTTTCAAACGCCCGCATTCTCTGGATTTTGCGTTTGAAGTTCGTAACCACATCCTTAACCGGTGGAAAAGCAGTCGCTTTCAGCTCGGATGCGCCGTTAAGCGTTACACTCGCATAATCTACGTTTTCAGCACCCGGCCAATATTCATCTGCGCCGGGATAGCCAGCCGCTCCCCAAATTATTTTTGCTTTTGGAAAAACGCTTTTGGATAATGTCGCAAAGTGATTGAATGCTGCGATATAGTTGGCAGGAGCCTGATATTGCCACGGGTAAAGCTGCACAGGAACTTCCATTTCAGGATTCAAGCGCAGATAAATGTTGCCGGTCCGGTTTTTCAATGCAAGGCACAATGCTTCGATTTTGGCATCATATGCACCGTCGTTAATGTCCTTGATCGCGTCCGGTGCAGAAGCATAATCGGTTCCGGGCATCAGGATGGTGATGATTAGGTTTTCCGTTTCAGGGATTTTGGCAATCAATGTTGCAAGAAGCGGCTGATTAACGACCTTATCCAGCTTTAATGCATAATGCTCAAACGATGGAAGCTTTGTGTCGCTATCCCGTTCGTAAATGCCGATGACAGGTTGTGCGAATGTTGAATCGAGATAATCGTAGGACTTTTTGGAAGGAAATGCAAATTTTTGAACTAAAAAAACCACCAGAAAAACGGAAAGCATTCCGCCTGTTATGAAGACGATCTTGGAGGTTTTCATGCAATAGATCAGCGTTTAACGGAAAAGCTGAATTTAGTTAAATTCTATTGCAATGAGGGGAATTATGGGAAGGAGAGAAAATATTAAAGCGGACAAACCGGCTAATTAAAATTGTAGCCCGCTGCCCGCTTTGCAAGTGAAAATCCGAATCATAATGGTCAATGTAATTATACTAGTTGTGTTTCGTATTGCAGACCAATCTGTGCTGCTGGAAAGCTCAAAACCGTATTAAATTCACTGACAGCCTGGTTAACTTGTCTTTGAGAAATGCCGCTGTATTCAAGTATTAATAACTTCGCTTGCTGCGCGGACAATCTCTTTAATTTCCAATATTGTGGATGATTGATGCCGATTGGAGCGCGGAAATATTTTTCTTTCGGCTCGCGGATTTGTATTTCGTATTCTGTGCTTCTTTGCGGATTATCGTGAAGGAAATAACCTTTTACTACAACTTTAACTTCTCGTCCACTTTTTAATTGAAAGATCTTCTCGTGTATCATGACTGTTTTGTTTAGAAATTTTCGGAATGAGCTGGCGTTGATTGGCTGAATGCTTGATTGCAAAAAACTCGTACCAGGCTCAACCTTAAATGCCGTCACAAACTTTGTAATACAAAACCGTTTTTTCTTAAAAAGATTAGCAAACGGTCGTTTGAGTTAGCCTGCGGTTGTTTTCAATGTATCGATAACATTGACAGGCGTTTACGACCGATATTAAAATTGCTAATAGCACGAAAATCAGTCAACAATGTGCCCTACGAACTGCGCCTTATTATCGAGAATCCGACCGCCGCGACGAAAGCCAAGCGCGCAAGCTTCACCCGCATAAAACACGCCCGCCTGATAGGAAAGATCGGCAGCGTCCGTAGGAAATGTGAGATATTCCTGATAGATCTTCGGCTGGTCATCATATTCGCCTTCAACCGTTTCCAGCACTTCACCTCCTTTTTCAAGAATAGAAACATTGGCACCTTCACGGCCAAAAAGCACTTTCCGGACCGATTTCTTGTGCGGCAGCGCATAACGCTCAGTTTGCAGCAACAGCGGATGATATGGGTAAAGGTCCCACAACACTTTTAATATGTATTTGGATTGGAATAAAAGCGTGTAAGCCGGATTAAGGATCACTGCTTTTCGGTTTTTGACAATGTCCGTCAGCATTTTTGCCAGCTCCGGCTCGTCGTTACCAATGTATTCCCAAGGCACGAGTTTGAACCAAAAATCGAAGCGTACAAAATCATTTGAATTCGGCTCCATCTTGAAAATCCCTTCACCATTGGAAAACTCAACGTCCTCTATATACGCAAAGTCCACATCAAAACCCGCTTCCCGCGCGGCTTCTGTGAGCAACGCAACATTGGTGTCGTCCTCGGGATAACCGCGCATGGTCGAAAAAAGGATCGAAGCATCCAGATCATTGTTAGCCTCTCTCAAATATCTGAACTGACCGACGAGCGTTTCGTAAAGCGTGTTGAATTGCTGCGATTCATCGAGTCCGTTCATGCGCAGGTGCGCCCATTGCACAACAGCAGTTTCGGGAATGCAGGTTGCCGTGTCGGCATTGAATTCAATGAGTTTGACCGGCTCGTCATCAATCCCGCCAGCCAGATCGAAACGGCCGTAAAGATGAATGTGGCGGTCGTCCTGCCAGGATAATTCGACGAGTTCAATGAGGTTTTCCGGAATGCCCATATCTTTGAACAAGCCGTTGTCAATCACATATTGACCTGCTTCCACCATCATTTCGTACAAAGTGCCGGCCGCTTCATAATATTGCACAGCCTGCTCTTCGGTGATCACCACCACATCGCTCACGACATACGGAGCTGTATCTGCGCCCAGCATCCAATCCCAGCCTACATTTTGCAATCCTTTTTCGGGGTGATTGGGGAGCGATTTTAACTTAATCATAAACCTGAATTTTAATTATCCGCCGCTTCTGCCAGCTGAGCGACCGAAGAAACCATTTCTACCGCCTTTTGGTCGTGCAGTCACCGTCCTCGTGGTGCGGGACGCATTGATTTGCTGCACAGCGCTTTGCGACCGGTTATATGCATTAGGGTCTGCGTAAAAACCTCTTGCCATGTTTCCGTTATCGCGGCCGCGGAAGTTGTTCATGTACGAATTGCCTGAATTTCTGCCCAGCAAATAACCCATTCCACCATATAAAAGCATGCTGGATAAGCCGCTGTGATGTCCTACATAAGCATTGTTGTTTTTTATCTCATTGTCAATCAGTGCTTTGGCGGCTGATGTGCTCAATGAATCGGTGTGGCCGTCCAGGTAAGTGACAATGGCGAGGGACTTGTCGGCGTCAACACTTTCTTCGTCCATGATTTTGAATTCGCCCGGCTTCACTTCCTTGATATGCGAGCGGATGCCTTTGGAATAAGTGCTTTCTTCGTAGCTGTATGCCTCTTCTTCTTCGTTGGAACCGCAACCTGTCATGCCAATTCCGGAGGATAAAATCGCCAGTGCCAATGCACCGCTGATGCTAATGTCTTTGGCCCTTTTAATGAAAGAACCCTTTCGTAACTGCGTCATATTAAATTTGGTTTTCAGTCTGATGCTAATCAAAAATAAAAATTTCGAGCCCGCATCAAAATGCAATTGTTTCAAGTGGTTCAATTTACCGACTTTAAAATCCTTATCTACTATAAACGGTCGGAATGGGATTATACTGTAAACAAAAAAGCATAACCCAGCCAAACAGGCATCGGTTATGCTCTTAAAAAGGAGATAAAAATGATTATCAGGCTTTTTTAGCAATCTTTTCGAGGGCGCCAACGAGCTTGTCCAAATCACTTATTTTGGTATAAACATGGGGCGTAACCCGCACACAATGAATATTTTCCCAATTTATTCCCACGGTGTGGATCTGATATTCTTTCATCAGCCTGCTGTCCAGCTCTTCGGGCTTCATGCCGTCAATGCTCACGCCGGCGATGGCGCAGGAAAATTCTGGTTTCAGGGAAGTGTGAATCTTCACACCAGGGAATTTGCAGCGCTTTTTCAGCCCAGTATTTTTTCAAATAATGCACCCGCTCCTGTTTCCTTTTAGACCCGATCCCTTCCTGAAAATTGATGGCTTCGCCGATGGCCTGCTCAATGCAGAAACTGCGCGTCCCCAGCGTTTCGAACTTGCGGATATCCTTGCTTTTGGGCTGACTGTTGCAGAGTAAAGGCCAGATTTTCTCGATTTTGTCCTTCTTAATCCACATCATTCCGCTGCCAACGGGCGCGCTTAAAAATTTATGAAGGCTCGTTCCAAAATAGTCGCAGTCCAGGTCAGGAATTTTGTAATCAAGCAGTCCGAATGTATGCGCACCGTCCACAACGACTTCAATTCCTTTGCTATGCGCCATATCACAGATCTTTTTGACCGGCATAATCTGCCCCACCCAATTGATAATGTGGGTGACGTGAATGATCTTCGTTTTGGGCGTAACCGCGTCGGCAAATGCTTTTACGATCTGCTCGTCGTTTTCAATCGGAAAATCAAATGATAATTGTTTGTAAACCAGCCCATCGCGCATTTCCCGTTGTTTCCAGGCCTGGATCATGTTCGGATAATCCTGAATTGTGCCGATTATTTCGTCGCCTTTTTCGAGCGGCAGGCCGAAAATAATGGTGTTAAGTGCTTCTGTGGCATTTCTGTTAATCGCAATTTCTTCCGCATCGCAGCCGCCAAGCTTGGCCAATCGCTGCCTTAACGGCTCGCGGCCTTTGTCAATGATGCGCCACATATAATAGGAAGGCCCCTGGGCGGCTGCTTTGTTATATTTTTCCAAAGCTTCCTGCACGGCAATCGGTGAAGGCGAAACGCCACCGTTATTGAGGATAATGATGTCACTTTTGCTGGCCGTGTAAGCATCCTGAATCACCGACCAGTAATCTTCGTTATCCGCACTGTTTTCACTCCAAAGCTTTTCGGCTTCGTAAAAACTTTCGGCATGCAGTTCATTGAACAGACTGTTGAGACCAAAGGCGCCAACGCCAATGGCCGCGCTCTTTCGGAAAAAGGACCGGCGATTGTTCATAAAATCAGGTTTTCGGGATAGTAATAGAGTGAGCTACAATTTATTAATTAATAGCATCAATCCCAATCATTGATCCGGCGAAGTCCCTTTTGCAGTGGATTGGAGCAGCCAGTCGTAAGTGTTGACGGGCAGCGGCATTCCATATTCGTCCAGTTGCAGGAACATTAAGTGCAAGTGCGTAGGCGAACGTTTTTGGTAAGCATTGTATCCCGAGCGTCCCATTTCTGCGATTTTATCGCCTGCATTAACCCATTGGCCAGGCTGCACTTCAATGATGTTATTGTGCGCATAATAGAAAAGTCCGTCAAGGCAGGGATCGTAAATCCATATCCAGTTTCCACCACGATATTCACTGTCAAACTTCCAGCCGGTTTCTGTTGCCAGAACCACGCCGGATGTGAATGCAAGCACGTCAACGGGTTTCCAGGTGCGGTCGTCGAGGTTATCCTGATCTTTGTCTTTGATAAAAAGGTCGTGCGCGGGATGACTCCCTTTTACATTGTTATCGAAAAGGTCAAACCCGTCGCCGCGGTAACCTCTTCCCCGGCCGCCGACGGATTCGCGGGCGGTGTAATTTTTGACAGGATAAACAAAATATGCGGAGTCAATGCCGCGGCAAGTGTCTTTGCTGTAACTCGCTCTCAATTCTCGCATTACTGCGCGGAATGCTGCCCGGGCAGAATCCGGCGAAATCACATCGTCGCGGATATCCATTTGCAACTGGTGAAACGCGGCGCATGATTCTGACCGTTTTTCGGAAGGTTCGCTCTGATTTACCCACCCGGAAATGCTGAGGATCAAAACAATTCCGGCAATTCTTTTTATGGTCATCAACAATACTTTTACCATCAACCCTTTGTCTCTCACTTACAAGTCTAATTGAAGAACGTTATCTTGACTTTCTGAACTTAAAATTCTACAAATGTATTTCTTAAACATTAAAAAGACGCGATTAAACGCTTTAAAACAGGAACACTAAATTTACTATACAATGCAAAACCGTCGTTTTGGGCGCAGTGGCTGGCAGATCAGCGAAATAGGTTATGGAATGTGGGGACTTGCAGGCTGGACCGGCTCTGACCGTAAAGAAACAGATGACTCGCTTAACCTTGCTGTTGAGTCGGGCGTCAATTTTTTTGACACCGCTTGGGGTTACGGCGAAGGCCTTAGTGAGCGCATTTTAGGTGATCTTATCCGCCGATATCCGGACCGCAAATTATACGCAGCAACCAAGATACCGCCAAAAAACCGCCAGTGGCCTTCTAAGCCTGAGTTTGCGCTGAAAGATGTTTTTCCTGCGGATTATATTATTGAATATGCGGAGAAAAGTCTTCAAAACCTTGGCACCGAACGCATAGATCTACTTCAATTCCACGTTTGGGAAGATTCCTGGGCGCAGCAAGATGAGTGGAAAGAAGCAATCCAGAAATTAACGAAAGAAGGGAAAGTGGAACGCTGGGGAATCAGCGTGAACCGCTGGGAACCGGATAATGTGCTGGAAACGCTAAAAACCGGCTTGATCGACGCCGTTCAGGTTATCTATAATATTTTTGATCAGGCACCGGAAGACAATCTTTTTCCGCTTTGCAAACAAATGGACATTGGCGTCATTTCGCGTGTGCCATTTGACGAAGGCACATTAACCGGCACTTTGACGAAAGAAACAACTTTCCCGGCCGACGACTGGCGCTCGACTTATTTTGTGCCTGAAAACCTTAACTCAAAGTGTGGATCACGCCGAAGCGCTGAAAGCCGATATCCCGGAGGGAATGACGATGCCGGAACTTGCATTGCGGTTTATATTGAACAATCCGGATGTGCATACAACCATTCCTGGCATGCGCAAGCTGCCGCACGTGAAGTCTAACATTGCTGTGAGCGATGGCAAATTACTGGATCCAGAAATTGCTGAAAAGCTCAAAACACACCGCTGGGACCGATCTCCGACCCAATGGTCACAATAGAAAAAAAGCGCTTCCAAATCCGGAAGCGCTTTTTTTGTCATCTATATAAACCGTTATCGACTGAAAAACGGCCCGGACCCGTGAAGAACAGGGTTATGTAAACGATCAGGAAGGAAAGTGCATGCTCTTTCTTATCAAATGGGTCATTGGCGTGAATAACGAGCAAAACAACGGCCATTGTGAAAATCAACGGAATAAGCGCCGCCCGACTGAAAAGCCCCAGAACAAGCAAAATAGAACAGACGAATTCTGCAAAAATCGTCAGGTAAAGCGAAAGCTCCTCCCCGATCCCGATCGGGTCTGCAAATGAATGGTCTCCGCTCAGTAAGCCTTGCAGCTTTGCATATCCATGCGTAATCATCAGCAGGGAAAACCCGACTCTCAAAATTAAAACACCCCAATCCGCAGACGCGGGAAGCTTAATTGGTTTCAAAAATTTTTTCAGCATTGTTCAGTGGGTTGGTTTTTACTTACGGTTTAAAATCATTCGGAACGCGCAATCTAGTAAACGCGCATCAGGAATCAGTAAGTTTCCTAAATTTTTTCATGCGTCGAATTATAAGTTATTGTTTGTGGAATAATATTTTTAGATTTACCTAAATTATTATTGAGGAAAAGTTAAATCAAAGATTAAGCTTATATGAAGACACTCATACTCTTGTTATTATGCACACTTTCATTGCATTTATCAGCGCAGCACAGTCTGTCCGGCAACATTACATTGGAGGATGGAACGGGTCCGGCATTCGGAGCTTCGGTGTACATTAATGAATTAAAGACGGGCACAACTGCTGACTCAACAGGTAACTATCGCATTACCGACATTCCAAAAGGCAGTTATACATTACGGGTAAGCTTCATTTCCGTGCCGTCCATTACTGAGAAAAATGTCCGGATTGAACGAGATTTAATTAAAAACTTCGTCATGAAATCGGGTGCCAACGCATTGGACGAAGTCGTTGTGACAGGAACCATGAAAGAGGTTTCCAAACTCGACAGCCCGGTGCCGGTTGACATTATCACTGCCAAATTCATTTATAAAAACCCGGTTCCAAGCATTTTTGAGGGACTTAGCTATGTCAACGGCGTAAGGCCACAGCTCAATTGCAATGTGTGCAGCACAGGCGACATTCACATTAACGGACTCGAAGGACCTTACACCATGGTGCTCATCGACGGCATGCCGATGGTCAGCGGACTTTCGACAGTTTACGGCCTTTCCGGAATTCCGAATAGTTTGATTGAACGTGTAGAAATCGTAAAAGGCCCGGCTTCGACACTTTACGGATCCGAAGCGGTGGGCGGCCTCATTAACATTATCACTAAAAATCCTTCAAAAGCGCCAGTTTTTTCGGCCGACGCATTCAGCACTTCCTGGCTGGATTATAATGTGGATCTTGGTTTCAAATTCAATGCGGGTTCGAAAGCAAGCTCCCTTTTGGGGATCAGTTATTTCAATTACCAAAATCCGATTGATAATAATAAGGACGGATTCACCGATCTGACTTTACAGAACCGCATTTCTATTTTCAACAAATGGTCGTTTAACCGGAAAGACAACCGCCTTGCGAGCATTGCCGCGCGTTACTATTACGAAGACCGCTGGGGCGGACAAATGAATTGGAATAAAACCTATCGCGGCGGATCAGACGTTTATGGTGAAAGCATCTACACCAAACGATTTGAAGTCTTGGGCACTTACCAGCTTCCTATGGCCGAAAAAGTGACATTGCAATACTCATTCAGCTCGCATAATCAGAATTCGACTTACGGTAATGTGCTTTTTAATGCGGATCAGAAAATTGCTTTTGCACAATTGCTTTGGGACAAGGAAATCGGCAGTCATAACCTGCTTTTCGGGACGCCATTCCGATATACTTTTTACAATGATAACACGACTGCAACACGCTTATTGGATGGCAAAGATCATCCGGATAAGATATTTTTGCCGGGAATCTTCGTTCAGGACGAAATCAAGGCTGGCGCACATTCGGTGCTGCTCGGTGCGCGTTATGATTATAACAGCCGGCACGGAAGCATTTTCACGCCAAGGCTGGCTTACAAATACAAGTTTAACCAAACTGATGTTGTTCGCCTGAACATTGGCCGGGGATTCCGGATTGTGAACCTGTTTACCGAAGACCACGCTGCCTTAACCGGTTCGCGGCAGGTTATATTGAAAGAAGAGCTTAATCCGGAGCAAAGCTGGAATGTGAATGTCAACTTTGTCAAGAAAATCGTCACCGGAAGTTCATTCATTGGTTTTGACGCCTCGATCTTTTACACCCACTTCACCAACCGCATCTTGCCGGATTACGACACAAACCCGAATGAGATCATTTATGACAATCTGGACGGTTACGCAGTTTCCAAAGGCGTGAACCTGAATCTTGATTTTAATTTTCCTTTTCCACTCAAAATAATTGCTGGCGGGACTTACATGGAAAATTTTCAGAAAGAAAATGGCGTTCGCTTTCGTCCGGTGCTGACAGAAAAATACACGGGCGTCTGGTCGGTTTCTTATGAGTTTCAAAGGTCAGGCGTTTCGCTGGATTACACCGGAAATATTTACGGACCGATGCGCTTGCCGATCCTGAGTGAGGAAGATCCACGGGCGCGCATTTCGCCGGTGTGGTCACTACAAAACATTCAGATTACCAAGAAGTTTGACAATGGTCTGGAAATTTACGGAGGCGTCAAAAACTTGCTAAACTTCACACCACCAGCAAATTCTATCGCCCGCGCGAACGATCCTTTCGATAAAAATGTACAGTTTGATAATAACGGACAAGTGCTCGCGACACCCGATAATCCGTATCGCCTGACGTTCGATCCGTCCTACGTTTTTGCGCCTAATCAGGGCATCAGGGGCTTTGCCGGAATGCGATATACGTTACGCTAATTTTGAGCAATTAAGAAAATAAAAAAACGAAATCTGGCGTTTAACTATGATTATTCAAAGATGAAATTCCTATATGATATTGATATTCATTGATTTGAATAATTTTTGATTGTATATTTGTCTCATCAACTATTTAACACTACATAATCATGGCATTAACGAAACAGTTTGTAAAAAGTAAATCAGTTTACAAAGTAACATTTACAGTTCCAGCAGAAGCGGCAGTTGAAGCTAAAAAAGTGGCGCTTGTTGGTGACTTTAACGGATGGAATCCAGAGGAAGCGATCGCATTGAAAAAGCAGAAAGACGGCTCTTTCAAAACAAGCCTTGAACTTGCATCAGGCGAGTATCAATTCCGTTACATCCTTGACGACGAGAAATGGGAAAACGACTGGGCAGCAGACAAATACGTTGCAGCTGGCGTTGACGAAACCATAGAAAATTCAGTTGTAGTTTTGTAATTCGCTCTCAGCATTCCGCTGCCGGCAATGAAAAAACCCGGAGAGTATTCGCTACTCTCCGGGTTTTGTTTTTATAACAATATCAAGCCGAATGCTCGCAGCAGATGCCCGGAAGCGACTACCTAAATTGTGAAGCTATCGCTTTCTACATATGCCTTGATCAGCGCCTCTTCACCTTCTTTTCCTGGTGAGAAATTGCCATGCTCCATGCCCATGATAAACGACTTGTTCTCTTTTTTGCTGCGGTCGTAAATGTATTTGAAAATATTTTTGTAGTTAATCTCACCCGTTGTCGGCTCTTTACGTCCCGGCTCATCCCCTATCTGGAAATAATCGATTTCACTCCAAGTCCTGTCAATGTTGTAAAGCAAGCGACCTTCGTTTTTCTGCATGTGATAAATGTCGTAAAGGATCTTGCAAGATTTGCTGTTCACCCCGCGGCAAATTTCATAAGTCTGATCAGAAGTGCGAAGGAAAAAGGTTAGGCGAATCGCTTAGCGGTTCCAAAACCATTACCAATCCGTGCGGTTCCAGAATTTCCGCTCCACGGCGCAATGCGTCGATCACATTACCCGTTTGAACGCCTATCGGCAAATTTCTTTCAAAATCACCTGGCACAACGGTCATCCACTTCGCATTCACACGCTTGGCAACTTCCACTGCTTTTTTACAGCCATTCAAGAAAATATCAATGTATTCCTGCTTGCCAGCTGCTAATGTGTTGGCACCATTACCGCCTTTATCTACAACAAAAACGCCCATTTGCATGCCCAGACGAGTCATTTCCTTGGCAATGGCTTCTTGCTGCTCCACTGGCCGGCCCATCATTCCATTATCTTCGATGGCCATAAATCCCTGGTCAGCCATAAATTTCAGCTGGTCAATAACGTCTTTTCCAGCGCTGTTCTGGAACATGCCGAAGTGAGACGCGTATTTAAGCTTGAATTTATTTTTGGCCGTCGGGGCAGTAGCGAAAGCTTCTCCTGTTGCGATCGCTGCACCAGCCAAACCAAGTGAAGATTTTACAAAATTTCTGCGGAGCATATTTTTCTTTACGTTATGTTTTTTGAAATGTAAAGATGCAATGCAACGAAATATACCGCAAACCGGGCCGGAAACTTACATTTCTAACTCCTGCGGCGTTTCTTTTTACGGTCTTTTCTACTGTCCGATTTACCCGGCGAGGCAACTTCTTCGGCTGGTTTGGGGAAATAAGGAGCAAGCTGCGCCTTAATTTCTTCCCGGAAAGCATTTTTCACACCTTCCAAAGCGGCCTCTTTTACATCTCCTGCAACGCGGTCTTCACGGAGCATTTTAACAACAGCCTCTTCACCCGGCCAGCTTGCGCCGAGATATCGCGCTGCATTTTTCCGCACGGACGCCGGTTCTTATTGGAATCCAAAGCCGTGTTACGAAGCAGATAAACAGACTCAGGGCTGCCGACAGTTTGGATAGAAGCCAACAATGCTGACTTTTTGGATTCATTTAAACCGGCCAACTTGTTGGTAACATAAGAGATGCCAGCCTGTTCGATCAACAATGCGCCTGCGTCCCTTCCAACCACTTCGCCCGATTTATCCAAAGCCATTTTAAACAGCCTGTCCATTTCAGAATCGAGCTCGTAGCGCGTCATCAGGTCAATGTAATGTTCTGTGCCGTAAGTTTCGTCGAGGAGCTTGTTCAGCGCGGTTAACCCTTGCTGTGAGTTAGTTACAAATGATTTATCCAAATGCAGCAAAGCCAGTTTACTCACTTCAATGCGATCTGACGAATTGACGGTCATTACATTTAAAAGCGCTTGCGATTTCTCATAACCTGCGTGAAAAAAGTCGAAGGCCCTGAAATACCGGAGGCGGCTTTTGAAACTAACACTTGTATCGGCTGCGGCTTGTGTCAGATAAGGAATTGCCTGCCGCGTCCGGGCCAGCCAGACAATGTCTTTGCCAGCGTCCGTACCAACCGGATTGGCTCCTGCACGCGAGAGCCAGGCGGGAAATATCCGTTCCCATTGATCAAAAGCGCCAATGCTCAATGCTTCCACCGACCAGCGGTCATTGCCTTTGTATTGCTTGGCCAGTTGCAGCCACACGTCCAGCGCCTCATAAGTGTGGTTATGATTGATCGCTAACGCACATATCGCGGCGCACCTGCGGATCGGGATCGGCGGTAAGTCTTTTGATATATTCGGTCGGATCGCTGTTGCGTTGTCTTACCGCGCGCAATGCGGTTATGCGCAAATTTGGATTCATTTCCCTGAATGCAATGTCGAGGCTGCGATAATTAAAACCTTCTATCCGGTTCAAAACCCACAAAGCGCGCGCCCTTAACCTCGGACTCACCATAATGGACCGAAACATTTCTTCCAAATAAGGCTCCGCTTGCCATCCGTGTTTCACGCACGCATTCCACGCCATGTAACGCATCGACAAATTCGGGCTTTGCAATGCTTTTACGGCTTGTTCCGGAATGTTAAGATCGTAAACGGGCGTGTTATAAGGCGTGCCTGTCGGCGCAATGCGGAATATTCTGCCTCGGCTTCTGTCTTTCATTTTGTTAGAGCCGATCACGGGATCATACCAATCGGAAACGATTAATGATCCGTCTGGTGCAACACAAACGTCCGTCGGGCGAAACCACTTGTCGCGTAGGCCTTCAACGATGGGTAAAATGCCTTTTGATTTGTAGCCTGCGCCGTCATTTTCAACGGGGAAGCCATTAACACTTTGCAGTCCGGCGTCAGCGAGTAAAATCTGGTCCCAATAACGGCGGGGAAGCAGATTGCCTTCATAAATGGTCATACCCATCGGAAAACCAGAGCCGGTTTCGATCAGGTTCGGCACAACGCCGGGGTCATTTTGATGCCAATGTCTGCGTGGGATTTCGTCTTCCAGATTGGTTCTGTTGAGACGCCAGCTAGCGCCGGTCATCTCGTCAATGTAGCCGAAATTTCCATTTTCCATCACATAGGAAACCCTGTCACCGCCATTGCCAGGCTCTTCCTGATCCGACTGCCACATGGTTCCGTAACTGTCAACCGCCACTTCAAAACCGTTGCGGAAATTTTCTGCTAATATTTCAACTTTGGTAAAATCCTGATCACATCTGAAAACGACTCCCTGCTTAAACTGCCTGAAATCGATGGGTCTTTCGTATTTATCGAGCAGCGGGCGATCCTGTCCGTCTACAAGCTGTCTTCCTGCATTTCCGAAGTTAAAATAGAATTTCCCATCCGGGCCAAATACAAATGCATGCACGCCGGCATCGCTTTGCGAGCCTCCAATTCCTTTGAACAAAATCTCTTTTGTGTCGGCTTTGTCATCACCATTCGTATCTGTGAAAAGCCACACATAAGGACTTTGCGAAACGACCGCCTTATTGCCCATTACCCAGATTCCCAGCGGCGCATTGATTTCCGGTCCCTGGTAAAAAACCTTGGTAACATCTGATTTTCCATCGCCATTTTTATCTTCCAAAATCAGGATGCGGTCACCCATTCCAAGCTCGGACTTGCCATTTACAGCAGGGCGATAATTGTATGCTTCACAAACCCAAACCCGTCCTTTGTGGTCTACATCAATGTTTATCGGATTGATTACATCTGGCTCAGAAGAAAAAAGCGTTGCTTCCAGTCCGTCCGCGACTTTCAGTCCAAGCACAGCATTGCGGGAAAATCTTTTTTCGGGTTCGGACAGCTTAGCGTATATGCTGTCGGGATCGGTAACTACTAATGTATCAGAGACTTGACAGAACCCGTAAAAGCTAAATAAGAGTGTATTTACGGCGATTAGTAATGCAGACTTAGTAAAATTCAATTGTTTCAAGACGAACTTTGATATTGCAGGATATTCAAATAACGTATAAAAATACCTTATGTTTCCGGGATTAGGAAATGAAGTTTGAAAAGATACCAATTAAAAAATCGTTGCTTTGTTATGTTATATAGCAAAACAATTTATATTTGCATTACACATACTAGCTGATATTGACAAGTGAAAGAAAAGATTAAACAACTTATAGCTGGACATCTGATCAGGAAAAGTCATTTGAAAATTACTCTTAGAAATTTGAGTGTTTCTGACCAACTAACCGAGGAGAAACAAAACGCCATATTGGATGATCTGAGAATAATTGATAAGGCAATTCAAAGACTTGAGTCAATCTACAAATCACTTTAAAATCAACGCTTACTCGATATGAAAAATTTACTGAAAAAACTTTTAGAGGCTAATAATCCGGTTGATTATGAAAATGCAAGCAATGCATGCCTTGAATACTTTGCAACGGCAACAGAAGATGAACGGACGCAGATTAGAAAAGCCTTGCTTCAAAAAGCCGAGGAAATGTTGTCAGAGGCGAGAGAATATCGGCAGAGGGCAGAGGAATTGATAGCAGAATTCGAATCGAAGGAAGTGAATATTGAAATTGACGGTCAGAAATATCCGCTTAGCGAATGGGTTACGATGAAGGAATATTGCCGCCGGTTTGGCTTGAAGAATACAATGGTGCTGAATAACTGGATCAATCGTCAGATTATTCCAAGTGAGAATATCCTGAATATCAGACAGCTTAACAATCTCAGACTAATTAAGGCTGTGCCTTACAAAGGGCAATAAAAAAAGGAGAATGTGCAGCTAGCATATTCTCCTTTGAGTTTTATCGGTCAAGTAGTTACTTCTTCTTCAAATTACTCAAATAATCAACCAAACTCACGAGCTCTTCTGTGCTCATGGCGTCTTGCAGGCCGGCGGGCATCATCGAATCGTTGAGTTGTTTAATGGATTTCACTTGTGACATTTTATATTCCTGGGTTGAGCCGCCGGGGAATTTGAGGATCAGGTCGGTTTCTGTTTTGCTGGCGACAATTCCCGACACGGTTGAGCCGTCTTTCAATGTTACTTCAAAGCCCTCATATCCGAATCCAATCCCTGCGCTAGGCTCAAAAATCGCTGAGTACTGCGCTTCTTTGGGAAGCTTACTGCCTATTTCAGACAGTTTTGGACCAAAATCCATTCCCTCACCATTCACCTGATGGCAAACTGAACAATAGGAAGTGAAAACCTGCTTTCCTTTTGACAAATCACCTTTCATACCAATCAACTCCTTTACTTCCGGATGCTTTTTAGCTGCTACGGCCTCGCCATCGGTGTATTTCGCTGCTTCCATTTTCACAGATTTACGCCACGCTCCACTTAATCCCTTCACCGCAGCTGCTTTCTGCTCACCTGCTAGTTTTCCATCTTTTAACAATGCTAAAACCTGATCTTCCCCATTCATTGTGCCGCCTAGTGATCGCGCCGCAACGGTCCGCAAGGCGGGTGCATATTTTTCATCCAGCACAACTGTTTGCAAAATCTCTAACGACTCTTTGCTTCCCACGCCGCGCAATGCAACCAAAATCCCTTCGGCTTTCGCAGCATCGGTTCCTTTTACAACTTGCCAAACCATTTTGCCACCGCCTTGTTTCATCAATTGCGTTGCGGCCATAGGGCCCGTTCTGGTCGATGCCTGGCTGATGGCCATATCCAGCAATCGTGCATTTTCCGATTCTAGCTCATATTTGCTAACCAATTCAAGATAAGCTGGCGTGCCGAATGATGAATCGAGCAACTTTTTGAGGGCAGCCATTGCTTCTGCATTTTGCTTAACAAATGCCGGATCAAGGTGACGCAAAGCGAGTTCGTTCACTTGGGCCTGATTTGCGGATGTGCCTTTCATGATCTGCAAAAGCGCAAGCGATTTCTCATTTGCACCTGCATTGAAATCAAATGCACGGAAATAGCGCAGTCTGCTTTTCAGATCTGTTTTAGAATCTCCTGCCAAAGAGGCCAGCAACGGAACGGATTCCTTTCCGCGTGAGCGCCAGACAATGTCCTTTCCTGCCTGGTTTGCAATCGCATTAGCACCCACTTTCGACTGCCATGCTTTAAAAAACGTATCCCACTGACCATCCGCGCCAATGCCTAGCGCTTCCAGATACCAGCGATCTTTTCCATTATATTGTTGCGCAAGCTCTGCCCATAATGCAGGCGCTTTTGGCGATTTGTTATTGTGCAAAATCAATGCACATATCTCTCCTTTACCTGCGGTTCTGCATCTTTTACAAGCATGCTAATGTAATCTGCAATCTCAACGCCCTTCACCTCGCTGGCTGCTCTCAAACCGGCAATGCGCATGTCTGGATTTGCATCTTTTATGGCCATATCAATGGCTTTTTTACTGGAAGCTGGCCATTTGCTGAGTAACCAAAGCGCCCTGGCGCGCATCCTATAATTCCGCTTTTTTATCTGTAAATAACTTTTCAACCGCCGGAATTGCCTTTTCCCCCATTTGATTCAAAGCCATCCAGGCCTGATAACGAACGGAAAGGTTTGGGTTTTGCAATGCTTCAACTGCACCATTTGCTGTTGTAAAATCAGCTTTTGGAACGCGATATGGTGTGTTTGCAGGCGCAATTCTGTAAAGCCTGCCCTTCGTCCCTATCCCCTGCCTGGTGCCCGCCTACGCCTGGATCATACCAATCTGAAACGATGAGCGAACCATCCGGAGCGACACAAACGTCAGATGGCCGGAACCACTGGTCTCTTTTTCCATCTACAAGATTGACGATCTTCGCTGTATAACCTGCACCTGATTTTTGAACAGGATAAGAACGGACTACATTATGCCCCGGCTCGCAGTGGATCATTTGATCCCAAAACTCTTTTGGCAAAAGTCTGCCTTCGTAAATCACCATGCCCGTAGGTGATCCTGAGCCAGTTTGCAATAAATTCGGCACTACGCCCGGATCATTTAAATGCCAGTGGCGATAGGGAATTGAATCTTCCATATTGGTGCGGTTTGCACGCCAGCCTGCGCCCGTAACCTCGTCTGTGTAACCGTAATTTCCATATTGCATCACATAATTGATCCGCACGCCTTTGTTGCCGTCATCATCATTATCAGACTGCCACATGGTTCCGTAACTGTCAACGGCCACTTCATAATTGTTCCTGAAATTATTGCCAAGCACTTCAATATTCTTGAAATCAGGATCGCAGCGGAAAACCATTCCTTGTTTTAATTTCTTGAAATCAATCGGCTGGCCATCTTTTCCAATCACAGGATTCCCTTTTCCATCGAGTAAATGCCCGCCTTCGTTTCCAAAGTTGAAATAAAGCTTTCCATCAGGTCCGAAAATGAATGCGTGCATGCCGTGATCGTGCTGCTCACCACCAACGCCTTCAAAAATCACCTCCTTTTTGTCGGCTTTTCCATCATTGTTTTCATCCGTAAAAAGCCAAACATAAGGACTTTGCGAAACTACAACCCGGTTGCCCATCACCCAGATTCCCAGCGGAGAATCGATCTCTTTTCCCTGATAAAAAACGGTCGCCTTGTCTGATTTGCCATCTCCGTCCGTATCCTCCATAATGAGAATGCGGTCGCCTTCATTCTTCGTCGGATTGCCATTGATGGCTGGCCGGTAATTATATGCTTCACAAACCCAAACCCTGCCCAAATGATCGACATCAATGTTTGTGGGATTCGTAATGGTTGGCTCCGACGCGAAAAGGGATGCCTCCACCCCATTGGTCACGGAAAGTCCGGCAACGGCGTATTTCGGTGAGCGCTTTTGCGCATCGGTAAGGTCCTTATATAAGCTGTCGAGCGTCGAACTCTGAAAAGTGCTTGGGTTAACGCGCTGGTAAGCAGCAATCATCATTGTTGCCAGCAGACATCCCGCCGGAAACAGGATCAGCGATTTTTTTAAGTTCATTTGGTTTATATATTACGGTCTTGAATGCAAACGTAGATTTGTGTAATTCTTAATATAAAGATTACTAATTTAGGCATATAAGAGGCAATCCACCTGTCATTTACTATCATGAGCAAGACTTTTTTTTCCGCCATTGCCCTCTGTCTGGCTGTTCAGGCAATGGGACAAACGACTGTTTTATCCCCCGAAATTCAAATCAAAACCGCTGTGCTTGCTGCACCGGCTGACAAGCGTGATGCTGCAAAAGTGTACGGCTATGCAGCTGACGGAACATTCAAAGTGCTCCGCCCCGGAAGCAATGATATGGTTTGTATTGCGGACGATCCGAAAAAAGAGGACATAAGCGTTTCGTGCTATTTCGCTGGCCTGGACGCATTTATGGAAAGAGGCCGTGTGTTGGTTAAGGAAGGCAAAAACCCGAAGGAAATTTTTGACATCAGGGAGAAAGAAGTAAAAGATGGCAAACTGATGATGCCTAAGCAATCTTCGACTCTTTTTGCATTATCAGGAACAAAGGACAATTACGACGCTGCAACCGGCGATTTGAAAAATGGTTACCTGCGTTATGTGGTTTACATTCCGTTTGCAACAGCCGAAAGCACCGGACTTCCTTTAAAACCTGATGTTGCCGGAATGCCCTGGATTATGGATCCGGGCACGCATAGGGCGCACATTATGATCAATCCTGCAAAACCTTAATCTTTTGAAAAATAACCAATGAAGAAATTATCCGGTCTACTAATCGCGCTGGCCATTTACGCTTCCCCTATTCAATCTATGGCACAAAACGAAGTCATTAATTTGTGGCCCGACGGCAAAATTCCAAATTTTAAAACCAATTCGGTTGAAGAAAAGTCGGTAACTGACGATGCTAACATTCTGCGGATCAGCGGCGTTTCAATTCCTACTTTGACCGCTTACATTGTGCCGAAAGAAAAAGCGACGGGCGCCGCGGTTATGATCTGCCCGGGCGGAGGCTACGGAATCCTGGCTGCCTCGCACGAGGGAAGTGATTTTGCCAAATGGTTTAATGATCGCGGAATCTCTGCATTTGTATTAAAATACAGGTTACCAAGTGAAAAAACGATGACGCATCAGCATGAAGTTCCGCTAATGGATGCCATGCAAGCTATGAAACTCATCAGACAAAGTGCCGGCAAATGGAACATTGATCAAAACAAAATCGGTGTCATGGGCTTTTCGGCGGGCGGTCACCTTGCCGCAACATTGTCGACACATTTTAATAAAGGCGAAAAAGCTTCGGCAGACGCAAAACCCAACTTTTCTATTCTGCTTTATCCTGTGATTTCCCTAACGCCCACATTGGCGCACGGGGGCTCACGCGACAATTTGCTGGGCGCTGAAAAATCCGATGAGCTCATGAAATATTACTCCAACGAATTGCAGGTGAGCGCCGAAACGCCAACCGCTTTTCTAGTCCACGCCATGGACGACACGGGCGTTCCCGTTGAAAACAGCATTGAATATTATCTCGCATTAAAAAAACAAAAAATCCCCGCAGAAATGCACCTTTACCCAAAAGGCGGCCACGGCTACGGCATGCGCACCGAAGGAAAAGGCTCGTTAGCAGGATGGCCTGCGGCGATGGAAGGCTGGCTGAAATCGCTGGGTTATGTGAAGGATTCAAAATAAAAACCGCCGATTTATCCCTAGTTTTGGCTTTTGAATCAACATGGAGATAATTAAGCTGGGATGAATGCTGTGAACCGATTTTTAGTCAATCAGAAACATTTACTGATTCTGTTTTTGGGCGTGGCGCTTTTTGCCAGTTTGCAATCTTATTTCGGCGGACTGAAAAGTTTTGTTGAAGGAGGTCGGCTTTACACGACTTACAACAATTATATCATCTTCAAGCAGTCTTTTTTCCACCTGATCCATGGACAGGACCTTTATGCACAATTTGTTGAAGAACAGGGTGATTTGTATAAATATAGCCCTGCATTTGCATTGATCTTCAGCGTTCTGGCCATTTTGCCTGATGTGCTCGGCTTGTCACTTTGGAATATCCTTAACACTGCCGTGCTTTTTTACTCGGTTTATTATCTGCCGAGACTGGATATTCGCACCAAAGGCCTGATTCTTGTTTTTGTAATCGTCGAATTGCTGACTTCTGTTCAAAATGAGCAGAGCAATGCGCTGATCGCTGGCCTGTTATTGTTCACATTTGGCTTTTTAGAAAGAAGGAAATACTGGCTCGCAACATTCTGCCTTGTTTCCACGGTTTTTATCAAACTTTTCGGAATTGTGGGGCTGGCGCTGTTCCTAATGTATCCGAACAAGCTGAAACTGACTTATGCGACAGCCGTTTGGGTGATTGTTTTTACATTCATTCCGCTGCTGGTGGTGGACTTTGACCAGTTTATATTTTTATACAAAAGCTGGGCAAATCTGCTTTCAAACGACCATTCTATTTCTGACGGATTATCGGTGATCGGATGGCTAAAAACTTGGTTTAACTTGCAACTCAACAAAACTTATGTCAGTCTGGCGGGAGCAATTCTGTTCTGCATTCCGCTTCTGAGAATCAGGGAATATCAGAATTTCACGTTCAGAATGCTGTTACTGGCTTCCATCATGATTTGGGTGGTGATTTTTAACCACCGGGCTGAGTCGCCCACATTCATCATTGCCATAACAGGAGTTGCACTTTGGTATTACGGACAAAGTGCGAACAAAGCGAATTATGTGCTGCTGGTTCTTGCATTCGTTTTTACAGCGTTATCTCCGACAGACCTTTTTCCAAGATTTATCCGAAACGAATGGATGAAGCCTTATGTCGTAGAAGCCGTGCCGTGTATTTTGATCTGGGCCAAAATCACTTATGATCTGCTTTTCGTCAAATTGACACCAAGGATTGAGCGGCAGGAAGTGCTGGAAAAATAAAAAAGCGTTATGAATTTGCTGCGGCAACAAACCCATAACGCACGCACTCGTGAACCTTAATTTGCGCCTACCAAAGTGCGCTCAACTTCCCTTACTTCATTGGTTGCCAGATAAATGTTCTTAACGATCTTCTCGTTGTCATTTGAAATTTCCAATGTGTAGACGCCATCGGTGATCTCGTCGAAGTTGAGCTTACGGCCGTATTTTGTTAAATGTTTAGGGACATATTCTTCGTGCAGCATATTGCCCTTTCTGTCCGTGAGACGAATTACAACGCGCTCGCCTTTCTGTTTTTCCATCAGCAAATTCATGGAAACCGTATTTTTAACCCGATACATTCCAACCTTGAATTTTTCGCAGGAATTGTTTTTACATTCTGCTTTCGGATCTATCGTCGTTGCGGATGCATTGTTAGCAAACAAAAGAAGGCCTAAGGCGGCTGCGGCAATCGTTTTCATCACGTTTCTCATGGCTGTTGAAGGTTACTTTGAGTAAATAATTTTTGAAGATTTTTACCAATGATAACCTGCCCCTAAACCCAATGTTGCACGCCTTATTTAAACGGCAAAAAATAGTGTTGAATGGTTTTAAGTCAAAACATTCACATGATTGGTTAAGCTATGAATGCTCATTTTCATGGAGCGATAAGCAAGATTGTTTTAACTTGGTTATCTTCGATTAGCAACCAGTTTATCCGACACGCATTATGGCAGTAACTTATCACATCAGAATCAAAAAAGATTACGCAGCATCTCTGATCGAAGATTTGAAAAAAGAATGATGCGATAGATCTCATTAAGGAAAGTGACGACGACTTTGTTGTCACCCGTGCGCAGATGAACGAAGTAAACGCGCGCATCAAGAAATATCAGGACCATCCCGAATTACTTATAGACGAGAATGAGGCGTTTGCAATGCTGGATGCCTGATTATGCCGTCCTACAAGCTTAAATTTACTCCTGAGGCGATTTCTGATATAGTAACTGCTGCTAAATACTATGAGGAATGTCAGCAAGGCCTTGGCAAAAGATTCCGGTCAGAAGTAAAGCGAAAATTAATTCTGGTGAAAGATATTCCACGAATTTATGCATTCAGATACGGGGATGTGCGTTTCGCGTTGCTTGATATTTTTCCTAATTCAATCCACTTTTCCATAAACGAAGCGACCAAGGTTGTGCAGGTTCACGCGATCCTTTGCCAGTTCGAAAATCCGGCTACATCGTGGAAAGACTTTCAGTAATTACCCACCAATCGCAATCATGTTCCGGTTTTGTTCGTAGTCGGATTTTGCTTGGGATTCTGTGAAGTTGACGTGGCCGCCGTGGGCGAAATGTTTTTTATAGAAATGCGCGTGGATGAGGGACCGGACGTCTTTTCCTGCGCGGAGTGGCGTTAGTAAATCAGCTTCTGATGTGTCGAAAAGGCAGTTTTTTAGCTTTCCATCGGCGGTAAGCCTGATGCGGTTGCAGCCGGAGCAAAAAGGATGCGTTACTGTTCCGATGATCCCGAAAGTGCCTGCGCCGCCAATCACCTGAAAACGGTGGGCTGTATCCTGCAATTCGCCAGTTAATTGTTGGAAATCAAAATTCATTCTGCAGATGTTCAGAAAGCAGGTCGTTGTAGGAAACGATTTTCGACATATCCCATTGATTCCCTTTGAAAGGCATAAATTCAATAAAACGAACGTGCAAATTTGGTTCGTTGAGGGTCATTCGGACAAAGTCATTAACCTCATCTTCATTAATGCCCTTCATGACAACCATATTAACCTTCACAACAAACCCTTCCGCAAGCAGCAACCGGATATTACCAAGCGTTTTGCCATAATGGTCGCGTTTTGTGATTGATTTGAAGCGATCTTCAGCGCAATGTATACCAAGCTGACATTCAAGGAATTAACACCCGCATCTTTAAGGTTTCCAATGAATTGATCAACAAAAACAGCATTGGTTGTCAGCGTTAAAGAAGTCGGCAGTATTCCAAGATCAGAAATAATCTGGCCAACATCTTTGCGAATCAGAGGTTCACCGCCCGTCAGACGGATTTTATCGACGCCCATTTCAACAAAAATTTCAGCCAATGCTTTGATTTCGTCGGCCTGCATGAGCCATTTGGAAGGCATAAATTGCATATCCTCTTGCGGCATACAATATGTACAGCGCGAGAGTTGCACTTATCTGTCAGCGAAATGCGCAGGTAAGTGTCTGTTGCGACCGAATGTATCTACAATGGGTAATGACATTATGTTATTTTCAACCAATGAATGTAATGTTTTTTGATGTCGATCGTCCCTCTTTCCTTTTTCCATAACACCAAAAACATGAAGCACTTGCGGAAATAGCGCGTCCATATATTCTGTGACGCCGCCGGTGCTTCCAGGGCATTGTGATCACAAGTGTTTCTCCGATTAAACCGCCAACCGACCTCGACAACATAGCCGTTGGCATACGCTCCTCGGCCATAATTTCTGGCAGTTTCAGCAATTCCGGGAATTTCCCTGTCGAGCAATTCCGCCACTGCTTCCGGTGTAACATCTCTGTCAGACAACCCGGTTCCGCCTGTTATCAAAGTAAGCTGATATTGTGCTGCGCAAAGGCTCTTGATCTTTTCCTGAATGCTGTTTTTTATGGTCCGGAATAATGCTGTAATCACTTGCTTTAAGTTTCAGTGCTTCGAGCTTTTCAATCGATTCGTTTACCCGAATTTATCTTCGCCTATGCCGTTTGAAATGCTGTCAGAACAAACAACAACGGCAGTTTTGAGATTTTCCGGCACCGCTTTCCGATCACTTTTTCCGCCCTTTTTCTCTAACAATTTAATGTTATGTATTTCAACGCCTTTATCAATGGGTTTGAGCATATCGTACATCGTCAATGCAACGACGGATGCACCATGCATCGCTTCCACCTCAACGCCTGTTTTGTATATAGTCTTGACAGTCAGCTCGATAATAATGCGTAAGTCCTCAATCCTGTAATTTACAGCCGTATATTCGACCGGGATCGGGTGGCAATCGGGCAACAGGTCCGGCGTTTTTTTCACCGCTAAAAATCCCGCGGCTTTTGCCATTACGAAACACATCGCCTTTCGGAACTGCGCGTTCCTGAATAGCCTTAATGGTTTCAGCTTTACTCACTTGCACAACAGCCTGGGCGGTCGCGATCCGTAATGTGTTGCTCTTATGCGTAATGTCTACCAACTTTCAGATGATCAATGATGGGTGAATGCTTTCAATTATTTTCTTTCCAAACTGAAGATTCCGCCTTCGCCGACCAGCTCTTTTCCGAAAATCGGAACATTGGCCTTAATTTCTTCAACAATGTATTCTGAAGCTTCAAACGCGGCACGGCGATGAGGCGACGAAAACAAAGACAAAAAGGCTAATTTCACCCGTCGGAACAATTCCCCAAGCTATGATAAATGTGCAGGCAAGAGAGCTCAAACTTAGCAAAAGCAGCTTCTCTGATCTCGTGAAAGGCTTTTTCCGCCATTTCTTCGTAAGCCGTGTATTCAATGCCGGTTACTGTGCCTTCTGCTTTTTTATCCGCCGGATCTGTCCGAGGGAAATGGCGTCAGCGCCAATGTCTGTTTTTGACTGGTGACTAGCAATTGATTTTGACACAAATTCAGGACTGATTGGCCCTTGAACGAATACTTTTTAGGCTTATGCACTTTCTCCATGAAACCGGCTCTTAATTTATACTAATATAGGAATCATCCGCCAGCGAATGGTGGCAACAATGCAATTTCAGAGGCGTGATCGATGGAAACATAATCCTGGGCGATTTTCTGGTCCACCGCGATTTTGAATTTCTTGTCGCGCAATGCTGGATATTTCCCTAAAATCTGATCCCGGAACTCTCCTACCGTCAGGCTTTTATCTGCATTCCAAACTTCATTAGCCTGACCAGCGATCTCGGCTAACATTCCATAATAAGTTACCTGAATGCTCATTGTAATTTCATTTTCATTTTTGGCTTAACAATATTTACGCCGATCTGATTCAGAAAGGAAGCAAATGAACTTCAACCCAGTCCCCTTCTTTGACCACATTCTGGCTCGTTGGCAGATAAATGATCGCGTTTGCAATCGCGAACGAGCGCAATGCGAATGATTCCTGACCATCTAACGGAATTACGGTGTCATTTTCGATAAGTCCTTTCAAAAATTCATCGCGCTCGCCATTGAAAGCGTAAGCATATTTCGCGGGCATCCGCAAAGTCCGTAAAAATGGGTCCTTTCTGCCCGACATAATCCGGAGCGCCGGAAGCACATATTCGTAAAAGCAAACCAAAGACGATGCGGGATTTCCTGGTAAAGCAAAAAATAGTTTTTCTGCCTTCTTTGCAAATAACAGCGGCTTTCCAGGCTTTTGACGCACTTTATAGAAAACGGTTTCCGCACCGACTGCTTCCATGGCCTTGCCAACAAAGTCATAATCACCCACCGATATTCCGCCCGAAGCAAGCACCACATCATTACTTTCTGCAAGTTCGGCTAACGCCTGAATAGTTGAATCCAGGTCATCCGCCGCATATTTTATTTCGAGTTCTGCAATTCCTTCTTTGGTCAATGCTGCCGCAAGCATGGCTGAATTGGACTCATATATTTTCCAAAAACAATAGGATCTCCTTTTTTCAGCAGTTCGTCGCCAGTAATTAGCAGCCCTACTTTGGGTTTTTTATAAACTTCTGCTTCCCAAACATTCATCCCCTGCAAAAAACCAATGCTGCCTGGCGAAAGCGATGTTCCTTTTTCCAATGCAGTGCTCCCTTCCTTAATCTGCTGCCCGATATTCCTGATATTCTTGCCGTTTTCCACAGGAAATTCATGAATTGTGACTTTCCCATTTTCAACCGAAGTGTGCTCTTGCATGATGACCGCAGTGGCGTTTTCGGGGACCGGCGCACCTGTAAAAATCCTGATCGCGGAACCAGCTTGTAACGTTTGGATGTTAGTTTGTCCCGCCTTCGATTCTCCTGCAAGCGTCAATGCGGTTTGTTCTTTGACAATATCAGCGGCAATGATCGCATAACCATCCATCGATGATTGCCGGAATGACGGCAGCGACATCGGTGTAAGAATGTCTGCTGCCAGGACACGGCCTGATGCATTTTCAATGCTTAATGTCTCGGCTGGCAAAGCAGCAGAATTGATAATGATCTTTTGTTTAGCCTCGTTTACAGTGACCATAATTCAGGAAAATAATGCGGATTGCAAGTTAGCATATCTCCTGACGTGACAGTTTGATTCAATAATTGTTTTCAAAAAAACGGCAAAAACGAGCGATTTCTGTCCAAAACACTGGCTACAAACAGCCTAACTAACTGATTTACAGTGGCCGAAATGTAACATTTACAATTAATTCTATCCAAAATCATAAAAATAAGTTTTGTAATGTCTGGTTTTGGCCAACTTAAATTTCCAATATCAGTCAGTAGGCAAAGGAATCAGCGAAAATCAGCGTGAAACACCAAACGCGAGACCGTTGAATTAATACTACAAAGTCGTTTTGTAACCACCTATAAATCAAAGTTTTAGCTAAAAATAAAATATTATTAATTCAAGACCGTTATCTTTGCACTCTGGCTTTATGCTTAAAACTATGTTCCACGAAATAAAAAATGCATGATTAAACTTATCTTTATGGCCCTTCTCAATCGCAATAATGGGTAATGAACCAATGAGCGAGGTGGAGGTGGAAAAGAAGGAACTGAAAGAAACAACTATTATAGATTCAGATCTTCTTGCTATTGACTTCTGTGGCGAGGCCATTCCATTATCAGAGCTTCGAATCGCTGAGCGATATCAAAACATGATCAGAAATTACGACAACCCCACCTTTCGTAAGCTGATGACAAAGACCCAAAAAAGAATCAGAGATTATTGAACCGATTCTTAAAAAGTACGGAGTACCAGCCGATTTTAAATATCTTCCTCTGATAGAGAGCGCAATGAATGACGACGCAAAGTCGCACAGAGGCGCAGGAGGCTACTGGCAGTTAATGCCATCGACAGCAAAATCTCTACGGCTGGTTGTAAATGAAACCAGGGACGACCGCAAACACCTCGTCAAATCAACGCATGCGGCTGGAAAATATCTCCGCAATTTACATCGTCAACTTGGGTCATGGACACTTGTAGCAGCTGCTTACAACGCAGGACCAACGCATATTCAGAACAAACTGGATGCGCAAAACAAAGACGATTATTTCAAGCTGCGTTTAAACTTCAGAAACTACACGTTACATTTATAAGTTACTGGCTGTTAAAGAATGGTTCAACAACCCCGAAAGAAGCAAAGAATGGGGAAGCGGCGACGTGGTTCATCGTTTGGAAGATTTCAAAGTAGCGCAGAAAAATGCCGAATTGCAGTCGCAGAAGACTGAGAATGAGTCAGAGAAAGCTGCATTGCTTGAAAAAGCCGAATTGCAACTCGCAAGAGAATACTGGCAAGCTGGTTGCCGGCTCTTGAACCAATCATTTTATTTAGCATAAAATTGAAGAAAAGGATACATTATCCTTTTCTTTGTGTTGTTATGGCTACCAGCAATTAGACGCTGCATAACTGCAATTTTTAAGCCAAATACATTAAAAATCAATATGACAAAGGCTGAAATGGTCACCGACAAAGGCACCATGCTAATCGAATTTTACGACGAGGACGCACCCGGAACGGTGAAAAATTTTGTTGATCTTTCAAAAAAAGGATTTTACGACGGACTGATCTTTCACAGGGTTATACCTGACTTCATGATTCAAGGCGGCGACCCAACAGGAACAGGTCGTGGAGGCCCGGGTTACAAAATCGATTGCGAGCTTAGCGGCGGCAATCAATATCATGACCGCGGTGTGCTTTCAATGGCGCATGCAGGACGTAACACCAGGAGGATCGCAGTTTTTTATCTGCCACAGCCGGACAAACACAGCGCATTTAGACGGAAACCACACTTGCTTTGGTAAAGTCGTCGAAGGCGTTGACACGGTTGATACTGATTCGTCAGGGCGATAAGATTCAGAAGATTACAATTATCGAAGAAGAAGCTTAATCAGCACACTTCTTAATGCAAAAAGGCTTGGATCGCTCCAAGCCTTTTCTTTTTGTCCTGACTGCTTATTCCTTACCAGAAATAGGCATATAAGAACGTAATGATTGCGATAACAGTTACAGCGCCAATGATAAAGCTGCGGTGCGGAATGAACATGGATGTGTCGATTGCCAAACCTTTCTTCTCATCCGGCAACACGAGGCCTAAAATCACCATTACAACCACGCATATCAAGAAAACCAAGCCCATACGATCCAGGAACGGCACTTGTGACCAATCTGCGAATGGGAAATGGTTGTTATGCATGGCCAATGCGATCAAAAAGCCGCCAACGATTGCAAAAAGCGCTCCCGCTGAGTTGGTCCGCTTCCAGAAGAAGCCCATGATAAACGAAGCAAAAATACCCGGAGAAAGCAATCCGGTCATTTCCTGAATAAACTGGAAGCCGCCTTTTTTATCAATGCCCATGTAAGGAGAAACAACGATCGCCAGGATCATTGAAACCACAACCACGATCCGTCCGATGCGCACGAGCGTCTTTTCATCGGAATTTTTACCAATGTAATTTTTGAAAATATCAAGGGTGAAAATCGTCGAAATACTATTTGCTTTACCAGCAAGAGAAGCAACAACGGCCGCAGTTAATGCTGCAAAAGAAAGTCCTTTCAAACCGGCAGGAAGCAAATTAAGCAAAACGGGATAAGCCTTATCCGCATTGAGCTGGCCTTCTGCATCCAACATTTCGGCCTGGAACAAGCCTTTGCTATACAATGCATAAGCCGCTATACCCGGCAAAACCACGATAACCGGCATTAAAAGTTTCAAAAATGCGGCGAACAAAATACCATTTCTTGCCGTTTTCAAATCCGCTCCCAAAGCGCGTTGCGTAATGTATTGGTTACAGCCCCAATAGTTCAAATTCACGATCCACATCCCCCCTAGTAACACAGTCAGACCTGGAAGCTGCATATAGAATGGGCTTGTTTTAGGGAAAATCATGTGGAAGTGATCGTCATGATTTTCACGCATCATTTTGATGCCGGTCATTACGCCGTCGATGCCGGCCTCACCAGAAACGAGGTTAATTGCCAGATAGGTTGTGGCCAAACCGCCAATTACAAGGAAGAAAACTTGAATTACGTCTGTAAAGCCGATTACTTTCATTCCACCAATGGTGATAATGATTGCGAAAACGGCAAGTGCAATCATACAAAACTGGAAGTCTAATCCTGAAATACCCGAAACTGCGAGTGCTCCCAGATAAAGGATAGAAGTTAAATTCACCAGAATGTACAATGCCAGCCAGAAAACGGCCATAATTAAGCTCACCGTGGGATTATAACGCTGGCTCAAAAATTGAGGCATTGTGTAAATCTTGTTTTTGAGATAAATGGGCATAAAAACGGCTACAATCACCAATGTTGCGGCCGCCATCCATTCATAAGTTGAAATACCCAAACCCATCGAAAACCCGTTTCCGGACATCCCGATGAACTGCTCAGCAGAAATGTTGGACGCGATAAGAGACGCGCCAATCACCACCATGTCAGCGAGCCTTCTGCTAAAAAGAAATCTTTGGTTGACTCGACAGTTGACCTTTTCCGTTGATAAATCCAATAACCGTAACCGGATACGACAATGAAATAGAAGAAGAAAACAATATAATCCAGGCTCTGTAATTGTTGCATTTCAAATAATAAAATAGATGAATGTATGAGGTTTGTCGTTTCGAATCGAAAGGTACATTATTTTCAGAAAATAGTGCAAAAGCAAAATAGGCGTAGAAATTTTATAATCGTTTTTTAATAGGATCATAAATATAGTTACAAGTGTTAAATCGACATGTATTTATTCCGATATTTTCTTTGAATCCTGAAATCGGAGCGGATTGGTGGGCAATTTTTTAAAAAATCGGGCCCGCTGCTTCTCCTCAGCCTTTCTGTAAGCCTCGTCGAAAGTCATTCCTTGCTGCATATAAGTGATTAATCGCTGGACGCCCTGCTGCTCGCTGAGGATTAACCAGTAGGAAACTTCCAGCCCGGAAGACATATAAGCCAGCATTACTTTTTTCTGACTGGTGTTGAAAAAGCCTTTGATGGATTTAATGTCGCGCAATTCAAGTATTTCCTGGCCACCACCCGTGTAATAAAGCCAGTCGTCCAGATAATCGAAATAGCGGCCCCTAATGTCAGCATTGTTTACGAATCGCCTGTCGAGCATGAGCGCAACGCCCTCGTTAAACCATTGCGGCACTTCGCGTGCAATGGTCCACCAGCCAAGCCTTGTGAGCAATTCCGTGTGGCTCATTTCATGACTGATCACATCCACATTCATTCCCTGCGCATTCAAAATCACAAAGGAATTGCCCCAGGGCGTTCCCAGGCTGCATCCGGCGCCTTCTGTGCTGCTGCAATATTTTTCGTATTGCTGCGGATTGCTGCAAATGATAATGACCGGATCTGATTTTTTTCCGTTGAAAAATGAATTGACGCGTGCTTCTGAACGCTTAATGATGGATTCCAGCTTCTTATCATGCGCTCGCTTAATCTCGGGGCTGAAATAAATTTGTCCATTATTTGAACGGAAATCAGACAGCCGAATCAGTTCGCAGTAAAATATTTGAGGATAAAGGAAAAAGAGGCTGGCGACTAAAACGAAAAACCCGGTCATCAACAGCTTTCCTAACTTAATGTAAGAACGCTGAAATGATGTACGGGTTTTCAAATTTATTGGATTTTGGGTACCACGAACGCACAAACCATGCTTGCATTCGTGGCAAAAAATTAATGCTTAAAATGACGAACGCCAGTGGTCACCATGGACACCCCGTTCGCATTGCAATATTCAACAGAATCTTTATCGCGAATAGAACCGCCGGGCTGCACAACTGCGCTAATGCCTGCCAAATGTGCGATTTCCACGCAATCCGCGAATGGGAAAAATGCGTCAGAAGCCATTACGGCGCCGTTCAGGTCGAAACCGAATGCTTTTGCTTTATCAATTGCCTGGCGCAATGCATCCACGCGTGAAGTTTGTCCGGTTCCGCTGGCTAGCAACTGATTTTCTTTCGCCAAAACAATTGTATTGGATTTCGTATGCTTGCAAACTTTCAATGCAAATTCAAGTGCGGTAAGCTCGTTTGCAGTCGGAGCCTTTTCGGTAACCGTTGTGAATTGCGATTGCACTTCGGTTGAAAGATCCTTATCCTGCACCAAAACGCCGTTCAAAATGGTTTTGAACATAATTTGTGGCAAAACAACCGCATTGCGTTTTAGCAAGATCCTGTTTTTCTTGGATTTTAATAATTGCAATGCGTCTTCATCATATTCAGGAGCAATCAGAATCTCCATAAACAACTTGTTAAGCTCCTCAGCCGTAGCCAGATCCACTTTCGTATTGGTGATCACGACACCGCCGAATGCCGAAACCGGATCGCAAGCCAACGCATTGTCATAAGCCTCTTTCGCAGTTGGGGCAGTTGCAATTCCGCAAGCATTGGTATGCTTAATGATCGCAAATGTTGGTTGCGCGTCTGCAAATTCATCAATCAGACTTACGCAGGCATCGACATCCACTAAGTTATTGTAAGAAAGCTCCTTACCATGCAGTTTATCAAAAATCCCTTCCAGATCTCCATAGTAAGTGGCGTTCTGATGCGGGTTTTCGCCGTAGCGCAATGTCTGCGACGACAGGCTTGTAAAATCGAAAAGCGCTTTGTCTGTTTTTTCTTTATCAGCCGTAAAAAAGCGATTGATCGCGCCATCATAATGTGACGAAACTGCAAATGCCTGTCCGGCATAATAACGACGATCTTCAATGTCCGTTGCGCCCGCTTTTGCAGTCAGCAGCTCAACCACTTCCGCATATTGACTGCGGGAAGAAACGATCAGCGTATCCTTAAAGTTTTTGGCAGTGGCACGAATCAGCGAAATGCCTCCAATGTCGATTTTTTCAATGATATCTTCTTCTCCTGCACCCGAAGCAACTGTTTCTTCAAATGGATAAAGATCCACAACCACCAGATCGATGGCAGGAATATTGTATTGCTGTGCCTGCGCAACATCGCCCGCATCGTCGCGGCGATATAAGATGCCGCCCATGATCGCAGGGTGCAAAGTCTTAACGCGACCTCCGAAAATAGACGGATAACCAGTCAATTCTTCCGCAGCCGTAACCGGAATATTTAAATTTTCAATGAAAGTCTGAGTGCCGCCGGTGGAGTAAAGTTTGACACCGTTGTTGTGCAGCAGGCGAACCAAAGGTTCAAGTCCATCCTTATAGTATACAGATATAAGAGCGGATTGGATTTTTTTCGACATTGTGGGATATATGATTTCTCTGACTGAAAAATAAACCGCAAAGATAGCCGAAAAAACTACGAAGTTTGAAGCAGAAACTGCTAAAATCGGGGAGATAACTTACGAATTATAAGCACTAAAAGTAAAAAGCAATGAATCTGGATCTGACAGGAAAAACGGCGTTGGTTTGCGGAAGCACGCAAGGGATCGGCCTCGCCTCGGCAATCGAACTCGCATTATTAGGTGCAAATGTGACATTAGTCGCGCGTAATGAGGAGAAGTTAAGGGAAGCCGTTGATACGCTGGACACCTCTGCCGGCCAGCTCCACCGCTATGTTGTGGCCGATTTTGCAGATCATGAGAATTTGAAGCAAGCCATCGAAAATTACTTGCGCCTGGTTCCTGACGTGCACATTCTGGTCAATAATACGGGCGGCCCATCCGGCGGACCGATCATTGAAGCCGATACAGAACAGTTTATCAAAACCTTCCAGATGCACGTGGTCAACAATCAATTTCTGGCACAGGCCGTGGTCCCATCCATGAAAAAAGCAGGTTATGGACGCATTGTCAACATTATCAGCACATCAGTTAAGCAACCGATTGTGGGTTTGGGCGTTTCCAACACCATTCGCGGCGCGGTTGCAAGCTGGTCGAAGACATTATCATTGGAACTGGGCCAGTTTGGAATTACTTCCAACAACGTTCTGCCGGGTTACACCGTAACTTCCCGCCTTGAATCGGTTTTGGAAATGCGCAGTAAAAACTCCGGAAAATCAAAAGAAGAAATTGCCCAGGAACTGCAATCAAGCATCCCTATCCGCCGTTTCAGCGAAGCAAAAGAAGTCGCAGCAGCCGTTGCATTTTTGTGCAGTCCAGCCGCAGCAAGCATCAACGGCATCAACTTGCCAGTAGACGGCGGAAGGACTGAAAGCATGTAGTATTAATTTTATAAAAAATTAAGTAAAATCGGGTTTACTTTGATACATTTGGATCTAACTCCAAATGTATTTTTTGTGCGATCTGTTCGGCTCTCAATTCTTTGCACCGCATTTATTCTAATGACGTTTGTTTCGTATGCTCAGAAAGATTCAAGCCTTCCTAATAGTCCCGTTTTAAGCAAAGAAGGAAAGCCACTTGTGTTATTGGTTAAAGGATATTACAGCCTTTTGTTCAATGACAAGAGCAAGCTTTATTATGTTGAGAAAAACGACTCTTTGCTGGTCATCTCTCAACAACATATTCAGCGAGCCTTGCCTATCATTTTTGGTCGTGACCTTATTGAAGCATATTACACTAAGTCAAATATAAAACCGCTGTATTCCGCGCGCTATTTAAAAAACCTGACTATTTACGCTAATCAATCACAAGGAAGCGATTCCGAAATTATTGATGAGAATCTGGATAAATTTAAAGTCACGGTTCACATTGGGCCTTATGTGGGTTATGGGCTTAACTTGCACTGCTTTTGACCTCAATGCTGGTCTCATTAAGGGTAGAGTAACTTATCGTAAAACCGACTTCTATAGAAGCCATTCCATTCCGATTGGTTTCCGTGCAGACCTTAATCTTTCCAAAAGAATAGGCATAGATCTTAGCGTTTACATCAATCAAACAACGGCAAAAAACATCGATATTGACAGCACCGGCTTTCACAGCATCCCATTCCCCAACAATCATCTGATCCCTGAAAAATACGACATTGATCTGAAAACGACCGGTTTTTCATACCGTGCATTACATCTTGACCTTGCGATGAATGTTGTGCTCACGAATGATGAGCGAAGCAGGTTTAAGCCATATGCGCTAATCGGCCCTACACTGGCATTCATGAAAAAGAATGAAATTAAACAATCAGCAGGTTACAGAGATACTCCGCAAGACAACATGACCTATTTTTCACGATGGTCCAAAATGGATGATAGTCAATATCTTGTCGGGTTCAATGCGGGTTTAGGGTCTGATTACGCTTTGAATAAACGGGTCACATTGAATGCCGCTGCCAAATTTATCGGCGGCATTTACCCTAAAATCCGCCGCAGATCTTTTATCGACAGAACGGAGAACGGCACCCCAGTCGCTGATGACCAGTTCGGCACATTCGGTTCGAGTTTCCGGTCCGTTTACGACCAATATCTGCGCGTGTTCAGCGTAGGTGTTTCAGCTACTTACAAATTGTAAATACTTTAAAACATTAGTTAATCTTCACAAAGCTCAAATGCGCCTCTATCGATCAACCTTTACATTTCTCGCCTTTTTAGCATTATCCGTTTCTTGCAGTAAAAAAGACCACGAAGTTGAGCCGAGTGGAAATTGTCGGTTTGCTGGAAAATCGGCGTTAACAGAGGAAATTTCTTATGCTGACACCACCAATTATACCTACGAATCGAACCTGCACCAAGATAATGAGGGCAGGCTTACACTTATAACTATTGTGCAAAGTAGGGATGGCTATCGGAATACAGCGTTTCCTGTAAAAACCAGCGATGATGAAAAGTATACTTTTAAATATAATAGCCAGGGTTTTTTGGTTGAAATTAACCATTTCAAACTGTCCTTGCAGCAAGGCACTTTTTCATATAATGATTATCCGTTTTACAAAAAAGGAAGCATTGAGCTCAATGATATCACAACATTTGTTTATGTAGATACTCTGATTCAATCGTCTTCTAATAAATCAACGACCGTTGTACAAGGTGATAAATATGCCCCTAAAACTTACACAACCAGCCTTAGCAAAACTTACAAGTACGATTCAAAAGGGCTAATTCAATCAATTGCTTCACAGTCCGAAGACGGATCGGTTTCAACGATTAATTTCAAGGATGGGAAAATGGTTTTTGCTGACACGGAGAATACCAAATATGATGCAAAAGGAAGGATCATAAAAGATTCCTATGGCGACTCTGAACTGGTTATAGAATACGATGCTAATGATAACATTACGCTGGTAGAAAGTCATTATCAGTCAAAACTTGTTTATTCTGAGAGGAAACTGTTCGATAGTTACAAAAATCCAGAATTGCTGATTCCTCGCAGATACAAAGGAATTCCTAATGATATCAATATCCTTGTCACTTCATCAGGGAACAACAATACGATCAAGAAAACCGTGACATACCCTGACCGTGATGCATATATAGAAAATTCACTTTTTAAATATCTCTCAAATGGTCTTCCTGAAACCTCAACGGTAACCGTTGATTATCCTGGAAACAAGATCACTCAGTTCACTAAATTCAAATACGAAAACTGCCAATAATCCACCCCAAATAATTAAACAATAGCCAGGAAAATTTGTTTTATTTGACTTAACTTAGGAGGGAGCGCTGGGTGCGTTCCCTTTTTAGTTTATGGGACACAAATACCTTTTTGTTTTACTTCTAATGGTTGTGAGCAAGCTGTCTTTTGGACAGGGCGCCGGGAATTTTGTGCAGTCACGAGAAGGAAAAAGGAGGCATCGTCATTCTTGGAACGAAAGACGCGCTGAAAATTCAGACATTGTCGCCTCAGATATTTAAAATCCAACTTCTTTCTGCCAAAAGCGCCCCCGGACTTGACAGTTCCTACTCTGTAATTCTCCCGATTTCAACTGCGGCGCTTAATGTGGTTGAAACCAAAGACAACATTGAAATCCGATCTGAAAAGTGCACGCTGCTCATTGATAAATTCCCTTTAAATGTTGCGTTAAAGTCTGGCAACGAGGTTATCATCAAGGAAACAAGAGGTTTTGTCCAAGCGAAAGACTCCGTCAGCTTTCTTTTTAACATTAATCCAAAAGACGTTTTTCACGGTGCCGGTGGTCGGCCATTCGGCCCGGATCTGGCCAGGAAAGGCTTTGATTTTTATAACTCCTGGGAATACCAATATTTTGACCAGTCAACGGGATTGTCCCAAAGTCTGAATGTTCCATTCATCATTTCGTCCCACAAATACGGGCTGCTCTTCGACAGCGACAAGCCGGGTTCCATGCGCATGTATGTGGGCGCTGTGGATTCAACATTACTGCGGGTGGAGTCGGCCAGCACTGGAAAGTGGGCTTATTATCTGATTCATGGCAATGATAATGACGAAATTCTTGCCAATTATACGCTTCTGACGGGCCGGCAGCCATTGCCTCCGCGCTGGGCTTTCGGTTACATTCAGTCAAAATCGGGCTATAAAAATGAAAGCGAAGCGACGGTGGCCGTTACCAAGCTTCGGGATCAGGGTTTTCCGGTCGATGCGTTGGCATTGGATCAGAATTGGTATGGCGGTCAGAATGTGCGTGGAAACATGGATTGGGACTCGAAAAACTGGCCTGATGCAGCTGCAATGGTTAAAGGTTTAAATGATAAGGGCATCAAAACCATTCTCGTTGCAGATCCTTACATTAGCACGAAGTCCGCGAACTACAAAACCGCCGAAGCACAATCCCTTTTTACAAAAAAGCCAACCAGCGGCCAGACTTATACGATGGATGTAGGGACCGCAACGGCTGGCTTGCTCGACATTTTCAAGCCTGCTGCGCAAACCTGGCTTTGGGAAAAACAGAAAAAAATCGCCGCTCAGGGCGTTGCAGGCTGGTGGAGTGAAAAAACGGAACCGGATCCGCATCCGATGGACGCCGTGCATGAGCTGGGTAATGCATTTCAAATCCACAATCTGTTTTCACTTTTTTGGTCCAAAGCCTTTTACAATAATTTCACGAAAGACTTCCCTGAAAAGCGGATTTTCCACATGACGCGCTCCGGGTGGGCGGGTTCGCAGCGATATGGTGCTTTGCCTTGGAGTGGCGATGTGAGCCGTTTCTGGGCGGGATTGAAGTTGCAAGTCCCGATCCTTTTGCAAGCTGGCATGTCCGGGTTCGGTTACATGCATTCGGATGTGGGCGGGTCGATTACCATGCCCGACAAGGCAGAAAAAGATGAAGAGCTTGATCTGCGCTGGTTTCAGTTCGGCACATTCACTCCTATTTTGAAAGTCGCCGGACAGCGCGACAACGTTGAACCATTTAACCTTAGCGAGCCATTTTACAGCACGGTCAAAAAATATGCAGCGGTCCGTTATCAACTCCTGCCTTATATTTATTCATTAGCCTGGAAAAACAGTGTTTCCGGGCGTCTAATTTGTTTGCCTATGGACTATTTCGACAACGTAAGGGCGCTTGGGAACATTGATAACCAATATTTTTTTGGAGAAAATTTGCTGGTTGCACCCGTTCTGCTGCATGGCATGCCTTCGCGGAAAGTCGTTTTGCCACTAGGGAAATGGTTTAATTTCTGGAACACCGAAGTGTACAATGGCAACACGAATATTTTCCCAAAACTTGCTATTGAGCACATTCCGGTTTACGCCAGAGGAGGCAGCTTTATCCCCTTATCCACTTCAACGACCAAGAAATCAACCGATTACTATAATTCCGACAGTCTTACCGTAAAATTTTACCAGGATATTTCGGTGCCGGCATCTACATTCACAATGTTTCATGACGACGGCGTTGATCCTAATTCCTTGGTTCAATCAAAATATGAGCTTGTGGAATTTGCAGGAAAGGTTTCCAATGATCAGGTTAATGTGACAGTTCAACGGACTAAAAACTTTGATAAATCACTCGCTAAAAGACATTTAACATTTGAAATAAAAAACTTCACCACGAACCCGACAGCCGTAACGCTAAACGGTCAGGCCATTCCCGTCGTTTATATCAATGCCGAGTTTAAAAATAACTCTGCTTTTTACGATTTGCTGGGCAAGCAGCTCAAAGTGCAGTTTGACTGGGATTGCGCCACAATGGCCAACATTGCCGTTACGCGCGCCGGGCTGGAAGTTATCACGGGCTTGGAGCCGAATGTGGATGACAAAGTGCTGACCGTTTTTCCAAATCCGGCCCGGTCACCCATTTCTGTAAAAATAACTGTTCCCGAAACGGGCTTCTACGAATTGGAAGTTTACAATGTCGCCGGAATTTCGGTCTACAAAAGCAACTTGGGACAGCATAGCAAAGGGAAAGTGCTCGATTTGAATCTGGATTTGCGCGTTTCCAGCGGTGCATATTTGGTGCGGCTTCGCAATGTAAATGGTCAGTTTTATACAAAGAAAATAGTTATTCAATAGCCATGAATTACAGGCTTTCATTCCTGCTGACGCTCCTCATAACCGGCATTGCGGCCTGTGTGGAGCCTTATAGCGTCAATTTCGAGACTGCGAAGGAATACATTGTTGTGGATGGCGTGATTACGGATCTTGAAGGGCCGCAGTTTATTTCTTTGTCTAAAACTAATCCGGAAGCGACCAACGAAAGTTCTGAATTTACGCAAACGATCTGGACGAAGGGACTTTCGACATTGCCGCTGGAAAAAGCGAAAGCGAAGATCAATGTAAACGGCACGCAGGTCCTTAACCTGACCGAGACTGAGCCGGGAATCTATCAGTTGCCTGCCAATTTCAAGGGAAAAGTAGGCGATGCCTATGAGCTTGAATTTTTGACAGAAAACGGAAAATATTATAAATCCTCGGCCGAAGTCATGCCGCCGGTTACGTCAGTGAAGCGGGCTTATGACGTTTTTAACCCAAAGGGGATTCCAAAACTTTCCCCTTATTACGGCGAATTCACGCCCAGCAATGACATTTACCTGGATTTTGATGATCCCGCCGGCGAAAAGAATTTTTACCGCTGGCAATGGACGCTTTGGGAATTACAGAAAACCTGCACAACCTGCAACCAGGGAAAATATTATCTTTTTGATGCTGAAAATGGCGTAGACGGCGACTGCTTCACCGACCTGACACTGAAATACAACGACATTTACGATTACACTTGCGAGGACCTTTGCTGGGACATTTTTTACAGCAAAGACATCACCATTTTCTCAGACATTTATACCAACGGACAAGGTCAAAAAGACAAGCTCGTTGCGCAAATCCCGCTTTTACAGTCCAATCCGTGCCTGGTGAGCTTGCAGCAAAATTCGCTCACGCCTAATGCTTACCGCTTTTTAAAACTTATTCAGGACCAGGCCAATAACTCCGGAACGCTGGCCGACACGCCGCCTGCGCCCATTCAGGGCAATGTTACGAACCAGCAAGACAAAAACGAGCTGATCATCGGGTTCTTCACGGCGTCTTCTGTTTCGGAATACCGGACGATGCTTTGGCGGAAAAACATCAAGAATGCGGCTGTTTTAAACCAGCTTTTCAAAACCATTCACAACCGTGAGCCGATCATGGAAGAGCGTGCGGCTGGCCGGCCTTACATTCCGCTGGCGATATGCAAAAAGAGTCGGTCGCGCACGCCGTTTTTGCCGAAAGACTGGAAATGGACGCAATAATGATTTGTAAATGAAGCAATTATACGCGCTGCTATTCTTATTTGTGAATGTGCTTCCCGCTCTTGCACAGGGTCTTGTGATCACGGGCACCGTGCGCGATTCGGCCACGCTTGCCCCGCTGCCGGACGCCTCCATTGTGATCGATTATCGTAAAAGCTGGTCAGCGGCGGAAATGGACAAGAAGGGCAATTTCACAGTAAACCTTCCAAACGGAGACCATGTGCTGGCGATCCGGCATGTCGGCTACGAATCATTCAAAGTTTTTATCAAAAGCGGCACGCAAAAAGTGCATTTCGATGTGCTAATGACCACAACTTCGAGCCAGCTGGAAGAGGTGATCATTACCAGCAAAGGATTTGACCAGACTATCCGGCAACCGATTCTAGGTGCTCTGCAAATCAACATTAAGACATTGGAAAAGCTGCCTTCCGCGTTTGGCGAGCTGGATATTTTGCGCAGCCTGCAAATGTTACCTGGCGTTTCCAGCGTCGGCGAGGCTTCTAATGGCGTTAATATCCGGGGAGGAACGACGGATCAAACATTGATTTTGCTGGACGACACGCCGATTTTCAATCCTACGCACATGTTCGGTCTGTTTTCCGTGATTCCGCCAAATACAGTGAACAGTCTCGATCTTTATAAAGGCAATGTTCCCGCGCGCTTTGGCGGTCGGGTGGCTTCTGTTCTGGATATTTCCACCAAAAATCCGAATCTTGAAAAGTTGCGACTGGAAGGTGGCATCAGTCTGGTTTCTAACAGGTTAATGGTCGATGTGCCCGTCATTAAGGGAAAATTGGGCATTTATGTGGCTGGTCGCGGGGCATTCAATGATTTTATTTTACCAAAACTCGATAAGCAGCTTAACAACATTAGCGCCAAGTTTGGAGAACTTTCTGCCAAGTCGTTCTGGAAGATCAATAACAAAAATACGCTCACATTTATGGGCTATTACAGCAACGATTATTTCAAAACGGACTTGCTCACGAACCTGCCCAATGTTGTGGGAACAGACACTTATTATAAGCACATTACGACCAATGGCATGCTGCGCTGGCTGCATGTGATCAGTCCGGAGGTGAGCGTGCAAACGACTGCGGTTTTTGCCAAATATTCGCCAGACATTGGCACGGCCGAAAAAGCGACTGGCAATGTTGTGAAGCTGCGCTCATCTGTGGAGCAGCGGCAGATCAAGTCTAACATTAATTATCAGCTGTCCAATCACAAGTTTGAAACAGGCTTCATTGGGACGCAATATGCCATTAAACCGGGCACGCTGGAACCGGGATTAAGTGAAAGTGTAAACTTAATCGCAACACCGACCGAGCATGCAAATGAAGTGGCCTGGTATGCAGATGACGAGATCAATTTTTCCAAAAAACTGGCCGTTTCACTCGGATTACGCTATTCTTTTTTCATGGCAACAGGAAAATCTGTGGTCAGAAACTATTTGTCCGATCAGCCGAGGGATGACTTTTCGGTTGTAGACTCGACGGTTTATGATAAGGGAAAGGTTTCAAAAGCATACGGCGGGCCGGAACCGCGCGTGGGCTTACGTTACGCGCTGAACGACCGGATTTCACTAAAATTCGGCTATAATCTCATGCGGCAATACATTCAGGTGGTTTCCAACACGGCCACGCCAATTCCGACTTCGCGCTGGAAAACGAGCGATACGCACATTAAGCCGCAGATCAGTCATCTTTTCACGGCTGGATTTTACCAATCCTTTCATGATGACATTTACGAAATCACGCTGGAAGGTTATTATCGCAATGCCAAAAACATCATTGATTACAAACCCGGGGCAGATTTCCTTTTGCAGGAATATCCTGAAACGCAGATGATCCAGGGCAAAAACAAGTCCTACGGGCTGGAAATGATGCTATCCAAAAAGAAGGGAAAACTGAAAGGCTGGGCAAATTACACTTATGCGCGCTCGCTTAACATTGTGGATGAAGACGCCGCATTGATCGAGAAAGTGAATCGGGGCGACTGGTATCCAGCTAATTACGACAAACCGCACACATTCAACGCTTCACTGGACATTACGGTTGATCGTCACAATTCTTTCGGCTTCACATTTGCTTACAGCACCGGACGGCCGTATTCGGAGCCGATTGGTTTTATCAATTATCAAAACAATGTCTACCCGTTCTACGACAAGCGCAACAACAAGCGCATTCCCGATTATCTCCGCCTGGATTTCGCCTGGAACATTTACAATCCGAGCATGAAAAACCGCAGGTGGCAGGGACATTGGACATTCTCGATTTACAACTTATATGCCCGAAAGAACGCTTATTCGGTGTTTTTTAAGACTGAGAATGCGGTTACCAAAAGTTATCAGCTGAATATTTTCGCAACCCCGATTGCAACGGTCGCTTATAATTTTACTTTTTGACCGGATCGCCTTTTCTACGGATCACAACCAGCTTATCATCATTTCTCGCTGCCACGATCGCGTTTCCACTTTTCAATTTGATGTTTTTCAAATGTTTCACCTGGCCTTTGACCTGTAATCCTTTCAATGGTTCGGGCGTAAAATTGCAGTTGCCGCGATTGATCAGAACGGTGCCAAAATCACTGTCATAGCGCCCCATTTGAATGTTACAATTATAGAAATTGCCCATAATGAGCACATCAGGCAGCTTATCCCCGTTGGCATCAATGATCTGCGCGTCGTAAAATGGCGTCCATTGCGCTTTGTATCCCAATGGTTTGACTTCAAAATCCCCTTTCCCATCATTCACCAAAATTGCATTCTGGAAATAATCGGCCGACAGAACCTGAGCATCTTTTAATTTGTCTTCGCCCACAATATCACCCAAACTGGCTTTCGAAAAATCGGTTGCGAAAATGTATTTCTTGCGGATTACCGGCATCTGCTTTTCCATTTCGAGCTTCGTAGGAAAAAGCGCTTCCTTTCCATTCAGATAATAGGTCAAGAGTGGCTCCTTGCGACCGTTTCCATCATAATCATTGATATACATTTTCACGGGCTGCTCGGCATTTGCCTTCATTCTGCTGTTCAAACCCAGATTTCCAGCCAGAATGTCGAGGTCACCATCGCCGTCAAAATCATAAGGCATTACGAAATTCCACCAGCCTTTTTTGTCGGTTAGCATCTTCTTGGAAAAGCTTTTTCCATTATTCTGCAACATCACGATGCCGTCCCATTCCAAAGCCAGTAATATATCCTGATCTCCGTCCTTATCCAGATCAGCCAGCTTCGCATTTTTCACATAACCCATAGAGGACAATTCCTTGGCATACAGGCTTGTAACATCCGTAAACTTACCGGAACCATCATTTTTAAGCAGATAGGACTTAGGAATTTCACCATAGTTAAGCGGCACGGCACGGCCACCAATGAACAGATCCACAACGCCATCGCCCGTAAAATCAAACGGAACCACACAGGAAGCAGTCACGTAAGTGTTGGTAAAAGCATCAGGTTTGACATTCAGATTTCCCTTGCCATCATTAAGGTAAATGCGCGGCATTTGAAACTCAGAATTATTGGAATATTCGTTGCCGCCGGTCGCAACCACCAGATCCAAATGTCCATCCCGGTTCACGTCCACCCATTCCGCGCTAACCTCCTCATAAGTGCTGTCTTTCAACAAAGCAGGCTGCATCGATTCGTTGAAAACGCCCGCATTGGTTTGCAGAAATAAATGATTGCGATGCTTTTTGGAAGAACCTACGAAAATGTCATCCAGTCCGTCGTGGTTAATGTCGGCAACGGCAAGCGCTGGCCCGTCGGCGGTTACTTCGAACGGAATGAGCGAGTTACGATCAAATTCTACGAAATTATTTTCCTCGTGTCTTACATCCACGCCCAGTTGTGCGGCAATGTCTTCGAATGTGTAATCCTTGGTTTCACGGCTTGTTTTAAACTGCTGATAATCGAAAACTGGCAGGTCATTTTTGTAGGTTAATGATAAAGAATCCTTCAAATCAGCCTGTTTAAGGACTTGAAAACGGTTGTCCGGCCAGATCACAAACATGGAATCCACATCGACCTTTTTGCCCAAACCAATGTTCAAGGGCACCTCCATACTCGACTGAAAACCGCGGACAGGAAATTTCTCGAAACTCAGCACTTTGTCTTTTTTAAAAACCAGACATTTGGTGCCGATTGCATTCACATTCCCCGCTTTTCCTTTCAGATAAACGCGTGAAAAATCGCCTTTTTCAGCCTTTTTATCATGCAGGTTTTCGTAGACAAATGCCTTCTCATTGATGTTATTCGTCACAATGTCCAGGTCGCCATCATTGTCCAGATCCGCATAAACGGAACCATTGGAATATGAAACCTGATCATTCCGAATAAGGCCATTCATATCGCTGAAAGCCAGATCGCCTTTATTGCAGAAAAACTTGTTGTTAAGCTTGATTTCAGGCAGCTTATCCGCCAACCCAGGATCATTTTCGTCGAAATTCTTATTCCTGATCTTCTCCTGAACCACATCATCGGACACGAATTTGATGTAATCCGTGTCATTCATCCGCTTTGGAATGCCGTTGGAAATGAAGAGGTCTTTTAAACCATCATTATTAAAATCAGAGAAAAGCGCGGCCCACGACCAGTCCGTCGAATGCACGCCGGAATACATGCCAATTTCACTGAATGTGCCGTTTCCGTTGTTGTATTGCAGATTATTCCGCGCAAACTGGTAATTGTAGCCCTGCCGGATCTTGTATTTAAAAATGCTGTACATATCCTCGCCCTCCGACTTTTTGAGGATTTCATAATTGGAAGGCAGCATATCCAGCGACACGATTTCCGGGAAAATATCGTTGTTAAGATCCCCAATGTCCACGCCCATCGAAAACTGGCTCGTATGCATCAGCGACGAATCGGTCATATCCAGGAATGCACCATTTTTTTGATTGATATACAAATAATCATTTTCATGAAAATCGTTTCCAATGTACATGTCGGGATAACCGTCGAAATTGATGTCACCAACGCCTAAGCCAAGGCCATAACCCAATGCAGAACTGTGAATGCCGGTCGTTTTGGACACTTCAATGTATTTCCCATTGTCATTTCTGAACAATTTGTCGCCAGCCAGCGGATGATAAACATTCTCAAAAAGTGCCCGGCGGCCAAATGTTCCGTTCTGATGAACCGAATGGTTTAGTTGAAACATGTCCAGATCACCATCCAGATCATAATCAAAAAACACGGCCTGCGTGCCAAAAACGACTAAATCCAAGCCATATTCTTTCGATTTCTCCGCATAAACCGGCACGCCGTCCTTAATTTCCTGACAAACAAAAAGCAGGTTATGTCCCTTCATCGACTCAAAGTTCCCGACCTGACTAATGTAAATATCCAGCATCCCGTCCTGGTTAATGTCCACAATCGACACGCCATTGGACCAGCCCTTGTTGCCTTTGAAATTCGCCTTTTCCGTAATGTCCTCGAACTTCATCCCCGACTTGTTCAGGTAAATGCGGTTTGCTTCCTGATTTCCCGTAAAGCACAGATCCACAAGCCCATCATTGTTCAGATCGCCCGCGCCAACGCCGCCACCATTATAGAAATACATATAATAGAAAATGTTGAAATCCTTAGTTGGTTTCAGCGTGTTAGCAAAGTCAATTCCGGTTTTTTCGGCAGTTAGGAGGTCAAAATCATACTCGGCAATGTCCTTTTCCTTCGTGCAGGAAAGACCGGCGAGGAACAGGGTGAAGAGCAAGATTTTGATAATCGTATTTTGAAAAAGCATGGACTATAAATTGGCCGGTTGCGGCTTATTAATCTTAAAAAAAACGGGCTTCGCATTGCTCACCAGATTGATCAGGTAAGGCGCGCCCTGAATGTTGATTGGACTAATCTGCTTCACTTCGCCGTCGACGGCATAGCCGCTTTGATTGCTTAGGAGCAGGTCAAACTGCATATTCCCCTTGTTGATGAGCACATTACCACGACACGCATCGAGAGCGCCGAGCTGTGGAATGAAATGCGTGTAATTGCCGCCAACGATCAGGTCTGGTTTGCCATCGGCATTCACATCGGCGCTTTCAATGGCATTCAGGCAAGAAATCTGCGCCATATGTGGCAATTCTTTTAATGTAAAGTGCCCTTTTCCATCATTCACAGCCACCGCGGATTTCAGATAATTCACCGATTTCTCAACCGCAGATTTCATCAGATCCTTCGGAAAAAGGTCCTGCACCGATTTATTGGCATATTCGGAATGTTTCAGACTTTCTTTTTTCAAAAACGGAAACTGCGTGGTCAATTCGCGTTTGAGTAAAATCGGCATATCACGCTCTTCGACCGTTTTGGTCACCACTTTTTCAATGGTCCCGTTTTTATTGAAATCATTGATCCAGATTTTTAGCGGCGCATTTGCCGATGCTTTCAGTGTAAAATTCTCGCCAATGTTGCCAAAAACAATGTCCTGATCACCGTCGCCATCCATATCCGCCACTTTCAGGCATCCCCAGAAACCCGCGTAAGTTTCCAGACCAGAAGTCATTCTCACAAATTTTCGACCATTGTATTTTAAAATGACGGGCGCCATCCAGTCGCCTGCGATGATCAGTTCTTTCACTTTATCGCCATCCACATCCGCCCAGGAAGCGTCACGCACCATGCCGAGTTTTGCCAGTTCCGGCGCAATGGTCGTCCCTATTTCTTTAAAAACGCCCTTTCCGTCATTCTGGTAAAGATAACTTCTCGGGCTCGACCCGTATTCGCGCGGCACACTGCGGCTTCCGACGAAAAGATCAATATCGCCATCATTGTCATAATCGTGCGCAACAATTACGGCCGTATTCATGGAATTCGGCGGCAACGCGCGCGTATTGATCGCAAAATTGCCTTTTCCATCATTCAGATAAAGGCGGGTTGGCAAGTCGGGGCTGGTTACCAATGTTTCATTTCCGCCACTTCCCACAACAAGATCAAGGTCACCGTCGCCGTCGGCATCGAAAAATGTTGCGGCAGTGTCCTCAAATCCAGCGAGATCCGTAAAGACTTTTTGTGTTGATTTTACGAATGAACCGCCCTTTTGCAAATACAACTGCCCGCCCTGCCCTTTCGCGCCGCAGACATAAACATCCGCCTGCCCATCGCCATTCACGTCGCCTATCGCGGCTTTCGGTCCTTCCTGCGAAAGCAGCATTGGAATGTTTCGCTCGTGATAAAAATCTTCGTATTTGTCTTCCTGATGCGCATCAAAACCATCGCTGGAAACCTGAGTAAGCAACATTGTTTTTGACTGAGCGGGATTTGCAAAGTCGCCTCCGGAGTTATTGATCTTAAAGTTGAGCGTCGTATCCGCAGCAACTTTCGGATGGCTGGTCACTTTTCTGTTTGGCCAAATTATGCGAATGGAATCGATGGAAGCGATTTTCCCCAATCCAATCGTGATCGGATATTCCGTGCTTGACTGAAATCCCCGCGCCGGATTAACTTGTTTGCTAAAAACCTGTTTACCTGCAAAAACTTCGATTTTAGAACCAATTGCGTAAGTGTTTTTGCCTTCGCCCGCCAGTTTGAGCTTGATATAATGGTTTTTTTCAGCCTTCGCTTCGCTTTTATTTTTATAAACAAAACACTTCTGATTCACATTGTTCACCACAAGGTCCAGATCGCCATCATTGTCCAGATCCGCGTAAGCCGCACCATTGGAAAACGACTTCTCCCCCAACCCGAATTCTTCGGCGCGTTCCTTAAATTGTAAATCGCCTTCATTGTGAAAAAAGTTGTTGGGAACGGGATTCGAAGGCATCTTGTCGATAATGTTCTGCATATTTTCCTTCTCGCCCGACATCACCATTTTCTGCGTCACTTCATTGGCAAAAAAATCGATAAAGTCCTGATCCAGAATGTCGTGATAAATGCCGTTACATACATAAATGTCTGTTTTGGAATCATTATCGGCGTCAAACATTAACGCGCCCCAACTCCAATCGCTGGCAGCAACGCCGGAGTAATTCGCAATTTCACTGAATGTGCCGTCTTGATTATTGAATTGCAGGCTATTCTGCATGTATTGATTGTGGAAACCTTTCTCTTTTTTGAGATTAAAGAGATAATGGTTTTCAAAAGAAGTGGTCGTTTTGTAGCGATATTCATCGCGTGGAAGCATGTCAGTGACGAACAATTCGGGATATCCGTCGTTGTTAATGTCGGCCATATCCGCGCCCATTGAGGCCAAACTCGTATGTTTTACACGTTTTTCAAGTTCTTCGGAGAATGTGCCGTCTTTTTGATTGATATATAGATAATCCTTTTCGTAAAAATCATTGCAAATGTAAATGTCCGGATATTGGTCGCCATTAATGTCGCCCACGGTCACGCCCAGTCCGAACCCGATCAAGCTGCCGTAAATGCCTGCTTCCTGGCTTACGTCAACAAATTTCCCGTTGTCATTTCGCAATAATTTGTCGCCGCCGCCTTTGAGAAAATCCTTTACCGGCCAGTCTTTTGCGCGCATATTGCGGTCGTTGGCGTAATTGAGCGTGTTTACCGGGATGAAGCTGTTGTTGAGAATGTAGGCATCCAGATCGCCGTCAAGGTCATAATCCATAAATGCTGCGTGTGTGGTGTAACCCGTTTCGTTCAGGCCATATTGCGCGGCCGATTCGGTGAATGTCTGGTCGCCGTTATTAATGTAAAGAGAGTTGCCTTGCTTGTTGACAAACTTCTGGTAACCCGCATTGCAGACATAAATATCCAGCAGATTATCACCGTTAATGTCCACCATGACAACACCCGTGCTCCATTTAGTCGGCTCTGCAACGCCGGCCTTATCCGTAATGTCTTCGAATTTGAAGTTTCCTTTATTGAGATAAAGCTTATTATCACCCATGTTGGCGGTGAAGTAAATATCGGGCAAGCCATCATTGTTAATGTCTCCGATTGCCACGCCTCCGCCATTGTAAAAATTCCGGTAATTGAAGATGTTGATATCCTCTTTGTCTTCCACTTTATTGACAAAATCGATGCCGGTCGCCGAAGCATCCATTTCCTCAAATAAGCCGTCCGGTTTGCTTGAATTCTTGCAGGAAAATAGTAGGAAAAGAAATGTAAAAACGGCTGCCGCGTGCACGGTGCCTTTATATTTTGTGATCATTTAATTCGATATCGAGGAGCTGAAAACTTCTTTTTCAGTAATGTTCCCTAAACTAACGGCTGGCTTTTTGTAAACAATGAAGCCTTCCGCGGGTAAATATTTGTCAGGCTGCTGGAAGTCGCTGTATCTGCCAACTTTCCCTTTGATCCTGAAAACCATCTTGTCTTTTGTAAATGCTATTGCGGTAATCTCGCCCTCGGCCATCATGTAACCTTCACCGATCATGTTGATTTTATCAATGATCTTTCCCATTTTAATGTTTGTCTCAACTGCTCCATTTGCAGTGATTGCTTTTGTGATCGGCTTTGCAGCAAACCATTTCTCCCCACCCAGATTGATAATTGTTTTCCCTTCAAACTGATCCGTTAACGTAACATTCATCATGTTATCCGACATCAGCACCTGCCCTGTGAAAACGCTTTCTTCTGGATAAAATTCTTTCCCATCGATCGACATGACAATTTTCGCTTCATTGTCCTTTAATGTTTGAAAAAGCGCATCTGCGGCCTGATCTGAGGAATCTTTTGAACTACAATTAGAAATAAAGAACGCTAAAAATAAAAGTAAGCAACGGGTCATTACATTGAGTCAATTTGTACACCAATAATAAAACAAAAATGCCCGAAATGATCGAGCATTTTTGTCAAAGAATATGATTTGAGTCTTAATATCCTGGATTCTGAACAAGGTTTGCATTGGAAACCAAGGCAGCAGACGGGATTGGATAAAGCACTGTGTAAGGATCTTTAACGGATGTTCCTGTGCCGGTTGTAAACTTACCGAAACGGATTTCAGTAGTTCTTTTGAAACCTTCCCAGTACAATTCGCGACCGATCTCGTCAAACAGGTTGGCTTCTGTCAAAGATGCCAATGCTGTTGCACCGCGCAATGTTCTTAATGCATTAACCTGGGTTAGCGCACCAGCTGCGTTTCCGCCTCTCATCATCGCTTCTGCTTTCATCAAATAAGCCTCTGCGTAACGCATAAGCAGATATTTTCCAGAGTTTGCAGGGTGATACTTGATAACGCGAATCCCTTTATCCGTTGCAGCACCAGCCAAAGGCACATCTTTTGTGAATTGCAATGGCTTTTGCGTACGTGTATCGATAATGACTTTTCCTTTTTCGTCATACTGCTGACCGATCAGGAAGCCGTAGCTGATACCCGAGAATTCTGTTCCGTCTTTCTTAGCAGGCTTTCCGATACGCGTATCTTTTGCTTCGAAAGTGTCATAGAAATCTGCCAATGTCGCAAATCCGTTCCATCCTGATGGGTTTTGACCGTAGTGCAAAGTCATCATCCAGCGGTTTTGCGCCGTTCCTTCCTGCACGTTGAAAATCGGTTCTGTTTTTGCAGCGGAAGAGAATGCTGAAAAGTAATCTTTTTCCAATGCATAACCGTCAGCCGTAATTGCATCTACGTAAGCAACCACTTTGTCCATATCAGCCTTATCAAATGTATAAGGACCTTCTGGTGTAGCACCTTTGTAAACTGCTTTGTTCAGATACATTTTAGCCAAAAGGAAGTTTGCAGCTGCTTTTGAAGCCGTTCCATTTCCGATAGACGGGCCTTTTTTTGGCAGGTTAGGAAGGGCTTCTTCCAAATCCTTGATAATGTAATCAAATGCTTCTGAACGGCTCAAAACTTTTGGCAGGTCATTCACACCCTGAGTTACCTCGCGGACAGGAACAACGCCCCAATAGTCCATAACCCAATACATATTGTAAGCTCTCAAAAACTGTGCTTCCGCTTTCTGAGTTGCATTTGGGTTTGAAGCAAGGATCTCAGTTGCCTTGTAAGCGCGCTGGTTCAATGCGTTCCATGCACTCAGAATGTAAGAGTGAGACGCATCCCAGGTGTGCTGATCCAATGTCCGCCACACCCCGTTATCACCCCAGTCAACACCACGTGTTGGCGGGATCATTTCAGCAGTTGTATGCTCCCCAAGCGCATAAATACCGGCCTGGTCAGAGTAAGTAGACAAATCCTTATACGCAGATGATAACGACTCCACCACATCCACCGGGGCGAATCCGCCGTCGACAACTTCGTTAACCACTGAGTCTTTCTCGTCGTTCACAAGGTCAGTACAGGCCGACAGCGTCGCCATGCAAACCCCTGTAACCATTATTTTGTATATCTGACTGGTTTTCATTTTATAATGAATTTGAATTAGAATGAAACATTAACACCAACTGTCCACGTTCTTGCTCTCGGATAAGCCGTATAGTCGATTCCGAATGAAGGAATATCGTTCAGGGACTTGTTAGTGCTAACCTCTGGATCCTGACCGCTATATTTTGTAAAAGTTAACAAATTCTGACCAGTAACAAAAACTCTTGCATTGCTCAACACTTTGTTCGCTTTCATAGGAACGCGATAGCCGATTGACAAGTTTTGCAAGCGAACGAAGTTACCTTTTTCAAGGAAACGCGTAGAAACGTCCGGCGCGTTCAAAGCTCCTTCTCCGTTGCCGATCACATCTTTTGTCACGTTACGACCATTTGCAAATGAACCTTGTGTAAAGAATGCGTTCGCAGTGTTTGAGTACAGATAGTGACCAAAAACACCATTGAAGAACAGGCTCATATCAAACGCTCCGTATGCTAAGTTATTGGTTAAACCTGCATTAACTTTTGGAAGCGGGCTTTTGCCACCCAGGAATGTCTGGAAGTCACCAGCTGGATAAAGTGAGTTTCCGTTGTCATCAAATCCGCCGAACTCGCGAAGGAAGTAAGCGAACAAAGGCTGGCCTTCTGCCAAACGCTGTGCAAATGCACCTGAAAGACCCTGTCCGTTGATTTCACCTGTATCATATGTTCCGATCAGGTTTTTAACAAGGTTCTTGTTGTAAGATGCGTTGAACACCATTTCCCACGAGAATTTCTTGCCATCTACGATCACACCCGTCAATGCCAATTCAATACCGCGGTTTTGAATGTCTGTATCCAGGTTCCGATAAACGAATGGGTTTGGAGCAGGCTGAGCAGCAACAACTTTGAAAAGAAGATCTTTTGTGCTTTTGTTATAAAGATCCACTGTTCCGCTCAATCTGCCTTTCAGAATGGAGAAGTCAAGACCGAAGTTAAATGCAGCAGTTGATTCCCATTTCAAATCAGGGTTGTTAAATGCAACTGCGTTCAAACCACCACCTGTAATGTTATCAGCGCCCTGGTTGATCGCGTAATCGCTGTAACGGTCACGTCTGTCGTAAACGTTGTGAGGGATTGCCTGGTTACCCGTTACACCATATCCAACTCTAAGAGAAAGGTCTGTGAAAACAGTTTTAGGAATAAAATCCTCTTCAACCAATTTCCATTTGAATGCTCCTGATGGGAAATAACCGTATTTGTTGTTCCCACCAAATTTGGAAGAACCATCGACACGCAATGTACCCGTGAACAAGTATTTGCTTCCAAAACCAAGGTTAACACGACCGAAGTAAGATTGAAGCTCATCCTTCACATAGCTCGAATTTTGAATAACCGAACCTACGCTTGAAAGCGATGTTGCATCCTTAACAGCAACTGTTCCGGCGATACCCAGGTTGTTGATCATCAGATCCAGGTCATTTGTACGGAAGTTGGCAGCCGCTACATTTTTGCTTCCGCTTTCAAAGCTTTGGTAAGAATAACCCAAAAGGGCGTTCAATGTAACCGTTCCGATCTCCTTATCATATGTAAAGTAGTTTTCCATCAACTGGTTGTTACTTTCCACATCGCGAATATACACGCGGCCAATTTTGTCTGCTTCGTTAATACCACCAATACCTGCAACAACCAGATCTCTTGAATAAGCTTGTTTTCTTGAAGACATTGATTTATCAAAACCCAATACAGTTTTGAATTTCAAGCCGCTGAAAATTTCTAGTTCTGCGTTGATGTTACCCAAAGCACGAAGCGTGTTGCTTTTATCCTGTGACAATTTCACGAATGCAAGCGGGTTAGGCTCAGTAGTTGTAGACTGGTTCAATGTATCGCCTCTGTACGCTGGGCGTGTAGGGTTTGCTTTCAGGATGCTTCCCATCAAATCACCTTCAAAACCAATGTTCTCAGAAATTGGAACACCTGTATCTTGCGTGTTTGCAAAGTTCAGGTTGCTTCCGATCGTCAATTTATCACCGATGAATTTCTTAGTTCCGCTGAAACCAACACTGTAACGCTTAACATTAGATGTTTCCACAATACCATCCTGGTTCATGTAACCCAATGAGAAACGATAGTTTCCTGATGCGTCACCGCCGCCATAAGAAAGGTTGTGCTGATGTGTAAGTGCTGTTCTGAACAACAAATCCTGCCAGTCTGTGTCTGATCCCTGATCCTGTCCGCCTGCTGCTTTGTATTCAGCTGCGTTCAAAAGGTCATATTTCTTGGTAATGTTGCTGATACCCAATGAATATCCGTAGTCCAATGCACCTTTGCCTTTTCCTCTTTTGGTTGTGATCAAAACCACACCATTCGCACCGCGTGAACCGTAGATCGCTGTTGCAGATGCATCTTTAAGGATGTCCATGCTCGCGATATCGTCCGGGTTAAGGAAGTTAAGCGGGTTTTTCGCTGGCTGACGGCCAACACCCTGGTTATCACCACCCGATGAAGTGTTATCTCCACTCAAAGGCACACCGTCAATTACAAATAAAGGGTTGTTACCACCCAAAACAGACGACGTTCCCCGGATACGCACGTTGATTCCACCGCCCGGCTCACCGCTGGATTGTGTAATCTGCACACCCGCAACGCGTCCCTGCATAAGCTGCTCAGGAGAAGTTACGATCCCTTTTTGGAAGTCTTTCGAGCCCAAAGCAGAAACGGCACCGGTTGCATCCTTTTTCTTAACCGTTCCGTAACCCACTACGACGACTTCTTCCAAAGCCTTAACATCCTCAGAAAGTGTAACATTAAGTGTTGATTTGTTGCCAACCGCCACATCCTGCGTCTCATATCCAATGGCGCTGAAAGTCAATGTTGCATTGCCTGGTACGCTGATCTGATAATTTCCGTCAACGTCCGTGTTGGTTCCTTTTGTGCTTCCTTTAATGGTAATGGTCACACCTGGAACGCCACCCGTTTTTGCGTCTGTAACCTTCCCGGATACATTCACATCTTGTGCAAAAGCATTTGTTGTTAAGCCAATCAAGATCATTAGGATGGCGAATAGCCCTGTGCCTTGTCCTGCAAATCTTTCTTTCGTCGCAACGTTCTTTGCATTGCTTGAATCATGTCGACGAAACACATGAAAGGATAAATTCATCATAGGTCTGTTAAGTAAATTGTTAAATCTGGTCACCGCTTTTTGTATCATTTTAACATTCCAGCTTTATAATCATCAAAAGTGCCTTAGGATGAGGGAAATGGCCTTTTAACTAAATTAATCTGCGAAAAAGTTACAATTATTCAATAACGGTCATACAAAATAATATAAATAGTTCTGATAATACAATAACGCAATTCTGAAATCTGCTTAAAGAAATCAATTTTTAAGCAAAAAAGTTATATTATCCAATTAAAGTCCAAACGCCATATTTGAGAAGTACAATAGATAGCCGTTTCGGTGACTTTTTTAATTAAAGTTTAATTTTTTCACCGCGTTGTTATAAACACTTCCATGAATATTTTGCTGGAAATCCTTGTTGGTTGTTCGTAACTTTGAGATCTATTTTTCCGCTTTTATAATACAATGACCACGCCGCTTTCAGTAACTAACATTGATTTAAGTCTTCTTGCCAACCAACTTGAAGGTGAACTGCATTTCGACAACACCATGCGCACTTTATATGCAACCGACGCCTCCGCTTACCGCGAGATGCCGCTTGCTGTCGCCATGCCCAAGTCGATCGCTGACATTAAAACTTTGATTGCATACGCCACAGAAAAGCACATTTCGCTGATCCCGCGGACGGCCGGAACGTCGCTTGCCGGGCAGGTTGTGGGCAATGGCATTGTGGTGGACGTTTCACGGAATTTTACAAAAATCATTGAGATCAATGCGGCCGAAAAATGGGTGCGCGTTGAGCCCGGCGTGGTGCGCGACGAGCTGAACATGGCGTTGAAACCCTATGGACTATACTTCGGCCCGGAAACGTCGACAGCTAATCGCGCGATGATTGGTGGAATGGTTGGAAATAACTCTTGCGGTTCTAATTCGATCGTTTACGGAAGCGCCCGTGAGCATACGCTGGAAGTAAAAGCAATCCTTGCGGACGGCAGTGAAGTGGAATTCAAAAGCTTGAAAAACGGTGATTATCAAAACCTGATTTCAGATGCAACGCGGAAAAACGGAAGTGCAACGCTTTTGGACAAAATATATCTTAAAACAAACGAAATCCTGCAATCGCCTGACAACCAGTCAGAAATAATAGAAGAAACTTCCCAAAACCAAGCATTAGCAGAAGGAACACGGGTTATGCATTGGATATGCTTCTGCATACAGAGCCTTTTGTGGAAGCCACCGACGAGCGCGTGCAGCCTTTCAATATGTGCAGCCTGATCGCGGGTTCGGAAGGAACATTATGCTTTTTGACTGAAATAAAGTTGAATCTTGTGCCGCTGCCACCTAAAACGCAGGGATTGGTTTGCGTGCATTGCGACACAATCGACGAAGCGCTAAGGGCGACGATTTTAACATTAAAATACCAGCCGCATGCCGTCGAGCTCATTGACGATTATGTGCTGGAATGTGCGGCTACGAATGTTGAGCAGAAGAAAAACGCATTTTTTGTAAAAAATAAACCCGACGGAAAATTCCCTGCCATTTTGGTTGTGGATTTGTCCAGGGAAACAAAAGAAGAGGTTGAAGCGCTTTCGGCCGAAATGACCAAAGAATTGCAGGAAGCGGGCATCGGATTTCATTATCCGCTGCTTTTTGGAGACGACACGAAGAAAATCTGGTCGTTAAGAAAAGCTGGTTTGGGCTTGCTGGGCAACATTCCAGGCGATGAAAAGGCGGTTGCGGTGATTGAAGACACGGCTGTGGACGTTTACGATCAGCCTGATTATATACGGGATTTTAACGAAATTCTGAAAAAACATGGCATGTCCGCCGTGCATTACGCACATGCCGGAACGGGTGAAATTCACTTGCGGCCGATCATTAACCTGAAAACGAGCGAAGGTCACAAGCAATTCAGAATGATTGCTGAGGAAATCGCTGAACTGGTAAAAAAATACGACGGATCGCTTTCCGGGGAACATGGCGACGGGCGATTGAGAGGCGAATTTATCCCTAAAATGGTCGGTGAGCATAATTACCAGCTTTTTAAGGAAATCAAAAAAACCTGGGACCCGAACAACATCTTCAATCCCGGAAAAATCGTGGATACGGCTCCTATGGACACGTTTCTGCGTTACGAAGCCGATCAGAAAACGCCTGAATTCAAAACTTACTTCCGTTTTAAGGATCAGGATATTTTGCAGCATGCCGAGCAATGCAATGGCTCAGGCGATTGTCGCAAAACGCAAATGAGCGGCGGAACCATGTGCCCAAGTTTCATGGCAACGCGCAACGAAAAAGACACAACCCGCGCCCGCGCCAACATTCTTCGCGAAATGTTAACGCGTTCTCCCAAAGAGAACCGATTTGATAATCAAGAGATTAAAGAAGTTTACGACCTCTGTCTAGCTTGCAAGGGCTGCAAAGGTGAATGTCCATCAAATGTGGATGTGGCGAAGCTGAAAATGGAGTTTTTGCAGCAATATCACGATGCGAATGGCATTCCGATGCGTTCTTGGCTGGTTGGAAATTTCTCAAAAATGACCGGCATAGCGAGTTATGTTCCCTGGGCTTACAATCTGGTGTTCAAAAATGCGCCTTTGCGTAAAATTGCCAATCGCGTTGTCGGCTTCCATCCCGAACGGACTATGCCGCTGCTGCATAGCACGACTTTGAAAAAGTGGTATGATCAACGCAAAACGAGCCATTCGACAGGTAGGAAACGTTTATCTTTTTTGCGATGAGTTTACCAATTACAATGATGTTGAAATTGGCAAAAAGTCGATTATGGCTCTTGAAAAGCTGGGTTATGATGTGATTATCCCCAATCACGCGCCTTCGGGCCGGCCACAACTTTCCAAAGGACTTTTGAAAGATGCCAAAAAGATTGCTGAGGAGAACATTAAGCTGCTGAGAGACATTATTTCGTACGACACGCCGCTCGTAGGCATTGAGCCATCCGCGATCCTTACATTCCGCGACGAATATCCGGATCTCGTTAGCGATGAACTTGTGGAAGATTCCAAAAAACTCGCGCAAAACGCATTGCAATTTGACGAGTTCATTGCGAGAGAAATTGACTTGAAGCACATATCAAAAGACCAGTTTACCAAAGAAAAGCGACTGATCAAATTGCACGGACATTGTCAGCAAAAGGCCATTTCGAGCATGATACCAACCAAAAAAATGCTTTCGCTGCCTGAAAACTATAATGTTCAGCTGATTCCATCCGGCTGCTGCGGCATGGCGGGATCATTTGGTTACGAAAAAGAGCATTATGACATTTCAATGCAAATAGGTGAACTCGTCCTCTTCCCTGCCGTTCGCCAGCAACCCGAAGAAGTAATCATCGCCGCTCCAGGAACCAGCTGCCGCCACCAGATCCACGACGGAACCGGCAGGCACGCAATGCATCCGGCCGAGATTTTGTGGGAGGCGTTGGTTTGAAATGAGAAGACTTTCCAAGCAGGGCACTTTGACCTGCCTGGAAAGTCTGACATCCTTAGTGAGATTTTGTCAATTCGAAATGAACGGCGCTTCTCGGATGTAAGCATTATCCGTCAACTGCCTGATCATGAAGGTTGCGATATCCGCTGCACTAATTTTACTTCCCGGCGAATCTTCCAGACTAACCATAATTTTATCCTTCGTTTCGACAAATTCAGTAAACGGAACGCGCACCATTGTCCAGGCAATCCTGCTTTCTGCAAGCAATGCATAGGATTGTTGCCGGTCTGCATGAATATCCGGAAAAGTTGCCTTCATCCAATCCGTTGCCTTTTGGGTTTCAATGCCCTTTTTATCAAATGGCGTATCGACATTTAGGCCTGCTAACAAAATATATCTGAAATTCTCCGCGTTGTTTTGCCGCTTAGCAACTGCATTAATAATGTTCGCTGTCGCCTGACTCGCTACAAGCGGCTCATCTTTTCGTTGCCCAACCGTGCTGATCACAGCATCACAGCCTTCCAACAGCCTTTCAACGATTTCTGCGTCTATTGCGTCGCCTTTGACAACCTCTACTAATGGATTTTGTATTTGGAAAGTCTCTGGTTTTCGAAGCAGCAATTTCAATTGAAAACCTTGTTCAAGTAACTGATTAACCAGATAATAACCAGTCCTGCCACCGCCTCCGAGGACGGCAATTTTATGTATTTCTTTCATTTCCTCTTTTGATAAATATTAAGCAATAAATTTCCTCCCATGCTTTGCCTAGATGGGAATTGCAGGCTTGCCTGCGAAATGCTTTAATATTTATCAAGAGATTTGAATGGGGTTAAGATAGCAAGAGAAAGATCAGACGAAAAAATTTTTCATGAAAGTGTGACCAATGATTTGTGGCGACGTCTAAACCTCAAATCATAAAACCAACAGTCATGGCTTTGAGCATACTCGAAAAGGAATTCATTCTTAATATCAAAGAAAAAATCAGGCAGGCGCAGTATGAAGCGCTTAGGGAAGTCAATATTAAATTAATCAATCTTTATTGGGAAATCGGAAAGTCCATTGCCGAAAAGCAATCCGAAAGTTGGGGCAAATCCATTGTTCCGAAGCTGTCCAAAGAGTTGCAGTTGGAGTTCCCAGGAATCGGCGGATTCTCCACCACGAACATTTGGTATATGGTGCAATTTTACACTGATTACCAGTCAGATATAAATCTCCAGCCATTGGCTGGAGAAATTGGATGGAGCAAGCATACGACCATTTTATCTAAATGCAAGAACAGTCAGGAAAGGCAATTTTACATTCTTGCAACCAAGAAGCATGGCTGGACGAAAAACGTTTTGATCCACCAGATTGAAAACAAGACATTCGAAAAATATCTGCTGAACCAAACGAACTTTGACGAAGCATTACCTGAGAAAATCAGCAAGCAAGCACTCCTTGCAGTGAAGGATGCTTACACATTTGACTTTCTGAATCTTGGTAATGAGCACTCGGAAGAAGAGTTGGAACAGGCCCTTGTCAAAAACATCAGGAAATTCCTTTTGGAAATGGGAAGTGATTATTCGTTTATCGGCAATCAATATCGCATTCAGGTCAACACAAAAGACTTTTGGGTAGATTTGCTGTTGTATCACAGAAGGTTACAATGCCTCATCGCCATAGATTTGAAAATCGGCGATTTCGAGCCAGAGCATAAAGGCAAGATGGAATTTTATCTCGCTGTTTTGAATGACACCGTAAAGCTGCCGCACGAAAATGAATCGATTGGAATCATCATTTGTAAAAGCAAAGACAGGACCATTGTTGAATATTCGTTAAAAAGTGCAGGCCAGCCGATCGGAATTGCGACTTATAACACTTCACACCATTTACCGAAAATGTATCAAACAATGTTGCCATCTGCTGACGAAATCGCCCAGAAGCTTTTCGAGTTCGGTCAATAGAGTTTCGTTTGAAATTCTATTGACCGAACTCTAATTTCTACCCAAATTAAAATTCATCGTAGTCCCAATCCTAAACACCGTCGTTTTATACTTGAAACTTTCAAAATTACTCACAACTTCCACCCGGAACGGCAATCGGATGCCTACATCCAGGCCGTAGCCCAGTTCTGTATAGTTGTTGGAAGCCGGGGTGGCCAGATAATGCAGCATGAAGTTTTCTTTGATGCCAAGAATGCGGAACCAGGTGATTTGGGTTAACAGAAATTTGCGGAGTTCACTGAGGACGTGGGCTTCAAAAAACTGGTTAGAAGTGCTGTAACGGTAATAATCGAGCATCCTGAATGTTCCTACCGGGTCACCCAGCTGAAAAAAGAAGCGGTTGCCTGCAAAATGTTGAAAATCAGGATAGCGGACCTCGCGGCTATTCAGGAATTTTCCGGCACTCAGCTTATAGCTTAGTTTGCTCCTGATTCCAGTCTCAAATCCGTGCGCAATGCCAATTTGCAAAAGATCAAAATCCACATCGCTGCTGAACACATTATTGATCCCTTTGCGATAGTTTAATGACAGTTTCGGTGAATCGTCATTATAATAGGTCGTTTCTCCCTTTTTTGTCCTGTATTTCTGCCAGGGTTTGTAGTTTGCCGTAATCCCAATAGTTAAAGCCTGGTGGGCCGTCATTTCAGTGAATGACTTGCCTGACTCGCCATTCTCGTCAATCGTAAACGGATGATTTGAAGTAAAGTCCCTGCGCTTCCAATCAATCCAGCGATAAGGTCCGAGGTTTCTTAGGTTTTGAAGCGGGCTCCGGTCTGCGTATTCAATGTTCGCTTTTAGCTCGAAATGTTCGTTTTCACGGTCTGTTGAAAAATCCAGCCGGACGAAATTCTTTTCGTAAACTTTGATAAAGTTCTGCTCCAAAAACAATGTTGTTAGCGAGTTCAAAAGCGGGTGCATCGGGTTTTCAACATTAAATTGCGAAACGGTTTGCCCACCGGAAACATTGATTTTATTGCGTTTCCAGCCGTAATCAACTCCGCCGTAGAACATTAGCTTCTGCCTTGCAAAAGAGTAACGCGTCAGTGCATTGATTGCTAATTCCTGCCTTTGCGAAGTGGAAAAGCGCTTTATGTCAGCAGAACCGATTTCCAAACTATCCAGCTTTTTCGACTTACCGCCGCCATTATAGCGCAGCTTCAACCCTCCCCCATTCAAAACCAAACCCTCTACCGTGTTAACCTGCGCGCCAAGCAGCGGCGTCACATAATCCAGGCGCCAGGGACTCCTTTTGCCTAAACTAAAACTGTGGCCCGTAAAAATATCGCCTATAAAACCCAATCCGCCGCCTTTTCTATTCTTTTTAGTCGTGTCGGATTTCGTGACTTTCAAACTGTCTTTCTGTTCCTGCGTGCCTTTCGTTACGACAACAATGCTGTCCAGCCGCGTGTAACTTTTTACTTCTGCGGTCGTGAGCGGCACAGTTCGGATGGAATCCCAGAATGCCGTGCTGCGCATGCTCGCCATGGAATCGACAACGGTTGAGTCATTTCTGGTAAAATTGAGGTCAATGTCCTCTCCTTTCTCCTCCTTCGCTTTCAAATCCTGCTTTTCGTATTCTTTCATCATCTTCCGCAAGTTTTTAGCAGAAAATTCCTTTTGCTTACTAACAACTTCTTCCAGCTTCTGCGTCTTGATTTCCCTGCCCGAAAGCTTAACCTTTTTTGCCTCGTCTTTTTGCTTTTTATCATCCACAACCACGATATCAGGTCTGAATGCTGGGTTAATCTTAATGTTTGAAAACGATTGAGAGATCACAAAATCACCTTTCCCCTTCAACCCATAAATGCCTCCCTGCACATGAAACTGCTGATTAACCGGCATCCAAACGCCTTGAACCGGGCTGTAAACCTGCTTGATATCAATCGTAAAACCGGTGTTAACCGTCGTCAGATCAAGGCTGTAAATGCTCCACTCGTCTTCAATGATGTGGATCGTTCCCTTATAAACGCCTTCGCCGTAAGAGCGCGGAGTAACTTTTATTTTATTTACTTCAATGCCATTTTCACGAAAAGCTCCTTGATATTCAAACTTATAGTAAGCAAATGCTCGGGGAGAAAGCGGAGAAACGGCTTTCACAACTTCGGGCTGGTAAAAACTCGTCAGTAAGTAAGCATTGGGATTGGCAAAATCCTTGTCCTGGCTGTTTCTGGCGGCTATAACCTTCTGTTTGTACGTGTTAGGCTGCTTGAATGTGACCTCGGAAACACTTTCATTCAGGATCGGGACGCCCTTTTTAAAGTTCGTTTCCTTTTCAACTTCCTTCAATTCCTTTTTATACAAAAATTCCAAAGGCAAATCTGTGATCACAACCGAAGATTTGGAATAAGCCTTGGCGACATAACTGTCCACTTGCAGCAAATGATAGCGGCTTTTGGCGATCGCGCGGCGCATAATGGTGTAGGCAGGATCCTCATCGCGACTGCCAATGCGCACTTCACCAAGATTAAGCGCCTGCTCTTCCATGGTGAGGTCGAACGTTTCCATTTTGTTCTCAACCGTGAAGCCTTTCTGGCCTGTTTTGAAACCTAAATATTGAAAAATGACCTCGTAGTAACCCGGTTTCAGATCGAGCTGATAGCGGCCTTCTTCATTAGAAATGGTGCTGATGGCTGTGCCTTTGACGATAATGGCAGCGAACGGGAGCGGTTCGCCATTTTTGGTCTTGATAATTCCTTTGATCCCACTCGCCGACCCAGCCTGTCCGAAACAATGCGCAATGACCAGAAAGGAAAGAAGAATAACAGAAACGTAATGTTTGCGCATAGAGAGACCGGGTTCGTGAGGATGTGACCATCTGTTGCCAAGATGCGTTTAAATATAAATGGGTTGCATCTAAAAGCCAACAAGATTTTTCCGGTCCTCAGATATCCGCGAACTCCCAGGCACTTTGGTAAGCATTCAAACCCTCAGCATAGGAAATGAAATCTGCGTAAAAAGGCAATCCGGAAAGGGTCGCACTGTCGCCGATCACCACCAGTTTTTTGCGCGCTCGCGTCATAGCCACATTCATCCGGCGAATGTCCGAAAGGAAACCAATCTCACCTTCGGGATTGCTGCGGGTCATGCTGATGTAAACAATGTCGCGTTCCTGGCCTTGAAAACTGTCGATTGTATTTACTGAAATTTTTGCGATAAATGGCTGCAAAAGCGCATTATGCGCCAATTGTTCTTTTAATCGACCGATCTGTTCTTTGTAAGGTGAAATGACCGCAATGCTTGGAAATTCTTCTGTTTTGAAGCTTTTGGATTGCGTCAAGTCGGTCACATATTGGGTCAAATGTTTAAATAGAAACGCAGCTTCATCTGGGTTCGTAGAGCTGGTCCCTTCCAGTTTTTCATCAAAACCGCAGCCTGCTGTGTCAATGAAAGCCAATGCATGGTCTGCCGGAAAAACCAGATGATGCGCGACTGCTTCGTTGGCTTTGAGTTTGTTTTGATAAAATACTTTGGAAGAATATCCCATGATCGCCTCGTTCATCCGATATTGTTCTTCCAGCAAAGTCACAGATTCTGGATGAAGGGAAACGCATTTTTCAAGCAATGTTGTGGCCAGGCCATTTTTCGCCGCTTCACTAGATTTAATCGTTGGTGCTAATTGGAAATGATCACCGGCAAGCACCACTTTCTCCGCTTTTAAGATCGGAATCCAGCAAGCCGGTTCCAACGCCTGGCCAGCTTCGTCGATGACAACGGTTTTGTACTTTAAATTCCTGACCGTGTAATGGTTAGCACCCACCAATGTTGCCGTAATAACCTGCGCTTTGCTCAGAATATCCTCAATCGCATACTGCTCCACGCTTCCCACTTCCTTCATGATTTTGTGGGCTTCGTCAAAAAGCGCTTTCCGCTGATCGCGTTCGGCTTTTCCGAAGTTACGCTTGTATTTGTGTGCCAGATTTTTGTATTCGTTTGCTTGTTTTTTCAGCGCCTTAATGTCTTTCATACGCGTATGGCCAGACAATTTGTTATCCAATGTCAGCGACATCAACCGCTCCGAAACCCGCACCGGATTACCCACCCGAAGCACATTTAAACCTTCATCAGTCAGTTTTTCACTGAGCAAATCCACAGCCGTGTTACTAGGCGCAACGACCAGAATTTGCTGATGATCCTGTTTAATCAAAGTCTTGATCGCCTGAACCAATGTGGTCGTTTTACCCGTTCCCGGAGGCCCGTGCACAATGGCAAGATCCGACGCCGAAAGGATTGTATTTACAGCTTCATTTTGTGAATTGTTGAGCTTAGGGATTGTAATTTTGGGAAGTTGATCATTGAACGACGGTGTTTTTTCTCCCGTAAGGATTTTTACCAAACGCCCCTCTTTTTCATTTTCGAGTAATGCAGATGCGGACTTAATGGCACCCTGCATTTCATCATAACTATTGTCGTCAAAAAGCAGATCGATGCCCAACTTTCCGTCGCGCGACCAGTCCGGCAATTCGTCTGTGCGCAATGTGATTTTCAGCCTGTTTCCGCTTTGATGCGTGATAATGCCTTCCAGCCGATCCTTTTTTGGTTCATGATTGGAAAACAAAACGGCAGGCATGCCAAACCGCAACTGATGCGAAATATCCTGGTGCGTAGTGCGCTCGACCTCAACCGCCAGATAATCACCCCGGCTCATTTCGGAACCGCGAATGGCGATCGGATACCAGCTTAACCCGCTGGCACGACGCTCAGAAACAGACGATCTTTCGATCAGCCGCTGGTAAGATTGCCGGTCTTCTTCTCTTTCTGTTTTGAGTAAATCGAGGAGCTTTTTGAAATAATCCATGCACAAATAAAGTCAACAAAACCGGTTTAATGCATGACGCCAGCATCCGCGCCTTGCTGCACTTCCACTTTTTCTTTGATAAATCGTCTGCCAAAAACCAGCACAGAAAGCGCCAGAAGCGATGATCCGGCCATGGCAGCGACCATTGGAACAACAGAAGGAACCTCAAATAAACTGATCACAATGGAGATCAATGTGCCCGCGCCCATTTGAAAAGCGCCCATTAATGCGGATGCGCTGCCGGCATTTCTCGTAAAAGGAGCAAGTGAAAGTGCGGCGGCATTGGGATAAGTGTAGCCAATGCAGCAAAGGAAAAAGAATAGGAAAACAATGGTTACCGGCAATGTCAGAAAACCTGCCAAAGCTGCGGCAAGAAATGTAAAACTGACCAAGACCTGGCAGATCAATGCGGTGTTGACAACCTGCTCACTGCTGAATTTCCTCAAAAACAATGTATTTAACTGGCTCGAACCAATAAATCCGACCGAAAGAAACGCAAATATCCAGCCGTAAACTTTCCCGTCGGTGTAAAAAACTTCCATGAAAACGAGCGGCGAACCTGCGACATAAGCGAACAATCCGGCGAAGGCAATGGCGCCTGTGAGCGAATAAGTATAAAACTGCGGCTCGCGAACGACCTGCAAAAAATTCATAATGATCGGCTTCGGTTTCAGCGAAAGTGATTTATCCGGCTTGTAACTATCTGGTAACCAAAGCACAGTGGCGATCAGGATCGCAACGCCCATGCCGGTCAGGATCCAGAATACGGAATGCCAGCCAAAAGCATCAGTAACATAGCCCCCAACCGTCGGTGCGATCATAGGTGAAACGCCGACGACCAAAAGAAGCAGCGAAAATACTTTTGCATTGTCCTTAACCGGAAAAAGATCCCGGACCATGGCAACGGAAGCAACCGTGGCGGCACAACTCCCGATCGCCTGTATGACACGTAACAATATCAAATCGTTGATGGAAACAGCCATTGCGCAGCCTATCGAGGCAATAATGTAAACGCAAAGGCCAATAAAAAGTGGCTTTTTCCTGCCAAACCGGTCCAGCAATGGACCGTACAACAATTGACCGACAGAAATTCCCACAAAAAAGCCAGAAAGCGAAAGCGAAACTTTGGCAGCGGTTGTATTCAGATCTCTTGCTATGGCCGGAAATCCGGGAAGATACATGTCGATCGAGAAAGGCCCCAGCGCCGTTAAACTCCCTAAAATGAGGATCAGGAAAAAATATGTTTTTTTGGACATTATTATTAATTGTGGCGTAGCATTAGGCCGTATAACGCGGTTAAGCGGCTGAGGGTTCGGGGAAAATTGGATTTATCTCACTGCGGCGCAACAAAAAAGGCCCCGCGTTAATTCGGAGCCTCAGCTTGTTTTCATGACAACGGATTCGATTTTCAGGCCGCGATCCAGTCCAACTTCTTATAAACTTCACGGGCGCTTTCGCTCACCGCGTATGGAACTTTGTTTTTTAGATAAATTACGCAGCCTCTTCCTTCTTTAATGGGTGCTATTTTTGCTACGTCGTCTCTGTGAATAATGATATTGATGAGCTTTTGGCCCAGTAAGCTAAATGTACCTGATTGTACCATGACTAAATTAAACGAAAAAAGTTAGTTCTAAGCAATTCCACTTAACGAACCTTCTGACTTCAAATACAACAAGTAGTAATCTTTTGAGATAGCAAAATAACCAAGGTCAGTTCTGTTGCTCATTTGTAAGAAATCTGCTACTTCTCTCTGCGCGTCTGTTTCGGTATTTGCGCCCGTAACTGTAAGAACTGCGCCAGGCTTCAAAGTGCTTATTGCGTTATTTCCAAGTGTCGCTATCATGTTATATTTGATTAAGAGTTAGTCGTTGTAAAACTGTTTTGGAAAGGCTTCTTAAATAAATATGCCAGCGGGATAATTCAAGGATTAAGAAAGCAGCAAAAACAGCACTTAGGCATGCTTCAAGTCACAAATCAGAAAATTAACATGCTGATTCAGTGCGATTTAAAAATTTAGAAAAAATTTTATGATTAATGTTCAAAAAATGAAAATAAGCACTCAGTTACGTTTGAATTGATCATCCGTTTTCCGCAAAATTTTCGCCTTCGCTTTCCACTTCGGACAACTTTTTCCGCACTTCATACTGCTGCTTCTGAACTTCGGTCAGACTGAATTTCTCAGCCATTTCCTTCTGCTCAATTTTGTCTCAAACAAAGGGCAAAATGAAAACGCTATTGATTACTTTTTTACTTTTTACGGCACTCGCAACATCTGCCCAGACAACCATTTCCGGCAAAATAACAGATCATAAAGGAGCCGCAATGCCAGGTGCAAATGTCATTCTGAAAGGCACTTATGACGGAACATCTTCCGACGCAACTGGCGCATTTACATTCATCACGGGTGAATCGGGAAGCCAGATTTTAAGCGTTCAAGCCATTGGTTTCAAAACGCACGAGGTTACTTTGGAGCTGAAAGGCCAGCCTTTGACATTGAATATTTCCTTAAACGAAGCCATTAACCAGTTAAACGCGGTCACGATCACAGCCGGCGCAATGGAAGCAGGGGACGAGAAGAAATCGGTCGTGCTGAAACCGCTGGACATTGTGACCACTTCCGGCGCAATGGGCAACATTACGGCTGCATTACTAACATTACCCGGCACTTCCACAGTCGGCAACGACGGCAGGCTGTTTGTCCGCGGCGGCGATGCTTCCGAAACGGCCATATATATCGATGGGTTGCAGGTTGGCAATGCATTTGGCAGCACAACCGCCAACGTCCCGACCCGCAACCGGTTCAGCGCCAACCTTTTCAAAGGATCATTTTTCAGCACAGGCGGCTATTCAGCCGAATATGGACAAGCACTTTCGTCTGCATTGGCATTAAACACTGTGGACATTCCGCTAAGAAGCCGGGCGACATCAGTGTCATGTCATTGGGCGGAGGTTACACACAAACATTGGTTGGAAATGACCGAGCATTAACCGCCTCGGCCAATTATTACAATCTGGCTCCTTACCAGGCATTGGTTAAGCAGGATTTTGATTGGGAAAAAGCGCCTTCCAACTGGGACACCGAGATTTCCTTGCGCCAGAAATGGGGCAATGCAGTGACGGGTAAGGCAGGTTTCATTAAAGCATATTTTCACACCGAGGGCAGCAATATGGCCATCTGGCAAAAGATTCCGGGGGAAAATAGCCGTGGAGATTATGTAAAACTCAACAACCAATATCATTACGGCAATGTATCATTTCGTCATTCTGGCGACAAAGGCTGGCTTTTCTACGGCGGCGCTGCTTTGTCCAATAACCGCGACGCCACCCGGTTCAATGCAGACGATATCAGGCAGATTAATCAGGTTTTCCATTCCAAAATAGCCGCTGTCAAAGATTTCTCATCCCAGTTTTCTGTAAAAAACGGATTGGAATTTTATGCCAAAAGTTATTCAGAAGCCACGCAGGTTGAAAACCGGAAACGACAGTTTACAGATCATCAGTTCAACCATTTCGTCGAAGCCACTTATTATTTCAGCAACAGCCTGATCGTCGTGGGCGGTTTACGCAGCGGTTATAGTTCGCTGGCAAAGGTAATGTGGTTTACGCCCCGGTTTTCGGTTGCTTATAAGCTCAGCAATCAGGGCCAGTTCTCATTCGCGGCAGGGAAATTCAAGCAGCTGGCGGAGGAAAAACTTACGCCGTCCTGCAAACGGATTTGAAAAATTCCGCTGCAACACATTACATTCTTAATTACTTCATTGTCAATAACAACCTCACATTCCGCGCTGAGGCTTTTTATAAAAACTATGACAATCTGGTCACTTACAAAGGATCAACAACCGAGCCGAAAAACCTTGCATTGAACGGCTCGGGATATGCAAGAGGCGTGGACTTTTTCTTACGCGACAAGAATACAATCAAGGACACGGATTTCTGGGTCACTTACAGTTTTGTGGACAGCAAGCGTCAATTTGCGGCTTATGAAACCAAAGTCCAGCCATCATTTGCACCCAAACACAATGGCTCGGTGGTCGTGAAGCATTTCGTTACTTCCATCAAATCCTTGCTCGGCACATCGTGGTCGTGGAACAGCGGCTACACGTTTGACAATCCCAATTTGCCCGGAGAAATGCAGCAGAAAACAAAGCCTTACAGCGACCTCAGTCTGAGCATCAGCTATCTCCCGAAACCCAATGTCATCATCCACGTTGCTTGTTCCAATGTGCTCGGAAGGCAGAATGTGTTTGGCTATAAATATGCGTCACAACCCGACGAAACGGGTTCCTATGCCAGTCAGCCCGTTGGCCAGGGCGCGAAAAGATTTCTTTTCGCAGGCCTTTTCATCACACTTTCGAAGGATAAAAAAGCAAATCAATTAAACAATTTATAATCTATCATTCATGAAAAAGTTACTACAAATCACCATCGCAATGCTGATCACAATGTTCAGCGCAGCCGCCCAGGATTCGCCTTATCAGAAAGCGATGAAAAAGGAAATCGCCAAGCTCATGGAAGCCGATTCGGTTCCTCAATATCAGCAATCGGCCAATGCATTTGCCAGAATTTCCGAGCTTAATCCCAATGAATGGCAACCTTATTATTATCAGGCGCTGGCCGGGGCATATCAAGGTATCGACGAAGCATTGCCTGCCGAGAAACGTGACGAAGTTTTGGCAAAAGCAGCAGAAATAGCTTCAAAAGCAGATGCGGTTTCCAAAAACAATTTCAGAAATCGTGGCTTTGCAAGGCTTTATAACCATGGCCAAAGTGAGCGTGGATCCGGGCGGACGCGGGCCGGGCTTATCCGGCCAGGTGCTGCAAACATTTGGGAAAGCATTGGCGCTCAACGACAAAAATCCCCGCGCAATGATATTACTGGCGCAAATGGAACAAGGTATGGCAAAGTTTTTCGGCTCGGGCATGGAGAAATCGTGCGGGTTGGCGAAGGAAAGTCTCGCCATGTTCGCTAAGCAAGACGAAGCAGCTTTAAAATCAGCATTAATGCCTTACTGGGGAAAGAATTTGGCTGAGAAAATGGTAAAAGGCTGTCAGTAAAACCACTTTTAGAATTGCATATTATTCGGCAATATTGCGGCACATGAAATTGACAACGCGAGGCTCAAAAAAATTCTGGAATTTCTCTCCCGCTTTTATCGGCGCCAACCTGCTGATTGCGATGGTCATTTCGATCGGCGCCTTCGCTGAATGCATTGCCACAGGCGAAGGTTACGGCGCTTTGGCGCAGGAAATCCTGATCTCATTCGTCATGTCTTCCACATTGAGCTATGGCGGTTTTTTGATGGAAGATTATTTCGACCAGACCATTTCCTGGATTCAATATCCGGTCAAAAGATTGATTTTAGAAAGCCTTTGCTACTTTTTGTACGTGTTCTGTGCGAGCATTGTGATCATTTTCTTATTCCAATTCTTTGTTACAAAAACATTTACGCTAAACAACATTCCGTGGAACAGGCTGGTAAGCTGGACCGCCTTTCCAATGAAAATCTCCTTCGTGATTCTGTTCATACTCATCAGCCGTTCTTTTTTACTGGAATGGCGGACGGCGGCAATTGAGTCCGAACAGCTGAAAACGGAGCGGTTTGCGCAGCAATATCAATCCTTGAAAGACCAGCTCAATCCACATTTTTTGTTCAACTCGCTGAATGTGCTGAGTAATCTAGTTTATGAGAATCCGGACACAGCCGCAAAGTTCATCCGCCAGCTTTCGGGCATTTACCGCTATGTGCTGGAAGTGCAGCAGGAAGAGCTTGTGACATTAAAACAAGAGTTGCAGTTCGCCGAAAATTACCTTTCGTTACAAAAGATCCGGTTTGAGGAAAGTTTGCAATATCAAATCAAAATCCAAGGCAACTCAGAAGGACTTTTACCCCCGCTTTCCTTACAATTATTACTCGAAAACGCCATCAAGCACAATGTTGCATCGACCGAAATGCCATTGAAAATCAACATTGAATTGATTAATAATCAACTAATTGTAAAAAACAATTTGCAACCCAAAAGCAGTTTGCCCGACGAATCAACCGGCATAGGCCTTTCGAACATTAGCAAACGATATGAGCTGTTAAGCGCAGAGGAGATTTCAGTTACGAATGAAGATCAGTTTTTCATCGTGCGGTTGCCGTTATTGGGAATTTGCTAGAAAAACGCCAAGTCGCGGCGCGACGAAATATTGGTAGCAAAAACACGATCAAAGGGCGATTTAAATCCCGGCAGGGATGAGACGAGGATCGTTACACACGCCGTTACATGCCTACCGGCATTGCGTTTGTTTTGCGATCATTAAATTCTACCAATATGACATGCCGCTGGCATTGCGTTTGATTTTGCGATCGTCAATTCTACCAATATTTCATGCCTACCGGCATTACGTTTGATTTTGCGATCATCGGTTTTACCAATGTGATATGCCGCTGGCATTGCGTTCGATTTTGCGAACATTAAATTCTACCGATATGACATGCCGCTGGCATTACGTTTGATTTTGTGACATCGGTTCTACAAATAGGATATGCCACCGGCATTGCGTTTACATTCGCAACTTGGCAGAAACAGAAGGTTACATCAAGCCCAAACAGCCTCGGAGCAACAACCCGTTTCTAAGAAAAACGCCAAGTCGCGGCGCGACGAAATATTGGTAGCAACGCGATCAAACGGCAATTTCAATCCCGGCAGGGATGAAACGAGGAACGTAACACACGCCGTTACATGCCTACCGGCATTGCGTTCGATTTTACGATCATTAAATTCTACCAATATGACATGCCTCCGGCATTGCGTTTGATTTTGCGATCGTCAATTCTACCAATATTACATGCTACCGGCATTACGTTTGATTTTGTGATGATTAAAGAAACCAATTCACCATGCCGCTTGCATTAAGCCTACATTAGCAAATTGTTTGAAACAAAAAGCTGCCCCTGCGCAGCCAAACCGCCCCGGAGGGGCAACCTGTTTCTGGAAAATATGATTCAAACCAGTTTTTAGCTCCGGAAGGGGCTTCCTATTATGAAGATCTTAATCATTGAAGACGAAAAACCAGCGGTGAGGCGCCTGATCCAATTAATTGGCCAGCATTTGCCGGAAGCGCAGGTTATTGCGAGCCTGGATACGGTGACTGCTGCGGTCCAATGGTTCGCAAGCAACCCGGAACCGGACCTGATCTTTCTCGACATTCAGCTTGCGGACGGCATTAGTTTTGAAATTTTTGATAAAATAAAAGTGACTGCGCCGATCATTTTCTGCACGGCTTATGACCAATATGCGATCAAAGCATTCAAGCTCAAACAGCATTGATTATTTGCTAAAACCCATTGATCCCGAAGAGCTTAGACAAGCACTTGAAAAATTCAGATCTGGAAAAAAGGAGACAGGAATTTCATTGGAACAGATCCGCAGCCTTATCCTGCCCACAACCAAAACATTTAAAACCCGCTTTCTGGTGAAGACCGGCGAACGCATTCAAACGATTGATGTGCAAGACATTGCATTCTTTTTCAGTGAGGATAAGGTGACGATTTTGCAAACTGTGCAGGGCAAAAAATACAATGTTGATTACATTCTCGATGACATTGAAGAAATGGTTTCGCCGGAGCGGTTTTTTCGGATCAACCGAAAATACATCTGCTCGATTGCGGCCATTAAGGACGTCTTTACTTACTCCAACAGCCGCCTGAAAATCCACCTTGAAAATTGCGCAGATAACGACATTCTGATCAGCCGTGAGCGGATGGGTGCTTTCAAGAATTGGCTCGGTCAGTGACGCGGCACGGATTTTTACAAAAATGCTGTCTAAAACCATTCGTCACTATCGAAGAAAGATATGAGAGCAATTTGGTCCGGAGCCATTGGATTTGGCCTTGTCAACATTCCTGTAAAACTGTTTAGCGCAACCCAGCAAGCCGAGCTGGATTTAGATATGCTGGACAAAAAAGATCACGCGAACATTAAATATCAGCGTGTTAATGGCAACACCGGCAAAGAGGTGGACTGGGATGACATTGTGAAGGGCTACAAAGTCGAAGACGAATATGTGGTGCTTGATGAAAAGGATTTTGAAAAGGCAAGCCCTGAAAAAACCAAGATCATTGAAATCGCAGAATTTGTCAACGAAAAAGATATCGACAGCATTTACTACGAAACGCCTTACTATTTACAGCCTGAAAAATCGGGTGGAAAACCTTATGCATTGCTGCGCGATGCGTTGAAAAAGACGGGTAAGGCGGGTTTGGGAACGTATGTTTTGAGAAACCGGGAAAGTTTGGTCTTGATAAAAGCGGCTGGTAACATGCTCATTTTGAATAAAATCAGGTTCCAGGATGAAATTCGGGAATCGGACGAGCTGGACATTCCGGACGTGAAGATCAAGCCTGCTGAAATGGCGATGGCTGTGCAGTTGATCGAGCAATTGACCACCGAATTTGACATTTCTAACTATAAAGACACATACAATGAGTCGCTGCTGAAACTCATTATGGAAAAAGCGAAAGGCAAAAAACCGACCGCTCCGAAAATGAAGATCGTGCATTCGAAAAGCAAGGACCTTATGGCCCAGTTGAAGGAAAGTTTGAGCGCGCCAAAACGAAAAGCATCGTGATATGAAAAAGAAAGCGGAACTGACGCATCTAGAAAAGATTTACTGGCCTGATGACAACATTACCAAGGGCGAGCTTTTGGAATATTACAGCCTGATCGCGCCTTACATTATTCCCTATCTCAAAAACCGGCCGATGTCTTTGCGGCGCAATCCGAACGGAATCAACGAGCCTAGCTTTTTTCAGAAGGATGCGGGCGATAATGTTCCGGACTGGATCAAAACAGAAGAGATCCTGGCGGAATCGACTGGGAAAATGGTGAATTATTTCATTTGTAATGATGTCGAAACGCTGCTTTATCTGGCCAATATGGGCTGCATTGAGATGAACCCGTGGAATTCTACGATCAACAAGCTGGATAATCCGGATTACATTGTGATGGACATCGACCCGTCGGATAAGAACACATTTGATGAGGTGATCGACGTTGCGCTTGTGATTAAAGAGCTTATTGATCAGACGGGAATGACGGGTTTTTGCAAAACATCCGGATCGAGCGGGCTGCACGTTTACATTCCTTTTGGCAAAAAATATACTTACGATGAAAGCCGCGATTTCGCCGAAATCCTGGCAACAATGGTGACCGAGCGCCTGCCGGAAATCACTACGCTGGAAAGATCCCTTTCCAAGCGGAAAAAGAACCAGATCTATGTCGATTTTATGCAAAATAGGATCGCGCAGACGCTGGCCTCTGCATATAGCGTGCGCCCGAAGCCGGGAGCGACTGTCTCCGCGCCGCTGGAATGGAGCGAAGTGAAGCACGGATTGACCCCAAAAGATTTTACAATCAAGAATATGCTCAAACACGTTGAAGAAAAAGGCGATCTTTTCAAAGGTGTTTTGGGAAAAGGTGTGGATATGGCGAAGGCATTACAAAAGCTCGAAGCATTGCAAGCGGATTAAATTTGTAGTTACTTTATCGCTACAAATCATATCCTAATCCCATGCTTTTTACAAAATTTACGAAAACCCTCATTCCCGCATTTACAGCCCTGCTCCTGGCGACTCCGCTGCTGTTCTTAAATGCATGTAAATCCGAAGAAAAAAAGGAAGAATCCGCAGCCGCAACCGATAGCACATCCGCAAAACCAGTCGTGATCGGTTATGTGGGCGGTTTTCGCGGACTTATCAAAACGGACAGCATTGAGGTTGAAAAGCTGACGCACATTAATTACGCATTCGTGGATGTACAGAAAGGCAAAGCATTTTTAACCAATGAAAAAACGGATTCCACCAATTTTCGGAAGCTTAAATTGCTGAAAGAAAAAAATCCGGACCTCAAAATCCTCATTTCCCTGGGCGGCTGGACGTGGAGTGAGAACTTCTCTGACGCCGTTTTAACCGCAGATTCACGAAAAATATTTGCGACAAGTGCGGTTGACATTATCAAAAAATATGACCTTGACGGTGTGGACATTGACTGGGAATATCCGGGCATGGCGGGCGAAGACGGCAACGTTTTCAGACCGGAAGACAAGCAAAACTTCACATTAATGTTCGAAGCAATCCGGCAGGAGCTGGATGCTTTTGAGAAAGAATCGGGCAAGAAAAAGCTGCTGACCACCGCAGTTCCGGGTTTTATATCTTTCCTGAAAGTGGTTGAAATGGGAAAGGCGGCGAAATATCTGGATTATGTGAATATGATGACTTACGACCTTTTTCAGGGCGACACGGCTGTGCATCATGCTGCTTTGTATCCGTCAAAAATCTACAAAGCGAGTCACTCTGTGGACACGGCTGTGAAGGCGTTTGCAGCAGAAGGCGTTCCCATGAACAAACTGGTCGTTGGACTTCCTTTTTATGGCCGCATGTTCCGTGTTGCCAAATTGGATAAAGGACTAGGACAGAAGCAGATCAAGCAGGAATATGTGGATGGCTACACCATGATCAAAGATAGTCTGGTTAATAAAAAAGGCTTTAAAGAATATCGTGACGAGGATGCAAAAGCGCCTTATTTGCTTAATGCTAAAACGGGTGACGTGCTAAGTTATGACGACGAGCAATCGGTGCGCGACAAATGCAAATATGTTTTAGACAAAAAATTGGGAGGCGTCATGTTCTGGGAATACGAGTCAGATTCCAAAACTTATTTGCTCGACGAAATCGATAAGTCACTCAAATAATTTCATGATATCCTTCGCTTAACTCCCCGATCCTGAACCGGTTGACGAATTCGTGCGCTCTTCTGGTAGGCTCGGGGAGCCGGTGTTTTCTAATGCATTGCATCGCAATGTCCATGCTGTCTTTAAGGCTCATTTTATGTCCCGGCGAGATGAAAATCGGTTTGACCTTTTGCTTACTCCGCAATGCAAATCCAATCGTATCACCTTTGTCGGTTACCAGACTGTATTCACCTGTCACATTACCCGGTTCTGCGTAAATTCCCGCCAGCTTTTTCTTGGCACATCCCATCGTAATAGTGTCCGTTATAACACCGAAATGCGACGCGATTCCAATTCGTCGTTTGTGTAAAATCCCATTGCCGTCAAACATGATCACATCAGGCTTCACTGGAATTTGCTCAAAAGCTTTCAGGATGGAAGGAATTTCGCGAAATGCAAGATAACCAGGGACATAAGGAAAAATATTAATGCCTTGAACCAGTGAATACGCAATAGGTTCGAGCTCAGGAAAACTTAAAATGACAATCCCGGCGTAAACCGTCTCGCTGTTCAAATCCAGGGAAATGTCGGCGCCGGCAATGGTTTTAATTCCGCTATCCATAGGCGTAAGATCCAGTTGCTCGCGCAGATTTTCCTGGATCAATGTTGCCTCAGAAATGGTTAACTGCCCATAATTGGACTCGGGCGTTTCAATGATGCTTCTCATAGGCCATTGGCATGATATTCTTTGTATAACCTTAAATCACTGTCGTACTTTAAAAAATCAAGCCATCCTCATGGAAACAACTACTGTTAAGCGCAAATGGGCAAATTGGAAATTCATTGCATTCATTGTCGTCCTGATTGCCATTTTTATAAAATTCTTTGTGCTTGGCGATGGTGACGAAAATGCGCCGGTTACTGTGGAGCTGGACTTGCCAAAAATCGCTTTTCGCAATATGCAGGAAGTTGAGGCTGTTTTAGGAAAAGGAAAACTGGACAGTTATTACAAAGACGAAGTGGCTGGCTGCGAAAAATGCCCTAAAATGATCTATCGCGAAGGAAAGGTTGAGATCATTTTTATCAATGAAATCGCTGATCAAATTCAGCTGAACAAGCTTTCAGATTATGATTTTGAAGACCGGGTTATATTGGGACTGCTGAATCTGAAAGAAAACATCAAACCAAATGTGGATGAAGATCAGCTCAAAAGATGGGATAACTACGAAAAATATTCTCAGATCTCAGCCTTTGCATCCGGCAATGACATTGAATACATTCTGATCAAAGCGAAAACAAAATAAGCTCCGCTCCTGCTCACCGGCGCCAAACGACTTAGCTAAATGTGCTAATTGAAAACTAAATCAAATTGCACTATTCAAATGTTTAATGCGAATCAATTTTTCTTTAATAATGAGCTTCTGCGCAACGCTTCATTTTCATGAATGACCTTTAAATTACTCATCATCAATTAAAACCATTCATATTGCCATTAGCTCATTTCTTAAAAAAATCCTATGCGTGTCAGAAACATTGACTTACATTTGTACAGTCAAATAAGACAAACACAAGAATTAAAAAAGATTTAGCTATGAAAAATTCAATCACAACATTCGTTTGCGCTATGGCGCTCAGCACTACTTTCGCATTTGCCAACATAGAAGATAAAACAAAAGTAGCGGCTCCAAATACATTACCAGCTTCGGCCCAGACACTTCGAAACGCCGGCACCGCAACGCGAAAAAGCAAACAACGATTTCGCCAAATACACGCCGGCACAAAAAGCTTCGATTGTCGAGCTTAAAATTGCAAAATAGTTAGAGAATCAGTTATTAAGGTGAAATTGAGATTAAAAAGGAGAACCATTTAGTTCTCCTTTTTTTGTGCCTTTCAAGCACATTATGCAGCTGCCAGGCTCGAATCATCAGCCTTTTCTTCACGCGCTGCCCTAACTTTTTCGAGGTAAATATTGGCAAATGCAAGCAGCAGCAATCCGAGGAAAAATTGAATGTAGGTGAACTGCATCAGCACTTTGGACCAGCTGAGTTCTTTCATGAAAAACTCTTTATAAAGCAGCAAAGCCACGCTGCCGAGATAACCAATGCTTTCGCAGATATAAACGAAAAATCCCGCATTGGCCCGCATCCTGAAAAGCGCGATCATGCGTTCAAAAATGACTGTCTGCAAAACGGTGTAAGACAGAAATGTCCCCAATCCCACCATTAACATCCAGTAAAAGCCATTAATAGCGCCTTTTTGGAAAAGAAATGTTCCCGCTCCCAATAACGTCACGGATGCGAAAAGGATAAGATTCGTTAGTCGAAATCCCTTCACATTATCCCGCACAAAAGCCAGGCTGCCAATGATTACCAGCACAACGACTCCTGTGATCATTTCAGTCGTCGTAAAAACGCTGCTTCCCCAGTTGGCGTCAATTTCATTCCAGATCTCAATCGTGAAATTATCCCGGAAATCACGCAGCACAACGAGCGTTGCATAAAACACAACCAGACAAACGATCGGAAAGCCAAATTGCGCCATCACGACGCGCTTATCCTCATTCGTCATCGGCTTCCGCTCCGTTCTTAGTTGAATGTCCTCGGGCGTAGGCTCAGGAATCACCGAAAGCATCCACACGAAAAAGCAGAAAAACGGCAGGAACAATGCGCCCATAAACACCGGCATCCAGAATTCCGAAATGCCCGGAAGCATGGTGTGCAGTTCAATGTAAGTGGTTTTCAAGATTCCAGAAGCAACCACAACGCTGATATTCAGGCCCATAGCGAGCATTTCGGTAAAACGGCGCCCTTCCAGAAAACTAAAAACAACGCCATAAACCATCCCGAGCGGCAGGCCGTTGATAAAGAGAAATATGAAATTGTAAGGGTAAGGAACAAGTCCGAAGAAAAGCAAGGCGATCTCAGCAACGAGGATTAAGGAGATAATGAGCTTGACACGGGCGCTGTGTTTCAGCTCTGAAATGACCTTGATCCCGGCAAATTTGGAAAGTGTATAACCTGCAACCTGCGCAATGATCAGAACGGCCTTGTAACTAACGTCACCCAGTTCAAGTCCCTGATAAAGACCCGCGTTGAAGGGTTTTCGGAAGGCATACATGCAAAAATAAGCTCCAAAAGAGGCAATGACGGCCCAGGCAATGAACAGCGCGTTGGAACGCTGCAATGCTTTTTGTAAACGCATAGCACTGGTTTTTATGAATTACACAAAGACGGAGGCCTTTTCCAGGGCGTTTTCAAGAATCAGCAAGGCTTCACGCAATTGTTCACGGCTGATGATCAGCGGCGGCGATAATTGCAGCACATTTCCTTGCGAAACTTTGAAACTCAAACCATTTTTCAGGCATTCGTACATCACAATTTCTGCTTCCTTTACGGCTTTTTCCTTGGTGTCTTTGTCTATTACTAATTCAATCCCCCACAACAGCCCAACGCCTCTCACGTCCCCGATGAGCGGAAATTTATCTTGCAATTTTTGTAATTCAGCCGCCATGAAAACGGCATCTTCCTGCACTTTTTCCAGGATCTGGTTCTGCTCCATATAGTCGAGCATCGCCAATGCTGCTACGCTTCCGAGCGGACTTTTTTCATGTGTAAAATGCCCCAGCGAAACGCTTTGAGCAATGTTATGCGTGTCACGGGCCACGATCGCGGCCATAGGCATGACGCCTCCGCCCAAGCCTTTTCCCAGACAAATAATGTCCGGCTCAATGTCGTAATGTTCAAAGGCAAACATTTTGCCTGTGCGTCCGAATGCGATGGGAATCTCGTCGAGAATGAGCAAGACTTTATGCTTCGTGCAAATCTCGCGGACTTTGTTCCAATATGCCTGTGAGGGGATCTGGACGTCAGTATTTCTGATGGTTTCAATCAAAAAAGCGCCTATATCACCCTCTTTCTCAATTACATATTCGAGATAATCCGCATAAGCCAGATCACCATTTCCTGCATTGGCAAATGGTCCGCGATAAGTCATAGGTGGCGGAATGCGCTCTACGCCAGGCATAAGCGGGCCCATGTCTTTGCGAAAATCCAGCTCACCGCCCGCAGAAATCGCATCCAGCGAAGCACCATGAAATGAATCCCAAAGCGAAACAACTTTATGCTTTCCCGTCACAATTCGCGCCAGTTTCAGCGCCATACTGATCGCCGAAGTGCCTCCCGGTGCAAAAAGCACGCGGTTAAGGTTGCCGGGCAACAGACTTCCCAGTTTTTTGGCCAGTTCGATGGCCGGGACATTGGTATAACGCCTCGGCGAAAAAGGCAGAATATCAAGCTGTTCTTTTAGTTTTTCAATAATATAAGGATTGCGGTAACCAAGCTGATGCACATTGTTACCATGGAAATCCATGTAGGTTTTGCCTTGAATATCAGTCAGATAAATGCCATCACACGAAGCCAGCAGGTCCAGACAAGGTGTTGAAAGCGACTGGTGCAGGAAATGTTCCGCATCATCTTCCAGATAAGAAAGCGTTTCCGGATCGCTCATGACGGCATACCAGTCACGGCGCGCTTCTGATAAATTGATATCCCCCTCCGTTCTGTTGTGACTGGCCATCTTGGACTGATTATGAAATGCTTATGCGCTAAAATCGATTTACTTCTGGCTTTTCCAAAGATTTTCCGGCTCTTTATAACCATCAAAGGCAGGTTTCACAGGACGCCCGATCCAGGCATAAGGCTGCTGCACGCCGAGCACGAATGCAATGGTGGAAGCGAGGTCATAAGTGTAAACTTCCTGCTCGATCTTATATCCTTTTTTCACATCCTTACCATAGAAAATCCCCGCAATTTCGGCTTCCTGAGGCGTTGCGCCGCCATGGCCTTTGCCAACTCCACCATGATCTGCCCAAACGATTACCAATGTCTTGTCCATAATATCGGCATCTTTCAGCCCCGAAAGGATTTTCCCAATCAGGGAATCCGCTTTGGCAACGGACTCATAATATTCCGCCGAACCGTGCCCGCCGTGATGGCCTGCGTGGTCTACGTGGTCAAAATGTACAAAACCCAATGCAGGTTTTTTGGTTTTGATATAATTGACAAAATCGGTTGCAGTGGAGTCTTCGGTGCCGAAACGCTTGTCGTAATTCACAGCGTCTTTCTGAAATAACCTTCCAAAACCATCCCAATGATACACCACGCCAATTTCCGCTTTGGGATTAGCCTTATGAAATATACTGAAAATGGTGGGAAAACGTCCGTCCTTCTCCTGCACGATCGGCGGCAACGTGTGCTTGTCAATTTCCCAATCGTTGTTAATAATGCCATGTTGCTCAGGCCCCGCACCCATGATCATGGACGCCCAGTTCTGGCTGCTCGCGGAAGTAAGCACGGTGCGCACATTCCATTTTACACTGCCATTTTCAATCATATCATGCAGCACCGGCGACTTGCCTTTGTTGATCCCATCCGGACTCAGCCCATCCACACCGATCACGATCACGTGCTCAATGCCTTTGGGTTTATCCATTTTTTGACCAGAAGCGAAACTAGAAAACGCTGCAAATGATAAGATTAACGAGATTTTACGCAACATAAATTAAGGGTTTAGGATTGACTGGAAGTTCCGCCGATCACCTCGTCGCAAAGGCCGAAAGAGAGCGACATGCCCGCTCCGCCGAGTCCGTTGATGATCGTAACGCCTTGTTCGGGCTTTAAGACGATTTCTGTCTTGCCATTGGTCATTTTTGGATAGATCCCGTTCCAGGTTTGGGAAACTTTGGGTGATTTGAACTGCGCAAATGTGCCCAGATATTCCAGGATCATTTTATTGATAAATTCGCGGTCGAACGGGTCAAATGTGAGCGCGTATTCATGCGAATCGCCAACCGTTATCTCACCCAGACCGTTTTGAGAAGCCATCACGTGAATGCCCCATTTGAGATATTCGCTATATTCTTCCTGATATCTTGCTTTCAAACCGGCCAGTGAAGGCGCGGCTTTGAAACCGTCATAATGTATCAATGAAAGCCCTCCGCACAACGCCGGCCCGATTTTCCAATCATTGGGCTGCGCTTCCAGTCGGAGCATTTGTAATTTACATTTGGTCAAAGGCGCTGCCGCAAATTCCGCCGGATATAATGTTTCAAAATCCTGCCCGCTGCAAACAAAAATCTCATCCGCCGACCAGCTTTTCGAGCCGGATAAAACGTTTGGATAACTGACGTTTGAAATGGCTGTGTCCCAATGAAAGGTCACATTCCATTTTTCCTGCAAATAGCGCGCAACACCCGCAATGGCCTCCCGCGGATCAACGATCATTTCATCCGCAGAATATAACGAGCCCAAAAGGCCATTTCCATTCACCGCAGGCGACATTTCCAGCGTTTCAGCAGCATTCAACACTTTTACAGGGCGATAACCGCTCACTTCCACAAATTCCTTAATGGCTTGCAGCTCATCATTTTGATAAGCCATGTGCAAACTGCCGCCTTCGTAAAACCAGCATTTCGCCTCCATTAGCGTTTCTTTCCAGATGCTTTTGGCTTTTAATGCCCTGTTATATAATGTTCCTTCGGGCTGGCCGATGGGCCAGACCATGCCAAAATTCCGAATGGATGCACCGACCGCTTTGGAAGAACGTTCGATCACCGTAACGTGGTAACCTCTTGTCACCAAAGCTCTTGCCGTGGCCAATCCTACAATGCCTGCGCCAATTACAATAGCAGATTTACTCATTCCAATGCTGTTTAAATTTGCTATTTGTGAATTTCACCAGCGTAAGCCGGGCTTTCTGAAATGATGGCAACCACGTCCGCAATGTCGTCGATAATGTGCGTAGGCTTGTATGGAAGCAGCTGGTCAGCCGTGAACGCGCCGGTTGTAATACCGATCACATATTTGCAACCTGCATTGATCCCCTCATTGATATCCACCTCAGTATCACCTACTTTGGCAACATTTCCAGCGGATGCAATGTTCGAGCTGCTGCATAATTTTATTGATCATATCGGGATATGGACGGCCAAAAGGCACTTCGTCGCTGGCAACCAGACAGTCGATTTTATTTTCCCAACCCAGCCTGTCGATGATCACATCTGCAATGTCTCTCGAAAATCCGGTGTTCAAAGCGATTTTGACACCGGCTTCGCGCAATGTTGCAAAAGTCTCTTCCACATGCGGCAATGGTCCTATTTCCTGGGTAGTGCTGTAAAATTGGATCATTCCGCTCACGAAATGCGTGTGAATTTCATTAACCAGCGCATCTGTGATTTTCGCCTTGTCCGGTTCACACGTTTCCAACATCATCCGGATAGCCAGCGGCTTTTCGTATCCCATCAAAGGATTTACATCTTCAATGGCAATGTCATAACCTTGTGATTGCATTGCTTGCTGAAACGCAATTCCTACAAAATTTTTGTCCTTAACGGTGGTTCCCGCCATGTCAAAAACAACCAGTTCTATTAACATCCTTGCATATATATTGGTGAACAAATACTGAATTTCAAGAGGAGGGTTTAGGTAATTCCTTTGATTCAAAACAAAGCCTGAAAGTGCGTAAAAGTGTCATGCAGGACCAGATCGATCCCGTCAAGGCACAAAACTAATGATATGCCTGAGAAATAAAGTTAAGTAAATGTTAATTAATATTTAACATTCACCTCGAATTTACCGGGAATGTTAAGCTTCGTTGAAGAAATAGATGACGAGCAGCAACACTTCGTCACCATTGATGCATTTGGGGTTATGAAGTTCATTGGCATCGAAAAACATGGAATCGCCCTGGTTCAGCACATATTTGTTTTTACCAACTGTGTATTCGACCGAACCTTGCAGCACATATTTAAATTCGTATGCATTGGTGCGCACCATCGGGCGCTTGGCATCTTTCTCGAGCCGGAGCAGGACCACGTCAATGTGGTTGTCCTTAAATTGTTTGCTAAAAATCCGGTGATAGTAAAAGCCTTTGGCGTTTTCTTTGGTAAAAGGCTGATATTCTTCTTTCCGCCGAATCAGCACATTATCGCCGGGAGCGGTGGAAATAATGTCTTTAAAAAACACATTCAAATCGATATCAAGCGCCTTGATCAGGCCTAGCATAACGGGGAGCGAAGGAATGGTGCGGCTGTTTTCAATCTGTGAAACGAGGCTTTTGGTAACACCGGCTTCGTTCGCGATCTCTTGTAATGTTACGCCCTTATTTTTCCTGACTTCCTTTAATTTATTGCTGATCTGAAAAAGAATGTCTTCCTGCATAATATCGAAATAGTTGCCTTTTGCCTTGAATTCTGTCACAAGGTAATTTTTATTTTTTGTATAAAACAAAATCTCCCGCTTCATGGAACGGGAGATTTGCAACACGTTGTGTAACCGCTAAGTTTAAACCAGCATATCTGTTAGCTGGCCGTGGCTAAACTTGTCTTTTACGTTTTGCAACGATGTTTTCATGGCTAACAGAACTGCTTTTTGAAAATTGGGACCAAAACTTACTCTCGATACGCCGAGTTTTTGTAGCTTTTCAAGCGCCGGGGAATCCTGCATAATCGTGATGTTAATTCAATGGCCAATGATCGGTAATTGCTATGCGGTTCCAGGCATTAATTGTTACAATGCCCATGACAATAGCTTTGGTATAAGCTTCTCCAAATAACGCTACGGCCTTATTATACACCTCGTCGCTCACACCATGACCGGCAATGAATGTCACTTCCTCAGTAAGGGATAATATGGCGCGCTCCTCTTCTGTGTAAAGCGCCGTTTCGCGCCAGGCGTTCAGCAAATAAATGCGCTGCTCTGAAAGCCCCAGTTCCCGCGCTTCTCTGGTATGTTTATCAATACAAAATGCGCAACCGTTGAGTTGGGACGCCCTTATCTTGATGAGTTTGTAACTGAATTTTATCCAGCCCGGATTCCGAAATGTATTTTTCCAGCCCTCTCACCGCGGCATAAGCCTTCGGATCCACATCCAATGTTAAACTTCGCTTTGTCATGATCTTGAAAAATTTTAAGCTGCCTGGCACAACAAACTTACCTTAGAACAGGACTATCAAAATGATCCATTTTCAATTTTTTAAATAGTCCATTCAATGCAGCCGACTTATCGAAATAGGCCGTTGACGTATTCTTGGAAATATTTGAATCGTCTTCATGTTGATTTTATAACTTTAAAATCTCTAAAATTAAAGTCATCATAGAAAGCCGACGGCAATTTGCCGAAAGCAATTAGCCACCAAAATCATGAAATTCAGAAAACTGGGAACAACGGACGAAAAATTATCTGCAATCGGATTGGGATGCATGGGCATGAGCTTCGCCTACGGACGAACCGACGACGCGGAAAGCATTGCCACATTACATAAAGCGCTCGACCTTGGAATCAATTTCTGGGACACGGCTGATATGTATGCCAATGGGCAGAATGAGGAATTGATATCAAAAGTGCTGGTTCCCAATCGGGATGAAATATTCATCGCTACAAAATTCGGCTTTCGTTACCGGGAGGACGCAGGGGACGCAAGGAATGCAAATGGCTCCTACTTCGATGGTTCGCCAGCGTGGATGAAAATAGCCGTTGAAAACAGTCTGAAACGCCTTAAAGTCGACACAATCGACTTGTATTATGCTCACCGCGTGGATCCTAATGTACCCGTTGAGGAAATGGTCGGTGCAATGAGCGAGCTGGTTAAGGAAGGAAAAGTGCGTTACCTGGGATTGAGCGAAGCCTCCGCTGCGTCCATTCGCAAAGCGCACGCCGTGCATCCGATTGCAGCACTGCAAAGCGAGTATTCCGTGATCACGAGAGATTTGGAATCAGAAATCCTATCAACTGTCCGTGAGTTAGGAATTTCACTGGTGCCTTTTTCGCCGTTAGCGAGGGGATTGGTGACCGCAACATTGCAAGTTGATGCACTGGCTGAAACCGATTTCCGCAGGACATTGCCTCGCTATCAGCAGGAATTTGCGGACAACAATGAGAAACTCGTTAAAGGATTTGCAGAGATCGCTTCCGGGAAAAACTGCACCCCGGCCCAACTCGCACTTGCCTGGGTGCTGGCTCAAGGCGAAGACATTATCCCTATTCCCGGCACCAAAAAGCGAAAGTATTTAGAAGAAAATGCTGGTGCACTGAACGTTGACTTGTTGGAAGGAGATTTAACCGCAATTGATGGACTCGTTGCACGTTACCCGAATACGGGCGAACGCTATAACGAAGGTGGGATGAAGCTGGTTAATCACTAGCCAACCCTTTCAAAATAAAATATTGCTATTCCATGCATTTATGTTAAAAAATCTTTTGCACTGCGCATAATGCCATTTTTAATATTGTATTTATATTAAATCACCATTTGCCGGTGGGTTATTTATTTTATATTTGGTAACGATTACTAACCTTGCCAACGATAAACCTTCCATGAATGACTTTCACCATTTTTCCGATGACGAGCTTGCCGCTTTGATGAAGGAGGGCGAGGAAGGTGCATTCGACGAGATTTATAACCGGCATTGGGATAAGCTTTTTTACGCTGCTCACCGCATGGTGAAATCCGCGGAAGTGGCAGAGGAGATCACGCAGGATACATTTATGTTGTTCTGGATGAAGCGGGAGACTTTGGAGATCCAGTCGCTCAAACCTTATCTGGCGGCAATGCTTCGCTATGAAGTTTATCGCTATCTGGCCAAATCCAAACAGGAGCAGGAACTGGAATCGACGATCAAACAACAGGCGGTTACCTCGGTTTCGATTGACGAGGAGATTGAGAATAAACTGCTTTTGGAAATTATTACGAACCTCACAAACCGCCTGCCCGGAGAAATGCAGGCTTGTTTTTCAATACAATAAGTTGCAGGACAGATCTTTACCGGACATTTGCGAAGAGCTGAATATTTCCCCCAAAACAGCAGAAGCACATTTGACCAAAGCATTGAAAATTGTCCGTTCGAACCTAAGCGGTGTCGCACATCTTCTTCTGCAATTATTGCTTTTTGCCAAATTTTAAGTCGCCTCAATAAAAATCCAAAATTTTTTATTTTATAACTAAGGGGTTTCTCCTCATTCTCCCCTCTAAGTAATGCAAAGGGTTTATCTGCTTTGCAATGACACAAGAATACATCAGACAGCTTGCTGTAAAGTTTCTTAACGGAACGGCCTCCGAAGAGGAAAAAGAGATATTGCATAAGTGGTACGACAGCCTGAATCCCGATGTGCCCGAAACGGAAACCGTTTTTACCCGCACTCCGGAATCTGCGAATGAGATGAAGGCGCGTATGCTGGCCAACATAAAGTCGCTGCAACAGCCTGTTCGCAGAAAATCAGATTTCACCCTCATTAAGCGTCTTGTTTCGTGGTCAACGGCCGTGGCGGCGCTTGTTATTGCCGGTTTTATTTTTTGGACCAACCAGCATAAGCCCACTGAAACAGAAATCAGGGTTGTGCAGGCTCCTTTGGGCAAAACATTGAAAGTAGCATTGCCTGACGGCTCGTCCATCTGGCTCAATGCGGGTTCCAGCCTCTCCTACCCAAGCCAATTTTCAGGAAAAACGAGGGAAGTTATTTTGAAAGAAGGCCAGGCCTTTTTCGATGTGAAGCACATGACGGACAAGCCCTTCATCGTCCATGCAAAAACTTTGAATATTACAGTGCTCGGCACATCGTTCGACGTGAAAGCGTATCACAACGACAAAGACATTAAAGTAACCGTCAAAACGGGCAAAGTGGGCGTAACCATGCGCGACAAACCGGAGCGTCCCGCATTAATGCTCCTTCCCGCCGAGCAGGCCACGATTCCCGAAAAAACGGCTCAAATCCACGTTACAGAGATCAGCAAACCTGCCATCGCACCGTGGAAAGACAACAGAATGGTGTTTGAAGATGAGCTTTTATCCGAAGTTTTTAATGCTTTGGAAAGAAAATACAAACAGCACATTATCATTGAAAAGGCAGATTTATCAGCTGAAAAAATATCCTTGACCCTCGACGACCAGCCCATTAACGATGTCTTAAAAGTGTTGGGCTTCTCCAAAAAATTCAATTATTCACAATTAAACGACAGCACGATTGTAATAAAATAAAAGCGCTAAAAATGCAGCTGGCTTTCCAGGAAGGCGGGCTCAAAAAAGAAACCGGGAACACTGCGAATGTCCCCGGCCAATGAATGTCCCTCTGCTATGCAATGCTTCGAACCATCAGTAGTCAGAACGGGCGCGGTTTAACAGCTTAACCATTAAACATCAAACAAATATGGTGAATTATTACCATAAGGGACTCCCCTTATTCAAAAAACTTATGCGCATTTCGACGCTTATTTTGGGCATTAACATGCTGACTGCGGCCCTTTTGATGGCCGGTACCAGCGAGGCTCAGCACGTCAATATGGATGTGCGGCAGTCGAGGGTGAAAACAGTTTTCAGGCAAATTGAACAACAGACCGGGGTCACTTTTGCCTTCGACGAAAAGCTCGTCCGCAATGCGCCGCAAATTACGCTTTACGCCATGGGCATGCCTGTGCCGGAAATCCTGAAAATGATCGAAAAGCAGACTTCGCTGGAATTTCGGCAGGTGGGCAAAATGATCGGCGTAACTGAAAAAACGAAACAGGAAATGGATCGTGAGGCGGCGCAGATTCAGTCGCAATATCTGCTGCGGCCTGTAAAAGGGAAGGTTACCGACGAAAAAGGCGAAGCATTGCCGTCCGTTGCGATCCGCGTGAAGGGAACGAACGACGGAACCATGACCGATCTGGACGGAAATTACAGCATTGATGTGGCTGGCGATGAGTCTATTCTGATTTTCTCGTTCATCGGCTTTACGGCGCAGGAGACAATGGTGGGCTCGCGTTCGACAGTGGATATCAAACTTTTGCCGGACGTTTCCACGCTTTCTGAGCTGGTTGTAACGGGTTATGGTGCACAGCGCAAAAAGGATTTGATCGGTGCAGTTTCGGTTGTGGATGTGGAACAATTGAAGCAAACGCCTGACGGACAAGTTGCTAACCAGTTGCAAGGTCGGGCTTCGGGCGTGACCATTATCGGTTCCGGCCAGCCGGGCGAAACACCGCAGGTGCGCATCCGTGGTTTGAACACATTCGGAAACAATTCCCCTTTATATGTCGTTGACGGTGTTCCCACAACTTCCATCGCCGACCTGAACAGCAATGACATTGCTTCTATGCAGGTTTTGAAAGATGCCGGTTCCGCGTCCATTTACGGCTCGCGCGCTGCGAACGGGGTGATCATTATCACCACCAAAAAAGGAAAAGATAAAGTAAAAGTAAGTTACAGCGCCTGGTATGGCATGCAAACGCCGCCAAAAGGCAATGTCTGGAACACATTATCGCCGATGGAACAGGCGCAACTGAAATTCCAGGTGCAGCGGAATGAAGGAACGACCGTTGGCGACGACCAATATGGCTCGGGCCCTAATCCTGTTTTGCCCGATTATATTCTGCCTACCGGCGCTAAGGAAGGGGATCCCGGCACAAATACTGATCTGTATTATGTAAATCCAGAATACACGTCGGTGGACGATTTTAATAAATTCAATCAGATTGTAAAAGCAAATAAAGAAGGCACAGACTGGTTTCATGAGATTTTCAAACGTGCTCCTTCGACGAGCCACAACATCTCTTTGAGCGGCGGCAGCGACCAGGGAAGCTATCTTTTTTCCTTAAATTATTTTAATCAGAAAGGCGCTCTGACCAACACTTATCTGAAACGCTACACGATCCGGTCAAACAGCCAGTATAATGTTGGCAAGCACATCCGGATCGGCGAAAACCTGGCTTTTTCCGTTTCCGATAACCCAAAAAGTGCGCTTTCTGATGGTGGATCTGCGATTGCGTTTTCATTCCGCATGCAGCCCATCATTCCTGTGCGCGACATTATGGGCAATTATGCGGGAAGCCGCGCAGCTGGCATGGGTGACGCATTTAACCCGGTGGCCATGCGGGATCGTACACGTTATGATAAAGGTTTGGACAACCGCTTGTTTGGTAATGTGTTCGCAGAAGTGGATTTGTTCAAAAACTTCACGGTTCGCACGAGTTTCGGGGGTGAAAATTATTCGGGACGCTGGAATTCGTTTGCATTCCCAACCTATGAAAACAAGGAAAACAGCAACACCAACACCTATTCCGAAGGCGCTTACTCTGGCTTCAACTGGACCTGGACGAACCTGGTAACATTTCACAAAACCATGCAAAAGCACGACCTGACCGTGGTTGCGGGAACAGAAGCGTATAATGGCAAGAGTTACGACATTGGCGGCGATACGCAGGGTTATTTTTCTTTTGATCCCAATTACATGAACCTGGGAACGGGGTCGGGCACAAGAAGCAATTCAAGCAGCCGCTCAGCCGATGCATTGTTCTCATTAATAGGCCGTTTGGATTACATTTATAATGATAAATATCTCTTCGGTGCTGTGATCCGCCGCGACGGTTCTTCGAAATTTATCAATAAAAGATATGGCCTTTTCCCTGCGGTAAGCGCAGGATGGCGGGTTTCCCAGGAAGATTTCATGAAAGGCATTACGTGGCTGGACGACCTGAAACTGCGCGCGAATTATGGGGTTATGGGTAATCAGATCAATGTTCGGTCCGGAAATGCTTTCACAACTTATGGTTCCAACCGCAGGAGCTCCTATTATGACCTTTCGGGCACGAGCGGAACGGGCGCACTGGAAGGATTTGAAAAGAGCCAGATCGGAAATCCGGATGCCGTTTGGGAGAAAAATATCAGCACAAACTTTGGTATCGACGCCACATTCTTCAAAGGCAGGCTGGACGTGATCGCAGATTACTATATTAAGGATGTAAAAGATCTTTTGTATAACCCGACATTGATCGGCACGGCGGGTGGTGGCCAGGTTCCGTTCGTGAACATTGCGCAAATGAAGAACAAAGGGATCGATTTGCAGCTTACCTCCCACTTTGATCTTGCCAAAGACCTGAAACTGAACGCGACGCTGACATTCACAACTTATAACAACAAAATTTTGAAGGTGACCAACAGCACCAATTATTTTGATTTGGAAGGTCGCGGCTTTGATGGACATTCTATTGTGAGAAACCAGGTTGGCAACTCAATAGGGCAGTTTTTTGGTTACAAAGTGGTTGGCTTCTGGAATTCGGAAGAAGAAATTGCCGCGGCCAATGCACAAGCCGTTGCACAGACGGGCGATGCAAATGCAGTGTTCCAGGATGGCGCTGCATTAGGACGTTTCCGTTATGAAAACACAAACGGCGACGGCCAGATCACAGCTGCCGACCGCACCATTCTGGGTAACCCTAACCCGGATTTCAGTTATGGCTTGAATCTTGGTTTTAATTACAAACAGTTCGATTTTAGCCTGTTCCTTTATGGCGTGCAGGGCAATCAGATCTGGAACCAGACACTTTGGTGGAGTGATTTCAATTCATCCAGATCAGGTGCAAAGAGCAAAACAGCACTTTACGATTCCTGGACGCCAGAAAATCACAATGCTAAGGCGCCGATCCAGGAAAATTCGAGCTCATTCAGCACGATCAATGTGCCTAACTCTTATTTCGTAGAAGACGGCTCATATCTGCGTGCAAAAAATGTCCAGCTGGGTTACACATTTGCTCCTGCATTTTTGAAAAAGATCAAAACACAGCAATTCAGGATTTATGTGCAGGCAACCAACCTGTTTACCATCACAAAATACTCGGGCCTTGATCCCGAAGTGAGCCGGAATGCAGATGGCAACCCGACCGTATTTGGCATTGACGAAGGCTCATATCCTTCTTCGAAACAATACACAGTGGGCATTAATCTTACTTTTTAACATTTACCAGAGACTGACATGAAAAAGGGATTTCGATATATCATGGCTTTTTGTCTGATGACCAGCTTTTCGGTGATGCAAGGCTGCAAGGACGATTTTTTAGACAAACCCGTGCAAGGCGCATTGGGCGACGAAGTGCTCGCCAACCAAAAAGGCGTTGACGGATTGCTGACCGGCGCTTACGCGGCATTGGACGGGCAGGGCGATTTCAACGGGGGAAGCGGCTGGGAAGCGCCGCCGGATAACTGGGTTTACGGCTCCATCCCTGGCGGCGACGCGCACAAGGGAAGCGACGGCGGTGACCAGACGCCTATTAATGCGATCGCAACATTCGCTTCCGGCGCTGATAACGGCTTTTTCAACACCAAATGGCGCGCGCTTTACGAAGGAGTTACACGCGCTAATGCGGTTTTGAAGGTTTTGGCATTGGTAACAGACATTCCGGAGGCGAATAAGGCCAACATTGAAGGACAGGCGCTTTTTCTGCGCGCACATTATTATTTTGAGTTGAAAAAAATGTGGAATATGGTGCCCTGGATCGATGAAACGACGACGGATTTTAACCAGCCAAATGACAAGGACATCTGGCCGATGATCGAGGCGGATTTCAAGGCTGCTTATGAAAAGTTGCCTCCGACGCAGACACTGGTTGGTCGAGCAAACAAATGGGCAGCAGGCGCTTATCTTGCCAAAACCTATTTGTACCAGCGCAAATTTGCAGAAGCGGCAACGCTTTTTGCAACGGTGATCAGCAGCGGCGTGACTTCCAATGGCTTGAAATACAATCTGGTTTCGTTCAAAGACAACTTCGATGCGGCTACGAAAAACAATGCTGAATCGGTCTTCGCGATCCAGATGGTGGCGAATGACGGAACGCTGGACATTACAAATGCAAATATGGGCGGCATGCTCAATTTCCCTTACGGAACAGGCGCTCCATTCGCTTGCTGCGGATTTTTCCAACCATCTCAAATGCTCGTAAACAGCTATCGCACAGACGCGAACGGCTTGCCTTATGTGGATGATTTCAATAGTCACGCCGTTAAGAACGACCTCGGCATTACATCTTCCACCGCATTCACAACCGATCCCGGCCCACTCGACCCACGCCTTGACTGGACCGTTGGCCGCCGCGACATTCCTTACCACGACTGGGGTCTTTTCCCAGGCATGAACTGGGTGCGCGATCAGAAATACGGTGGTCCTTATGCTCCTAAAAAGAACATTCACAGACAAAAAACCCAGGATCTTTATGCTGATTTGACCTCGTGGGCGCCAGGAAATGCCATTAATGTGCTTGTGATTCGGTTTGCTGATGTGCTTTTAATGGCGGCAGAAGCAGAGGCAAATGCAGGAAGTTTGGCCAAAGCAGAGGAATATGTAAATCGCGTAAGAGCAAGGGCCGCAGACAAAACGGGCTGGCTTTACAAATACATTGACAGCAAAAACCCAATGGACGGATTTTCGACAACGCCAGCTGCAAACTATGTTGTAAAGCCCTATCCGGCGGGCACGCTCGCTGCCAAAGGAAAGGATAATGTCCTGAAAGCCATCTATTTCGAGCGCGGCATCGAGCTAGCCATGGAAGGCCACCGCTTCTTCGACCTCGTTCGCTGGGACCAAGCCGACAAAACCCTCAACAGCTTTTTCAGCTACGAATCCAAGATCACGAGCGATCTGGCTGGTGGGAAATTTATTAATGGCAAGAATAATTACTTTCCCATTCCGCAATATCAAATTGACATGAGTGTGGTGAATGGGGCACCAATGTTGAAGCAGAATCCTGGTTATAATTGAGGATTCTGAATCTTTTGATTAATGCTATTTTTATTAATTAATCCATTGCCGGGGGCTTCAGCCCCTGGCAATTTTTGTTTTTTAGGCTTGCCAGCACTTTCATGAGAGAATAATTCGTCTCAAATAAATGTTATATTTGAAAAAAGCAAACACTATGATCATTGAACGCAAAAAAAATGAAGTTGTAATTCGTTTGGACGCGTCTCTTGTCGATATTAGAGAGGTTCAGGCGTTTGCGGACTATTTCCGCTTCATTGAATCCAATGCCAAAAACAAAGGCACCGAAGAGCAGGCGACCGAATTGGCACGCGAAGTTCAGAAAGGATGGTGGGCAGCAAACCGTAATCAGTTTATCAAATGATTTTTCGAGCAGCTTAGCCTGAATTTCATTCCCTCCTCATCAAATCACCTTCAACTCCGGATCATAAAACCCTTTCCAAACCTGAATAGTCTCCTCCAATGTCTCCGGCGGAGAGGCCAGATAATCCTTGATCTTTGCTAGATTTTTCAGAATGAACATCTTTGGCGGTGTATTTGATGAGATCGGTCAACAGGGCGTCGATTTTTGATGTGTCGTTGCGCCAGTTCTTGCTGTATTTGGCGAACCATTCTTCATTCAAAAATACGACGCCCGAATATCTGTAAACATCGGAAAAGCCGAATGCGTCGATGACGATGGGTTCTGTGGGCCATTCTTCGTCCAGGGCTTTGTCGCTGAAACCCTCGCGGCCGTCGCCTAGTAATGCTATGAATCTGTATGTTTTGACTGTCATGAATGGGTCGGTTATACTTCTGATGTGGCCTAATTTCGTTATTAATGCTGATTCCTGAAAATTATCGTGCCGTTTTGAAAGGCTGACCTTTTACATTTTTTGTCGTCGGAAGGAAAAGTATTTGGCAAAAACGGGCATCGCCTTGTATTCCTGGAACTTGGTGAGCAGCACGCCTAAAAGGATGATCACCAGCCCGACGATCTGCATGGCGTTAAATGTTTCGTCTGCGATCATCCAACCCACAATCACAGCCACAACCGGGTTCACATATGTATGCGTGCTCACCAGCGCGGGCGGGCGAATGGTCATAAGCCAGGTAAATGCCAGAAACGCGACCATAGAACCCATCGTGATCATATAAACAAGGCTGCTCCAAGCTTCAAATGTGACATTTGCCAACGTAAAACGAGGATATTCGCCTGTCAATCCAGAAAATATTGCACTTGCAACGCCTGCCGCCATAAGCTGGATTCCGGCGAGCATAACATTGGAATAACCTGCTGTGTCTGCCTTTTTGCTCAACAGTGAACCGGCCACCCATAATGCTGCACTCAATATTAAAACCAGATTTCCGATCATTTGCATATTCTCCGTTCCTGCCTTAGGAACAGCCGCGTAAGAAAACAGCACAAGGCCTACAAAGCCCAAAAGAAGCCCCGCAATGATGCTTTTTTGGGAAAAATAGAATCGCCACAACTTCCGGTCAAACAGGATAAACATGAAAGGTTCGGTCGCAATCACCGTCGCTGCATGCCCCGAACCAATGTATTGCTCTGCCCAGGTTACCAGCCCCGAACCACCGACCAGCGCAATCGTGCCGCCGAGCGAAGTCGTGGTAAGAATATTTAAAGGTGGGATTTGATGTCCTTGCAATTTGGCTATTACAAACAGCAGAAAACCAGCTGTGAAGTAACGAAAGGCACAAAACAGAAACGGCGGAAAGCTTTCAAGTCCAAAAGTAATGGCAATGTACGTGGTGCCCCAAATGACATAAATAGCAAAAAAGGCAAGTGCCACTTTCCATTGCGCAATGTCTCTGGTTTCCATAAATGACGTATTTATTCCTCCAATGTGCTGATAATCGCCTGGTTATGCAATGTAAAAATGCGGATTTGTTTGATGTTCCTTAAAAATCAGACCAAAAACGTAAATTACATGTCCAATTTTAGCCAGAAACTGGACGCGTAGTAATAATCTGTCCAGAAAATGGACATATATTTGCATCATGTCCAATTTAAGCCAAAAAATGGACATGTTATTTGATGGAAAGATACGATCGTAATAAGCCATACAATGCGCTGCCATTGCTGCCTCCGCAGTCTGGCATTGAGGATGATATAGATGTCTTGAAAAAGCTCGTTTCGGCATCCCGCGCACTTGCAGCAGTTAATGCTACGGTTTTACGCATTCCTAATCCGCTCATGCTGATCAACACAATCGGATTGCAGGAAGCCAGGACATCTACGGAAATCGAGAATATTTTCACAACAGAAGATGACCTTTATAAGGCAGTCTCGGATACGACGAAAGAAGACCGGACCAATATTGCGACCAAAGAAGTGCTTCGTTACAGGGAAGCACTTTGGGCAGGTTATCGCGAACTGTTAAAAAGTGGCCAGATCAGCACCGACTTGATTATCAGCATTTTCCAGCAAATTAAAGACACAACTGCTGAGCTGCGCGTGCCGCAGGCTGTTATCGTCATAAAAAGAGGTGAAAGTGAATTCAGGGCTGGTGAAACGATTTATACACCACCACGAGGACCGGGAATTATTGAGGATATGATGGCTAATCTGACGGAATACTTAAATGACGATCAGAAGTATCCGGTTGATCCGCTTCTTAAAATGTGCATTGCACATTATCAATTCGAGGCCATTCACCCGTTTCAGGATGGAAATGGGAGAACGGGACGCGTACTGAATCTGTTGTATATGGTAAATAAAAAGCTTTTGTCGCTGCCCGTTTTATATTTGTCACAATACATTATCAGAAATAAAGACGACTATTATTATAATCTGGCAGGGGTAACGCAACGGGGCGAATGGAAAAATTGGATTTTGTATATGCTCGATGCGGTCGAAAAAACGTCCTTATTCACTAGCGAGCTCATAGACGATATTTTAGGCCAAATGTCGGAGACTTTCCTTCACGGCAAAAAACACATTAAATGGTATAACAAAGAAGTGAACGAAGCGCTGTTCAGTCAACCTTACAGCAAACCAAAAACACTCGGCGAAGCCATCGGTAAAAACTCACGCACAACGGTTGCCAAATACATGGACGATCTTGTAAAAGCGAGAATCCTGACACCAAAAAGGGACGGGAAAGAGATTTATTACATTAACGAGGACCTCATCAGAATTTTAGAACGATAAGACAAAATGATCCGAATTTCAACACTTCCCCTCATCGAAAACGCGGCGCAATTTCATGCGGCAGAGCAAATATTACTTGTCGATGTGCTGTTTGTAGGCGATACGCCGCGGAATATGCGTGAGCACATTAAGACGAACCACGGCGGATTTATTTACGACAAAAAAACCTACATTCCCATCACGCTGACCGGAGCGCCTGCAAGCCTTATTGCCAATGCCGGAACGCCTATCGTCTTCAAATTTGATAACGGATTTCAGAATGATTATCACTTCAATGGCAACCTGGACGAAGCCATTTTTCACAAAAAACTGTATGATCTTTCTGACTATCTAAATGAGCAATCCATTCAGTTTGAACGCGAAGAGGCATTTATCATCGAGCGTTATTTGTCGAATGTGAAGGAATACATTGAGCCGGAAACGGAGCCAAAATTGCTTAGCGCTTCTCCAAAAATGCCTGCTATCGGCCTGAAAGTGATGAAAGGATTGAAGCCGGTGAAGAAGTAAACGCCAATTCCAGCTCAT